>CBFGIV010000015.1:0-45763 GCA_965648915.1 Caldifarciminota bacterium | reverse complement strand
TCCTCCTTTCTTTTTTAATCTTTTCATAATATCCATAATACGGGGAATGCCCTCTTCTGTCAATATCCCTTTTAATATCCTTATCACCTGGTTACGATGTCTAGGTCTATCTACATTTTATCGTTGACTTTTCAAAAATTTGGATATAATAAAACAGAGTATGAAGTTACCCAAGGGTAAAGCAATTTTAGATAATGCCCAACTTCAGTTTATCAATTTTGACAATCTTCTCCATGCCGGGAAAAGGGAGCGGGCGCACCGCATATCGGGATATATATCAATCATCTATCCGGATTCGATCGATCTTATTTTTCTCAACCAGGGTGAGCCGTTTAATGCGGCACGGGTCAAACAGAATGAACGATCACTTATTTCGATAAAAGAGGTGGTCGAGAAGGCGAAAAAAGCCGATACCGGCATAATTTCGTCTTATGCAGTTGATATTCAGTTACTCGAGATGATTATCGCCAGTATTTCTCAGAAACCGGTAAAGGTCGATATTGATCTTACAAAAATTCAACCTAAAATTCTCTTCAGCCGCCTTAAACAATCGGGTTTTAATGGGTTTTTATGGGTACGGGATAAACTCGAAGAGTCATTTATAAAATTTGAGAATGGCAAGGTTATCGGCTGTTATCTGAGCGGACAAACCCACTGCGAGGAAGATGAAAGCAAAATAATAAAATTTCTTAGTAAACCTGATCTCAAGATTGCCGTTTTTGATAAAACCCAGATAACATCAATTGCCCAGGCAACACCCTCCCAGCTCGAGATGTTCATAAAGGTCTTTACCACCCTCCATCGGGAGTTTAGTAAGACTTTGGGTTCGGCACTGGTCTTGCGGACAACAATGATTGCCAAGGAGACTGCACAGAAGGAGTATGCATTCTTAAAAAATTTTAAAATCAATTCTGACCTTTCCATCTCAGGAGAGGCAATGGTTGCTCCCGAAATGTTAATCAAAGGTTTTGCCCGATGGCTCGATCTGATCTATGAATCATTTTCAACATTTTTAGGTAAAGATGCAACACGGATTGTGCTGGAAGCAATAAAGGACTACCGCTTTGCCCTGAAAGCAGCCAGATTTTTTGAATTCACTAAATGGAAGATTGAATGATCGAGCCCGGGTTGTATATTGTATCGACACCGATCGGCAACCTAAAAGATATTACCATCAGGGCATTGGAGACCTTAAAAGATGTGGATCTGATTGCCTGTGAAGATACGCGAAGAGCAGGGATTCTCTTAAAGCATTATGGTATTAAGAATCGTATCGTTAGTTACCATGAATATAATAAAATAAAAGAGACCCCGCATTTAATTAAATTACTTAAGGAGCAAAAATCGATCGCGATTATCAGTGATGCGGGAACACCCGGGATTTCCGATCCCGGATTTTATCTTATCCAGGAGGCGTTAAAGAACGGGATCCGGGTTATACCGGTTCCCGGACCTTCAGCCATTCTATCGGCCCTGGTCGCTTCAGGACTGCCCACTGACCACTTTGTCTTTGAGGGATATCTGCCCAAGAAGCCCGGCCGGAGAGTCCGTCGGCTTGAAGATCTGAGTGCTGAGCGCCGGACGATTATCATCTATGAATCACCGATGCGGGTTGGTCGATTGGTGGATGAGATATTCCGGATAATGGGTGATCGTGAGATTGTCCTTGCCCGGGAGTTGACCAAGAAATTTGAAACATTTATTAGAGGTAAAGTTAGCACCGTAAAAGAATTAATCAATGACACAAAACCGCGCGGTGAGTTTGTTGTTTTAATTAAGGGGTGCAATGGTTGATCTGGTCGGTCGAATATTGAAAAGAGGACTATCACCGATAACTCAGATTTTAGTTCACTTAAAGATTGCTCCTAATTTCGTAACCATAACCGGCTTTATAATCAGTCTGGTAGCCGCTTTTCTCTATGCCCGGGGTTATTTTTTTATGGGGGGGATCGTTCTGGTCATAAGTGGTCTCTTTGATATGATCGATGGCGAACTTTCCCGTCGGCTAAATAGAGTAACCCGGTTCGGTGCATTTTTAGATTCGACCCTGGATCGAATCAGTGAATGTTTCATATTTCTCGGCCTCGGTATCTTCCTGGGCCGATTAAACTGGCAATATACAATATTGGTGATATTGGCTCTCTCCGGTTCACTACTGGTCAGTTATACTCGGGCCCGGGCCGAGGGGCTCGGTATTACAGGAAAAGTAGGTTTTTTTGAAAGAGGAACAAGATTTTTTATTCTCTTTATTGGTTCAATCCTGGGTGTGAAGATTATGGTTTATTTACTTATCCTTCTTGTTTTAGGAACAGTATCGACAATTATCCAGCGCATTATATTTGCCTATCAAAGATGTTAGTCGAAATATCAATTCCAGAACCTTTTTCAGGTTTTTGATTTATGGAAAGCAGGGGCGAGAGGGTCCTCCTGGTCGGTGTTTGCACTTCAACCCGGGAGCGCTGGCGTGCAATCGACTCCCTCGAAGAACTGGCTGCCCTCAGTGAAACTGCCCGGGCAGTAGTTGTTGAGAAGATTCTCCAGATAAGAGAGCGATTTGAACCCGCAACAATTCTCGGTTATGGTAAGATCCTGGAAATAGGGGATATCTGTCATCGACACCGAATTGATCTCCTCATATTTGATCTCGAATTATCAGCAAGTCAGATTAGAAATATTGAGAGATTGACCGATGTGCGGACGATCGACCGAACAACATTGATCCTCGATATCTTCGCCCAGCACGCTCATACCCGTGAAGCCAAACTTCAAGTTGAACTGGCGCAACTTGAATATCGTCTCCCCCGCCTGGTTGGTAAAGGTCTTGAACTCTCGAGACTTGGTGGTGGTATCGGAACCCGGGGCCCGGGCGAGAAAAAGTTAGAGGTTGACCGACGGAGGATTCGGCGCCGGATCAGCACCTTGAAAAAAGCACTGAAGAAGATCGAGGTCGATCGAACTGAACAGCGCAAAGAACGGAAAATGATGTTTAACATCTCAATTGTTGGTTATACCAATGCCGGTAAGTCATCTCTCCTGAATGCCCTCACCAAATCGAAGGTCAAAGTCGACGATATGCTATTCTCGACCCTGGATCCCCATACCAGTGTCCTCTACTTTTCTCATCAGCGTAAAGTTCTGCTTACCGACACAGTCGGTTTCATAAAACATTTACCCCATTCCCTGATTGCTTCTTTCCATGCGACCCTTGAAGAGGTTCGTCAGGCCGATCTTATCCTTCATGTCATCGATATTTCTCAAGAAGGATGGGAGGAAAGAATTGAGGCGGTCAAAAGTGTATTAACTGAAATCAAGGCCGACTCCACTTTCCAGCTTATGGTCTTTAATAAATGTGACCGCATTTTTGAAACGAATGTGATCGACCGAATTAAAAAACAGTATCCGGATGCTTTCTTCGTATCGGCCAAATATGGTGATGGCCTCAAGGAATTAAAAGAGCATCTCTATTCCATCGCCTTCAGTCGGCCCGCCAAGACTCTCTTTATCCGAAAAAATCAGTGGGGGCGACTTAAAGAGATCTATCAGCACTACGAGGTTCTGGAAATTCAGGAACAGGGTGACCGGATACTGATAAAGGTCCGGTAATTCAATGATCAAGCAGGGAAGCTCCGAGTGAGCCTCCCTGCTTGATAACAAATTTTATTCGACCAGAATAAATTTCTTCGTGACCACCTGATCAAGGGTTATATATCGGGCAAAATAGACACCAGGGCTCAAATTCAAGTATAAAGGCTGACCTGCCTGAAGGGAGTTGTATTCAGTAATCAACTTTCCCGAAGTGTCATAGATCTTAATCATGCCATTCTCAAATTGTGGATCATTAACCGTAAAGGTCACGAACTTGCGTGCCGGATTGGGTCTGATCGATATGGCCCGGTTCAGTTTGGTTGAGATTTTTTCTTCAAGATCCTGAAAAACAGTATCAGGTTCAGCCAGTTCCAGCACGGCTGCCACCATACACTTGACGACTTTGGTATAATAGATGGTATCAAGCGTCGTGATCCGGTCATTAGCAGTATGATAATACGGATTTGCGTCATCTTCATAGATATCAACTGCTTCAAAACCGTTTCTCCAGAAGGAATAATGGTCAGAGTTAGTCGGGGTCGAGGTCGAGAGGCGGATTCTTAAGCCGAGATTATAATCGATATTCATCTGATTGAATTTATTGCTTAATATAATCGAACCGGCACGGTTACCATTGTAACATCGGATCGAATCGAAATTCGAGGTTTCATAGGCAATCATATCCGCATTGAAATAACCCTGGATTGAATCACGCCGGGCAGCGGCCTGACTGGCATAGGCCTCGCTGCCAATAAGCCCTAACTCTTCCTGATTCCAGGCGACAAATTTGATGGTCCGTTTGAACGGTATACCCCGGATGTACTTTGCACAGATCATTCCGGCAACAGTCCCAGTCGCATTGTCATCAGCACCTGGGGCACGACTGGCATTGGGCATATCATCAATGTGGCCGCCGATTAGATACTGCTGGCGGGGATAGACCCGGCCCACCCGGGTGGCAATGACATTGCTATCGGTGCTGAAAGGGTGGTAGACAACAGAATCAACACCGTAAGAACGCATCTTTTCATAGTAATATCTTATGGCAACAGAATTTTTAGCCCAGTTGGCATGCCGGGTAAGGATGGTATCGGTGCGACCGCCTACCACAACCGGATTTTCGCCGGAGAGATCACGGATAAGTTGCGCCAGTTCACCAGGGGTAATCTGGTCGATAACCCATTTCACCACAGCGTTGTATCTGTTTGAGGGTTTAACTTCGGGCAGAAATCTTGACTCAAGAACCATTGGCGAACGGGGTATATGGGCAATATGGTATCTCAGGTTGGGCAGGTATTCAATCATAGATGGTCTTCCCGAGACAAGGAATCTTCCTTCATAGGTCAAGAGAATTGTAGCGTATTGAGCGACGACCGAGGCACAATAGTTTAAATCCGCATTTTCTGGCGGAGTGACAATATAGAAGTCCTCCGACGGTGGTGCACTGCTGATCAATTGATAATCAATTTTAGTCTCATTGAGTCGAGCAATTTCGTCGCAGTTCAGCAATGCGATGTAAGAATTTTCTATCTGAGCGATAACCGGGATCCGGTTATGAGTGAGTTTTTGAACCTCATCCTGATTGATCGGGAATATCTGAACCAATTCTTCACTGTTGACCAGACAGATCCCGATTAAGAAAACAACCACCACATACTTCATAAAAACCTCCTTAACAAAGATAAATTATCCTGATAAACGAGAACGAATATAAAATCTTAATCTAAAAAAGAAATTTGTCAATAAGATCTATTGACTTTCTTCTTTTTTGTAATAAAATAAGTAATCACCTATGAAAAAAATAGATTTATCAAGGGCGCATCTCTATATATCAGGCAGGGTTCAGGGTGTCTTCTATCGTGCCTGCACCCAGGAAGAGGCAAAGGGACTCGGTTTGAAAGGCTGGGTAAAGAATCTCGACGATGGTCGGGTGGAAGTGGTTTGTGAGGGAGTACGGGAAGATATTTTAAAACTTATCGAATGGTGTCGGGTTGGACCACCGGGTGCCATAGTGAGAGACGTTAAGGTCGATTGGGAACCACCCACCGGTGAATTTAATGAATTCAGAATAATATATGGCTATTAAGAAAATTCTTGTTGCCAATCGGGGGGAAATTGCGGTGCGGGTTTTAAGGGCCTGCCGGGAGATGGGGATAAAATCGGTCACGGTCTATTCTGATGTGGACCGGACTGCCCTGCATACCCGTTTTGCGGATGAGGTCTATTATATCGGGTCTTCACCATCCACTGAGAGTTATCTGCGCATCGAAAAGATAATCGATGTCGCAAAAAAATCAAATGCTGAGGCAATCCATCCAGGCTATGGATTTCTTGCCGAGAATACCGAATTTGCAAAGGCCTGTGAGACTGAGGGCATAATTTTTATCGGACCAAATTCAAAGGCGATTGAACTTTTAGGTGATAAGATTGCATCAAAGATTACAATGTTTAAGGCAGGGGTGCCGGTGATCCCTGGTAGTGAAGGTGCAATTAAAGACGAAACCGAGGCATTAAAGGTAATAGAAAAGATCGGCCTGCCGGTCCTGATAAAGGCGGCAGGCGGTGGCGGCGGGAAAGGGATGCGCGTTGTCAGGGATAAAAAAGATCTGGGGACCGCAATCAAGCAGGCAATCGGTGAGGCAAAATCAGCATTTGGTAATCCTACAATCTTTATCGAAAAATTTCTTAAACAACCAAGACATATAGAATTTCAGATCCTCGCCGACAATTATGGAAATGTTGTCCATCTTGGTGAAAGGGAATGCTCAATCCAGAGGAGGCATCAGAAACTCATTGAGGAATCACCTTCAGCAATTATGACACCAGAATTGAGAGAAAGGATGGGTGAGGCAGCAAAGAAAGCAGTAAAGGTATCAGGTTATAATAATGCCGGGACTGTAGAATTTATGGTTGATAAAAATAAAAATTTCTATTTCCTCGAGATGAATACACGGTTGCAGGTTGAACACCCGGTTACTGAACTTGTCACCGGTATTGATATTGTCAAAGAGCAATTCAAGATTGCTGCGGGTGAAAAGTTAACTTTAAGACAGGGGGATATAAGAATCAACGGCTCGGCGATTGAATGTCGTATAACGGCTGAAGACCCGGAGAATAACTTTATGCCATCAACCGGCAAAATAACTGAACTGGTTGAACCCGGTGGTATTGGCGTCCGACTTGACAGCGGAATATACGAAGGTTTTGAAGTGCCCGTATATTATGATCCATTGATCGCAAAGTTGCTGGTCTGGGCACCAACACGAAGAGAGGCAATTGAAAGAATGAAAAGGGCATTAAGAGAATATACTATTCATGGAATAAAAACATCTATCCCATTTCATCTACTGGTTATGGAGAATCCTCAGTTTGTCGCAGGTGAATATGATACAACATTTATTGACCGAATTTTAGGGAAGATTGAATACAAAAAAGGAAAATACGAGACTGCAGCAATTGCTGCCTTGATTACAAAGACCTTGCAGGAGCAAAAGATGACAGTTTCTACAAAAGTAACCCAGCAGACTGCAAGCCCCTGGAAGCTCGCCGGCCGCCAATCAATGCTTCGCAAGATGTAGGGGCAGGGCTTTCTTCAAGAACCGGTGGTTCTCTCAGACCAGAGGAAAAGATCGGGAAGACTGATATACTTCTCATATTATTCCTTATATCTGCATGTAATTACTCTGCCTTTTACCCTGCCTAAACTTCACTCAGTATGGGTCGAAAAATTTTTGTATCCGCAGAATGTCTGGTAAAGTTGTCTTTAAAAAGGAAGGTAGCGATGCCAAAAGTATGTGTTATTCAAATCAATGTGAGTGATATGGATAGGGTAATAGATTTCTATTGTAATAAGATGGGTTTTGAAGTTTGTTCAAGAGCACATTATCCAAAGATTGTGGAACTGGCTCACGAGGGAATTCCTCTGATTCTCTACGAAGTACCCAATCCTGTACATATTGACTATCCAAATGTTGCCCAAACTCTGATTAATTTTCAAACCGACGATTTAGAAGCAAGTCTGAAAGATTTAAAAAGTAAAGGAGTCGAACTAATCCACGAAACGCCACAAAAATGCCCGGTGGGTGTTTACGCAGCCTTTAGAGATCCTTTCGGTAATGTCCATGAATTGGTTGAGTTTCAAACGAAGGAGAAATGAGCCAAGCGAAATCGACTAACCAAAGGATTAATACAAAGTCGATTTTTGCAGCCAAGAAAGGATAAAACTGCATTGCTCAGCCGGAACTTGCCATTTCGATTAAGTTATGTATACTCATCTTAATGTCTGAAGAAAAAGAGATAATTAGAAGCGTCTTAAAAGGCGATGAAAAGTCCTGTGAAAAAATTCTGAATCTCTATAAAGGTAGAATATTCAGTTATATTCTGCGGATGGTGAAAAATTATGATGATGCAGAAGAATTGACCCTTGAGACATTTATTAAATTTTTCAAATCAATAAAATCTTATGACCCGACCAGATCATTACTGTCCTGGTTATTTACCATCGCCCACAATCTGGTGATTGATTTTTTTAGAAGAAATAAAATTGTTTATGAAGAACTTGACGAGAAACATTTAATTGATGCTGATGTCTTTGAAAAATATGAAAAAGAGCAGAAATTAAAAGAGATGGAAAGGGCCCTGCAGGCTATTTCGCCGATCGACCGTGCGCTGGTCATCTTATTCCACCGGGAAAGACTTTCCTATGATGAAATGAGTAAGATCTTGAATCAGCCCGTTACCACAATCAAGACCCGTTTGCATCGCGCCCGCAAAAGACTCCGATCATTGCTTACGCGAATGGAAAAAAGATGCAAAAAAGGGTGAAACTTTTCTGAAAATTTTGCGTATCATTTAATGATGAAACACCAGGCGGTAGAAAAGTTAATCCAGAAAAGACTGGACCAGGAGATCACAAGCGATGAGGAGGCTTATCTGTTTCAACACCTTAAAGAATGCGCTAAGTGTCAGGCATACTACCTTGAGATGGAACGAATTAAGAATGGGGTGGCAGGGTTAATTGAATTCTTCCCCCGGGTGGACTTTAATACCCGGGTTCTTGTTAAAATCGGTATCCGGCGATCGAAAATCTGGTCAAGGGTGGTCCCGGCATTTGCTGGTCTCTATCTTGCCGGGCTTTTAATTCTACTATTCTCACCATTGTTGAATCTCCTCCTTTCTAAGGTACTACTTTCGCTACCCGGGATCTTCAAGGTTTTTGATAAAATCAGGCCTTTCGGCAATAGTATCTGGCTCTTAACTTCTTCCTGTATAAAACATAACACCACTCAGGTTTCGATCGGTTTTCTTTTCTCTTTATTACTATTTTATATCTGCAGCCGGGCAGTAGAAACTTTTCGAAGGAATGGATGGCAATATAATAAAATTTAGTAAAATTAGAAAAAGGAGGTAAAATGACAAGGTTTGCAATCTTACCCGTATTCTTGATAACTGCTTTCTGGATTGTTCCCGCAAGCAGTCTGGTAATTAAGACTGGTAATGAGGTTGTTATCGGTGCGGATGAGATCATCGATGACGACATCGTTGCAATGGCCCGGACGATAAAGATAGAGGGAAAGATCAATGGCGATGTGTTCGCTTTCGGTCAGGAGGTGCAGATCAAGAATATAATCGATGGTTCAATCTACACGGGCGGTTCCGAAATATCAATCAGCACAAAAGATTGTCGAAGCTTATGGGCATTCTGTGGTTCACTGACCTGCGCGGGCAATATCCAGAATAATCTCGGCTTTTTCGGTGGGGAATTAAAGACCGACAGCACTCATCTGGTTAGAAAAGATCTCTTCGCCTTTGGCGGTAAGGTTCTGCTGAATGGTGAGATTGATGGTAAGGTTAGAGGAAATATGGGGGAGTTCATTCTTAAGGGAAAGGCTGGTAATGTTAATATTGGTGCAAAGAAAGTCAATATTGCGTCTGATGCTTTAGTAATGGAAGATCTTATTATCAGAAGTCAGGAAGCACCGGTGATTGACCCTCAGGCAAGAATCTTAGGTAAGACTGAATTTAAAAAGATCGCCGTGAAGGCCCAGCGGTCCAAAAGAGCAAAAGGTATTATCAGGATCTTTAAGACCATCTTCTTTATCAGTAAGATTATCATTGGTCTGATCCTTATTGCACTATTTAAGCCCTATATCAAACGAACCACTGAAATCCTTAAGGATTCTACCTGGAGAAGTCTTGGGATTGGATTTCTTACCATTATTATAATTCCGGTCGTTACAGTGATTACCCTTATTACAATCATCGGCCTCCCGATTGCTATCTTTGGCACATTTCTCTTTCTTACTTTAGCCTATGTTGCCAGCATTATCTTCTCCACCGGTTTTGGTAACTGGGTGATTGAATTGATCAAAAAAGACATTTCGGTTTCACCATATCTTGCCTTCCTTCTTGGATTTGTGGTTATTACCCTGGTTTGTCTGATTCCCTATCTGGGATTTTTTATCCGTCTCGTGGTCTTCTTCTTTGGTACTGGTATGATAGTCCTTTTGTTATATAAGTTATGGAAAGAGACAAAAACTTATGGACCGGAAAAATGAATAAATTGATAATAATTTTATCCCTGTTTCCTATTCTTGCCACAGGTTCTCCTGATTATAAGACCGGCTTCGCTTCTCGTTCACAGGCAGGTGATTTTTATTTAAAAACCGGTGACACATTAAGGGAAGATGTTTCGGTCAGTGGCAATGCCCGGATCGATGGCGTAATAGATGGCGACCTTGCTGTTATGGGTGGATCGGTTACCATAAATGGCAAAATTGATGGTGATGTTTTAGTATTCGGTGGTGAGATTGAAAATTATGGAGTGATAACCGGTGATGCGGCATTTGCCGGAGGTTCGATAAAAAATAGAGGAAGGATCGCAGGTGATATTGCGGTAGCCGGTGGTTCAGTAGAACTCGATTCCGGTTCAGTCGTTGAGGGCGATATCGCAACTGTTGGTGGAAGCGTGAATCGTTCCGATTATGCGATTGTTGAAGGAGAGATCACGGCTCTTGATATCGGTAAACTCAACCGGATTATGCCCCGGATTGGACCATTATTTAAGTGGCGCAAGAATCATACTCCATTGAGAGGCATATTGTCTCGATTTGCCACTTTCGCCTTTATTCTGGTAATGTATATATTGAGCCTTTTGGTTTTGCTGATCTTTCCTGATGCAATTGAAACTATTGGCAATAAAATAAAACATAATATCTGGATTGACATCGCCATTGGCATCGGTATCGAAGTTATGTTTGTGCCCCTGATCATCCTGTTTGTTATCTCAATCATCGGCATCCCCATAATACCCGCATTTATCCTCGCAATCTCTATTGCCATCATATTTGGTATCTCTGCATTTTCATCTGTCTTAGGAGAAAGGGTCTGTCTCGGCTTTAACTGGCCGATTAAGAATAAGATTGGAATACTTACGATTGGCTGGCTGGCGATGGTGATTATTTTGATACTGGGTATATTTCTGAAAAGACTCGGCTTTTTCGGTGCCCTGATATGGATTCTGGGTGTTGTAATATTGTATGTCGCAGCCACTATCGGTCTGGGAAGTGTAGGTTATGCCTTGATAAAGAAAGATAAGTAAGCTAACTCCAAGAGTCAAAGGTTTTTGTAATTACGATAATTTGCGACTTGACTTTGGATGAAATTAAAATAATATTAAGTTATGGAATTGAAATCGGTTAAAATTACTCTTCCTGAAGGGTTAAATATTATCATCGGGCAGACCCACTTTATTAAAACCGCAGAAGATCTCTATGAAGCAATTATCAATACTGTTCCCGGTGCAAAATTTGGCATCGCCTTTTGTGAAGCATCGGGCCCGTGCCTGGTCCGGATCGAGGGTAATAGTGAAGAACTCAAAAGATTGAGCGCTGATTACGCCCTGCAGATTGGCGCCGGCCATACATTTGTTATCGTATTAAAAGACGCCTATCCAATTAATATTTTCGGCCGGCTCAAGGACTGCCCTGAAGTCTGTTCGATCTTCTGTGCCACGGCCAATCCGATTGAAGTTGTCCTGGCTGAAAGCGAACAGGGCCGAGGAATTATCGGAGTGATTGATGGTTTCAAACCCAAGGGGGTTGAGTCGCCCGAGGACTTGAAGAGGCGTCGTGAATTCCTGCGCAAGATCGGGTATAAGTTGTGAAAATTTTTGCTTCCAATCGAATAAAGCAGATACAGATAGACAGAGTGATAACAGCCTGTCAAAAAATTTCTTCAACCTGATCTCTGTTAGTCTGATGGTCTAATTTATATGTGTGACATTATTACCATTCTCACCTGTATTGTATCAATATGCAGACCCTGGAAAAAAGAGATCCGCAGACTTATCGACCGGGGTCAACCGGTCCATCAAACTGAGAGGTGATTATGTTTATTAACGGTAGACGGATAAAAAAGGATGTAATGATCGATGTCGTCAATCCCTACAATGGGCAGGTTATTGATCAGGTTGCCCGGGCCGATAGTGATGATATTAACCTTGTGATCGCTAACGCGGTCAAAGCAGCAAGAATAATGCGCGATTTACCGGCTGGAGAACGAGCAAAAATTCTTGAAACTGCCGCCCAGAAAATTTCCGGCAATGAGGACCTGGCCCGGACGATCGCGCTTGAGGTTGGTAAGACAATCCGCGAGGCCAGGGCTGAGGTAGCACGTTGTTCTCTGACCTTAAAATTATCGGCGGATGCGGCTCGAGAATTGTGTGGCCAGACAGTTAGATTTGATCTGATCGCCAAGAGTAGCAAGATTGGATTTTATCAAAGAATACCTGTTGGTATTGTCCTGGCAATTACACCCTTCAATTTTCCCCTCAATCTTTCGGCCCACAAAATCGGGCCGGCACTGGCCGCAGGCAATGCGGTGATTCACAAACCTGCAACCAAAACACCGATTTCGGGAATTAGGCTGGCTGAGATTTTAGTCGATGCCGGCTTACCGGTTGAAGCCATATCAGTCATTACTGCACCGGGAGGAGAAATTGGTGATTCCCTGGTCAGGCACCCATCAATAAGAAAAATCTCTTTTACCGGTTCTCTGGAGATTGGCGAAAGAATTGCCTCGATTGCCGGAATGAAAAAACTGACAATGGAACTCGGTTCAAATTCAGCGGTAATGATCTTCCCCGACCAAAACTTAGAAGCAGTGGCAAAAAAGATAAGGGTCGGTGGTTATACCCTTGCCGGACAGGTATGTATCTCAATCCAGAGGGTTTATGTGCAGGAGGATATCTTTGAAAAATTCCTCCAGATTTTATATGAAGAGGTGAAAGCAATAAGAGTAGGTGATCCCTTAAGGGAGGATACCGAGATGGGCCCTATGATCTCACCGACAGCGGCTGAAAAAATTAAAGAATGGATTGATGAAGCAGTCCAGGCCGGTGGTAAACTCTTGCTCGGTGGTAAGACCGAAGGCTCTTTCTTAGAACCAACAATCCTTTTTGACGTTCCCGAAGATTGTAAAGTTATCCAGGAGGAGGCTTTTGCACCTCTGGTTGTCGTTAATAAGTTTAATAGAATTGAAGACGGTATTGAAAAGGTAAATAAGACAAAATACGGGCTCCAGGCGGCAGTTTTTACTAAAGATATAAACAAAATTCTTAAATGTATCGAGGAGATTGAAGCGGGTGGTGTCCTGGTCAATGAGATACCGACTTTTCGAATTGATAATATGCCTTATGGGGGATTGAAATCAAGTGGCTTGGGCCGGGAAGGGCCTAAATTTGCAATCGAGGAGATGACTGAAATCAAACTGATTATCCTTGACAAGATTGAATAATCGAAAACAATAGAACCATCTTGAATTTTGTTGACAGAATAAGATATCTTTATTATAATTGAGTATGGTTCAAAAATCTATCCCTGAAAAGAAGGAGACAGCGCCGGAGGGTTTAACCCTTGAAGACATGAAGCAAGAGAAGGAATACCAAGACCGGCTTACGCCCAGGGAGATTGTTAAAGAACTTGATCGCTATATCATCGGACAGAACAAAGCCAAACGGGCAGTGGCTATTGCGTTAAGGAACCGCTGGCGCCGGCAGAGGGTGGAAGGACCTCTGAAGGATGAAATATACCCTAATAATATTATCCTTATTGGTCCAACCGGAGTCGGTAAGACGGAAATTGCGCGAAGGCTGGCTCGTTTAACCAATGCCCCGTTTATCAAAGTTGAAGCGTCAAAATTTACTGAGGTCGGCTATGTAGGCAGAGATGTTGAATCAATGGTTCGAGATATCGTCGGTATTGCGGTAAATATGGTCAAGATGGAAAAGACCGAGAAGGTTCAATCTCAGGCCGCAACCCTGGTCGAAGAAAGAATCCTCGATATTCTCCTGCCCTACACGCCACGCATATCAGAGGAGGAGAATGTTAACGAAACAAGAGAGAAACTGAGAAATCTCTTAAGGACAGGAAAACTTGATAACCGGATTATCGATATCGAGGTAACCAAACAGGTATTTCCGCTGGTTGAAGTCTTTACCCAGAGTGGCATTGAGGAACTCAATCTGGCAATCGATGAAGTTTTTGGAGGCGGAATGCCGAGGAAGACAAAAAAGCGTAAAGTAACGGTCAAGGAAGCGATGCGTATCCTGTTGAGCGAAGAGGCACAGAAGTTGATCGATATGGATGAGGTGATCAGTGAGGCAATCAGTCGGGCCGAGAATTCCGGCATCATATTTATCGATGAGATTGATAAGATTGTCGGTAGTAATTCAACTTCAGGCCCGGATGTTTCACGTGAGGGGGTACAGAGAGATCTTCTACCCATCGTTGAGGGTTCAAATGTGATGACCAAGTATGGCATGGTCAAGACCAATCATATTCTCTTTATTGCGGCCGGGGCCTTTCACAATAAAAAACCTTCAGATCTCATTCCCGAACTACAGGGACGGTTTCCGATTCGGGTTGAACTCGATCCTCTAACCAAAGATGATTTTAAGAGAATCTTAACCGAACCGGAGAACGCCCTGATCAAACAATATATTGCCCTTTTCCAGACCGATGGTGTCAAAATCAGTTTTACCGAGGATGCCATAGATGAAATTGCTCAAATGGCGGATCGGGTTAATCGCGAGACCGAAAACATCGGTGCCCGCCGGCTCCATACAATAATGAATGCCCTGCTGGAAGACATCCTCTTCTCGATTCCTGATCCCAAGATAACCAGGGTTGAGATCGATGCCCGATATGTTAAAAAGAAATTGAAGAATGTGATAGAAAATATCGATGTCAGTCGTTATATTCTATAATGTTTAGCAAGATTCTGTTGCTATTAACCGATACCCACTCAGATTCAGCCATAAACTGGTCAATCAAGCTGGCTCAGCTGTTTAAGGCCCGTCTCTATGTTTTATATATCATCGAACCGTCTCGTAAAAAGAAACTTGCTACTTTGACCAAACGAGACTTAAATTTAATCTCGAAGGAGCTCGAAGAGAACGGTTGGCAGAATCTCTATATGGTTGAGGACCAGGCATTCGAAAAAGAGGTAAAGACTTCTCTCCATTATGTTGACGGCCTTATTTTTGAAACAGTGGTAGAATTCATTAAGGATTATGGCATTCAGTTGCTTATCTTAAATAGCGGTGAAACTGCAAAAAAATTTGCAGTCGCTTCACCGGTTCCAGTATTTATTGCATAGCGTTGGATTATTAAGGAGGTGCTGGAATGGATTTAAAAATCTCTGAATTACTTAATAAAGAAGCCGTAATATTAGAGTTGAAAGCAAGAGAAAAGATGACGGTTATCCAGGAACTGGCCGAGCATCTGGTTAATAATAATCTTATCGTTAATAAGGATGAGTTTCTCGCTGCAATTGCCAAGAGAGAAAATCTTGAGAGTACCGGGATCGGTAACGGCATTGCCATCCCGCATGCCCGCACCAACGCGGTAAAAAATCTCGTGCTCGCTTTTGGTCGTTCTGATCAGGGTGTTGATTTCTCTTCAATCGATGGGCGTCCTTCTCACCTCATATTTATGATTGTATCCCCTGAGGATAAAAAGTCTGAATATATCAAGACCCTGGCCAAGATTTCACGACTGGTCAGGAAAGAAGAAGTCAGGACGATGCTTCGCAACGCCAAAGATCCGGATGAGATTATGAAAATAATCAAGAGCAATGAATAGGAGTTAATATGGAGCGGATATTAAGATGGACATTAGTAATACCAAGGAGACAGTCGCTTATTTTTATGACACTATCCTTTGGTCTGGCGATGGTCTTCAGCGCCTACATCTACATTCCCTTACCCTGGACTCCTGTACCGATAACCCTCCAGACATTTTTTGTATTTCTAAGTGGTATTATTCTCAGGTATTATGGAGGATTGAGTCAGATTCTCTATGTAGGACTGGGTGCAATTGGTTTACCGGTCTTTGCTCAGGGCTTTGGTGGTATAAGTCGAATTTTTGGTCCAACCGGTGGTTATCTTATTGGTTTTATCATTGCTGCAATTTTTATTGGCCAATTCTACTCAATCAGGAATTTTTTTAAAGGATTGCTGATTCTCTTCTTCGGACTTGCAATAATCTATATCATAGGTTCCTTTCAGTTATGGCTTTATACCGGTGCGCGGATCAACAGGATACTGTTAATGGGGGTTGTCCCATTTCTTTATGTTGATCTGGTCAAATTGCTTCTTGCACATCAGATCGGTTATTGGGCAAGAAAGCGGCGATGGTTAGATTTTTAGCGGCAGCTTTATTTCCTCTCTTAGTATTTAATAAAATTTTGATCCCGATGGACCTAACCCAGAGTGACCACCTCAAGGCCTATGGCGTGGCTTACAGTGCTTTAAAGAAAAAGATCAAAGTGGAATGGCTTTTGAATTATCGGGGTGGGTCATTTATGATTGATGATGATGAAAGGATAATTAAGGATTGCCGGCTTAAAGGAGTGATTTTTGAGATCGTTGAAGGGAATAGAGTGCTTGATGTTTACAAGACTATTCAGGAGAGCAATATGGAGGCGATCCTTCTCGAGAAAGCGCCTAAGATCGCTGTTTATATACCACCCAATGCTGAACCCTGGGATGACGCAGTTACATTAGCCCTTGAATATGCAGGGATAGATTATGATCGCCTTTGGGATGCTGAGGTCCTGAAAGGTAAATTGGTAAACTATGATTGGCTCCATCTCCATCATGAGGACTTCACCGGTCAGTATGGTAAATTCTGGGCTCAATATCAGAATGCAGATTGGTATAAGGAAGAAATTCGAATTAACGAGGCAATGGCTCGAAGATTGGGATTTAAGAAAGTTTCCCAATTAAAATTGGCTGTAGCCAAGGAGATCAAAAGGTATATCGAAAACGGGGGGTTTATATTTGCAATGTGTTCGGCCTGTGATACCTATGAGATCAGTCTGGCGGCTGAGGGAGTGGATATATGCGAGGCAGTATATGATCGGGATCCGGTCGAATCTGGTTATAATACAAGGTTAAACTTCGATAACTGTCTGGCCTTTGAAAACTTTAAGGTTATAGCCGATCCTTATATCTACGAACACTCAGACATTGATGTCTATAATGATGCCATCGTTCGCGGACCGGATACTTATTTTTCTCTATTCGATTTTTCGGCAAAGTTTGATCCGGTTCCAACAATGCTCGTGCAAAATCATACATCGCTGGTAAAGGAATTTTTAGGGCAGTGTGTTGGTTTTTATAAAGAGCGATTGAAGAAGTCGGTTTTAGTGCTGGGCGAGGTGCATAACACCGATGAGGCCAAGTATATTCACGGAAAATATGGCAAAGGGACTTATACTTATCTGGGCGGCCATGATCCGGAAGATTTCCAGCATTTTGTCTATGATCCTCCAACCAATCTTGAATTCTATAAAAATTCACCGGGTTACAGGCTGATATTAAATAATATCCTCTTCCCGGCAGCAGAGAAGAAAGAGCGGAAGACCTAATCTGGTCAAACCTTCTTGCCGAATCCAAATGTACCCCCAGCCTCAGAAATTAACGTATCAGTAGGCACCTTTTTTCGATATTAGGGCTTTGGGTGTTTTAAGCAGGATCTTTAAGTCCTCAAGGAAAGACCAGTTATGAATATAATCAACATCGATCCGGACACGCTCGTCATAGGGCATATCACTACGACCCGATATCTGCCATTTACCCGTTGCGCCCGGAACAACATGGAAAACAATCATTGAATTTTTACGGTAGTAGTTGATCTCTTCGGTTACGATCGGGCGATAACCGACCAAAGTCATCTCCCCCTTCAGGACATTTATCAATTGAGGAAGTTCATCAAGACTATATTTACGCAGAATTTTGCCAATCTTTGTTACCCGGGGGTCATTCTTTAACTTGTAGGTTGCTTCAAATTCTTTTCTCAGATTTTCATCACTGCCGAGTAATTGTGTGAGTCTCTTATCGGCATCACGGTACATTGTACGAAATTTATAGGCGGAGAAATATTTCATCCCTTTACCGATGCGGCGGTGCTTGTAAAAGACCGGGCCAGGACTATCGATCTTTATTAAAATCGCCAGGAGAAGAAATATCGGCCAGAAAAAGACAAAAAAGACAAGGACTATCAGGAAGTCGACTATTCTCTTTAATCGGCGATTGATGCCAACCAGCGGATGGGTTATTACCGGGTAGATATGATTGTTTCCAATAAATGCCAGACGGTGGAGTGATTTCAATAACGCAAATCTTATAAAGAATTCATCTGCCAGAGTACGAGTGATTCCATCAAGTTTTGTTGCCTGAATCAAGATTAGATCGTAGTCTTTAATAAATTTGTTTGGATTACTTTTTTTACAGAGCCATTCAATCAAATGGTCGTGTTCCACCACCTCTTTAATCTTGAAGCCCCAGAATTCGAGGCGACGCTGATATTGTGGAAGAAATTCATGATTTACGAATACGGTTCGAAATGGATAGAGTCTCTTGATAACCAGTGAGAGATAAGGTGCTATCAGATTTAAGTATACCCAGAGCAGGCCCCAGAATTTTGCGCCCGGTATACTAATGGGCAGAATGTGGACTAGAAGAAGAGAAATCAACAGGGTCCAGAAGAATGTAAATTGCGTCTCCCAGGTAAAACCATATGTAGGATTGAAGAAGTTTTCGTAACCGCCGAAAAGATATGTGAAAAAAGTAATTAAAAAAAGAATCAGGAAGAAGGTTATGAAAGTTTGATGCCCAGAAAGGAACAAAACAGTCAGGATTAATAGAACTATCGCGTTGGTTATGAAATCAAAAATAAAGTATATGAAGAAACGCTTGATTTCTTCGTAAAAATGCACTTCTCCATTTTTATCAACAAAACGATTTATGAAACGCCCGTTGAATTGATGATTGACATTGTTGTTTGCGCTTCTTCGGCTTTTTCTTGTAGGCATATACTACAGGTAGCCTACTCGATAAGAACCTCCTTGTTATGCCGAATCAAGAAAAAATACTAATCAAACTTGATAAATGCTTTCTCGATTCTTTACAAACTAAATCAAGTATATCAATTTTAACCAATTTCTAAGATTTGTCAAGTAAAAAATTCTGGAACCTCTCTTTATAATGAAAATACCTCTTGATTTTTTATCTCTTTTTATTAATATTTATCCTCTTAAATATGGCAATACCCCTGCAGAGTTCCTATGTTTATGGACCGGTGAATTCACGACGGCTCGGTCGTTCCCTGGGTATTAATATCCTTCCCCTCAGGGTTAAGGTTTGTAACTTTAACTGCATCTACTGTCAATATGGTGAGACCAGACCGACCAGGGGCGAATTCCCTGATGCGCGTGAAATTATTGATGCGGTTGAGGAGATTCTGGGTCAGGAACCAGAAATCGACCATATTACTTTATCCGGCAACGGCGAACCAACACTTCATCCTAAATTCAATATTATTGTTGATGGGATAAAAAAAGTTCGAGATATAATTATGCCCCATGTGCCGATTGCTCTTTTAACCAATGGAACCGGATTCAGCAGTATCAAAAAGCGAGAAGCCTTTAAGTTGATAGACAAGGTAATTGTTAAACTCGATGCGGGCGATGAAGATTCTTTCCAAAGAATAAATCGCCCGCTGATTTCAATTAGGCTTAAAGACTATATCAGGTATCTTAAGAATCACACCCCTCTCTATACCCAGACACTTTTCTTTAAAAACAGTTTCAGCAATTGTGATATCCAACATCTGAGTAACTGGTGTAAGATAATTAAAACAATAAAACCGAAAATTGCTCAGATCTATTCTCTCGATCGTTCACCGGCGGATCAAACCCTCAAACCGATTTCATTAGAAAAGTTATTAAAGATTGCACAGGATGCCAAACAGATTACCGGCGTTCAGGTTGAAGTCTTTGGCCGTTGAGACCGGGCATTATGGAGTTTGAACCCTACCGAATAAAGGTTGTTGAACCTATCCCTTTGCTCGACCCGTTCCGGCGCCGATCGATTCTCAGAAAATCTCACTACAACCCTTTTTTAATACCCAGCCGGTATGTAAGTATTGATCTAATTTCTGACAGTGGAACTTCAGCGATGAGTTCTGAACAGTGGGCAAGACTCACGGCGGCGACCGAGTCTTTTGCCTTTCAGGATTCTTATGAATATTTCGTCGATACCGCACGACGGGTTACAGGATTCAGGCATATCCTCCCCGTGCATCAGGGCAGGGCAGCTGAACATATTCTTTTTCAATATCTTCTGAAACCTGGAGATCTCGTTCTCGGAAACAACTTCTTCGAGACAACCGAGGAGAATATCAAAAATGTTAAGGCCGTACCGTTTGCCCTACCGGATAGCAACAGGAATTTCCCGGGCAATATGAATATCAGCAAAGCTAAGAAATTACTACAGACCAAAAAGGTTAAGATGGTTCTCATTACCATTACCAGTAATACGAACGGTGGACAGCCAGTCAGTCACTTCAATATTAAAGAGATTGCTGACCTGACTAAAAAATACGGTACCATTCTTTTGTTAGATGCCTGTCGTTTTGCGGAGAATGGCTATTTCAATAAGATACGCCTGAAGATAGATAAACCGGTTACTGAGATCGTTCGTTCAATCTTTGACCGCGCAGATTATATATATCTAAGCAATAAAAAAGACGGTCTGGCCAATACTGGTGGTTTTATTGGTATGAGGGATAAAAGAGATTTTGATCTCTTAAGCGAAAAGATACTACTTTATGAAGGCTTTCCCAGTCACGGTGGTAATACAGGTCGTGACTTGGCAGCAATGGCTCAGGGGCTTATCGAGGCAATCGATGAAAGCAATCTTGATTTCAGGATCGGTCAGGTCCGACACCTGGGTGAACAGCTAAAAAGATACCGTATCCCGGTCTTTGAGCCTTTTGGTGGCCATGCAATTGTAATCCATACAGATCGAATAAATGTCCCGTATCCCGGCTTTGCCCTGGCCGGCGGAGTCTATCTCGAGGGTGGTATTCGGGGTGGGGTCTTTGGCAATTCCTTTCGACTTGCAGTTCCCCGTCGAGTCTATACCAATGATCATTTAAGTTTTGTTGCTTCAATCGTTGCTCGGGTTTATAAACAGAGGAAATTTTTAAGACTCAAAGCAATTTACGAACCCACCCACTTCTTCAATTTTTGGGTAAGATTTCAGGCGTGTGGCGTTTATCGCGAAATTGATAGTACAGAGAGATAAATAATTGAACAAGGTTTTTAACCTCGACATCTTTCTCGACGAATTCATCCTGAAGATAGATTAAGGTAGTAGCAACGATTATCTTGTCCTTAAATGCGGACACATCATTTAGTTTTCCCTCCTGGCTCTTAAGTGCAAGTCGATCAAGCGATTCAAAGACGAAACGAAATTGGTCCCGGCCGTTGCGCGATTTAGAAGGTCGGGAGTAGGCATTACGGATCTCTTCAATTGCTTCAAGCAAGGCAAATTCAAAATTGGAAAATTCACTTATAATCAGATCCAAGTCATTCTGCGAGACTTCAAAAGTAACATTCTCAACATTTAGCACCCGTTCGGATCGATACTGGCCAAAACTGGTTGCAAGGAAGATTATATAATCATTTAACTCATCAGAAATCCGCTCCTGTAGAGGGCCCTGAAACCATTTGAGAATTAAGGCAATTAAAATTCTTTCCTTAACTCGATCAAAGTTTGGTCTCGACTCATAAGATAAAATCCGGTCTAATCGGCTTAGATTTTTAATATTGATTTCAACCCCTGCCCCAATCTTTTCTTTTAAATATTCAAATACCCTTTGCGCCCTCTGGTCACGCAATGTCTGATCAAAGCCGGAGTAGGTCCGGTCGATAAAGACCCGGACAATCTCTTCGTTGATTAATAATTTTTTGGGAATGGCCGACGATGATAGGACAAACTTAAAATAGGATGAAAAGTTTTCTACATCCCGCTTGAGGATCTGGGCATCGATCAGTTGATGAATCTTATCATAGAGAATATTAACGATCTTCTGGGGGACCAGGACCTCCAGGGTATAGAGGAGAATCTTTTCGATATTCTTAAGGTGTTCAATCATAAGTAGAGTATATTCAAAGACCTTTAATAATCAAGGTATAATTCGAATTGCTTATCTTTTCTGATCAGACAAAAAGGCCGTCAATATCGATTCCATCTCATTTGCAGACTCCTCCCATGAGAATCGCTTTGCCCATTCAATCGATGCCTGCGAGAACCCTTCCCATTCTTTACGATTGCTCAAGAGTCTTTCAATTTTTCGGCAAAGGTCTTCTAAGTCGCCATAATTATAGAGATAACCGGTCTTACCATCCTGAACCGATTCAATCAACCCTGGTGAGCGGGCAGCCACTGAGGGTGTGCCACAGGCGTTAGCTTCAATCACGGTCAATCCCCATCCCTCTTTTACTGATGGTTGAACCAAAAGCCAGGCTCGCTGGTATAGTTCAATCTTCTCCTGCTCACTAACATCAAATTTAAATTCGATGAAAGATTCAACCCTTTCTTTCCTTGCCAATTTTATCAATTCATCCCGCGCATCACCATCACCAGCAATGATGATCTTGAAATCACTCCTTTTTTTCAGCAGTAATGGGACAACCTTAATAAGATGATCAACCGACTTATATCTTTTCAATCGGCCCATATAAAGGATTATACCGAACTCCTTCTTCTCTTTGCGATATAAAAATTTATTCTGATCAATTCCACAATAGACAATCTTGATATTTTCTTCTTTCAAGCCAAGCAGGCTCAGATCTTTTTTACTGCTTTCCGAGAGGACAACAAAAGGTGTCTTACGATAGAAGAAGGGAATCAAATGTTCTGCCCAGTAGACATAAGTACCTCGAAAAATTCCCACTTCTCGGTAAATATCTTTTAAGAAGAGATGCATCATCAGGGCAAAATGTTTCTTTCTTAAAAAGAACGGTGTGAAGAATGGAATCTTATTTAAATCATCAATGATTAGGTCGAAGTGATGGTGCCTAAGTAATGCCTTGACCGCGAAGGGCACGAAAAAATTAAAATTATATCGATTGCCGATACGATAGATCTCAAAATCTTCTAAATTTTCATAATATGGGAAATCCCTAGGTCGGGAAACCAGAAGAGTCACCTTGTGCCCTTTTTTGATTAAACGGGAAAAGATTTCATAAAGATAAACTTCGGCTCCCCCGCCCAGGGGGTTTCTCCAGTCCTGCCAGTTAATGACCAGCAAATGCACTAGCTATTATACATCTTATAAGATAAAAGTCAACCTTGACAACACCAAAAAAATGTATATAGTAAATGGGTGATTCATTCCTTTCGGGTTAAAACCAGAAGCCGATGTGAATTGATTGATATTACGCAACCCGTTACTGAATACATAAAAAAGAGTAAAATAAAAGAAGGTGTCTGTGTGATCTTTGTTCCCCATACAACAGCGGCAGTAACAATCAACGAAAATTACGACCCGAGTGTTTGTTCTGATATTTCGAGCGCGCTTAAGAGATTGATCCCTGCGGGTGACCCTTATGAACATAGTGAAGGAAATGCCGACGCCCATATCAAGGCAAGTATTATCGGCTCATCGCGCACTATCTTCATCGAAGACGGCAAGCCTGCCTTCGGTTCCTGGCAGGGTATTTTTTTGTGTGAATTTGACGGCCCCAGAACAAGAGAAGTATGGATAAAAGTAATAGAATAATGAACTCAGATCAAAATTTCATCGATGCTGTTTTTTTGAAATTGTAGATGTTTGAAAACCAAGGAGGTTTTATGCATAAGAAACTATTTATCCCCGGGCCAACTGAGGTAAGGGAAGATATTCTCAAGGCACAATCCCAGCCGATGATTGGCCATCGGATGAAGGAGTTCGGTACCCTCTATGAAGGTGTGATCAATAAGATCAAAAAGGCTTTAAACACCCAGAATCATACCATCGTCTTCACTTCCTCGGGTACCGGAGTGATGGAAGGTTCAATAAGGAACTGCGTAAAGGAATCGGTTTTGTGCTGTGTTAATGGCTCTTTCAGCGACCGCTGGTTCAAGATTGCCAAGGCCTGTGGTAAAAAGGCTGATGCCCTTTCGGTTGAATGGGGAAAAGCGATAAAACCTGAAATGATCGAGGATAAACTCAGGGCGGGCAAATATGAGGCATTAACCCTGGTGCACAATGAATCTTCAACCGGTGTTCGTGCTCCCATCGAAGAGATATCAAAGGTGATGAAAAGATATCCTGATGTCTTGTGGCTGGTCGATACGGTCAGTTCTTTAATGGGTGATAAGATTGAGATCGACCGGTTGGGGATCGATGTCTGCCTGACCAGCAGTCAGAAATGTTTTGCCCTCCCCCCGGGGTTGGCGGTATGCACCGTTACCCAGCGGGCACTGGAAAAGACCCGAACCATCCCGGATCGAGGTTATTATTTTGACTTTGATGCGATGCTCAAGCGCTATGAAAAAGACCGGCAGACACCAACAACACCAGCCGTCACCCTGATATATGCCCTTGATAAACAGATGGACAAGATCCTAACTGAAGGGATGGAGAACCGTTATAAAAGACATCTGGAGATGGCAAATTATGTTCGAGACTGGGCGAAGAAATATTTTGCCTTATTCCCGGAACCGGGTTATGAATCGGTAACACTCACCTGTGTCACCAATACCCGGGGTATCAATGTTGCTGAGACCAACAAAGAACTGGGAACAAGAGGTTATGCGATATCGAATGGTTATGGAGATTTAAAGGAAAAGACCTTCCGTATCGCCCATATGGGTGACCTAACACTTGATGAAGTCAGGGATTTGATCAAAAATATAAATGAGATACTCAAATTAACATAGGAGCAGTAATGAAGATTTTAATCAGCGATCCCATTGCCAAGGAAGGAGTTGAACTCCTCAGGAAGGCAGGTTTTGTTGTCGATGAAAAACCGGGCTTACCACCTGAAGAGCTCATTAAGACTATTCCGGATTATGATGCTATTATCGTCCGGAGTGCCACTAAAGTAACCAAAGAGGTGATTGCCGCAGGCAAGAACCTAAAGGTGATCGGCCGGGCCGGAGTGGGCCTTGACAATGTTGATAAAGATGCGGCCAAGGCCAGGAACATTAAGGTTGTAAATACCCCGGCCGCAACCTCGATTTCGGTTGCTGAATTGTCACTCGGTCTGATGCTCTCTGCCGCCCGGATGTTACCCCAGGCAAGCATCTCAACCAAGGCAGGAAAGTGGGAGAAGAAGAAATTTCATGGTTTTGAACTTTATGGTAAGACACTCGGACTTATCGGCATTGGCCGGATTGGGACTGAACTGGCAAAGCGAGCCCGGGCGATGGGCATGAGAGTTATTGCAGTCGATCCGGCCGTGAACCGGCACGATTACGCAGAGATGGTCGATCTCGATACAGTCCTCAGAGAATCAGATTATATTTCTCTACATATCCCCAAGACACCGGAAACGACCCATATTCTAAACAAGGCCGCTTTTGCAAAGATGAAGCAAGGGGTTGTCATCATCAATTGTGCCCGCGGCGGTGTGGTTGATGAGGATGCTCTGTATGACGCAATTGTTCAGGGAAAAGTCCGGGTTGCTGCCCTTGATGTCTATGAGACCGAACCGGCCAAAGAGCATAAACTCTTCTCCTTAGAGCAGGTCATTGCCACACCCCATATTGGCGCCCAGACTGAAGAAGGCCAGTATCGAGCCGGGGTTCAGATTGCCGAACTGGTCCAGCAGGCCCTGCAGGGTAAATAAAAAATCAGCCTTAAAGAGATATCGAGAAATCGAGATAAAGGAGAAGATATGCCGGAAATAAGGCCTTTCTGTGGAATTCGTTATAATCCAGAAAAGATCAAGAATCTCGCCGATGTAACGGCACAGCCCTATGACCAGATTAACGACGAGATGGAGAAAGAATACAAAAGGAGGAGTCCATATAATTTTGTTCGTCTGATCCTTACTAAAGAGACCGCCGGTCATGATCGGGAGAGAGAGTATCAGGATGCTAAAAATTATCTCGAATCCTGGCTTAAAGAGAATATTTTTATTAAAGACCCCGAACCTTCTCTCTATCCCTATTATCAAACTTTTAAAGTTGATCAGAAAGAGTATCTCCGCAAAGGGCTCATCTGCCTCTTAAGGATCGAAGAACTCGGTAAGGGGAGCATTCTTCCACACGAGCGGACCCTCTCTAAACCCAAGGCCGACCGGCTCAACCTGATGCGGATAACAAAGAAGAACCTTGAGTATGTATTTATGCTCTATACTGACCCTGAGAATCGGATCAATCGTCTGTGTGAATCAGAAACAAAAAATGCCCCGTTAATAGATTTGATCGATTCCAACAATGTCCGCCATCGGGTGTGGAAGATTGCTGATTCAAGTATGATCAATCAGGCACAGCAGATATTGAAGAATTCAATCCTGGTTATTGCTGATGGTCACCACCGGTATGAGACATCTTTCAACTATTGCGAAGAGGAGACGAACAAAAACCCTAAACATACCGGTAATGAACCATATAATTTTCGACTGGTAACACTGGTCAATATTGAAGACCCGGGTCTTGTCATTCTGCCTACCCATCGTTTGATTAAGAACCTCAAAGATTTTAACTTAAGTAAATTTCTTAAATCGGTTGAAGAATTCTTCGAGGTTAAAACGAGCACCGAAAAAACCATTGCCGGCGAACTGAACGAGGCAAAAGTGAAAACCTTCGGATTCTATTCGCCCCAGGGTGTCTACCGCTTGAAGTTGAAAAATTCTGACATCCTGTCTAAATTTCTGCCCGATAAGACCGCTGAATACCGGGATTTGGATGTTGTGATTCTCCACACTCTGATTATTGAGCATCTTTTGAAGATCAAACCTGAAGAGATTGAAAACTATGTTAAATATGAACGGGGTATTGAAAGGGCAATTGAACAGGTTAAGAATGGCAACTTCCAGTTTTGCTTCTTGATGAATCCTACCCGGCCTTCTCAGGTTAAAGAAGTCGCCCAGCAGCGTGACCGTATGCCCCAGAAATCGACCGACTTCTATCCTAAATTACTATCCGGTTTAGTCTTTTATGATCTTGCGGGATAACTGACCTAATTCTGTAAAGAGAGTTAAATCTGACGGCAATGCCTTTTTGTTGGTTTTAATTAAAATTGTTTGACTGCATAGACTCTCTTCATCTTTATAATTTATGACCATTATCTATTCGCTTGTAATATTTACGGCAATTCAAATTGGTCGATTCTTTTTAAGAAAGGTTAAGGAATTAGCCTCCATCTCTACCATCCTTCATCCCCTGTCGATCATCTGGGCATTATTACCCTGGCTACCGATAAGGTTTGAGCCGATAGGTTATTTTATTGCCTTTATCCTTTCTGCACTATTCATTCTCCGTCTGCTCAATCGCCTCTTATCAATAAAATTTGCCCTGCCCTCTCTTCCAGTTAACCTGCTCGAAATAGTTCTCATCATTGTCATCTTCTTAGTTATGTTGAATGCGGTCCTCCATGTAAAACTGAGTGGGCTAATCGTCTCTTCAGCCGTATTGACCGCAATTGTCGGTTTCGCCCTTCAGGATATCCTTTCGAGCCTTTTTTATGGAATTGTCTTCAGTATTGAAAGACCATTCAAGATTGGTGAGTGGGTATCGATCGCCAATCAGACCGGGAAGATATTTAAGATTAACTGGCGGGCGGTTTATATCAAAACCCTCGATAATCGGACGGTCATTGTGCCTAACTCAATAGTTGCAAAACAGGAGATAATCAACTATTCCTATCCTGATCCTCTGCTCAGGCGTTCGATCCGGGTTGGCGTGGCTTATGGAACTGACCCTGATCTTGTAAAAGAAGCATTGCTTGAGGCAGCCCGCGATGTCCAGCGAGTGCTTAAGACACCTGCTCCGGATATTGACCTGGTTGAATTTGGCGACCATGCAATTATCTATGAACTCCGTTTCTGGATCGATCGCTATGAAGAACACCTTGAGGTCGAGGATGCGGTTGGTTCTAAGATCTGGTATACTTTTCAACGGAAAGGTATTGAGATACCATTCCCGATTCGCACCGTATACTTAAAAGAAGCAGCATCAACAAAAGAGATTAATAAAGAAGAATTTATTCGACGTATAGAAATCTTTAATGCCCTTTCTGAAGAGGAAATCAAATATATTGCACGGCGAGCTCGTTTTGAGCACTATGCTGCTGGCGAGACCGTTGTCCATCAGGGCGATGAAGGTGATAGCCTCTATGTGATAACCTGTGGTGAAGCCGAAGTTCTTCATATTGGCGATGGAGACACAGAACAGCATATTACTATCTTAAGGAACGGCTCGGTCTTCGGCGAAATGTCCCTTTTGACCGGTGCCCGGCGATCAGCGACCGTCCGGGCTAAAACCCCACTCGATCTTATTCTTATCGATAAAAAGACATTTAGAGAGATATTATTAAAAAACCCATCTCTAACCGAATCTTTGAGTAAACTGCTGGTTGAGCGGCAGAGGGATCTTGAGGCAAAGAGAAAACCGTTAACCCGGGAAGAAGAAGCAAAAGCCAGAAAGAACCTGTTTGATCGAATAAGATACTTTTTTGGCCTCTGATTTTTGAATACTTATAGTTGACAACTTTCATATTTTGAGTATATTAAGTTCGGATTTTGGGCCTATAGCTCAGTTGGTTAGAGCGTCCGCCTGATAAGCGGGAGGTGAGTGGTTCGATTCCACTTAGGCCCATTGATTTACAGTAAAAAGAACGATTTAGGGAAATAGTTGTTTATAAAGTTCCTTTTGCAGAATGTCTTTAATACTTGACTCAGTGTGATTTTTGGATAGAATTACCCTATGTTTCAATTAGTCTTGGGATTTTTTTTATTTAACCAAGTAGTTGGTGGAACCGGAACCGGTGGCTCGATAGCCCCGACATCTGCTCAAACTGGTGTTGCTCAGGGCGCTCTCGATCGGCCGGTGATTTCTGATGAATATGTCTTGATGCCCGGTGATGAGTGTCTTACCCATATTTCAGGAGGGACTCATTACACCTATCCATTCACAGTAAGTTATGAAGGCAAGGCGATCATTGTTTTACCGGTTGGTGTTACCTATTCGCCGGTCCTGGGTGAGACAAGAAAGACCGAAACCATAGGAGCAGTTAAGATAAGCGGATTAACGATCAAGCAGGCAGAGGATTCTTTAACCCGGGTATTTAGTAAATATTTCAAAAATGTCTCAGTCGACCTCACGCTTGTTGGGATGCGAACTTTTAATGTCTTTGTCTCGGGGGAAGTTCGCTACCCGGGTATTGTCAATGCCTATCCGGTTGATCGGATTTCTGAAATAGTCAAACGGGCGGGCGGGGTTACCGCAATCGGTTCAAGGAGCAACATCAAACTGATTCGTTCCGATAAGACGGAAGTAAATGTGGATATCGAAAAATTCGAGACATCGGGGGACCTCGGTGTAAATCCTTATGTCCAGGATGGTGATCTGATAATTGTTCCATCAATTAAAGGGATGGTTACGGTCAAAGGAGCAATATTTGGAAGAGGTGCTTATGAACTCAGAGTATCGGCGATGACGACTGAAAGGGAAAGGGTGTCCGAGGGTATCTACGAGATAAAAGAAGGCGACCGGATTTCTGATTTGATTAAACGGGCCGGTGGGGTCACACCCTGGGCTGATCTGAATGCAGGATATATTGATCGACTGAAGCCTGGTAGTATTAATCGGGAGAAGATCCCGATCGACCTCTATAAGATATTGATCGATAGAGACCAGGAGAAGGACATCGAAGTAATCAATGGTGATATCCTTGTTATACCACCCAAGAATTCTTATGTCTATGTTATGGGCGAGATTGCCAATCCCGGACCATATCCATACCAGCCCAATTTAAGAATGAGTGATTATATCGCAATGGCGGGCGTTAAGACGACCGGGGATCAATATCCTAAGATTAAAGGTTCTAAATTAAAAAGGGGAAAGAAAAAATTCTCCTACAGAGATAATCCAGTTGTTGAACCGGGCGATGAGATTTTTGTTCCGAGAGTGACATTTAAGTTCTGGCAGGATTATCTCCAGATTGCCAGTGTCGCAACGACAATTTTGATCTCCTATCTAACTCTATCAAAGTTGTAGGTAGAGATTGGAAGTAATTAATCGGATGATTAAGTTGATTCCTCGACCGACAGTTAAAATCAAAAGGATTCAAAATTACGATTTGAAGGAGAGGATTTAACTTGGTTAAGAAGGTATTCATCGTCTTTGGTACAAGACCCGAGGCAATAAAGATGGCACCGGTAGTTATGGAATTGAAAAAGCATCCAAAAAAATTCAGAACCGTTGTCTGTGTAACAGCCCAGCACCGGCAGATGCTTGATGACCTTCTCGATTTATTTAATATAAAACCGGATTATGACTTAAATATTATGCAGGAAAATCAGTCGCCTTTTGAAGTAACTCAGCTGGTTTTGAAAAGGATAAAGCCGGTTTTGTTGAAGGAAAAACCCGATATTGTTCTGGTTCAGGGAGATACGACAACAACGATGGCAACCGCTCTTGCCGCTTATTATCTTAAAATAAAGGTTGGTCATATTGAAGCAGGCTTAAGAACCAACGACAAGTATGCACCATTTCCGGAAGAGATAAATCGTCGAATAACCACGGTAATTGCAGATTACCATTTTGCACCTACAAAAAGAGCCAGAGAAAATCTATTGAAAGAAGGGATCCCGGCTAAAAATATCTTTGTAACCGGTAATACAGTTATCGATGCGCTCTTTTATATCTTGAGAAAAACCAAAAATATCAAGATACCGGTTTTGGAAAAGATAAGACCGGATAAAAAGATAATCCTTCTCACCTGCCACCGCAGGGAGAGTTTTGGCAGACCAATAGTTGAGATTTTCAGGGCAGTTCACAGGATTGCTGAAAAAAGAAAGGATGTAGAGATAATCTATCCGGTCCATCCCAATCCCAATGTTAAGATCTTAGCCTATAAGATGCTCGGTAAGTTAAAGAATGTCCACCTCATTCCACCGGTTCGATATGATCTCTTCTGCCACTTAATGAAAAATGCCTATCTAATCCTCACTGATTCAGGAGGAATTCAGGAAGAGGCCCCTTCTTTAGGCAAACCAGTGCTGGTTTTAAGAGAAGTCACCGAACGTCCCGAAGCAATCGAAGCCGGCACTTCAAGAATCGTCGGGATGGATAGAAATCGTATACTCCGCGAAACCTTTAGATTATTAAATAATAAGCGATTATACAGTCGAATGTCCCATATCAAAAACCCATTTGGAGATGGGAAATCATCGCTATATATAAAACAAGCAATAACTCACAATAACTTAAAAAATAGCCTTACCTTATTATAAGTTGACTTTTAACTAGAAGTCAGTATACTTTGAATATATGGAAACTTTAATCGAATATCTAAAAATAATAATAAAATATAGAAAGGTATTTTATCGGGTAACCGCAGGTTTTATAGCATTTTCGATAATTTTAAGTCTTATAGTACCCAACAAATATCGTGCAACTGCCCAGCTTTTACCACCGGTGGAAGAAACAGATTTATTGGGGTTATCGTCTGTTCTCCAGTCTCTGGGTGGAGCAACACAAATGAGATCGTTAGCTCGTATGGCGGGAATGGCTGGAATTGCTCCTACGACATTAGAAACAATGCGTGCAATCCTCCTAAGTCGGACAATTACTGAGAGGGTGGTTGAAAAGTGTGATTTAATGAGAATTTTCAAAACAAAATATATGGAAGACGCAATTAAACGCTTGAATAATATCACAACTATAACCATATTAACTGAAGGAGTGATTCAAATAAAGGTAGAAGGAAAATCTCCCTATCTCATAGCCAAAATTGCTAATACATATATTAATGAATTAGATAATTTTATGAGAATCTCAAATATGACTAAAGGCAAAAATACTCGAATTTTTATTGAAGGGAGACTTGCCGATGTCGAAAGAAATTTAAGAGCAGCTGAAGAATCTTTGAAAACTTTTCAGAAAAGATATAAAGTTATTGCGCTGGATAATGAAACCAAAGCAGCCATAGAAAATTATGTTAAACTAAAGACTGAACTTATCAGAAAAGAAGTGGAAATTACTGTTTCACAAAATTACGCCAGCTCGGATAATCCCTACGTATCTGGGATTAAAAATGAGATTGATGCAATAAAGAAAAGTTTGGCGGACATCGAATCCAGAAGTCAAGTTGGGAATGGATTTGGCGTGGGTTTTGCCGTCTCTTTTAAGAATTTACCTGAAATTGGAACAGAATATGTTAGAAAATATCGTGAATTAAAAGTAATGGAAAGCATATATGGCCTTTTGATGCAGCAGTATGAGCAGGCAAAAATATTAGAAGCACGAGATACACCAGCAATAACTGTATTAGATTATGCGGTGCCACCAAAAAGAAAAATTTGGCCCAAAAGAGTTCTAATCATATTACTTTTTATTACTGTTGGTATTTGCGTATCCTTAACATACAGCATTATTAAGGAGAGCTCACTTAAATCAAAAAAAATAAACGTTGTTTTTAGCGCTTTATATGAGATGATTAAAATTCTAAAACAGGACTTTGGTAAGTCTTTAAAATTTGTTTCTTTAATTAAAAAGTGACCCCCGGTATTTAGATATCTCATAAACAATGCTGATAAACATTGTAAAAGAAATCATTATTTATTGGCGTAAGATTATATACTTCAATATTCTTATTTCTTTATTAATTGGCCTCAATTTCTATACTTTTTTACTTCCTCGTAGATATCAAAGTGAAGCTAAGATATATATACCCAAACAGGATATTGGGCTACACTACGCACCCAGATTTTCTGATGTTGATAATCCAACCGGTGGTAAAATATTTAAATTGAAAAGAAAAAAACCAATCTTACCAGAAATGCTAATTGCCATTGCCAGAAGCAGAAGTGTATTGGAAAAAGTCGTCAAAGAGTGCAATCTTTTTGACTATTTCAAAATTAAGAATAGAAATATGGAAGAAGCGGTAAAATCTTTAAGAAAATCGGTAAAAATAAGTTTCTCCAGTGAAGGAATAATAACTATACGGATACGCACTACCAATGCTTTATTGTCGGCCCAAATTATCAATGCCCTTATTAAGGAAACTGATTTGTTTTTGAAAACCGCTCAATTATTCTCATTGCAAAGGGTATCAAATTACCTTGAGCAAACGATTAATGACTTGGGATATTCTATTTCAACCACCGAAGATTCTCTGAAAAATTTTTGCATTCAAAATGGTATTATTGATTCATTAACAGTAAATAATTTCATTAAGCAATATTATGCTTTACAATTTAATGCTATCGATAAAAAACTTAAATCTCATCAGTTGGCTTCATATTTAACCAGTGAAAATCCTTTATACATTATTACTAAATATGAGACATCCGCTTTAAATAAAGAAATTAAAAAGTTAGAAGATGATCCTAGCCAAGTCTTTTCCTATAAAAAACTACCCGATTTGATAAATAATTATAACCACTTAGACTATCAAATTAAAAATCTCTCTTCAATTTATACATATCTGGTTACAACTTATGAAATTTGCAAAGTCCACACGAAAAATAATTTATTCATTATCAATATATTAGATTCGGCGAAACCCGTAACACAACCGGATGAACCCAATTTAATTAAATTAATTTGTATATTACTTCTAATATCTACAACCGGGACTTTATTATCTATGGGGACCGCGCTGGCTATCAAAAACTTTTTTCCCAAAATCGATGAACAAAATTGGAGGACAAAATTATTCTGGTTTATATTTATGTTCAATTTGATAATCTCTCTATCCTATTTGATTCATCCTTTTTTCCCCCTACCAGGTCTACTACTTGTATTAATCTTCATATTTATTATCATTTTTATGACTTTTATCATTATTCCTTTTTTTATTCTCATATCTATTTTGTTTATAATTATTTTACAGCCAGCATCCGGAATTAAAATCTATGCCCTACTTTGTGCAATCTTTTTATTCCTCAGAATACTTACACGATTATTAAAAGGTGAAACTGAAGTGAGTTTCACTAAATTTGACTTAACAATTTTTTTATATGTAATTTCGTGCCTGCCAGGGATTATCTTTGTATCAGATATCGGTAATTATCTTAGAGGTTTTTTTAGTATTTTATTATCTCTAACACTCTATATATTGACACGCGATCTATTAAATACTCACAAAAAAGTCAAAATAATGCTTCAAACTTTTTCCCTCCTTGGTTTATTTTTAAGTTTTTTGATGCTTAGAAGTTTTTTTTCTTCGGGGTTTAATATATTTGAAGCAGCCTTATTAAGAAGAGTCACTGATATACCCCTTGGCTCTACTAATTATCTGGCAGCATTCTTAAATTTATTCTTACCAATTGGTTTATCTTTGTTCTTAACTCATAATAATAAATTTTTGAAAATTTTAAATTTAATCACTCTTATTGCAATATGCTTTTCATTAATATTAACTATGTCCAGGGGAGGGTTTATTTGTCTTATCGTATCAGTAATTACATTCTCTTTATTAATCAGCAGGAATAAAATCATTACTTTAGGAACGATTTGTATTATTGTTTTAGGATTTCTACTTTTTAATCCATTGGTAAAAATTTATCTTTTAAGATTTCAATCTGCTGCTGGAGAACTTGCTATTTTAGGAAGATTTAATATGTGGAATGATGCATTACGGTTTTTTTTAAAATACCCTTTAACCGGTGTTGGGCTCAATAATGCCCTTACGTATGATGTGCCGGGGATTGGAATTGGTGATCCTAACCCTCATAATTTTTTATTAAAGACTGCATCGGAATCCGGTATTTTTGCCTTACTGTTAATAATTGCTATATATAGTCAAATTGGTTCAGTTGTAAAAAAAATCTGGGGAAAAACAAAAAATGCTCGTGGGGTAAAATATATTAGCGCAGGTTTCATTACATCATTTGTAGTTGCGATTATTAACCAACTTTTTGAACCCACGCTTGAGGGCTGGGCGTATAAAGCAATCTTCTGGGTACTCATAGGCATACTTTATAAATTTTGCTTTTTCGTAGAGAAAAATAATGTGTCCTTATTTACTGAAACTTAAATTGTTATTTTTTGAATAAATCAATAATATCAAAATTTTACAAGATTGAAATATAAAATGTTCCACCGATTTTATGGCAAAAATGTTGCTGAATCCTATTGAACGAAAAAGATTGTTAGAAAATTTTATTTCCTTATCTGTGCTACAAGCAGCAAATTACATACTGCCATTAATAACCCTGCCATACCTGGTTAGAGTTCTTGGCCCAAATAAATTCGGTCTTATTGCTTTCGCTCAATCTCTAATAAATTATTTTATAATTCTGACTGATTATGGATTTAATCTCTCTGGAACTCAAGAAATATCTATTGTCAGAAATGATAAAGAGAAAATTTCTAAAATTTTTAGCACAATAATTGTAATTAAATTAATTTTATTAACCATTAGTTTTATAATACTATCATTGCTTATCTTTAATTTCAACAAATTTAAAGTTGAATGGGAAATTTACTACTTTACATTTATCTCTGTAGTTGGTAATATTTTTTTCCCTATTTTTTTCTTTCAGGGTTTAGAAAAAATGAAGTACATTACTTTATTAAACATTGTGTCAAGACTTATTTTTATTGTCGGGATATTTACGATTATTAAAAGCCCATCAGATTACATTTATGTTCCATTGATAGGAGCGTTGAGTATGGTTACAATTGGATTTATTTCAATAATTGTTTTGTTTTATAATTTTAAGATACATTTTATTTTACCCGATTGGAAGAGTATTTTAGAGGAGCTTAAAGAGGGCTGGTATATCTTTGCGTCTCAACTAAGTGTCTCTCTGTTTACTAATTCAAACATTTTCATATTAGGGATATTTACCAATAATACAATTGTTGCTTATTTCGCAGCCGCTGAAAGAATTATAAAAGCAATAATCAATTTATCAGTTCCTATTTCGACCACCATTTATCCTTTTGTATGTAAATTATTCGTTTCATCAAGAGACATGGCTTTTGTGTTTTTACGAAAGGTTTTAAAAATCTTCGGTTCCATATTCTTTATCGTTTCAATATTAACTTTTATTTTTGCACCACAAATAGTTAACATTACTTTGGGCCACGCCTATTCTCATTCAGGCATTGTGCTTCGATTGTTGTCGTTACTACCATTAAGCATATTTCTTGATAATATCTTTGGGACACAGATTTTGCTTAATACAAATCAGAAGCGTATCTTTATGAATATTCTTATAATAGGCGGAATTTTGAATATACTTTTAGCAATCATTAGCGTTCCCTTTCTTAAACATGTTGGCACCTCTATTTCATATCTAACCGCTGAGTTATTTATCTGCATCACAATGTATTATTATGCGTGCAGAGTTGGCTTTTCAATAATCTAAAACATATGGCTATCAAGGTTGCTGTTGTACTGCCTGGCCCATCGAGAAGGCCCATAGGTGGTTATAAAATTATTTACGAATACATTAAGAGATTAGCTAATTTCGGTTATAATTTTGATATATTTTATCCTCTTGCCTTGTTGTCTACTAGCAAGAAAAAACTACGATTCCAAAGAGAACTAATGAAATTTGGTATTTATAATCAATTATGCCCATTTTGGAAATGGTTTAATTTCGATCGAAGCATTCACCGGATACGACATATCGTTAGACCTCGTTTATCTTTCTTAGATTTAGAAAACTACAATATTATAATTGTATCATCCGTTGAGACTGCTTATTTAGTAAATAATTTGAAATTGAATAAACCTGTATTATATATGATTCAGCATTTTGAAAACTGGAATATGTCAGACGATAACGTTATCGCTTCATATAAATTTGAAAGGTTTTATAATGTCGTAGTATCTAAATGGTTGATGAATATTTTGCGTGAAAATAATGCTCCTATCTTCTTATATTTACCTGATCCTATTGATCATAGCATTTTTAGGATGGAAATAAAACCAGAAGATCGCATGGTTAAATCCATAGCTATGATGTATGATAGAAGGAAATGGAAGGGATCAGATAAAGGTATCATAAGCTTAAATTTGTTAAAACAAGAACATCTTAATTTACAAGTCTCTTTATTCGGTGTTGACGCGCGGCCCAAATTTATACCGATGTGGATGAAATACTACAAAACTCCTCCCCTGACCAAATTGGTAGAGATATATAATCAAAACGCCATCTTTTTAAGTACCAGTGAAAAGGAAGGATTTGGGTTACCGCCAGCCGAAGCTATGGCTTGTGGATCTTGTGTTGTAACTGCTGATAGTGGGGGGGTTTTAGATTTTTGTCTAAACGGGAAAACATCAATAATAGTTCCATCAAATAATCCAGAAAATTTTGTTAAAGCAGTGAATGATTTGTTCACAAATGATAAAAAAAGAATAAGCATTGCTTATAATGGCCATAACTATATAAAAAAGTTTAATTGGAATAAAAATATTGCTAAAATCAACCATGCGTTAAAATATCTGATCTCCCCAGCCTGAGCTGAGGTAGAGGTTGACACAGGACTGAAAATCAGTATACTACTTGATGGTATGTTCAAAGTTCTTCAACTCAATAAAGCGTTCTGGCCGGTAATCGGTGGGGTGGAGAAAGTTGTATATGATCTTGCTAAAGGTCTGGGTGATTTTTTTGATATGTCCGTTCTTGCGGTCGGTGAAGACGGCCATTTTAAGCGAGAACAATTTAAGAATTTTATGGTTTATAAAACGCCAAGGCTCACTAAAATTGCTTCTACGCCAATTTCATTAAATTATACTACCGCATTCAAATTATTAGCACCTCAAATGGATCTACTTCATTTTCATCTGCCCCATCCTTTTGGTGTCCTGGCTTATGCTCGCTACCCTTTTACAAAAAAGATTTTAGTAACCTATCACTGTGATGTGGTGAAACAAAAAACGCTTAACATTCTTTACGAACCAATGATGCACTTTTTATTAAAGCGTGCTTCAAAGATAGTTGTCTCCAATCCAAATATAATAAATACTTCGCAAGTACTGAGGAGATATAGAGATAAATGCATAGTTATTCCTTTTGGTATAGATATTGATAAAATGAAATTAAAACCAGAGGAGAAATTAAGGTTAGTAGACTTGAGAAAAAGATATAACAAACCAGTGGTCCTTTTTGTTGGTCGACTTGTTTACTATAAGGGTGTTGAATATTTGATAAAAGCGATGAAGGATGTCGATGCCTATCTTATAATTATTGGCAATGGGCCGCTCAAAACCGATTTACTAAAATTAACACAGAATTTAAATCTTACAAATAAGACAACCTTTATCGATCATTTACCCAGAAGCGAATTAAAACTTTACTTTCATCTATGCGATGTCTTCGTTTTACCATCCATTGCCCGAACCGAAGCCTTTGGGCTTGTCTTGTTAGAAGCAATGGCCTGCGGAAAACCTCTCATTTCGACGGAACTTGGTACCGGAACATCATTTATTAACCAACATGAAGTAACTGGGTTTGTTGTTCCCGTAGCCAACAGCCAATCTCTTGTCCAAACGATAAACAAAATACTTAATAATAAAACCAGCACAGAGAGATTGTCTTCATCTGCTTTGTGGCGAGTTAAAAACATATTTTCGTTCAAGTTATTTATCGAAAATTATTACAGCTTTTATAAAGAACTATTACCTGAATCCCTGTAATCAATATGAATATACTTTGGATTACAACTGAACCGCCAAAACCAACTAATAGTGGAGCAAGAATATTAGAATTTCAACGAATCAACGGAATTCGAAGTAAAGGTCATAAAATTTATATTCTATCTTTAGTTAATTCTCAGACCGAAGGTAAGTATGAATCTGAGGCAGAGAAATTATTTGGCTATGCACGCTATTTTGTGAAGAAGTTCAATATTATACCACTATTGCAGCATCCAACATATCCGTACCGCATTTCAAGGCGTATTCTAAAATGTCTGGTAGATAATATTTCTTCTCTTGTCGAAAGGGAAAACATCGAATTAATTATTGCTGAAGAGTTGCCTGCGGCAATGAATCTACTGAATCATAGCATTCCTAAAGTTTTTAAATATTACAGTGTGCATAATATTGAATACCAGATGCTAAATGATTTATGTAAAGCCCATCCCAATCCTTTCAAAAAGATAGTTTATTTTATAGAGGCCTTAAAAATGTATTATTTGGAAAGGAGGATATTCTCTTCTCGAATTTTTAATGCTTTTATTTTCTTATCAGCCCAAGAAAAGAATTTTGTTGAAAATCTTACCGGAAATAAAAATATCAGGACTTTTTATAGCCCGATGGGTGTTTATCCCTCTTCAAACAATACCGAGGTCAAGAGAAACTCTAAGGCAGAAGAAAAAATAATTTTATTCACTGGAACAATGGGGTATTGGCCAAATGTAAACGGCATCCTTTGGTTTGTTCACAATGTATGGCCTACAATTCTGAAAAGAGTCGAAAATATCAAACTCTTTATTGTTGGCCGTTCACCTACCAAAGCCATCAGGAAAATTGCATCTAATAACATTACTGTAGTTGGTGATGTTGATGATATATCAGAGTATTTTCAAAAGGCCGATTTATTTATTATACCGATCTTTGAGGGGACCGGAGCAAAAATAAAGTTGTTTGAAGCTCTAAGTTATAGAAAAGCAGTAGTTTCAACCAGTAAAGGTATAAAAGGAACCGACTTCAAGCACGGCAAACATCTTTTAATTGCTGACGACAAGGAAAGTTTTGCTGAACAATGCATTTTAGTATTAAACTCGATAGAAACTAAAACAAAATTAGGTTTTGAGGGTTATAATCATCTTGTCAGAAATTACGCCTGGCCGAAAATTATCAATAATCTTGAAAAATTTCTTTTTGACTCGTTTTTATCAACGGTTAGTACCCAAGCAAGAGTAGGATGTTAAAGATGTAAATTTTGATTTGTTATTTTCAAATATTAGCATGGATCAAATTGGAATTTTTATTCTAATAACATTAATTCACTTTGACTCATATAGTGACTCTATTACAAGAGAATTATGCACATTTACAATTAATGACCAGATAATTGATGTTGAAGCGTTGCGGGTCTCTTTAAGTGTTCCATCGCAGATTTTCATCAGGGGTTGGTTCCGATGGAAGAACGCGCTTCACTATAAAGATTATTCGTGGTTAGCAGATTCATCTCAACAAAAAGGTATTATATTTGGTGGTGGAGGGACATTTTCCGCAATTTATCCTAATGAAAATAACTTAACTGAAGAACAATTTAAGGATTTTGTCACTTCAACTCCGGATGGTAATTTATTAAATACTTTTGGGTGGTACCACGGTTCTTTGGAGAACCCTCGCTGGCGGGATTATTTGCTTTCCTTCATTTATCAACAAATTGATGCTGGAGCAGGACATATATTTATTGATGAACCAGATGGAGCATATTTTTTAATCGAAGGATTTGATAAATACAATCTTAATGCCTTTCGCGCTTTCCTTATCAATAAATACTCCGTACAGAGAAACTGGGCTACTGATGACCATCGATGGTTTGATACTTTTGGTATTAATCTAACCGATACTAATATCTGCCCGGATCAGAAGATAACCTCATTCAATTACCGTGCCTATCTTAAGAAGAAGGGTTTTATTTTTAATCCCTGGGATGCAAATAATCCCTTAAGTGAAGAATGGTCTTTATTTTTGACTGAAAGTCGTTCACGCATCTTGCAGGAGTATGTAGGTAAAATCCGAAAATATTCCGAGTCGATCGGTAAAAAAGTATTAATTTCAACAAACGGAATTAACAATTTTGTAGATTTCCAGATATTCGGTTTAGACCGAAGTTATCTTATGCTTGACCAATATGGCCATGTAAATGCATCTGCCTCACAATTATCGAGATGGCGTGCAGTAGTGTTACAGAGTAACGTAATACTCGGCAAAGAAGTCCCGGTTGTGTTTTTCCACGATTGGGGACAAGATTTCCCCTGGGCGCAAATCAGCAATGCTGATAAAAAGCTCTGGCTTGAAAAGTATGCGATGGAAATATTCGCCGCCGGTGGTTTCTTTGCATTTCCAGTCTTAAGTCCATGGAATCACGATGAGGAGAATGACAGCATAATTCAAGTTATTAGAAAGTTGCTCACATTTATAAATACTAATTCCACTGTTTATGCCTTAAAATATCCTCGCGTTATGCTGGAAAGCGATGAAATAGAATATCCTGAAGGGATATCTATTACTTGCTTCTTTCAGCAATCATTTAATCGACTTTTAATTCATTTAGTTAACAATGAGTTTGATCGTCGATATCATATCATTAGTGCTCAAAAAAATTTTGAAATTAAGATAAATAAACCAATTAAACCTAAGAAAATATATCTGCTCTCTCCTCAACTTGAAAGACAGATAGATATAAATTTTGAGAAATACCAAGATAGAGTATGTATGAAAATACCACATCTTGAAACATACGCAGTTATCGTAATCGAATTATCTGAAGTCCCCTTATGGGAAGCAGATCATACAATCTACATTCTTACAAAATATCAATGGGCCAGACCCGTAAAAACTGTCTTTAAGTTAAGTGACCAGTCCGTTATATTAAACAATCTACCCAATGCATTTATTCACGGTAAATATAATAGGAAGCTATCCCGAGACTTAATTTTTGATCTGGAATTTAGCAAATCTTCGATTTTCTCTTTTTTTATACGCTCTGTGGCCGTCCTGAGTGCATATCTTGAAGTTTACTTAGATGATAAAATTGTTCTTAAAAAAGAACTTAAGGACCGTGATGGTAAGAACGATTGCACTTCCCTTGAATACGGAAAACTTATAAATGTCAAGATACCTGCTGGAAGGCACATCCTGATGATAAGAAATAGAGGTGAAGACTGGTTCACAATAGATTTTTTTAGTATTCGTCCTACTGCTTTAAATCATAGATGAAAAAAAGAAAATTAAACATATTAGTAATTGCAGCACAACCGCCTGTGCCAACAAACAGTGGTGCTCGTATTGTAGTTTTTAATAGAATCTTTGAGTTAGTGAACTTGGGCCATTGTGTGCATTTAGTAGTTTTTAAGACATACGAAAAAGATTTGCAGTATGAGATGGAGCTTAAGAAGATATGTAAAAGCGTTCACATATTCAGCAAAAAAAATCTTATTTTAACACTTTTATCAAGACCGGATCTGCCATTTTCAGTTAATAGAAGGCGTTTATCTTTCTTATTTAAGGTAGTACACAATATTATACAGAATAACAAAATCGATATTGTCATTGCTGAAGAATTACCAGTTATTCAGTATGTTTTAAAATTGAAATCACAAAATGTTAAAAAAATTTACAGTGTTCATAATATTGAAAGCATAACTTGGAAAAATTACGCATTAAGTCTACCAAACTACTTAATGAAACTTGTATTTTTCATAGATGCAATCAGAGTTGCATTTTATGAGAAAAGAATTTTTAAATGTCCTTTTATGAGCTCTTATATTTTTCTTTCAAATAAAGAAAAAAAATATTTTGAGTTCAATTTTTATTGCCAGAGAAAGAAATCTTTTTTGTCGCCGGTTGGATTTTCTTATAATCGGGTCGATGAAGAAGTAAAGTTTAGATCTAATGCAGATAAACTGATTGTCTTTGGAGGCTCACTGGATTATCCGCCAAATGTTGAAGGTGCGTGTTGGTTTTCAAATAAAATCCTGCCAAGGATTTTAAGAGAAGTCGATGGTGTCAAATTTATAATTGTGGGCAAAAAGCCCGTGCAAGAAGTGGTTAAATTATCTTCACAAAATATAATGGTTATTGGTGATGTCAAAAGTTTGGTGCCTTATTATCAAATTGCTTCTTTAATAGTTATACCACTTCTTAGAGGAACCGGCGTTAAAGTTAAATTACTTGAAACTTTAGGGCTGGGTAAAATCATCGTTTCAACAACCGTAGGCATTGAAGGTACGAACTTTATTCACAGAAAACATCTTTTAATAGCAGACGATGAAAGATCTTTTGCTCAAAGTTGCATCGAAGTTTTGAAAAATCCTCACCGTTTCAGGGGAATTGGATTAAAAGCAAAAAAATTTGTGAGAGAAAACTTTGCTTGGAGAAAAATCGTTAATGAATTGGAGGCATATTATTATAAAACTTTAGAAACTTCTGAGCACCCTGGAGTGTGCTCCTGAAGGTCAAGACGCATTTAATGCCCTTTTGTGTCGTATTTTCATACCCTCCGTTTTAATCAATCACCCCTATAGAGAGCCTCAAATTCCCCCAGGCGCAGATAGCCCAGTTTGTTATGGAAATACAACTTATTGTAATTAATCTCAATCCATTTACTGATCTTTTCTTTTGCTTCCGCTAAGTTCTCAAACTCGTTAAGCCCGATGACCTCCTCTTTTACCGTTCGTAACATCCGCTCGGTCTCGGCATTGCCCTTAGGATTGTCATACGAGGTAAAGATCTGCTCGATGCCTAAATCCGCCATATCCCGCATAAAACTCACCGAGGTAGGCTGACAACCATTGTCACTTATCAGCTTTAACCCTTTGCCTCTTACACCTTCCGGAAATTCCTTGTTTAATGCTATGTCTAATGCCTGCTTCCAATCCGCAGTCTTACTCCGAAGCGATATATTCCAGCCCACAAGCTTCTTCGTCCACCAATCTAAGACAATCACCAAATACACCCAATCTAAATCATTGACCATAAACCTGGTCATATCGATACCCCAAAACTGCCGCGGCTTATCCGCCTTGGGCTTTCTCCTGGTTGGCGTCCTTTTCGCTTTATGAATCGTCTGGGGAACCATTAGCCCGTTACCTTTCATCACGCGCCGCACCCACTTCTGGTTCACCCAGATACCCTCACAATGATTTAACCACGCCCAGACCCGCCGATAACACCAAAAGGGATGTGCACCGCAGATTACCTTGATCCGCTCGATTAATCCACTATCTTTCATCGTCAAAACGCTCGCTCTGGCATTTTTCGGACGGGTCGAGGCATAATAACCACTCCGGGCTAAACCCAGTGCCTGGCACGCATCTTTTATGGTATAACCAAATTGTCTTAAACTCGCCACTGCACTCATCTTGTCTTGAATAGGTCCACGGTTTTTTTTTAATATCTCAATCTGAATCGCCTGCTTACCAATAATCCTCTGGAGACGCTCAATCTCAGCCCTGTAAACATTCTCATCACCCAAACTATTCATCAGCCCCTTTTGCCGCCTTCTAAAAATCGGTCGCGCCACCGGTAATACAAAGTCTATAAGAAAATTTCCTATTAACCATTATAATAACTCTAAATTTCTTCAGTGTCCAACCCGAGATGGGTCCAGTATACTTTATGGATATGGTAGGTTAAATATGATTTTTAAGATCAAATAAATTCTCTTAAACTTCTTCATTTTGATACTATTCAATATGGTGAAGAAAAATCTGGAATATACACTCCATAGATATAAGGGATAAAATTTTCTTGTAAAAAGAATTCTGCTTTTCATCATATAATAATCACTTAATTCACTTCTTATTTCGATCTTAGAACTTGAACCAACTGATCTTCCCTCCTTATGATAGACTTTACACCGCCAGTCATATGTGCAGGTCCATCCTTTCCTTTTTCCCCGCTCGAGCCAATCAAGCTCCTCGAAATATATACGATAATATTCACTCATTAGTCCGACTTCCTTTATGAAGTCAAGACTGACAAACATTGATGCACCTATAACATAGTCTATTTTAGTATTATCATTGTCGTATTGGCCACGGTCTCTCTCGTAACTACCTATGTGATTTGTAAGCCCAAACAATTTATTATATTTTCCACCGATTCCTTGTAAAATAGTAGGGTTCGAGTAAAAAAGTAATTTCGCGCCTATTATACCAATTTTTTTACCTGCTTTTCTCAAAGTTTCAGCTTTTTCAACTAAAAATCTCAATGACTCTTTATCAACAATTGTATCATTATTCAAAATCCAAATATAGTCACAATCTCCTTTCGCTAGTGCATATTTTATACCAACATTATTACCCCCAGCATAATACAGATTTGAATCAGTTTGAATCAAAATTATCGGCTGCATTAGAGTCTTCTTATTTCTATTATAACGTATCTTTTTAATAGCCAAATTTTCTAACTCTTTATTTCCACCTCTTTCGGCTTCACTCCTATTATAAATTACGTAGGCAATACGTTTTCTACACCATGCTTCTATGAACTTTAAATCCTTATTGGGTGAAGCGTTATCAATTACCACAATCTGGTAATTGGTATAGTTTAATCTTAAAAGGCTTTTTAAACAGGAAATTGTGTCTTGCCAGAATTTATAATTTACAATGACTATATAAACTTTTTTATTAAAATACATTTGTTAAAATATGTAATTTTTTTAAACCTTCTTCTTGATTAAAACGGACTTCTTTAACGTACTTATGTTCAATGATATTTAAATAATTGCTCCTGTCCCTTACTGAAATCCAATTTTTCCAACCCATTTTTAATCCTTATGCATATCTTTAAGCCGTACTTAGTAGTATAATAAATACTCTTCCCTAAGTCAAGATAAATTTGTATGGGGCCAACACATATTGACCACCCTTCCAGTATGAGCTGGAAGAAATCGAGTCTAAATCTACCGGCGGAAAGAGAGCAAAAGATTTATGCAACTGAGGATAATCTAATTTAACTCGCTCAAA
>CBFGIV010000014.1:0-49868 GCA_965648915.1 Caldifarciminota bacterium | reverse complement strand
TTCTGGCATAAAGCCTCCTTTACCAATTATAAAGAGAAACAAAATGATATCCAAGAGCCATTTTTCATTTTATTCTTGACTGGATAGTGTAAATGATTATAATATTGATGTTAATGATATTAAGGATCTGATTGTGTACTCCTGCATGAATTTAGTGACACCGGTTACTATTATGCTAAAGAATATTTAAGGTGCGCAAGGAGGTTTAATGAAGTTGTTCAAATTTATCTCTTTGATCTTGGTTCTAAGCACATTCCTTGATGGTGCCCAGGATTGTTCATTACTCCAGATTCTTACCCGACAGGATGGAGATCGAGTTGCCCTCGCTGGCTCAGGGCTTACGATTTATGCAATTATGGAAAATTCAATCATTGCCGAAGGTTCGGAGGCAGCGATCCTGAAGACGGGACTGAGTTATCGAAAGATTGAGACGATCGACCCGGACGGAACTTTCTACCTCGCCTATCCTCCGGGAAATCTCAGCCTTTATGAAGCGCGCAGGTTCATCGGCCAATATGGTCAAATTCTTGCCGAAGACCATAACACTTTCTTTATCCAGGTAAAATCTCGTCCTATTGATTACCTGCTCGATCACCAATTTCACCTTGCGGCCGTCTCAAGGCGACCGATAGTTCCAAGTTTTACTCGACCGTATTATATCCCCCCGGCTCCATCATATAATCCAGTGATTAAATGGATTATTGATCAGATTACTGTGGGAGAGGTCTCGGGTATGCTGAGGGACCTTACAGGCGAACGGCCGACAACGATCCGGGGCCGACTCGATACTATTGTCTCGAGGTATACAACCAATGTCAAGAACTCATCAGCCATCTGGTATTTTTATGAACGGGCTTCATCTTATATGGGTATTGATTCGGTAAGATTTCATCCTTTTACCTGGTCGAGTTATACTGATTCCAACATTGTGGTAACCAAGATTGGTCGGGTCTATCCAAGACAGCAGTATATTCTCTGCGCCCATATCGACTGTGTCCCATCGTCCGGTCGGGCACCCGGTGCGGATGATAATGGCACAAGCACGATTGCAGTTCTGATCGGTGCTAAAGTTACGGCACGCATTCCGTTTAAACGGACGATTAAATTTATCGCCTTTAACGCTGAAGAACAGGGAATCTATGGTAGTGCGCGCTATGCCTCTGAAGCAAGGGCAAGGGGCGATTCAATCCTCGGTGCCTTAAACGGTGAGATGTTAGGTTATAACATCAGATCAAGGGATTCGGCCAATGCGGCGCATGGCAATCGTGCCGGTTCAAGAGTTCTCACCCAGCGCTTCTATGAGATGGATACAACCTATCATATCGGTCTCAATATTCGACAGCAGGCATCAACACCCGGTGGATCTGATCACCAGTCTTTCTGGAATAATGGATATGAAGCCGCCTGTTTCTGGGAATGGGTATTGACCCCTTACTACCATACAGCCAATGACCGTATAACTACCCTCGATACGGTCTTTATGACCAAGATGATCAAATGTCTGGTTGCAACCATCTGTGACCTTGCTGAGCCGGATACAGTATTTGCCCAGGTAGTAGATGAGAAAATGCGGGATCGATCATCAGGAATTGATATTTCGATCCTGCCCAATCCAGCCCGTCGCTCCGCAGAGATTTCTTATCATCTGCCCAGAGGTGAAAATGTTTTGATTGAGATTTATGATCGGATCGGGCGCAGACTGGTCAGATGGCGGAGGAGTAGACCGGCCGGAGACCATCATCTTATCTGGGATGGATATTCGTCCGAAGGTAACCCTGCCCCTTCGGGTGTTTACTTTGTGAAGCTGGTATCGGGAAAAGAGGCTAAGGTCCAGAGGTTCGTGTTATTGAGATAAATTAGGGTATAACATCGGTATATCTTGTCAGGAATGCCGATTGGTCATAAATTTTTTGGAGGGTGATACGATTCTTCTTGAGATATTTGACAATCTCGGGTAAGCGATCCTTCACGATTCTCACATGGCTATGCATAAGTTTACAATACTGCCGATTTCTTAAAGGTGAACCCAGTAGTCCCTGAACCGGACATCGACCACCACAATAAAAGTGAATAGAGCACCGGTAACAGCCGAGATGCGTTTTATATTTGATTAATGATTTAGAATCGGGGTTTTTTTCAATACTGCCTAAATCAGAAGGTAGGTCGACGCAGTAATAAATCTTCCCGCCGACCAGGTCATAGTTTTTCAGTAATTCTATGGCACAGGCAGTGTGCTGTCTCTTCTTACCGGTTAAAAGATAGAGGATCAGTTCATTGATGTGGATTAAAGATAAAATCTCTCCAGACCTTAATCGGGCGGTAAAAAGATCCATAATAGTCTCCAGTTCTACTTCGTATCGGGATCGATATTTCACAAAATCTTTAAAAGGTTCTATTACCTCAGGCCAGTGCCAGTAGAAGTCATTAACCAACTCCTTGTTTTTAAGTTCCAAAAATTCACTGAAGCAATTTAATAAGGATTGACCTTCACGCAGTGTTGACCACATTAGAATCCGGCCTGAATAGACACGGCGCAGGGCATTAAGGTTTCTAACAATATTTTTTAAGTTGGTTCCGGGCCGGAAACGGTTATGCTGTTGTTCATCGCCGTCGATTGAGATCGAATAGAGCCAGATGTCTTTTATAAATTCAGGATAGCGATTGATAGCACTGATGAAGAATTCACCATTGGTATATACCATAAATCGAAAGCAGCGGGAGAATCTTGATTTTTTTAATTTTGCCCAGACCTCAAACATCTTTTCTGTTGCCAGGAATGGTTCACCACCATAAAAACAGACAGTAATTTTACACCGGGAATTCTGCGGGATGAGTTTTTTAATTATTTCTGTATCACGTCTGGGAATTGTCTCGGCAAAGGTATTGATCTCATCCCGGGAGCGATTTGAAAATTTGGTTATTGCACTATTAATACAACCATGACAACGGGCATTACACCGGCCGGTTATCGCGAGGTGGATAATAAGATTCTTATCTTCTTTAAAGTTTATCCTGTTTCTCATATTATCCATACATAATTCGGCTGTCGATCAGATAGGGAAAACGGAAATTAGTAATCTGACCGGCCTTCTTGCCGGGAACAACAAAGAGCCGAGCCGAGAGGGGTTTATTAAGTCTTATCGCCATGCTGGCGACATCGAATAAGATCCCGGTCAGTCTTTTTACAGATATATTACCCGGCAGGGGCAGACAGTCAAGTCCGGTCCCGCAGATTGCCGAGTAAAGGAGAAGATTGTCGATACTTATTTTCCCATCACTAACTCTTCGAGCAAGACCGTAATCTTCAAGGACCGGTAACATCAGACCAGAATATCCACAATTTTTTACTTTTATTGATCTCAGGACCCCTGTGATTAACGCAGCAATGGTAAGTGTTCCCGGTGTGCCAAATTTTCCGAACCCGATCTTCTCAAATGCCAGGGCAATACTTTCTGATTTCTTTAATGATGGTGCAGGTGAGAGATCGATGCCCTTGAAATGAATTTTTTCATACCGCTCAATTTTTTTCCCAATTTCTTCAATCCGCCGGTAATGATGTGTAAGAACCCTTTTTAACTTTCTGCTGGCAGAGAATAGATTTCGGGTATGACTGAATGTTTTCATCAGCAAATCGCCCGCTTCGAGGCCGATTGTAAAAACCGATGGTCCGCAGTGATAACTGGCAGGGAAGAATGGGATATTGGGTGGGCAATTGGCAATTGCTGCAAAACGGAAATTACCTGTGCCTGCAGGGGTCGTCTTCGAAATCTTTAATACCACCATTGCGGTCCCGGGAATAATCTCAAAATTTATGCCTTTCTTCATAGTGGCAATTGTTGCTGAACACGAGATGAGTGAGGTATCGGCAATTATCTCCGGGACGAGATTGAGATGCGGGATCGAAGAGATTGTGCCGATATTTAAAAAATCAACCCCATTATCTTTACAGAAACTTTCGATAAGTTTAACCATTGTGATGATCTTCTTCTTAGAAAGTTTGCCAAGATATTCAGGCCAGGGCTGGGTTGAGATCCGGATTGTCTGGACTTCATAACCCGTGTCTTCAAAGATTGCTTTTGCCCGCCGACTGAATTTTGCAAACCTCTGTAGTTTTTGAAAATCGATGGGATAAGCAAGATTGATGCCGGTCGTTATGGTTCTTATTTTCATATTTATCCGGTTGCCCAATTATACTGCAAATAGCACAAAAATCAAGAATAAATGAACCGACCGGATGAAAGGCCGGAGGTGTTTTAATATTGGATGTTTTATTCTAATTTAACCAGTTGAATCGATTTACCGAGAATTCCGATCTTATCCTTTATGACGATTATCACCCCGGTAATCTGGTTAAACTTTTTTGCATAGTCAAGCGCCAGCATAATGTCGTCTTCATTCTTTACGATGTTACCGATGGCGGTGGCAGCAGCGTCAGCGATTCCACCATCTGGTGAAATAATTACAACTGCATCTGCTCGACCAAAACTGAGCGAATGGCCGACAGTGCCTGAAGAGGTACAGATACTGATACCTTCGGGATGGGGTGATACTTCGATTCCCAATTTCATTGAAAGGGGTGAGTCACCGGCAAAGATTGCACAGGTGATATGATTTTTATTGATGACAAATATGTCACCACCGTTCTCAATTATGACCTCTTCAGAAAATTTTACAAGGTGACGCGCAACTCTTTCCGCAATCGCTCCGGCCACGGCCGCCATCGGGCCGACACCGAAGAGTGAAGAGGCATTGGCCATGGCCTGAACGATTTCCGGTGCAGATTGAGAAACCTGGACCGGAGTGAGGGAGGTTAAGAAATTTTGATCGATCAATATATATTTTTCGATATCGTTGCGATACTTTCTGAGAGATGCGGTTGCCTGCGCGCTCAAATCACTGTTGGCACGTATTAATAGATCGGTCTCCTTTATCACAACATCGAAGTTGACCAGTTCCCCGTGCTGGCAGATGGAACGATAGAAACGCGGTTGGAATTTTTTCGACTTCACAATTAATGGGGTTTTAACCAAAATAGATTTTGACTGCACGGTAGGGGCAGATTTTGATACATTCCTCACAGCCGATACATTTTGATGATTCAAAATTGACCGTCATCTTAATTGGTTCGATTGAAAAAGCATTGACCGGGCAGGCTATGGAGCAGAGACCACAATGGATACACTTTTCTTTTAAGTGGATGACATCCTGACTTAAAAATTCAGTCCTGACACCGAGGTTTTTAAGGTAACTTATCCCCTTCTCTAGATTCTGTCTTGATCCGGTTAGTTCCAAAAGGAGCAACCCTTCGTTGTCTTCAGGCGCTACCCGTGCTTTAAGGATATTAAACATAATATCAAACCTTTTGACAAGTTGATAGGTAATCGGTTTTTCTGTAAGATCCGGTGGAAAGTGGAGCACAATCTTTTTAGAGATACTCATAAAACCTCCTTATTAATGAAAAACCTTCCCGAAGCGGGAAGGTTAAAGATGCTCATCTTCCCCTTTTCGGGCGGGAATTGGCACCCGCCCGGGGCGGGTTGCCGAGGTGTCATCGGGCCCGTTCCCTCGACCTCTCTGGATGAGGAACAGATCAGGTTTCAAAAGAGCAAAATTGATAAGGTGTAATTATACTAATATTATCCAGATTTTAATATCTGTCAATCAGCATATCCTGTTATTTTCAGAAGGCTTTAACTACTCTTCACTCCAGCCTTCTTTCAGGATAACCGCTCTATTGACCTTAGCCATCTTCCGTTCGTATACCAGGTAGAGACTGATATATTCGTGGAGGACTGAAGCAACGCTCTCGGGAGGGTGGACCGGGCCTTTGATTTGATAAATCAGGTATCGGTTATGGAGGTCAATATACTTTAAAAACGGATGGGCATTTTTGAAAAGACCGATGTTTAGAGGATAACCATCGGGCAGTTCGCTGATCTCTTTTGCCCGTCTATAGAAGTCTTCGGCATTTTTGGACGAGGTTTGAGTGATCCTTTTAATTTCAAATATGGTAGGTTTGATGATTGTCCAGGATTTTACATCGATCGCATTGCCACTGTAGAACCCATAGACCTTAACCCATTTTTGGTTTAATTCAGAAAATTTCTGACGCAAAGGGATCTTTGCTCTCAGTTCAATTTTTCTGTCAGTTAGTTCGTATAAGTAGATACGCCCGATTGAATCGTCATCGAATTGATAGAAACCGGTGAATTCAAGTTCAGTTCCGGGTAGCAGACGGAGATCATATTTTGTCTCCAGAAAATATCGGTCTTCAAGGATAACTGTCTTTAGACCGGTACACGCAATAATAGTCAGTGTTATTAAAAGATGATAACGGGGCATAATGAATATTATAGTCAGATAGGGGGGAGGGTCAAGATTGCATTTTTAATTGTTTGATAGTAACCGGGGGCGATGTTTTTATCAAGATTGACACGATGAGATTTATGAATAGAATTGATGATGATGAAGATCGATATCCTTAAAAGGTTAAGCAGCAGTCGGGTGGTTATCCTTGATGGTAGTATGGGGGCATTGCTCATCGGTAAAGGGATCACGCCGAGCGGACCGGTCGGTCGTTTAAATATTGAAAATCCTGATGTGATTGAAGCGGTGCACGAAGATTATATTGAAAGCGGCGCCGAGATTATCCTGACCAATACTTTTGAAACGAATCCAAATCATTATAAAAAGGGTGAATTTGAAGAAGTGATTTTTGCCGGTATCGAGATTGCCCGCCGGGCCGCCCGGGGTAAGGTGTATGTTGCGGGTGATATAGGCCCATTAGGGGTTTTGGTTGAACCCTTAGGTGATTTCCCATATGATGAGGCATATCGGATATTTTGTAAAATTGGAGATGCCTTTGCTCAGGACCTACCTGACCTTATCTGGATTGAATCTTTCACATCGATGGTTGAGGCACGGGCGGCATTTCTTGCCCTAAGGGAGCTCAATCGACCGATTGTGATTACCGGTGCATTTCAGAAGGATGGTCGTACAAGTTGCGGTGATATCCCTGAAGCCTGGGCAGTTACTTTTCAAAGGCTGGGGGCGGTAGCGGTTGGGGTCAATTGTACCGAACCCGCGACTGCCGTTGAAATTGTAAGAAGGATGAGAAGTGTAACCAATCTCCCTTTAGTTGCAAAACCGAACGCCGGTCTGCCCAGGATTCGTCAAAAGAAGACGGTCTATACGCTGAACAGCCCAGCCCTGGCTAACTATTTTGATCAATTTATTGATGCGGGTGCAACAATGGTTGGAGGTTGTTGTGGTTCAACACCAGAGTATATCAGACTTATCAGCCGGCGCCAGCGAAGAGTGTCAAAGATAGTAAAGGATCCTGGGGTGTTTATCTCTTCCTCAAGAGAGGTTATTAATCTCTCGACTTCGGCCCCGACCCTGATCGTTGGCGAAAGGCTCAATCCCTCGGGTCGTAAAAGTTTGCGTGCAGCAATAGAAAAGGATAATTTTGAAATCTTTGGGAATGAGGCACGAGAGCAGGAAGAAGCGGGTGCTGATGCGCTCGATGTCAACGCTTTTAATCCCAACGTTGATGAGAAAAGATCTTTAAGAAAAGCGGTCTTTGAGGTTTATAAAAAATCATCCTTGCCGATCTTTATCGATACCCAGAATTTTCAGGCGGCAGAGGAGGTTTTAAAATTCTGGCCCGGAATCCCGGTATTGAATTCAGTCCCGGCTCGGATTAGAGAGTTAAAAAGATGGTTACCGATGATAAAAAAGTATGGCGCCCGGGTTGTAATCTCCCTGGTTGGAGAGAGATTACCCAAGGACTTGAAAGAGCGGATGAGAAATCTAAAGAAAGTCGAAAAGGTTATAAAGAGATCGGGGTTGAAAAGCGAAGATTTAATTATTGACCCGCTGGTTTATAGCATCAGCACTGATCCCGATGCCGGTAATGTAGTGATTGAAACTGTGCGCGAATTGAAGCGGCGCGGCTATATGACAATTTCGGGCATTTCCAATATCTCATACGGCTTGCCGGCGCGGAGTTTCTACAATACTGCCCTGGCTGCAACCGCGGTCCAGGCCGGTGCAACATTTATCATTATCAATCCCCTGGATGATCTTATCAAAAATACCGTCTTCGCCGCCCGAGCGATATACCAGAATTGCCTGACCCAGACCCTAACTGATCTTAAAGGCAAGACCGAATCGATCGAAAAGAGATCGGCCGGCTTCAAAAATGAATCCCTGGTCAATTATATAAAGAATGGTGATGCGGAAGCGGCGGTCCGGGCAACGCGGGGATTGATTGCACAAAAGATCACACCGTTAGTTATTGTCGATAGATATATAAATCAAGCATTAAAGATTGTGGGTGAAAAGTATGAGCGCGGTGAATATTTTTTACCCCATCTGCTGGCAGCGGGTGAGGCCGCCCGGGCGGTAATCGATGAGATTAAAAGGTATTTACCTATGGCTCAGAGGGGCAAAGGAAAAGTTCTCCTCGCTACAGTCAAAGGTGATATTCACGATATTGGTAAAAATATTGTTAAGACCGTGCTTGAGAGTGGGGGGTATCAGGTGATAGATCTCGGCAAGGATAAATCGAAGGAAGAGATTATCCAGGCGGTTAAGCACTATAAGCCGGATGTCCTGGGTCTCAGTGCTCTGATGACAACAACGATGCCTGAGATGGCGAATGTGATTAGTGAATTAAAGAGACAAAAGTTAAAGGTGAAAGTTTTGGTTGGTGGTGCACCGGTGGATGAAAGATTTGCCCGGCACATCGGGGCCACGGCCTATGCTAAAGATGCAATAAGTGCCCTTAAGATTGTCAGACGTATCATTACCGATGTTTCGCGTTAAGATAGAGAATAACACCTTTGTCTATACCTGTGAGGTTCTGCCGCCCCGAGACAGCGATGTCAAAGGTTTATTAAATAAACTTACTGGTAATGTGCATCAGTTTGACGGAATAAACATTCCTTCTTGCCCTCTGGGTCGACTCCGTGCGCATTCGGTCGCACTTGCCCATATTCTTCAGAAGGAGTTTAAGATTGAGTCGATCCCACATTTTACCGGGCGCCATCATACAGTATTGAGTTTTCAGAGTGAATTATTGGGGGCTCAATTTTTAGGTATAAAGAATATTCTGTGTGTAACCGGCGATCGACCGGGTGAGGGCCGGGGATTTTATGAGTTGAATTCAATAAGGCTTTTAAAGATCGCCCGGAATTTTAACCAGGGGCTAACCGGTTCACGGGAAGCGTTGAGAACGCCAACCAATTTTCTCCTCTGCACCGATTATAATCCCAATGTAGTAAATATCGATGCAGAAAATCGTAAGGCGGTAGAAAAGTTTAATAGTGGTGCCCGGGTTTTCTTCACCCAGCCCGTTTTTAATATTGAAAGATTCACAGCCGCGGTTAAATCACTCAAAAGTTTAATCCCGGAGGCAAAGATTATCGCCGGGATATCGTATCTCCATAATAAGAAGACAGCGATAAAACTACAGAAATTTCTTGGTATCCCGTATGATTACATCGGACAATTGGAAAAAGACGAAACTGCCTTACTGGTAAATACCGCCCGTATGGTTAAGGATGTTGTGGATGGGTTCTATTTGATTCCGGTAGGTATATACGAAAAAGCCAGTGAATTACTCTTAGAGTTACGAAAATTGAGTGATGAATGATCTCATGTCAACTTTGTGGTCGGGGTGCTAAATTTATTTCCCGGATACTTCCCTATTGTTCTGAATGTATCCGAGAGCAGTTTGAGGTTGTAAGGCAGAAGATTATTGAAGTTCACCGAGCTTCCCGGGCTGAATTTGGCCTGATTACAACTGTGCCCGAGACAAAGGGCGGGATAAGGTGTTCCGGTTGCGTAAATAAGTGCCTTATTGGTGAAGGTGAAAAAGGATTCTGCGGGATAAGAGAAAATAGAGGGGGGAGAATAGTTTTACCCGATCAAGACTGGACTTTTCTTGACTATTATTTTGACCCTTTACCGACCAACTGTGTTGCCGGCTGGATCTGCCCTGGGTGTTCAACCAGGGGCTTTCCCGCTTTTTCTCATTTTCCTCATCCTGAATATGGTTACAAAAATCTTGCTGTTTTTTATGAAGGATGCACATTCGATTGTCTCTTCTGTCAGAACTGGACATTCAAGAAGCGGCGAAACCGAACCAAGACGGATGATCTAGTTCGGGCGGTTGATCCCCTGACCAGTTGTATCTGCTATTTTGGCGGCGACCCGGCACCATTTGCCCTGCACAGTCTTGAAGTAGGAAGAAAGATTTTAGAACAGAAGAAGAAAATCTTCCGGGTCTGCTGGGAGACCAATGGTTCGCTCAATCCGGAACTGATGAGGAAATGGGCAAATCTTGCACTGGAGAGCGGTGGCTGTATCAAAATCGATTTTAAAGCATTTTCTGAACCGGTCCATTATGCTCTCTGTGGGTCATCAAACTGGAATACGAAAGAGAATATAAGATTACTGGCTGATCTTGGATCAAGGCGAACCGAACCGCCTTTATTAGTCATCAGCACTTTACTGGTGCCGGGTTATATCGATGATTATGAGATTGAAAATATTGCCCGGTTTATTGCCGGGATCGACCCGGCAATCCCCTGGTCTTTACTTGCCTTTCATCCGCAGTTCTTAATGACCGACCTGCCCTGTACCCCAAAGACTCAGGCTGAGCACGGCCTGAAGATTGCGCAAAAATACCGTCTCCGAGAAGTAAATATCGGGAATGTCCACCTTCTGACCTGACTCTTTTGGTCTACTTCCTCTTTATAAATATATCGGGCAGGGTCTCGGTTGCGCTTTTAATCGATTGATAGGTCCTGATTGTCCGATAGAGAGGATTTTTTAAGCTATCGACCATTACCCCGATCTGATAGATTCCCTTATTACTACCATAACAGACCCCGGCCATTTTATAAAACCCGGGTTGGCCGTTATTGGATTCAGTTGTATCCGAGCCTTTCCATCTCCCTTTTAAATCTTGCTCGGGATCAAAGTCAAAGACATCAATAATAATATTATTGACCCCGGTCTGACTCGCTGAATCTTTGATGAAACCGCAAATATCAGCAAAGTAATATACCGTCTCTTCCTGGCAACTGAGGAGAACAGATATCAGGCTGAAGATTAAAAAGATTATAGGTCTTTTTATCATCTCATACCTTTCTTGTACCGATCAACGAGTTCCGCCTTCTTACCTTTATTCCAGCCTGAGACCCGTGAAAAATAACCGGTTACCCGGGTAATGTGGTCAACATTGTCACTACCACAGTAGGGACATTTCTCAAGGAGGCCACGGGCAGTTTTGAAGCAGGTATTGCAGGAGACGAATTCGGGTGAGAATGCAATCTGGGCATTGCGGGTATTTTTAAATGTCTTTATGACGAACCGGGCAATCGCTTCTTTTGTTGGTTTGGCATCGGCCAGCCAGATATGGGTCAGGGCCCCGGCCTCAATCAGGTCATGGAATTTACCTTCGGTCTTGACCCGGTCAATGGGATCGATCGGTATGCCAACATTCAGATAGGTGGAATTGGTATAATAGACGCCACCCTGTTTCACATTCCCCTTTACAACCTTCATTGTCTCGTTAGGAAAATGTTCAAGATCGAGACGGGCAAGACGGTAGGCAGCCGATTCGGCCGGGGTCTGTTCCATAACCAGTCGAATGCCATACTGTCTGGAGAGTTGATTTATCTTCTGATAGAGATAAGCGATGACCTTCAAGCCGAATTTCAGAGCCGACTCATCCTCGTGTAATTCCCGGCCCGTATGATATTGCACCAGTTCATTCAGTCCGAGAAGGCCGATGAGATGGGTAGTACGATTCATCCGGAGATAGGGTTCGCCATCCCGATCCATTGTAAGCAGGGCGAGCGGCCCTTCCTGTTTATAACTCAATAGTTTTTCGATGAATCTTCTTTTCTGGAGATGGCCTTTGACTGCTATTTCGAGTAAGTCATCAAGTTTCTTGAAGAGTGCTTCGTCCTTACCTTGAGCATAATATGCAGCACGGGGCAGATTCAGAGTAATATTCTGTAAAGCACAATAGCGCATCTTCCAGGGTGTTCGGGCATCTTCGAGGTCGTGAGCCTCAAGTTTAAAAGAGAGACGACAACATTCGGAAATTTTTGCAGTTTCGCCACGGTCAAAAACATAGTAGGTATTACCTTTACTGGAGGAGACCTCAGCAATATGGTTTAAAAAGGCTTCCCAGTTCGGTGTTCGGAAAAACTCCTCAGTGATATGAACCAGGGGTTTGGGAAAGAAGAAGGGTCTTCCGGTCCCATCACCTTCAGAATAGACATCGAAGAGAGCCCAGACGAACCGACGCGCATCTTCAGCATAGGCACCATATTTCTTACCGGTATATTCACCTTTTGGGCCGATGGCTTCAACTTCCTGAAAATGCTTGGGGACCTCCCAGTAGAGATTGATATCCGAAAATATTGCCTGTCCGCCCCGGGCAACACTCTGTTGAGAATACTCAAAGATAAGCATCTGGGCCAGTTGATGGGTCTCCCGGTCATTCATCCCGGCAATAAATGGTGCAAAGAAGATATTGACTGCATCCCAGCCGATTGCTCCAGCGAAGTGGCCCTGAAGCGCAGCTGAGAACTTTACCATATGAGCAAGTAAGGTGTCAGCATGGCGTGCCGGACGGGCAATGGAAAGGGCATTAGGGAGGTTGAGCCCGAATTTTTTTACATACTCAAGGCTCTGCCCGGAACAGTAGGGACGATCGCCAAAGCCGAGGTCGTGGAGGTGGATGTCTCCACAGAGATGGGCGTCAGCGACATCCTGGGAGAATACTTCACTCAGCATATACTGTTTCTTGATCGATTCGGCCAGGGTCATATTTGTTGCTTCGGGATTATGCGGGATGTTAGCATTTTCCCGATTGGCGTAAAAGATGATTTTTTCCGCATCATAAAGCGGGACACCGAGTCGTGAATGGCGGACCCGTGCTCTTTCCAGACCTAATTCGACGAGCCGAACATTTACGATTTCACGGATCAATGAGGTGGTTATCAACTGGATGTTTGAATTCAGCACTGTATCCTCGACATCGCGACCGATTTTAGCCGCGATGTCGGGTTCGAGCCCGGTCTCCTTGATCAGGGCATCGATTATCCGTTGACGGTCCCAGGTTACATAATCATCATCCGAGGTGCGGACAAAAAGAGCAAAGTCAGTGGTTTCACGCTCTTCAGGTTTTTTTTCTAATAATTTTTTCTTTCTGAGGATCTCACGCTGCTTGCGATAGAGGATATATGCCTTGGCAGTCTTGGCATGGCCGCGTTCGATTAAGACCTTCTCTACTGCATCCTGAATCTCTTCGACCTGAGGAACATTTTCGCCCATGGATGAGTAGAGATAAAGGATGACCTCATCGGCCAGGCTCTCAGCCAGTTTGTGGTCTTCACCCCCGACCGCCCGGGCCGCTTTAAAGATAGCATCGGTAATTTTGTTTTTATCAAAAGGGACGATGGTGCCGTCTCTTTTCTTTACTTTCTGAAAGATGGTTTGGGTAAAAGGGAGAGATTCATCGAGAGAGATCTTTAAGCCATGTGCATCAGTGGAATAGAGACTTTCAGCCATTTTAGCTCCTTTTTGACTTTATTTTTTTCTTATTCTTCTTTTTTAAATATTTTGATCTTGTATGAATCTGAACCAAAGCGCGCTTTAAGGTTCTGAGTTCTTTTGAGAACTCATTGATATCCTTGAATTTTCTATAAACCGAAGCAAAACGGACATAACTCACCTGATCCAGTCTCAAGAGCTGGGCCAGGACTATTTCGCCCAGCTCGGTAGAGGTGACCTCAACTTTATACTCATCGGCCAGGGTATTTTCAATTTTATCGACAATACCTTCAATCTGCTCCCGGGAGATAGGTCTTTTCCGACAGGCGGTGGCAATACCTTCGAGCAGCTTATTTCGATCATAAGGTTCGCGACTGCCATCCCGTTTTATAACCGTCACCGGCACCCGTTCGACATATTCGTAAGTTGTAAAACGGAAACCGCATTTTAAACACTCCCGCCGACGCCTGATTATTGACCCCTGCTTTGCTGATCTTGAGTCGACAACTCGGTCTTCGTCTTTACTACACCTGGGGCATTTCATATAATCACCTCGACGGAAAAAATTTTTAAATATCTATATATGGTATAACTATACATAGTGGATAACAATTTTATCCACAATATATAGTCTGTCAAGGGGAATTTTGATCTTTTTTAAGGCCGGGGTTTACTTTTTTATCCCCAGTCTTTTTATCTTTCTAAAAAGGGTTGAGCGGTCGATACCGAGCGTTTCGGCTGCTTTAATAATTTGCCAGCCGGTTTGATCAAGGACATTAATAATATAATTTCTTTCAAAATCGTCTTTTGCCTTTTCAATCTTATTATCAGTATCTTCAGAAAAGGTATGCCTTGCTATGTTCCTGTCTTCGTCGATAATTTGTTTAATATTATCGACATCGATCGTGGTATTTTCAATCAATACCGCCATTTTTTCTATAAAGTGTTTTAATTCTCGGACATTTCCTGGCCAATCTTGTCTCATAAGAAATTGGTTGGCTTTCTTAGTTAAATTTTTAAGAGCGCAATTATTCTCAAAACAAAAATTCCTTAGAAAATGTTCAGCCAGAATCGGGATGTCTTCTCTCCGTTCCCGTAAAGGTGGAACGGATATCGTCAGGACATTTATACGGTGATAAAAGTCTTCACGAAATTTCTTCAATTTCACCAATTCTTCGAGGTTCTGGTTGGTTGCCGTGATAAGTCGGATATCGATTTTTATCGGTGTGGTACTGCCCAGATGCTGAATTTCATTCTCTTCAATTGCCCTTAAGACTTTGGCCTGGGCGACAGGACTCATATCGCCGATCTCATCCAGAAATAAAGTCCCCTGGTTGGCGATTTCGAATTGCCCGGGTTTGCGGGTGTAGGCGCCGGTAAAAGCACCTTTTTCGTAGCCGAAGAGTTCACTCTCAATAAGTTCGCCGGGCAGGGCGGCACAGTTTACTTTAACAAAAGGTTTTGTTGCCCTTTGACTTTTCATATGAATATTACGCGCAACAAGTTCTTTGCCACTACCGGTTTCACCCAATATCAGGACTGCACTATTGGTTAGCGCAACCCGGTCGATAAACTGAATGACCTTTTTAATCGCTAACGATTCACCAATAATCCTGTATCCCTTCAACAATTCATCTTTGAATGAACGACTCTGTTTTTTATATTCTATTTTTTCCAGCGTATTCTTTACAGTGGTCAACACACGATTGGCCTCAAGTGGTTTTTCAACAAAATCTTCAGCACCACTCTTCAGGGCTTCAACCGCAAGGGGGACGGTGCCAAAGGCCGAAATTATAACAACTGATAAATCGGGGTTTATATTCTTGATCTTCTTTAATAGCGCTATTCCATCAATATCAGGCATTTTTATATCTAACAGAACAAGATCGATAGCTTTCTGTTCAACCATTGTTAAAGCCTGCGATCCGTTAAGCGCATAATCAACTTGGTATCCCTGTTTCTCAAGTATCTCTTTTAAGATTTCACAAATTTTCCTCTCATCATCAACAATTAAGATTCGAAATTTATCTTGCAGGGTTTTATTCATTTTTTCACCCAATCATTCAAAAATGAGACCATAAGACTAAACAGACAGCAATATGCTAACCACCGTTCCAATCCCTTCTTTACTCGTTATTTCAATCTTACCGCTATGCTCTTCAACAATCCGCCTGGCAATTACCAGGCCAAGGCCAGTGCCGCCAGGCTTGGTGGAATGAAAAGGCTTAAAGAGATTTTTAAGTTGATCTTCGGAAATACCTTTACCAGTATCTTCAAACTTAATTTCAACATATTTAACAACCTTCTCTGCATCCGCACCGATATTCTCAATTAAAGCGGTTCGCAAAGTTAAAACTCCTTTCCCTTCCATTGCCTCAATGGCGTTCTCGATAATATTAGAAAAGACCATCAGCATCTGGCTTTCATCGCACTTTACCGGAGGGAGCTCTTTGGCATATGATTTTTGAAATTTTATTTCTGTGGGCAGAGTTGTTTTATACTTCTGGAGGGTGTTTTCCAACAAAAGGTTTATATCACAGGATACGGGATGCGGCTTTTCTAACGATAGAACCCGCATAAACTTGTCGGTTGTGTCCCTTAAGCGGGCAACCTCTTCAAGCACTGAGTCTGTATAATGATCAAGTGCTTCAGCATCTTTGCCCAATTTTTCTCGACAAACCTCCTGCATTCGCTGGAGGGTAAGGTTTATGGTCGAGAGTGGATTCTTAATTTCATGAGCGAGTTTCTGGGCAAAACCCGACCAGGTGATAATATCGCGAGAAACAAACTCGGAGGTTCGATCACAGATAATGAACATTTTTTCATTGCCAACAAGACTGGAATAAACTGTAAAATGTTTTTGTTGAAAATTGATATCGATGTTCTTAGGTTCAGTAGGTTTTTTTAACCAATTTTGTATATCTTTCATACCCAGGAATTTCAAGATTTCTGGGCGGTTTTCACCGACAAATTTTACTACTTTGTAATTGTAGTAGGTTATCTTGTTTTTGCTATTTAAGATGATAACACCGTAGGGTGATTCGTCGATTAAATATTTGATTTTTTTCCTATATTTAACTTTATCAACAATAGCATATACTAAACCTGAGGCGAGCAGGATCGATATCAAAAGCCAGAATAAACTTATCGGTGCCGAGGGTAGACCTGGTGCAGTTACAACCTTCGAAATTGTATAGATACATTCAATACCCAGGACAGACCGGGTAATGATGTTGAACTTCTTTCGGTGTTGTGCTAAATATACACAATCTACCATACCGCTCTGTAATTTGTAATTGCATAAGATTTTCAAATTTTCATTAAGAATGATCAGTCGCCCATCCTGGGTTGTGCACAAGATTTCGTTCGTCCCATCCCCATTGATATCTTCAACCTGAGCAAGAGTAATCCCATTGTCAAAATTCTTCTCTTTTATTATTTCCAGATTGCCGTCAAATATTCTTAATACACCATCACTATTACCAGTAATAATTTCTAAATCGCCATCCCGGTTATAATCACAAACCTTAAATCCTAAGAATTGTTCACCCGGGGTAAGATATTTTATTGGTTCTCCATCGCGCGCCCGAAGAATGAGAATCTTATTGGCGTTCTTTTTACTAGCCAGACCCATCACTTCACAGGCAACAATGCAGGTATCACCATTTCGGTTTAAGAAACCGGCCCAGCACAATATTCCAGTGGACCGATCTCCAATACTCTTTTTCCACAGCAGTTCGCCTTTGGAGTTTAATACAATTAGGTAAGAATTAAAGTCATCGACACCATTTGCTACGGCACCGTTACAGGTTGCATAAGTGCCTGAGATTATTTCCTTTTGCCCATCTCCATTAATGTCAAGTAAAACAACCGAATTCGGATGTGGACAGCCGCCAATCCAGTAATGCCATTGTTCTTCATTCTTTTCAAAATTATAGGCAAGGATTCCTCTGGGCCAGAGGTCAAAACCAGCGGTTGCAATGCAGAGCAAAACAGGGTTACCATTGATCTCGATCGATTTTAATCCGATAATCTGACCATCATAGCCCGATAATCCTGCCTTAACTATATCTTTACCGATAAAGGCTTTAAATCTTTTTGTCTTATTACCTTCGTTTGAGATCATTAAATAGACCGTATCTCCATGGCAGTGGGAAAAAGCCAGCCCTTTATCTTTCCCTTCTATTTAAAAAGACCGAGGGGATAAAATTTGTCACAGCAGAAGGTTATCTGTTTGAGAATTATGCCGTATTGATCTTTTATGAAAGCCATCGGCCCGACACATTCTAAGATTTCATCAACACCGTCATTTTCAATATCAATCGCAATTAAATGTCTTGCCCGCACTTCATAAAAAGATTCAAGGGTCCAGGGGTAATGTTCTTTGGCATGCACATAAGCTGTAAAATAGGCGATTAATAAGAGAAAGGTTATTTTTTGGTAAATAATTTCACAATATTATTGATTCTGCGTCGGTATATACATTATATACGGACATAAGAGTATAGTCAACAATTTTTAAGAATAAGGCGGGCCATGCCCCGAACTTAGTTTTATCTCATATTTTCTGAGATCATCGCATCACCACGATTTTCTTAGTTTGAGTATAATCACCGGCCTTAAGATGACAGAAGTAGACACCGTTGGGTAAGTTTTTATCAGAGATTCCGCGCCAAACGATTTTATGCGCCCCTGCTTTTAGGTATTTTCGTTTCGACAAGAATTTTTTTCGACCAGAGACATCGAAAAGATCAATTGAGACATACGCATCAATTGGTAAGGTAAAACTAATCTTCAACTGTTTCTGAACAGGGTTAGGGATTATCGTCAGATGATATTGTGTTGCAATAACCGTTCTATTCTCTTCCAAACGCGATGCGGACCAGTCGATGGCATATACCTTTCGTTCATTGTCGTATGTCCCAAAGACAATTTCGACTAAACTGTCGTTATCAATATCGCCTAAGGCTGGCGAGGCGACAAAATCCCCAGTCAAGTATGACCAGAGTAAAGAACCATTTTCGCCATTTAGTGCATAAATTCTGTAATCGTCTGAACCGATTATCACTTCAAAATATCCGTCGCTATCAATATCAACCAATGCAGGTGAGGAACGAACCCAACTCCCAGTTGTATATATCCAGCATTGAGAGCCATTTTCTCCATTAAGGGCGTATACATTTCCATCATAGGATCCAAAAATTGTCTCTAACTTGCCATCTCGATCAATATCACCGATAGCAGGTGAAGAAATAACCCGAGAACCTGTTTGATACGACCAGAGCACTGAACCACTATCAGCATTTAGGGCGTAAACTTTGTTATCGTCAGAGCCAAAGACAACCTCGAGTTTTCTATCTTCATCAATGTCACCTAAGGCGGGTGAGGATGTAACTGCGCCCCCGCAGGTGAAAGACCACAATAACGAACCGTTCTCACCGTTAAAGGTATAAATTCTTCCATTATCAGCCCCCACAACAACCTCCAGACGACCATCGCCGTCGACATCACCAACTGCTGGAGAAGATTGTATTGATGTGCCTACCGAATATGACCAGCATAATGTTCCATTTTCAGCATTCAGTAAATAAATTCTACCATCAAATGAACCAAATGCTACTTCCAGCCGACCATCTCCATCAATATCGCTTAAAACCGGTGCGGTTATGACCCGGTTGTTAGTTGTATATGACCAGAGGGGAGATCCATTTTCTCCATTGAGTGCATAAACTCGATTGTCCGAGGCCCCGAAAATAATTTCTGGTTTCCTGTCTCCATCCGGATCACCAACTGCAGCTGAACTGATAGTTTGACCGCCGGTTGAATAAGACCAGACATCACTGCCATCTTCACCGTTCAAGACATAGAGTCTGCCGTCGTTAGCGCCGATAACTACCTCAATCAGACCGTCGCAATCTACATCTGCAAGAACAGGTGAGCATGAGATACCACCCCCGAGCAATTTTGACCAGAGCGTCCCAACTGTAATTATATTACCAGGTAATCCAGTCCAGGATGTTCTCAGTGGAAGTCGCTTGAAGAATTGCCAATGTAATTTGTGATCTGGCAATGTTGCATTGACCATTATCGGGGAGCCATTATCAGGAATATTCTGAGGTGTCTGTAAGGACAATGCATACGCCCCTGAGAGATTGTCAATATATGATAAATGTTGGACCGAACCGGTTTGACCATCGGCCAAACTGTCACGATACTCAAAATAAACTAAATTGGTATCATATGGATTCAGGTTATTCAAACCATCACTTAGATCAAAGACAATATTGTTATTAGGAAAAGGCCAACCTCGCTGGGGAGTTTGAATAATCTCGAAAAATCGTTTTGTCCAGTGTGAATTTTCGGGCGGTCCAATACCGGCTTTGATTTTGACCCATTCACGTTTAGAATGAGTAAGTCGTGTTCGAGCAACGAGTTTTGGTTGATAGCGGTAACGGTCAGTTACATAAAATGCAGAGCGGTAAGAAAGGGAAGTATCCTTGACCGCAAGATAAGACATCCAGAAATAACCAGATGCTCCCCAGCCTGTGCCCCATGAATTAACAATTTTGAACGCACCCTGGCCATCACGAGTAACTCTATTGTCGTCATAGCCAACAACACAGACTGCATGCCCTCCATGATTAGACCCCCTGCGATCTGCCACACAGTAATTATTTCCATAAGAGCTGATGTTATAAAAATTATCCCAGATCCAGATACCCAAGATTGCGTTGTCACCATCAGCAATATGCTGTTTTAGGGCGAGAATCCCAGAATCATTTGAGCAGTCCATCCAGTAGATTTCTGAACATCTCTGGGCCAAAGCATGACAATATGCACTCTCCGAGGGCCAATTTGTGTAATTGGAACTATTATAGGGGAATTCAGCAATACTGGCACAGCCATGATCCATTAAAATGATTGCCGCATCATAAAAAAATGAGCCTGCATCTACACCGCCGTTAATATGGTTATAGATAAAAGCAGGACTGAAGCGATGGGCAGGGTCAGAAACCGCCCAACCCCGTTCTAGCCATTCCTGATATGTTTTGTAATAATATCCAAGTGCCCAGGCAACGCAGGAATTTTGAGTTCCCTGATTGCCCACCGGGGGCATATTTGGAGAATGATCAACTGATGGAGGAGGGTCCCAGGTTCGAGGGTGAACCTGAATGGCACCCTTCATTTCCCTGGGATTTTGATAGAGTAAGCCCAACCCCTGATTAAGGAAGAGACTTTTTTTATTTTCACCGTTTGCAAAAAATGAAATAGAGAGGATTAAAAAAATAATAAATGATTTTTCCATTCTAACTCCTTGTCTTTTTAGGTTACGCATAAATCTGTTGCCCAGAATTAAGAATAATCGAAATAAAAAAATTGCAATCATTAATTATTAAATCGTTCAATTTTTTTCATTCTGTTTTTTTGATTAATACGATATTGCTTCACATTTGATTTCTTCAGGATCAGCAATTTTTCCTCAGGGCGCGATACCCCAACAGGGAATGTATATTTAATAACAACCGAATCACGTGCTGATGAATAATTCCATAATTTTTGCTCATAAGGATCGATAATAACCTTGCCACCTATTTCTTCAAGTGATTCGGGAAATCGATGGTGTTCGATATAATATAGCCAGATAAGTGTGGCCAGGTTTAAAAGTCTCACATTTGCCAATAGTTGTTTTTTTCGGCCGAGCACTGCTGGATAATTTGGTATAATAATCGCAGAAATAGGATTTATGTGCACATATTTTCTGGTTTCCGCTTCTTCAACGAAGTCGAACGACCTTTTATTATCCACTTCTTTTTCAATAAATTCAGTTTCTGATTTCTCAAGCGATGCGATTATACGATCAAAAAATTTGAAATGTTGTATCATTGCCAGTCTGGGGGCAAGAAGATACCGCCAGCACATTGGTCTAATTAGAAATGCCTTTATGTTATATTTAAACGAAGGCTGCCATTTTGTATTAATTTTAGAGGATTTTCCGTTTGAAATAACTGCCTCGATACTGAACATTTTTAAGAGAATATGTTCAACAGGTTGATAAAAAGGGATATTTGACATACTTATTTTCAATTCTCCGATATCACCTTTCTTTGCCCAACTTAAAAGCGGAAGGTTATTTCCAATATCAGATAGAATAGAATCTGTAATTTTAAGTTGGCTTTTACTAAGGATTCCTGATGCCAGTGCAATCTCGAGAACTTTTAAATTATATTTGAATAAAATGATTCCAACCATATGAGTAAGTACCATCGGTGAGCTTGAAATTATATGTTTTGAAAATGTCAGACCCATAGTTAGGTCCATGAAACCTTCGTCAAGTCTGTTGTTCTCGAAATTCAGTAATGACCTGGCAGCAATCAGACGTCCAACTTTTTGTAAAGATAAGTAATCTGGTAGTGAATGCTCACAGCCTTTCTCATAGTCGAGTGGTGAAGAACAGTTGGCAAGTTTTGTACCTTCCCTAAGTAAATGAAAAATATCTTGATTTTCTTTGATAATTTTTTCTAACGCGCTGGTGGGAGCAATATCGCCCCGTATATAATCTTCGATATCTTTATTAAATGTCCTTTCTTTTATCCTGTCACTAAACTGAACATAAAAATCCCAGGCATTATCTTCCCTCCTTATGTTGGTTTTAAGGTCAGAAAGTGCTTGATTGCCCATATGTTTGAGGGGAATATATGAAACGCTATCAACAACATATCCGATTGCCAATAGTAAAGTTATAAAAATGATTGCGCTCCAGGCGGCATTGATAAATATTTTTATAAACACGATAAAACTCTCAACTCACAATCGTTTTTTAATTTTACCTGCAAATAATTACTTTCCTCGTATCTGTAAGCGTGCCATATTTCAATCGGCAGAAATAAACACCGTTGGGTAATTTCTTTTTTGGGATATTTCGAATATCCCAGGTGACTTGATGGTGACCGGCGGTTTGTTTACCATTCACAAGCACCGCAACTTCACGACCGTGGACATCGAAGACTTTCAGATCGACATACGATTTTTTAGGAAGTATGTATTCTGTAATAGCTTTATTACTTATAGGATTGGGGAGAAGATTGAAATCCAGATTAGATTCAATTTGTGAATTTTGTTCTTCTCCGATGCCCACCCTTACAATTACATTATGAACTTTAAGTTTTAACCACCATAAATATAAGACTGCGGCACTGGTATCTTGTAAACCGATATCAACTGTGTCGTAAGCGTTCCAATGCCATTCACTTACAGGAATAGGCCAGTACCAATGTTCCCAGTTATTGCTCATCCTCTGGTTGTGGTTATACCGGTTAGCATTAAATCTAACGAACCATGCTGTTCTAACTATGCCTCCAGAGGTTGTGCCATGAATATACCAGCGCAGTGTGCAAGCTGTGCTTGATGTGGGAAAGATATTGCGAAAATCGAACCTAAATCTAACATAGCCACCTCTCATAAATATAACCACTATGTATGCAGGCCAGCCGCTAGGCCGATAAACCACACTTGCTCCCGACATCATTATTATTGCAGCCCCGTTCGGATTATTCGTCGTCTGACGCCATGTTCCTGTATGCGTATCAAGTGATTCACTATGAAAAAGAAGTTGAATTGTATCTCTATCATAATAATCAAGAAAGGAATTATTCTCAATTTTTATAGTAGAATCCATCATCCTTGGTAGATCGTTAATTAGCGACTTGACTGATGTTAAATCTATTGAACTATTTAAAGATTTTACACGCGTAGTTGAGCACATATTTTTATATGTTGCCCAAGAAAAATACTACCGATCAAAATCCCACACGTTTTTTTCATAAGTCCTCCTAATTTTGGTGAATTGATCGGGAGCGGGCAATATGCCCGCTCCCTAAAGAGCTACATTTTTATCGCACAACAGTCACTTTCTTAGTAATAGTTAAAGCGCCTGCTTTAAGTCGGGCGAAGTAAACACCATTTGGTATTTCTTTTTTGGAACTGTTATTTATATTCCAAGTAACTTTATGATGACCTGCTTTCCGAATGCTATTCACCAGAGTCGCTACTTCACTGCCATTAGCATCGTAGATTTTAAGATCTACATCACATTCATTAGGCAGCATAAATTCTATAATTGATTTATTGGCTACAGGATTTGGAGAGATGTTGAATTGTGGCTTGTGAACAGAGTTATTTATATTTTCTTCGATGCCACTCAGATACACATTATAGGTTATTCCATATTCAAATCTTATCCATAAAACGGATGCACTGGTATCCTGAATACCTACTTTTAGTGTATCATCGTGGTTATCCCACTGCCAGTAACTTCTGGGGATATTCCAAACCCAGGTTTGCCATCTATCCCCGGGAGCGGGTGATGTATGCGCGTAATAGAGAGTATTCATGCTAACCCACCACATTGTTCTTGGTACTCCACCGATAGTTGTTCCGTGAATCCTCCATGATGTTGTACATATTGCGGTTGTGTACGGGAGAATGTTATCATAAAACATTCTATAACGTAAAAAACCTCCACGCACATAGACTACCCATACCCAGCCGTCATTACCTCCTACATTCCTGCTTTCTGTTCCACTTCGATAGTAGCTACCATTACCATTAGGATTATTACCGGTTAACTGTACACTCCCACTTATAGAGTCTATCCGCAGTCTCTGCCAATAAGTTGCAAATGTGAGATCTGGATTATGTTCCTCGTTAATTAATTTAGGAGGAGGAATATTTACTTGTTTACCAGTACGTAAGTCTATTACGACACCCATCGGTAATTTTTTTATATCGCGTATAGTTGCATCATTTCTTAATGATACATCATCAATAAGTTGAGGTATGGCGATATCAATTTGCTTTCCCTTTCGCAGATCTATTACTGAACCAGTAGGAAGCACATTTGTCTCCTGCATATTATATTCATCTTGAGCATAGACAAATAAACACCCTATAATGATTATTAATATAATAAGTTTGTTAATCATTTTTACTCCTTTTTTGAATTTCCCCCGCCGCACCTGCGGGGTTGAGCCTTCGTCCTTGGTCGACCCGTTAGATGGTGCAGAATCATCCAACGAGCCGGCCCCGCTTTGTGAACAGATCTAACGGGTCTCGGTGCCACCAGTTTAGGCAATTGCCTAAATACCTAAGAACAGATTAAAAATGAGATTCCTTGCCCGCCGTGGACGGGCGCATAATGCCTCTGATAATCCACAGGATTTTTCAAAGAACCAATTCCTGCTCTCTTATCGGTTGTTATCCTTATTTAATACTTCCTCATCTTCCGGAAAAGGGTTGAGCGGTCGATTTTGAGGATTTCGGCGGCTTTGGCTATTTTCCAGTTTACCGATTTTAACACCCGGACGATATGGTCATATTCGGCTTTTTCGGTGACTTCTTTGATGCCGGTGGTCGATTTTGATTGATCGTTGTTTGACATCATTAAATAATTTTAGCAAAATATGTGCCCGCCACACTGATAAATCGACAGAAGATTATAACAAATGGAATATTGGAAATTATTAGCAGATGAGATTGCCTTGTCATTTAATTTTTATCATTACCCACCAGTAAAATGTTGCAGGAATGCAACCTAATCTGTTGCGAAGATGCAACAAAATTTAAAGCGGATTTAACTTTAGGGCTCCCGGGGGAAAGATACTAAATTTGAATAATAAAGAGCATAATATCTGTAAGGTTAAATGAGACTCCAAAATGATGAAAAAGGTTCAATGTGATATAATTCATCTCTGGACTCATTGTGATAGAAATATTTCACAAATTCGAATTTCTGAGCAGATGGTTTTATCTTGATTTAATACTAATTGTGGATATAATCTAAGATTACGATTAATACTATTAGAGTATTTAAGAAGATAATGCACAAATTCGCATTTGTGAACAGGTATTAGAAGGTGGGTGATCGATGAATTTCTTACTAAAGTTATTTAAGGCTTTGGCTAATAAGACGAGGCTGAGAATGATTGAAATCCTGCTGGATAGAAGTGCATTGACTGCCGATGAGTTCTCAGAAATGCTAAACATACCTCGGGCAACGGCGTGCAGAAATTTGAAGATCCTTGAGCGAGAAGATTTGATTAAAGGTGTGCGGAGAAATGTTTTGGTCTATTATTCATTAAACCGAGATAAAAATAGATCCTTCAATGAGGCCCTAATTGAGTTGATTAAGAAAAGTAAGAAGAGGAAATAATCATCAGCTCACAAATTCGAATTTGTGCACAAATGACCATTATGGGTTTTTTTCAAGATGTTTGTTATTAATTATGCAGTGGGAATGCATGTGGTATGGCCCGAGATCTTACATGGTCTGCTTTCAACATTTCTGGTGCGAAGATAGTATTTTGCCTATTCTCTATCATTTTGAAGTTGACCTTGATTTTGCCATAAATTGATCGAACGCCAAAATATTCTTGGAGTAAGAAATAATATGAATCTGGCAAAGGTTTCAATTCTTCTAAGGAATTTTTTGGTTTTGTCTCTGAGTGTTTCGACGCTACTTTTGGCACAAGGAGGTGTTGATTTAACCGAGACGCCTATTGGTGAGAGATTTTTTAAGGCGGCGGAAAAATATCTTGGTGTTCCATTTGTCTGGGGTGGGAGGTCCAAAGAGAAATTAGATTGTATGGGATTATTATTTCTTGCGTATCAAGATGTTACAGGCAAGGACTGGCGTCAATTGAGCGTTTATCCCTCTGCATTGGTTAAAAGCGGAAAATTGGGAAGACCGGTAAATGGACTGGATGGTGTATTGAAAAAAAGTTTAAAAGGAGCAAAACTTAAAAAGGGTGATGTGATATATTTTTTAGTAAAAGAAAGGGTTTATGATACTGATATTCCCCTTGTATATATAGATAGCATTCCTTACTGGGTCTGGCATATGGGGATTTTTGCGGGTTTTGATTCAAGCGGATCCCCTTTATGCTTAAATGCAAGACCCGGCGATAAGGTTGTCATTGAGCCTTTGAATGAGATTTATTTTGATGCGATTTTTGTAACACGGCCGAGGGAACCGCATGCAGGAATAATCAAGAACTTACGAAAATCGATGGCCGATAATCAGCCAATTGTAATTTACACGATTGTATCTTTGTGTGATAATGAGCATCAAGGAATTGTGCCGGTTGCACCAGGATTGGGCAATGGTGATGATCCGAAAAGTAATTTATACTGGGGTGCAAACAACGGCGTGAAGACATACTTTAAGAAGAGTAAAGAATGGCAAATGATAGCGAGTATCAATAATCTCAACGCGGAGATTCTTGAAAGGTGTTTTTTTAAAAGAAAAGATAAAAATATTTATCTGATTGCTGATGCCTACAGGGGAAGCGCAATAAAGAAGGCAATAATGGATTTCCTGAATGCAGTTGCAAAAGATACAATCTTACGGATGGAAAACGAAATAATCACGAATGACACCAATTTAAAGTTTAAAAATGGAGTAGCCCCGCAATTAATTTGTTATGTCGGTCATAATGGATTACTGGACTTTAATCTGGATAGCCTGCCCGAGCCGGCAGAGATTAAAATTCCAAAGGATGTGATTATTCTCGCCTGTTTGAGCAAAAATAGTTTTTATAATATCCTGGATTCACTGGGGGGCTACCCTCTATTATGGACAACCGGTTTGCTTGTCCCTGAAGCCTATACCTTAAAATCAGTAATTGATGGCTGGATAAGATTAGAAAGCGGGGAAGAGATTTTGATGTGTGCTGCCCGAGCATATAATAAATATCAAAAATGTAGTTTGAATACGGCAAAGAGACTTTTTGCTTCAGGCTGGTAAAAATTAGATTTGCCGAATTGGCAGATAAGACGGTAGATAAAGATTCGATACAGGTTTGAAAAAAGTGCGCTGACTTAGAAGAAAATAATGGAGGTATATAAGGAATTGAAAAGGTTGCTAAATTTCACAATCCTTTAAGGATTTTATTCCCAGGCTAATCGGCACAAAAGTTGCGGTAAAGTTCAAAACAATAAAAGCGATGACCGAGAGCACAATCATCGATGGTCGCATATGGCGTCCCCAGAAATGACTGGTCAGGATACTGTGAACCGGACCGGCCAGGATGGTGACCAATATTCCGACATAGGCGAGGCTGGCCAGAGCCGCAAAGACGCCACCCGCACCGGATGCAATTTTTGAGGGATTGGATTCGTTGAACTGGGGTAAGAGAGCGCCCAGACCAAGATTGATCGAAACAAATGAGGCGCCAACAAAGATGAAGACCAGGGCCGAGAGGACGATAAAGTAAGTATCGGTCTTTATGACCAGATTGCACATCAAAGAGAGAATCTCAATCAATAAAAAGACGACAATCAGATTGAAGAGGTATTTTATCTTGAAGACCTTGCTGGTTGTGATCGGGGCCGAGCGTAGAAACCAGATACTTTCGCCTTCGAGACTGATTGCCGGGAAGATAAATCTGACGCCCAGTGTCGCGAGGACAAAACTGACATAACCGAGATTGGCAAAGGCGATTACGGTCCGCCACAGGGGGATGGTAAAATAGATCGGGGTGCGACGCAGACTGAAGATATAGATGATGATCAGCCCAAAAAAGATGATGAGTTGGACCGATTGAGATGGGTCGCGGATAAAGATCAATATATCTTTAAGCAAAATCGACCTTCCGGGTGTACCACCATATTTTATCAGCAGAGACTTTCCTTTTTTCTTAACCCGGCCACCCATCTGTTCGGCGATGGAGAGATAAGAGGAGCGGTAAATCCGGTCAGAGATGAGTGTCGCAATTATCAGGGTCGAGACCCCGGTAAAGATTAAGACCAGAAAGTATTGTAACCCCTCTAAATGAAAGACGGGCAGAAATCCATTCAGGATATGGACCAGCCAGGTGCTGGGGAGATAGACCGCACCGATTGAACCCAGATTCGAGACAAACTTTATCAAATCCTCTTCGTTTTCAGTCTCGAAGATCTTAAAGATTGCGGGATTGCTGGCTCTGATGTAGAGAAAAGAGAGACCACCAATTAAGATAAGACTTGTGATGATGATCTCTCTCGGTTTTAACCCCGGGAACAATTTAGATAAAAAGATAGTTATCAGACTGCCGATTGAGGTTGGTATAATCATAAAGGGGATCAGGGCGATGATGGTCAGAGGATAATAAATCGGGTCAACCTGCATAATCAGTCCGAAGGAGAGGATGAGGGGAAGAGAGAAGATCAGAGTTGCCCAGGATGCATAAAAACTATTTTCCAGAAATTTGGCAAGGAAGATGGATTTAGGTGGGATGGGGAGGGAGAAGAGGAGATTCAATTCGCCACTGCGATAGAAGGTGGAGAAGGAGGTGATGATATTACTGAAGACGAGCATATTGAAGAAGATAAAGAAGGCGGTCTCAATTGTCTTGGTGATCAGGGCGGAACCGATGGCTTCGATGCCTTTTAAGTATTTGAAGACCTTGAAGAAGAAGAGGAAACTGCCAATCATAAAGATGCTGATGACGATGATAAAACTTAGAATTTTTACAATCTCCCGGAAATTATGAGGTGTTAAATAATGGCGGATGATCCGGAAGCGATTCTGAAGAAGCCCGATAGTTTCCATTCCTTAATAGTCTATTGTTTTACTTCTGAAGTAAGTTTAAGATACATATCTTCGATATCCTCCTGGCCCGCCAGTCTTTTTAACTCACTCAGTGAGCCAACAAATTTGAGTTGACCATGGTTGATGATCCCAATCCGATCAGCGATCTCCTCGGTGAGCGAGAGGAGATGGGTTGAGATGAAGAAAGTTTTGCCTTGAGAACGTTCCGCCTGAAATATCTCTTTGACTACCTTGATACTTTTGGGATCGAGCCCAACCAGCGGTTCATCGATTATGTAGAGAAGAGGATCGTGAAGCATAGCCTGGGCCAGGACAATCTTCTGGCGCATACCGTGGGAATATTCACCTGCAGGGAGATCAATCCAGGCACCGATGTCGAGGAGTTTAATGATCTCTTCGATTTTCCGCTCGTAAACGGGCCTGGGAATCTTGAAAATGCCGCCAACAAAATAGAGAAATTCACGGCCGGTAAGGCGCTGATAGATAAAAGGATTATCCGAAATATAGCCGATACGGGCTTTGGCCCGCTCGGGTTCTTTCTGACAGTCGATATCCTCGATATAGATTTGACCACAGTCAGGTTTGAGCAAGCCGACGATTAGTTTTAAGGTTGTCGTTTTCCCCGCACCATTTGGCCCCAGAAGGACAAAGATCTCGCCGGCCTTGAGTTCGATATTGAGATGGTCAACCGCGGTAATATTATTGAATCTCTTGGTGAGAGCGACGGTTCTTAAGCGGCTCATCGATAGGCAAGGACCTTGATTTTTAATTTACCGACAACCTTTAAGACTTTCGTCTGTTCGGATAATTCGCCGGTCTTTAATTTAAAATGACCAGCATCAGCCGGAAATTGATTGAAGGTGGGGTCGACCGGGACCCATTTGCCGAGATAGACTGCACACCAGGCATGATAGTAGTAGGCATTGCCGAGATTCACCAGACCGACATAGATCTTTGCCGGTATGCCAAGAGCACGGGCAAATGCGACAAAGAGAATAGCGTGTTCATTACAGTCACCTTCCATAGTCTTTAAAACATCGACGGCTGAAGGCATTGAAACGGTTGGCCGTTTCTTTAAATTAACATAAATCCAGTTGGTCAGGCGCTGCACAACCTCTTTTTTATCGGTTTCGATCCCGGCAATATTTTTTGCAGTCCTGACAATTTCAGGTTCTTCAGATTGAATATAGATTGAAGGCTTTACAAACTCCATCTCCACCTTGCCCGGTGCACTTATTTCCGGAATTGATTCGAGGTCGGGAGTGACGAATTCAATAATTAGTGGTCTCTTCGATATAATACGTTGGAAGTCATCCTCGAGGTCTAAATTGACAGTATCGAGGTCGTCGATCTGCAACTTCATATATTTGATATTCAGGTGGTCAGCAATTACCGTATCTAACTTCACTGAAACGAAAGTCAGGATATCGGTCAGTTCTTCTGGTTTTATCGAGGCTAGGGCTTTTTCTTTTCTTTCCCGAATCATCTCGATCCCGATCGGTGAAGACTCTTTCAAGAAACGGCCATCCTGGTCAAGCCATAAATAGGATTGCATCCCGAGAACATTGACTGCGATCTTTCGAGTTTGATAGTTCTCGCCTTCTATTACAATTTCATCATTTCCAATAACTTTAAGTATTGCCTGGGAAGGGGTCTGGGTCGAGATGTCGAAGAAGGGCAGGATAAGGCTGTCGCCGTCTCTCAATTGCCTTTTTTTAATCAGGGCTTCGAGCGCTTCGTGAAAATATGGTGCACTATCCAGTTCGACTTCCTGGGTTCGTTCGATTCCCTGGCTGTTTACTGTCAGGACGACCTTTTTATCCCGGACGACGCCAGTTGTTTTAATTGTGTGCCCCATCGTTGCCATTTCCATAAAATAGTCCTGAATCCGATATTCCCGGTCAGTGGTGACCCGGGCAACCATCTTTATTTCGCGCGGCTCATTAGCCACAACCATCGTCATATTCATCAGATTGTCAAATTTATAACCCCGAGGCGTCTGGCCGATCTTGGTAAAGGTATAGCCAACCTTCTTACCTTGAAAGTAGATACCGAGCCACTCTCCCTCGTCATAGATGAGGGGTTTATCTCCCTGGATTTTGATATCCGGACCAGGACTGATTCTGGGTCGGACCGGATAGATTTTAATTAACAAAATGGCAGTTATTGCCAGTATTATAACTATACCGGAATGGATAAGTAATCGTCTCATTCTGCTCCTTATCAAATTAAATATAACCCAATTCGCTCACAAGTCAAGCAGTTTTCGGTTTTGGGTCAATCTTTAAGATAGTTTTACTTTCCCTCCCCCGTGATGGAAGAAGATAGGGGTAGGAAGAGAAAATTTCTGAAAAAACAGATATTATTTTAACCTCTCCCGTCAGAGATGGTTATATATGTAACGCCGTAAGTTTATGGTTTATTCAATTTCAATTCTGAATATTGAGAATCTGCCGATCCTTAAAATATTGTGAATTTTGTCAAAAGTCTTCTTGACATTTACGATAAGTTGAATATATTAATATACTTATGGTAAGAATCAGACTTAGAAGAGAAGGTCATAAGAATCGACCTTTCTTCCGGATCGTTGTGATTGATGCTCGGAAAGCAAGGGATGGTGAATATCTTGAGAGTGTAGGTTATTATGATCCCAGAGACAAGCGAATCTTTAAAATGAATCGGGATCGGATAAACTACTGGATTGATAAAGGTGCAAAGCCGACTAACACCGTGTCAAGGCTGTTGCGCGTCTTACAAAACAAATCCAAAGGAGGCAACGATGAAACAGTTAATTGAATTTGTCGTTAAGGCATTGGTTGATAATCCTGATAAAGTATCGGTTACTGAGATCGCAGGTGAAAAGAGTATAATCTATGAGTTGAGAGTAGGTGAAGGTGATCTTGGTAAAGTGATTGGTAAAGAAGGAAGGACAGCAAAGGCGATCCGAACCATAATCACAGCCGCTGCAATGAAGCAGGGTAAACGGGCTGTGCTGGAAATCATCGAATAGAAAAGCGAACGAGTGAAACCATCCCTTGCTTCCTTAAAAATTGATATCCTGACAATCTTCCCTGATTATTTTAAGACGGCGTTAAAGTTTGGCACGGTCAGGATCGCCCGGGAAAAGAAGGTACTGATTGTTAAGACGATTAACTTAAGGGATTACGCTGATAAGGCTGTAGTTGATGACTATCCTTATGGTGGTGGTGCAGGTATGATTCTTAAACCTGAGCCTATATTTAAGGCGGTGCGTAGTTGCCAGAAGCGTGCCTCAGTAATTATTTACCTCACACCTCAGGGAAGGCATCTCAATCAGAAACTGGTTGAGGAATTGGCCAGGAGTAAACATCTTATTCTGATATGTGGTCGCTATAAAGGGATTGATCATCGTCTCAAAATGATCTTAAAACCACTTGAACTTTCAATTGGCGATTATGTCCTGCCGGGTGGTGAAGCGGCAGCCCTTGTTCTACTAGAAGCGGTGAGCCGTTTTCTGCCGGGTGTCCTGGGTGACTTTGATTCCTGTCTGACCGACTCTTTCCAGACCGGACTTCTTGATGCACCCTATTACACCCGACCAAGAATATTTCGGCAACTCCCGGTCCCCAAGACACTGATCTCGGGCGATCATCAAGCGATTGAAAAATGGCGTCATCGGGAATCCCTGCGCAATACTTTATTAAAACGCAATGATCTATTACCCGACCAGATTTTTTCAAAAGAAGACTTTTTAACAATGATGGAGGTTCTTGATGGAAAAGATTCCTGAATTTCGTGCCGGTGATCTGATAAAGGTCTATTCAAAGATAGTCGAAGGAGGTAAAGAGCGCATCACAACCTTTCAGGGAACAGTGATTCAACTCCGGGGAGCAGGGCCGAGCAAGACATTTACGGTTCGTAAGATATCGGGTGGTATTGGGGTTGAGAGGATTTATCCGCTCTATTCACCAAATATAACCAAAATTGAGGTGAAGAAACGGGGACAGGTCAGAAAGGCAAAACTCTTTTATCTCCGGGGAAAGAAAGGGAAGAAGTCAAAGATAAAAGAGGCCAGTGGTGAGAGAAAACCTGGATCTGAAACTCTGGCCCAGGAATAAGTATATTTGTGGTATTGATGAGGCGGGCCGGGGTCCGATTGCCGGCCCGGTAGTTGCTGCCTGTGTTGTTTTACCCCCTTATTTTTTCCATCCGGCAATAGACGATTCTAAGAAGTTGAGTCCTGGAAAAAGGCAGTCATTATTCGACTTAATTATTCGAAATGCTCTTGCCTACAGTTTCGGTTATGCCAATCACCGAACGATTGACCGAATAAATATCTATCAGGCAACAATCAGGGCAATGCAGAAGGCAATCTCAAATCTCTCCTTGAAGCCGGATCTGGTCATTACCGACGCAGTCTTTATTCCCGATTTACCTTTCCCCCAGAAGAATATTATCAAGGGCGATGAAAAGAGTATTTCGATTGCGGCGGCATCGATTCTGGCAAAGGTAAGAAGAGATGAAATTATGATGAGATTTCATAAAGCCTATCCACAGTATAATTTTGATCAACATAAGGGCTATCCAACAAAGAAACATCGGCTTGCGCTTGCCCGTTACGGTCCCTGTCTGATCCATCGTAAGACCTTCAAACTAATCTGATGGAAAAGAAATCACTGGGTGCAAAAGGTGAGGCCATTGCCGGTGAATATCTTAAAAAGAAAGGCTACAAGATTCTTGCCCAGAATTACCGGTGTTATCTGGGCGAGATCGATCTGATCGCCCAAAAAGGTGATGCACTGACATTCATTGAAGTTAAATTGCGGACCTCGCTGGATTATGGTTTTCCCCAGGAATCGGTCGTGCACAGAAAGCAGGTCAGAATCAGAAGAGTTGCCACTTATTACTTAAAAGAACAGAATCTCTGGGATCGGGTCGATTGCCATTTTGATGTCCTGGCGATCTATACTGAGAAGAAGAAGATTATGGTCGAGCACATTAAGGATGCTTTCTGAGAATATACTGCAGGGAGAGATGGATTCAATCAGCGTAAAGAAGGGAAGGAGGGCCTGGTTAGTTGCCCTGATATCTTCTGCCGTCCTTGTTGTTCTCTATTTTTTACCATCCCTGGGGCTTTTGAGAAACAGTTTCTGGTTTTTCGCAATCAACACTTATTTTCCCCGGACTTTTATAACCATTCAATTTCTGTTGGCCATCGCCGTTTTTATTCTTTTCTTTATCCCCAAAAATGGATTAAACCTGAATATTCCGATCCCGCCTTTTCAAATTGCTGTTGTCCTTCTCTTTATGGTTTTTTCTATTTTACTGCAGGAATCGATTTCTCTTTATGGTGATGGTATGATGTTTAAGAAGAGTATAGAAGTTTACACACCGGTCCATTTTGCCGAACTGCTGACCCTTTTTATCTATCGAGCAGTCTATCTCGTCTTACCCCGGGCAATAAGATCGGGCGAGACAGCTTATCGAATGGTGAATACGCTGGTTGGCTTCTTGGCGATAATTGGGTATATAAAGTTTACCCAAAGGGAAGAGGAAAAGTTCCAACCGTTGCTGCTTATTCTGTTTGCCATTCTCGGGATAAACGTCATGTTCTTTGGCCATATAGAAAACTATGCGCCGGGTTATTGCCTGACAATCTTTTTTCTCCTCAGGCTGACGAGTCCAAAGCCCAGCCTAACGCTTTTGGCTTTAGCCTTAGGAACCGCAGTCGCCTTGCAAATTGTTGCCCTGGCCCTGTTGCCCCCGTTCATCATTTATGTCGTTAAAGAGAGGAGAGAATCGATAAGAGGCTCATTCTGGTTGAAGATGATCAGCGTGTTGCTTATCCCGATAATAGTAACATTTCTTCTCGGTATGAGACTGGGCCACCCACCCCGCGCCCTGATCAAGAATCTCTTAACTACTTCGCTGGTCTTGAAAGAATATTCGATCAAGGACTACTGGGTTTCGGTTATCGATTTTAATCGTTGGATTGATATCCTGAACATCTTTTTCCTCAATCTGCCAACCGGATTGGTTTTTGCGACACTGATTGTTCAGGGGAAGAGCGGTAAAGGGTTATTTAATGATCGGTATTTGAAGTTCCTCTTGTTCAATGGTTTAACTTTCTTTATCTTTCTGATCTTTTTCGACTCTCATCTTGGACTGGCCCGGGATTGGGATATTGCATCACTGGGTATTATCTGGCTCGTCATCTTTATTATGGTTGCAGGGTTGAGAAGCATAAAAAATCTTCCTAACTGGCGATCGATCTTGACTCCGATCGTTCTTCTTTCTCTTATTTTATCAACCCCCTGGTTGATAATTAACCATCTTTCCAGGCCCTCTTTGATAAGATATCAGGACCTTCTGCGCGCCCGGCCCGGGTTAAAGGGTACTGCCTGGGGCTATGAGATTCTTGCTCTCCACTATAAATCCCAAAACGATTCATACCTTGCTGCCCTCAATTATGAAGCGGCGGCCAGACACAGTCCCAAGAATTGGCGACACTGGTACAATGCCGGAGTTGCTTACTTAAAAATTAAAGATCTGGAGAATGCTCTGATAGACTTGCGGATAGCAAGGCGTTTAAATCCCCGGGAACCGGATATTTTTACAAATCTCGGTTGTGTTTTTTTAGAGTTAAAGATGGTGGACTCGACGCTAACTGCTTTCAAGATGGCTTATACATTAGACTCACTGAAAATTCCCTATATGAATAATCTCGGTCTGGCTTATTACTGGAACGGCTTATACGATGAGGCAAAAGCGATGTTCGAACGGATTCTGCTGGTTCAACCCTTTCAATACAATGCCTCCCTGGGGTTGGTTGATGTTCTGATCGCCCAAAATGAACTGAAACAGGCTGAGCTGATCCTCAATAAGTTGATGCCATTGTTCAAAGGGGACCCTGAAGTTATCAGCCGGCGATATAAAATTGACAGTCTGTTAAGAAGATGATATGGTTTGGATTAAGGTGTTTAATAAGAATCGTATTTACTTGACAGTTGGTAGAATATGGCTAAAATTTATTAAAGCAGAATTCTTCAGTCCAGGCTGGTAAGGAGGTAAACGATGGCTGAATTTGAAGGCTTTAAGGTCTTTACAGATCGTGAACTCGAGACGATAAGACTTTATGAAAGTCCAGAACCAATATGGCTGGCAGTTAAAGCCTTAGGCGAGATAGTTATTCTGCTCAAGGATATAAATGAAAATCTGGCGGTGATCAGCAATTTTATTAAGAACAGGGTCCAATAGCGCACCAATGCTTTGAATTTTTTTATCTCGGTTCATATCTCGGACAGGCACTGTAATTACTGACATACGGACAGATCTTTTTGGTCATTTCTTTTACACAAAGGTAGATCTTATTTGTGTCGTTATTAACCGATCGAGTAGATGAATTGCATTCATCTGTATTTTCATTCTTAGCACGTGAACCACAGGCGTAAGCGCATTCACCATTTATCACACAAACCTCCTTGTTCCCAATTTATTATATTGCAAAAACCATACCATTATTCCATTATTGGTGATTCAGATTTCTTGAGAAAACAATGGTTATTAAAATAGTCAGACCGGGGGCAGGCGTAATAGTTTGATCGGTCTCAAATTCTACACTATGGTGTATCATTTTTTACACAATTTTATTTATTGACAAATGGTCAAAAACAAATAGATTTTAGCTAACCACAGGAGGTTTTATGCGCTTGGTGTCTTCTTTTTTCCTGATCTTCTCATTTTTTTCCTTAAGCATTGCCCATCTCGATCTGGTTAAGATAGAGGTGGATTCAAAGTATGATGCGGTGATCCTTGATAAGATGGGAATAATAATTAATGATATCCAGGGTAATGAGGTTATTGCCGAAATTACTAAAGGGCAGAAGGTCGAACTCGAGCATATGGGCTACAGAATCGAGACGATTACGGCAGACATTGACCTTGTCTATAAAGAGAATTTTGAGAAGGGGCGTTATCTTACCTATAACGAATATATTGATACGATGCAGATTATAGCCCAGAATAATCCGACGATCTGTAAACTTGATACCCTGGGCACAACTGCCACCGGGCTTTTAGTCCTGGCATTAAAGATCAGTGATAACCCATCGGTTAACGAACCCGAGCCGAGGGTCTTTTTAGAGGCAGATATTCACGGTGATGAAAAATGTGGCTGGGCGATTGCCTATGAGATGATAAAATACTTGGTGAGAAATTATGGTTCGGTCCCGCTGGTAACAAATTTGGTCAATACCCGGGAGATCTGGATTGCGCCGATGGTTAATCCTTATGGCTATGCCAACAACACTCGCTATAATAGTCGGGGCGTTGACTTAAATAGAAATTTTGGTTATATGTGGAGGGCACAGGGTGGGACAGCAGCGATGTCGGAACTGGAGACCCAGGCAATCAAAAAGGCATTTGATCGTGATGCCTTTTCTGTCTGGATGTCATATCACGGTGGGGCACTTGTAACGCTCTATCCCTGGGGCTATCACAGCGATGCAGTCATCGATACTGGAGAATTTAGAAGGGTTTGTGCTTCTTATGCCCGGGCCACAGGAAATAGATATGGTTCGATATATTCGATAATGTATTACTGCGCCGGTTCGACTATCGACCATTTCTATGGTGGTGAAGGTATGCTGGCAATCGGTGCTGAGGTCCATTCCATCAAAACGCCACCGGCAAGTTCAATCGACTCACTCTTTAATGCCCATCGTGATCCGATGCTTGATCTTATGAGATATGCCAAACAGGGGATAGAAGGTATCGTAACCGATTCATTTACTGGACAGCCTATAGCCAGGGCATTCCTTGAGCCGACGACCCCGGCCCGCTGGGTCAGTTATACCGATTCACCCAATGGTGACTACCATCGTTATCTCAGACCCGGCACCTATACAATAAGATTTAGTGCTAATGGATATAATAGCAAAACAGTATCAAACATCGTTGTTCCCAGCGATACTTCAGTTGTTCTTAATGTAAGGCTTGTTCCAAATCAAACCCAGCGACGGTTTGCATATAAGGTTTCGATGTGTAATGTTGCCGACCCCAATCAGGCTTATGCTAACCATTCCTTAACTCATTGGGCACTGGGACTGCGGGATGGCCGTCGACTTTCAATCGGTGTTGGTGGCTGGGTAGATTTTGATATGGGAACACCGGTGGTTAATCGAACCGGTAATGACTTTATCGTGGTTGAAGATGATAGCGATGTTGAGCGGTGCACGGTCTATGTCGCCAATAACTGGAACGGGCCCTGGACCAGATTGGGAATTGCCAATGGCACAACCGAATTCGATCTCCAGACCGGTGGCCAGAATCAGGCACGGTATATTAGATTGAGAGATGATGGTGATGGCTCAGCCAATGCCCCGACTGCCGGTTTCGATGTTGATGCAATTGAGGTCTATCCTCTGCTTGGTATCGAGGAGAAATTGCCCCTGACTTCCAAACCCAGGATGCTCAAACTCCAGATCGACCCTAATTTAGGAAAGGACAACATTCACTTCCACATTGAAGCAACTGAGAATGAAAAGGTCTTACTTTCAATCTTTGATATTTCAGGCCGCGTCGTCAATCAATATCAGTTATTAAGCAACGCTACTGCTTGCAACTTCGTCTGGCCCTGCCGGGATCGCAATGGGAAAAAGATGCCCGCAGGCGTCTACTTTGTTCGGTTAGATACGGATGAGCAATCGGTAACACAAAAGATTCTCCTGATTCAATAAAAAAGTAGTAATTACGAGCGTTTTTAATAATTTTCAACAAAAGATGGAAAAGCAGATGGAGGTGTAGAATGAATAGATGTTTTGCGAAAATCGCCGGGATGTTACTGTCACTGACTTTAGTAGTGGCCGATCCTCCCTGGATACCCAATGTCCAGGTGAGCGACAATCCAGCGAGTGCAAATCAAAACGAAGTATGTATCGCTGTCTGGAAGAACTATGTGTTCGCTTACTTTAATGATTATCGAATACCTACTGTCCATGCCTTTTTTGCCCGTTCGACTAACGGCGGGTTAAACTGGGAACCAAACTTTCAGATGCCTCAGGATTCGGTTAGCACCTATATGGGTGATCCTTCGGTAGCAGTTGATGATACCGGCAACCTGTTTCTATGCTGTTGTGATTTTGGTCGGAATAAGGTATTTCTCACCCGCTCAACAAACTTTGGAACATCCTGGCTTCCTACCCAGTACGTGAGTCCGGGCATAACCGCAATTGATAAATCCTGGGTTGGTGTCAAAGGTAAAAATGTATATGTAGTCTGGGATTTAGGTCCGGATCCGGTACGTCATATCTATCTTACTAAATCAACCAATCGAGGCGTAACCTTTGGCCCGGTTGTCAGGGTTGATAATGCGACGAGCGGGGCGGCACGGTGGGGACCGATACCGAGGGAACTCGCTGATGGAACAGTTTTGGTCAGCTGGGGTTGTGATACCCGTTCAGGCATTGATACGGTCAACGGCATCTATTGTGCTCGTTCCACGGATGGCGGTTCAACCTTTACTGACATTCTTGTAACGAATACAAAATTTCGCCAAACCTCCGGTAATCCAAGACTATTCACCCTTCCGCCTCTTGAATCGAGTCCAACATTTCCTCAGGATGTCTATACAGTCTTCAATGACGGACCGGCACGCAGTTCAACTGATAGAATCAATCTCAACATTTATTTCTGCCGTTCGACCAATGGTGGGCAATCTTGGCTGGCGCGGATCAAAATCAATGATGATTCAACATCAACCCGGGATACGATGCAACAATTTATGCCCTGGATGGCGGTTGATTATCGTGGGTGGCTTCATGCAATCTGGTATGATGGCCGACGTCATCAACCCGGTAGTAATCGATACGATGTTTATTATGCCTACTCATCTAATAGAGGAGTGACTTGGGCCAGGAATGAACGTATAACCGATACCTCATTTGTTATGAATGCCTTTTGCGGAGATTATATCGGACTTTACACAGATTCGTTTTATGTTTATGCTGCATGGTGTGATACAAGGAATAGTTCTACCGCACCCGACATATATTTTTCGCGCAGGCCCCTGCCGGGGACGAATATAGAGGAGAGGAGCCTTCTGGTTAAGACCAGAACGGGTTTAAAGATTTCGCCAAATCCGATGAGTGACCTTACAAGAATTGAGATAACCGATGTCCAGTTACAGACAGTTAAGTCTGAGCAAGAGATTCTATTAAAGATTTACGATCGGACAGGACGATTGGTGAAATCTTGCGCCATTGCTGCTCACCGCCGTCAGTCCCCGACTGCCGTCACCTGGGATGGTCGTGATGATACCGGTCAGAGGGTCGCCAGCGGGGTTTATTTCTGCGAATTAATTATTGGCGATTGGCAGACTCGACAAAAGGTCATCGTTATTAACTGACTGTTTTAAGGAACCATAACCGCTACGGCGATCACAGTGGTCCAGAGTCCGTGCTTATCTCCAATCGCGGTCTGGGTAATATTTGTGGTCTTAAATATCTTGCCGGAGATCTTCCAGATCTCTTTGCGTTCGTCGTAACTCGTATCCGGATCGAAGATAACACCAAGGGTTGTTGCTAACATCTGAGCAGCAAGATCTTCAGCCCTATCACTGGCTCTTGGCTCGGTCTCGCCGTAGGAATGGTACTCAGATAAATAACCGAAAAGATTCTTATCTCTGGGGCGGGCAACACCGATCGAGGCAGCAATCAAACGGTGCGGTTCGTTGGTCGAACTTTCTGCCATTACACAAAAGACGACCTCCCCCGGTGAGAGATATTGCAGACCTTTGGTCCGGGAGACAATCTTACAATTCGGTGGTAAGATGCTTGAAACCCGGACGATGTTGAAAGGGGCAATTCCGGCATCGCGCAGTGCGGCCTCAAAACTTGCCAGTTTCTCCTTATGTTTACCAACACCTTTAGTTAAAAATAATCTCTTGGGAATGATCATTTTTACTCCTGATCAAATTGGAGCAGACCAGATTTGAACTGGCGACCTTCTCGCTGCGAACGAGACGCTCTCCCAACTGAGCTACTGCCCCGGCAGTCTCCATTTTATAATATTTTTCTGTTTTGTCAATCTTAATCTTTTTTATTTCCTTGACGCCCTTACTTATTTAGATTATGATGATATGATTACGATTTCAGTTTTTTGGTTAAGAGAAAAGTTGATTTTAAGATCTGTGATACGGAGTGACGATGATCCTTTTCATTTCAATCGCAATCCTGAACTGGTTTAACTGGAAGACCTTAAAGACTGAGAATTTTACAGTTTTTTATAAAACTGGTTATGAGTGGGAGGCCTGGCAGGCATTACAAAATCTCGAATATTATCGTGAAAAGGTTGTCGATCTTACGGGCAATAGACCAGGTAGGACGGCAATTGTGATTGAAGATATTGGAACAATGGCTAATGGATTTGCTAATCCGGTCTTCAGGGACATCCATCTCTTCATCTATCCACCAGCCGGGGGTGAACTCGATATGACCGAAAACTGGTACCGGGCAGTTGGTATTCATGAATATACCCATTTGGCCCATATGAGAAAAACGGCCGGGGTGATGAGATTTTTGAGTCAGACCTTCGGGACAATCTTTCAGCCCAATAGCTATTCTCCGGGCTGGGTCATAGAGGGTATAACGGTCTATACCGAATCCCAACTATCACCTTATGAGGGAAGGTTGAACGACGGTTTTTTTGATGCCTATATTGCCTGTTGTGCAGATCAGGGTAAGTTGCCTTCGCTGGGCAAGGCTACTTACACACCGCTTGAGTTTCCTTATTATGCAGGCAGTTATCTCTTCGGTGGTGGATTTTTTGAATATCTTGCCCTTAAGTATGGCGAGGATAAATTTGCTCAGTTTTTTAAAACCTATGGTTCCTGCTGTATGGCTCCACATCTCGCTGTTCTCTTTCCGATCACTGGTATCGATGCGGCCTCGTATCTTGTTTATGGAAGGAGTATGGTTACCCTCTTTAACGAGTGGGAAAAATATGAAATTATGCGCTATCAGGGCTGGAAGATTGAGGGGAGGCAGTTGACCCGAAGAGGCTGGTACTGCCGATATCTGCTTTCTGATGGTAAGCATCTTTACTATGTAAGAGAATACCCGAAAAAGACCGATGCGCGATCAATCTTTTACTTTTCGAAAATTGTTGCATACGATCTGAAAACAGGAAAAGAAAAGGTGGTTGCCGATCTAACCAGTTCAGTATCGACGCCTTTAAAAATCAGGGATGGGTGGCTTTATTATACAACACGGGAACTGAGATACGGCTATGCCAACCTTGCTCAAATAGGCTGCGGTTTCGAATCAAACCTTTATCGACGGAACCTCGCAAATGGTAAGACCGATATGCTCCTGACAGATGAACTCCGGGCCTTTGCACCATTATCCGATGGCTCGATTATCTATAGTAAAGATCGACCACATCAATTTGGTTCTGAGATCTGGCGTTTCCGCAGTGGTCGAAGGGAAAAATTATGGGAAACAGATTATCTTATCGGAGAGATCGAAGTTAATAGGGACCGGGTGGTTGTCTCGGCAAAAAAGGATTTTGAGAACTGGGATTTATACAGATTAAATCTTGCAGAGAAAAGATTGGAACTATTATTTTCTACCCCCTGGAGTGAGACCGATATGAGACTTGAAGGTGATAACCTTTGCTTTACCGCTAACTACAACGGTATCTATAGCATCTACTGTATTGATTTAAAATCGAATAAACTTGCACGATTGACCGAGAAAGGTTTTGCCTGGTCGGGCACGGTTGTCGATAATAAATTATATTTTATTGGCATCAATCCTGAAGGATTTGACATCTATGAAAAGGATGCTGTTTTAAGAAGTTATGAAATTGAACAATGGAAGCCTTCAACGAAACCCGATTTTGACCGGCTCGATCTGAAGGTGAAACACGGCAATTATTTTGATGTGGTCAAGACATTTCTTGATCCTGATGTCCATATCCCGGTGATCTTTGGTCGTGAGAAATCGTTCTATCTTGGGGGGCTCCTTCTCAATACCGATGCCTTGAACGAGAACATAGCTTTGACTTTCTTTGCTTATGACTGGTTAAAAGATGATCTCATCCTGAGCACATACTTCCAGTCCCTTTTCTTCCTTCCGCTTCAGACCCGTTTTCTGTTGTATCCCGGTTATGCAGATGTAAACCTTGGTTTGCCTCTAATTTATCGTCTGAATCAGGGATTGTCATTCTTGGGGATCGGGATGGATCTGGCTGCCTGGGAGAGTGGTTTTGAGCGCAAAGGGATTACCCCGTATCTTGGCTGTGGATTTAACTTCCCATATAACAACATTGGTATCAATACCAGGTTTACAATCGAGCAGAAGAATTTAGGCTCCGAGATCGATCGGGTCGGGCAGTTTCTGGACATCATCAACCATAATTATCTAACAGGTGGTGAGGTCCGATTCCGGCTTGGTGGGTTTAATGATCCGGAAAACCCTGATTCAGTATGGGCAAGGATCCGGGGGGCAAAGGTTCTGACCAAAACTGGTGCCACATTAACCCTTGAGTATGGTCATCCTCTATTCAGAATCAGGAGATGTATCTGGAATCCCAATCTCTACCTTGAAGATCTATGTGGATCAGTCTTTACCGATTACTGCCACTCGAAAGAAGGGGAATATAATTATTCGGTCGGCGCCGAATTGAAACTGGAGTTCGGTATTTATATGGGATTTATAAAAATGGCTCAAATCTTTGGTGTTGCGCTTAACCGGGACGGGCAATTTTCATATTATCTTCAACTTTCTGACATAGGGGCGCTCTGGTAGATGATCATAAAATTAGATCCCGAGGAACTTGCTGCCCGATTTGATATTGATATTCTCAGAATTACAACGGCCGAGCCGTTTATCGAGCAGGCACAAAGGGTCAAAGGGCGGGTTAAAAGCAAAATTATTTTTGAAACCCAGTTTCGGCAGATGCCTGACCTCGAATCTTTCTTTAATCCCAGAAATGTCTTGACCACCGCGAGATCGATAATTGTTGGTGCTGAATGCTATCTGACTTCGGAACCCGAAGATATGTCAAAACCCGGCGAGCCGCACGGACTGATCGCCCGGTATACCTGGCGCAACTATTATCTGGATCTGAAGAAAAAATTGGAGAAGCTGGCCCGATCATTGAAAAAAATTTTTGGGGGCACATATCGAACATATGCCTGTGGTCCGGTTGCCGAAAAGCCGATGGCCGAGCGTTCCGGGCTTGGTTTTTATGGAAAGCACGGGATAATTCTGAGTCGGGAATTTGGTTCTTATATTGTCCTGGGCGAAATCATTACTGATCTCGAGATTGAACCGCAGGGGTCAATTGGCGATAGTTGTGGTTCCTGTCGCCTCTGTATTGAGAGGTGCCCAACCGGCGCTATTGTCACTCCTTATATTCTTGCCCGGGAAAGATGTTTTCAATATCTCACCAACTGGAGTGGATTTCTACCCGAATCTTATCGAAAATTGTGGGGCAAGCGACTTTATGGTTGCACAACCTGTCAGGAGGTTTGTCCGAGAAATAAAAAAGTTCACCCTAAAGAGCGTATACTTGTTTATGGTAGGGCAGGCCCTTCTTTTCCATTAATTCCACTCTTAAAGATGACCGAAGTAGAATATCGTAAACGGTTCAAGCAGAATCAGATGGGAGCAAAATGGATAAAATTTGATGCGATAAGACGTAATGCGATTGTTGCCTTAGGTAATATTGGAGATCCGGGTTCGCTGGACATTCTTGTTGAACACCTTTTTGATAGAGAACCGATGATACGTGGCCATGCCGCCTGGGCGGTCGGTCAACTGGGAGACAGGCGGGGGAAGCGAAGCTTGGAAAAGGCACTCACAAGTGAGCAGGATGAACTGGTCAAGAGAGAGATAAGTCAGGCACTTGATGGTCTGGGACATTAAACCAAATAATTAAAAAAAACCAGTTGAATATCCTGCTAAATTTTGTATAATATTATTGAATATAGCGAAAGGTTTTTGCTCTTCAAATTATTCAGGCACGGGATTGGTATCGACGATTCTGCTGATCAGGTATCTGGCATCCTAAGTGTCCAGGAATTTTTATTTGAGGAGTTTTTATGCATCTTTATTTAGATACAGCAAATATTGAACAGATTCGTGAAATTGCAGCCTGGGGTATCCTTGATGGGGTCACGACCAACCCCTCGTTGATGGCAAAAGAGAAGGGCGACTATAAAAAGATCCTAAAAGAGATATGCGATATTGTCAAAGGCCCGGTTAGCGCTGAAGTTTTAAGCCTTGAAAGCGAGAAGATGGTTAATGAGGCGCGAGAACTTGCTAAGATCAGTGAATATATCGTTATTAAGATCCCCTGCACGGTTGAAGGGCTCAAGGCAACGCGGATCCTTGTGAAAGAAGGGGTTAAGGTAAATATGACCCTGGTCTTCTCACCCAATCAGGCGCTCCTCGCCGCCAGGGCGGGTGCAACTTATATCAGTCCTTTTGTCGGCCGGCTTGATGATATTGGCCATAAAGGGGTCGCTATTGTCAAAGAGATCGTCACGGTCTTAAAGAATTACAACTTTCCTACCAAAATTATTTTTGCCTCGGTTCGCCACCCTGACCATGTCCGGGAAGCAGCCCTGCTGGGTGTGGATATCTGCACCATACCGTATAATGTTTTTGTCCAGCTCATCCGACACTCCCTCACGGATATCGGGATCGAAAGGTTCTTAAAAGATTGGCAGAAGAGATGAGATTAAAGAATATTCTTTTTGTCATCCTCGGGATTGTGATCGGTGTCGCTGGTTTCAGTATCTATGTGCGACTAAAGCCGCGGCCGACCTATTTCTGGTCTGAGATTCCGGATCAAGATAAAATAAGATTGGTTGGCCTTCAGGAAGAAGTTTCGAACCAGAGAAAGAATGCGATAGTGATTGCCGCCAACAAAGTTGGACCGGCCGTCGTTTCCATAACAGTAATTCAGACAAGAATCGTGACGACCGAACCTTTCTACTCGCCTTTTGCCGATGATTTCTTTGATCAATTCTTTCGTGATTTCTTTCCGCCCCGGCGCTATAAGGAGAAGATTCAGAGTCTGGGTTCGGGTGTGATTATTTCGCCGGATGGTTATATTCTCACCAATGAACATGTTATCACCAATGCGACCGAGATTAAGATTACCCTGCCCGATGGCCGACAGTTTAACGGACGGGTCATCGGTACTGACGCAGTTAATGATGTTGCCCTGCTCAAAATCGATGGTAAAGATCTCCCTTACGCACCTTTAGGTGATTCAGATGAATTGATTATTGGCGAATGGGTCATTGCCTTAGGCAATCCCTTTGGTTTTTTGCTTGAAGATACCCATCCCACTGTGACTGTCGGCGTCGTCAGTGCACTCCATCGCTCGATAAAGTCGCGAGGTTTAAGAACGAGAGAAGAGAGGATTTACAAAGATATGATCCAGACCGATGCGGCAATAAATCCAGGCAATTCCGGTGGACCACTGGTCAATGTTCTGGGTGAGGTGATCGGAATAAATACTTTTATCTTCTCCTCGGGTGGAGGATCAGAAGGGGTTGGTTTTGCACTGCCGATAAATCTCGTTAAACATATTATTGCTGAACTTAAAGTTTTTGGTCGGAAACGTGAAATCTGGCTCGGTATCGCGGTGCAGGACCTGACCGATGATCTGGCCCAGGCCTTAAATATCGAAAAGCGAGGTATCCTGATCAGCAATGTTGAGGAAGGCAGTCCGGCCCAGCGAGCCGGTTTGAAGGCAGGAGATCAGATTGTCGAGGCTCAGGGTAAGATGATTAATCGAGTAACTGACTGGGAAGGGATTGAGAATAATTTGCTGGTTGGAGATTCATTATCTTTGAAGATATTACACGATGGTGGAACAGTTTATAAGAAGTTAGTCGTTGAAGAATTTTCACAGGAGATTGCATCAAAAAGGTTGGATGCTATTGGGATAAAAATTGTGAATATAAATTTTGCAACGATCAGGCGATTTGGTCTGATGCGGAATAAAGGGGTGGTTGTGGTTGAGATCAAGCGGGGTAGTCTGGGTGAAAAACTCGGGTTGAAACCGGGTGATATCATCCTTCAGTGGGGCAGTGTTGTAATTCGAGATGTTGCCGATTTTCTTAATATAACATTTAATCTTCAAGGTGATGTTACAATCATCATCGACCGGAAAGGGATGATCCTTGAGATAATCGGAAGGATATAATAGAATGATTGAGAGATATACAACAGAAGAATTACGCAGGATCTGGTCAGAAGAAAATAAATATCGGAAATGGCTTGAAGTTGAAAAAGCGGTGGCTGAGGTCCAGGAATCTCTGAAGATAATTCCCCGCGGTCTGGCTAAAAAGATTCCCAGGATTAAAATCAACCACCGGGCCGTGGATCGACTTGAAGAGAAAACCAAACATGATGTGATTGCCTTTCTCGATCTCTGCCGGAGACAACTGGGCAAAGAGGGTAAATATCTCCATTTTGGTATGACCTCATACGACTTAGTGGATACATCGCTGGCTCTAATTTTGCGCGAAGCCGGGTTGATTATCCTCGATTCATTAAAGAGCCTCAAAAAGATACTCAGGTCGATGGCAATAAAATATAAGTGGACACCGATGATTGGCCGGACCCATGGGATGTTTGCCCAGCCGATAACTTTCGGTATAAAACTTCTCTCCTGGTATGAAGAGATTACTCGAAACATCGAGCGCCTAAAAATTGTGATCGATGAGATATCTTATGGTAAGATCTCGGGAGCAGTTGGTATTTATGCCAATATCACTCCGAAGGTTGAAAAGATGGTCTTAAAGAGACTGGGGCTTAAGGTCGAACCGATCTCGACCCAGGTAATCCCCCGGGATCGCCATACATATTTTCTTTCGGTCCTGACGATCATTGCAGGTTGTTTTGAAAGGATTGCAACCGAGATTAGGAATCTCCAGCGTTCAGAGATTGGCGAGGTGGCTGAACCATTTGGACGGAAGCAAAAGGGTTCTTCGGCAATGCCCCACAAAAAGAATCCGATAAATTGTGAGAGAATTACCGGCCTGGCACGCGTTGTCCGGGGCTATTTAATACCCTCAAGCGAGAGCATTGCCCTCTGGCATGAAAGGGATATTTCTAATTCTTCAGTTGAAAGAGTAATTCTACCCGATGCAACCATCCTGGTCCATTATATGACCAAACTCTTGATTAATATCATAAGTAATCTCGATGTCTATCCAGAAAAGATGATGGAAAATTTGAAGAAGAGCAGAGGGGTTTACTTTTCTCAGGCACTTTTGATGAAACTGGTTAAGAAAGGAATCGAGGCAAGAAGAGCTTATGAAATGGTTCAGAAGATGTCTTTCAGGGCACTACGCGAAGATCGAGAGTTGGAAGAGATTGCTGCTTCAATGCTGACCCCGGATGAGCGCAGCGAAGTCTTCAACCTCAGGCAACTGTTCAAAGAGGTCCCGAAGATATTTAACCGGGTCCTTAAACGCTAATAAGCACTGGCTTCTTTTCTATTTCAGGATTAAAAACTTAGTAATAACCCGATCCTTCTTATTGGTTAACCCCAGAAAATAGACACCGGAGGGCAATCTCTGATAAAGTCGATCTCTCAAATTCAGGGTTAACACTGTTTGATTTTTCGCTGACATACCTTCATATACTGTGCATAGCTTTCGGCCGTTGTGGTCAAATAGATCAACCGCCACCTGCTCGTTTTCAGGAGCACTAAAACAGACCCTGGCTTTATCAGATGCGGGCTGAGGATAAGCAGTGAGTGATAAGTTTTTTCTGAACCGATAACGATTGACCGATTCTTCTATACCAACCGCCAGGTTGAAGAGGAGTTCATCGACAATACCAGTGACCATCATAAAGTCATAACCAGGGGAGCGGAATTGGACATTTATTCTATAAACCGTAAGGTCGATCTCGCCCAGGGCGAGTGATTCTAATTGGGCTGGAGGCACAAATATAGAGCCGGTGTCCGGAATTGTATACTGGAGATAATAACCGAGGGTGTCCCATAGTTCAATCGTAGTTGAATCGCCCCGGGGTTGCCAGGCAATTCTCAGCCCCCTTGAACGGTCAACAGTTTCACCCGGTCGAGGCGAGAGGATATTAATATCCGGTCCCTTGGCGGTAATTGTATCTGAATAGGGTGGAACACGGCTACTTCCGGTAAATCTCACATTATAAAGATGACCAACTTGATAGCGAAAGCCCTGGGAATAATCGAGATAGTAAGCACTATCTGATGGATACCAGGGGATATTCTGCCCGTCTAATGAGGCATCACCGGCATAGAGAAGTTCACCTGAGGTATCAAAATATGCGTATACCCAGTCATAATGTTCGGTTCCACCACCGGTCTCATATTTCCATCCTGCAATCTCAAGATATGCCCAATCAGGCATAAAAGATTCGGTTGAGTTTCGGCCGATCATTGATATTGCGGGCACAATGGATAATCTTTTCTGCTTAAAATGATTGGATTGGGGAGAGGCATTTACAAGGAAAGGAACTATTTGAAAAATGAGGACGAGTTTGAAAAAACTCACCATATTAACTCCTTGTTAAAATCAGTATAATTTAAAATAATTCAAATGTCAAGAGAAATTTGTAGATAGACCTAGACATCGTAACCAGGTGATAAGGATATTAAAAGGGATATTGACAGAAGAGGGCATTCCCCGTATTATGGATATTATGAAAAG
>CBFGIV010000013.1:0-50006 GCA_965648915.1 Caldifarciminota bacterium | reverse complement strand
TTGTGCACATCAAGACCAAGATAATAATATTCAACACTTTCTGGCATAAAGCCTCCTTTACCAATTATAAAGAGAAACAAAATGATATCCAAGAGCCATTTTTCATTTTATTCTTGACAGGGTAGCCTAAATGATTATAATTAAGTGAGTATTGTAGATTTTCCGGATACGGAACACAATCTTGTATTTATAAGGAGGATTTATAAAAGGAGTAAAAATATTCTTAATCATATCTTTTGTAGGGATCTATGCCTATGATACAAAGGTAATGCCCAGACTTACATACGGGCCGATAGATTTAAGTGCTGACCAGACTCTCCATTATCCACCAAGCCCTAATGCGGTTCGTATTGATGCGGCCCCAGATAGCCGGACTATCAGTGGCTCGGCTGGAAAGAATATCTGTGCCGACACGACCGGTTTGAATGTAGCGGTCCTCTACGGCTTTACCTCTGGTGACCCTAATAATATCTTCCAGGCCAAGATCGGTTATACGACCAATGGCGGTTCGGCCTGGAGATTATTCGGTCCATTCTCATTCCATTATATCAAATACCGGAGACTTTATGGTGGTATCGATGCCCGGGCCAGTGCTGGACCCTGGACCAATAATGAAGTAATCTATGCTACCTGGCACGAGGCGTATTATCGTAATCTTACCTATGTCGATTCCTGCCCGGTCGGTTGTGCCTTTGATGAGGCGACATTTCCGAACGGTTCATTTCTGAGAAAAATAATGCCCCGTTCAGGTGTTCCTGAATATAGTATCTGGCTTGCCTGTGTTGCAGTCCGCCCGGATAATCCAAACTATATCATTATCTCGGGTGGTGACTTTGACTTTGGTGCCGGTGGTTCAAAAGACCTCTATGTCTGGCGATCGACTGATGGTGGTTATAACTGGTCTGATCCGATATTGCTTGTCCCGGGCAGTGCAACAGTCGGAACCCATGATAGCCCCCATATTCGTTTTGGCACAGGTGGTTATGTCTTTGCTTATTTCCAGAGAGACTCGGTAATCGGTTCAGATACTCTCCTTCTTCCTTTCTACATTGAATCGACTGACAATGGTGCAACCTGGATTCCCCGGCATGGAAAGTGTATCCTGGAGTCACTTCCTTATCCCCGATACTCATCCTGGTGGTATGACTATGACTGTGAAGTTGTAAATAACAATCCAATCGTTGCCCTGACACCAGCAATTCCTGGAACCCATGCCGAGCGGCTTGAGGTCTGGAAAGGGACCGGTCCAGTTGGTAACAGGACCTGGACCAATACCCTTGTTGTTGGTCAGACCCCTCCAGGCTCAGATTCAATATTTACCTATGTCAGTATAATAACTGGTAAAGATTTTAACCGCAATAACTTAAACAACTGTGTCTGGGTCTGTGGTTATCGAAGGCCGGGTGGTGAGAGAGCCGGTCCAAGGGCCTGGATCAGCAATGACCAGGGTCAGACCTGGCGCTTTAGTGGTAAACTATTCGATGTTGGTGCATATCTTGATCCCACTGAATTTGCCCATACACCAGGCCGGGACCCTGCAAGTGGAGAACAGGGATACGGACAGGCGATCTATTTTCTGGGCAATGCGGTCTATTATGAGAAAGCATTGATTTGGTGGCGGGATATTATCGAAGAAGGAACCGAAAAAAAACCACAGATCGCCGATCTTGATATTTTCCCCAATCCTTTTGTAAACTCTACAAACATAAGACTAAACATCTCAGAAGCCGGTATTCGTGAATTAAAGATTTATGATATATTCGGCCGTATGGTAAGGTCTCTTAATCCTGACCTATTACCCCATACCTATTCCTTAGTCTGGGATGGAACAGACAACTCAGGCAGTAAACTACCTGGTGGGATATATTTTGTTGAAATAAAGACCGGTACAGGGATAATAAAACAGAAGGTAGCTCTGATAAGGTAGTTTTAGTCGAATCAGGACATTAAAAACAACTAACGGTAACAAATTTCTAACCTCCTTGACTTTTGAGCATTTTTTTGTATAATAAATCCTTCTATGAAGGGCTATCTGATGCTCGTCCTCCACTCCCATATCCCTTATGTCTTAGGGCATGGAAGGTGGCCCCATGGAACTGACTGGTTAAACGAAGCCACAGCCGAGACTTACATCCCTCTTCTCTCCTATCTCTTTCGCCTCGTCAATGAAGGTTATCACCCCCATCTCACCATCGGCATAACCCCGGTCCTTGCCGAACAACTGGGCGCCGAGTCATTCAAGAAGGAGTTTCTAACCTATCTCCAGTTCAAGATCGAAGCAGCAAAGAATGACCGTTTTGAATTTACCCGTTATGGCGATCACAATTTTGCCGCTCTGGCTGAACAATGGATCAACTTCTATATCCAGGTTCGGGACGACTTTGTCAATCGCTACAAGGGGAATATCTTAAACGGCTTCAAGATTCTCCAGGAGACCGGTTTTATCGAAATCATTACCTCAGCCGCTACCCACGGTTACCTGCCTCTGCTTAAAGATGATCGATCCGTCCAGTTTCAGATTGCCCAGGGGGTTGAGAGTTACAAAAGGATCTTTGATCGTCAACCAAATGGTATCTGGTTGCCCGAATGTGCCTATCGGCCTGCGTATAACTGGCTGCCACCTGTCGGTAAATATCAATCAGAACCACGCAAGGGTATTGATGAATTTTTGACCGATAACGGAATCGACTATTTTATTACTGACAACCATATGCTCAAAGGTGGCCGGGCAATCGGCGTCTATATTGCCCGTTTCGATGCCCTGAAGAAACTCTGGGATCAATTTGAAAAAGAGTTTGTCGAGGTCAAGGAGTCTTTTAAGAAAACACCTTATGAAGTCTATCTTGTTGCCTCCAATCCTCAAAAGAAGCCGGTGGCGGTCTTTACCCGGGACCCAAAGACCGGCCTGCAGGTCTGGAGTGGCGAATGGGGCTATCCGGGTGAAGCAAGTTATCTCGACTTCCATAAGAAGCGTTTCCCCGGTGGACTTCGTTACTGGCGGGTGACCAATCCCAAGATGGATCTATCCCAGAAAGAGGTCTATAATCCGGATGTAATTGAAGAGCGGGTCAAAGAGCATGCCCGGCATTTTGTCGGCCTGGTCACGACAATCCTCACGGATAATTTTAAGAAAAAGAAAAAACCGGGTGTCCTCTGTGCCCCCTATGATGCCGAACTTTTTGGCCACTGGTGGTATGAAGGCCCGCGCTGGCTCTATTATGTCCTGAAGATGATCGGCGATGAAAAGATTATCGGTCTTACTACCGGTCGTGAGTATTTAAATAGAGAAGCACCAACCAGGGTTATCTCTCTACCTGAAGGATCCTGGGGCGAAGGCGGATTCCATTATATCTGGTTGAATGATTGGACCAAATGGACCTGGACACATATCTACGAAGCCGAGGATGAGTTCTATTCAATCCTCGAAAAGGCGCGGTCAAAGGATAGTGAAGAACTTAATGCAGTAATAAAACAACTTGGCCGGGAACTTCTCCTCTTGCAGAGTTCAGACTGGCAGTTCTTAATCTCCACCTTCAGTGCCCGGGACTATGCCGAGATGCGCTTTGTCCGCCACCAGACAAATTTTAAAAGGATTGCTAATATAGCAAATAAATTATTAAAGGGAGAGAATATCGAATCGGCTGAATGGGCATTCTTTAAGGATATCGAGGCCCAGGATAGCCTCTTTCCCAAGATTGCATTACCAATTTAATCTATTTTAAACTTCCATTATTAAATATTAATAAAGTAATAATTCCCAAAAAGAGGCAGTAGATAGAGAAGAGATAGAAGATTTTTTTGATCAAGAGCCTCTTTAAAAGAATAAGGGCGATAAGGCCGATGATAAAACTGATAATTATACCAATCAGAATTGAACCTATATCAGAAGTGACTGTAAGGTTCTTTAAATCATAGATATTTGCCCCGATCATTGCCGGAATTGCGAGAAGAAAAGAGAATTCAAAGACATCGGCCGGGTCGAGGCCTAAATAGAGGGCTCCGGCAATGGTTAAACCGGAACGGGATAGACCCGGAAATATCGCCAGCGCCTGGAATAGTCCGATGATCAGTGAACGCCACCAGTTTATCGGCTTTGCATAATTCCTGGTAAATTTCGTTATAAAAAAGATGAAGGCGGTAATAATCCAGAATATACCGAGGGCAGTCATACTGGAGAATGCTTCTTCAACTTTATCTTTCAGAAAGAAGCCTGCCAAACCGGCCGGAATCGAACCTAACAGGATTAAAAGGAATAGTCTTAGATATTTATCAGTTATTTTCGAATGCTTATCAATGATAATCCGTCCCCGGACAATACCCCTCAGTATAAAATATACTTCCCTCCTGAATAGAACTATTACTGCCAGCAGGGTGCCAAAATGTAAGAAGATGGCAAGGTCGAAAATCTCCCGGATTCGGAAGATATGACCTAACAGGGCAAGGTGGCCTGAACTTGAAATCGGCAGAAATTCAGAGAGCCCCTGAACAACAGCGAGGATGATTGTTTCAATCAGACGAGACATAACAACCCCAATCCGATAACCATACCAGCCTTTAATAAGGTAGATATTATTTTCAAAGACTTGATCTCAGGATTACGAAAGAGATTGACGATTATGAAAACCGAAAGGGGAATCAGAGTGAAAAACGCGCCGATTAGGTAACGCAGACGAAAGGCACCGAATAATACAGGCAGGGGCAGAGATAGCATTAGAATTATCATTGAACCAGATGCAAATTTCAGGGCATTGGCTGGACCGATGAGAAGCGGCAATGAATAATTTTTTTTCAAACGATCACCTTTCATATCAAGCACATCTTTTACTATCTCCCGGGCATAATGAAACAAAAAGGCAAATAGCGCAGGGAAGAGTGCATACAGATTTTCGGTTACCAGGCCGCCATAGATAAAAGCAAGGGAGCAGAGGAGAGCCACTGTTCCATTAGCGAATATACTCATCTTCAATCTGAAAGAATAAAAAAATAGGATTATATTGGCCGCAAGCGTAATGATAAAAAGAGTAAAACCCAGTTTGATGGAAAGAATCAGAGCCAGTACCGCAAGTAGTAAGGCGTAGCCGAGAGCAACTTTTTGATTAATCCGGCCCGAAGCAATGGGCCGACCGGGATGATTGATAAGATCGGACTCGATGTCGAAATAGTCATTCATAATATTGCCAAAACCCATCGATAGACCTACAACCAGACCGGCGATGATGAGTGATAGATTGAATGTAATCGCCTGCCCAACCCAGCCGCCAACCAGAACGGAGATAAAAGCAATCAAAATATTAATTGGCCTCAATATCTCAACAAAGGCAACTACACCCATATCAATTTCTTAAATCCCGACTTGGGTTAGAATCTTGATTACATTCTTATTAACATTACGATCTTTTATATTACCTTCATTCTCAACCCAGATTCGACTCAGGTTTACTTTCACTCGCAGAGAAAGGCTGGGCAAATATTCCAAACCCAGAAGAATCTCTTTGCTCGTCTCGACAGTCCCAGACGGGAACTTTGGTTTTGGGCTACCGTCTTCAACTTCAAAGGGGATCTCGATCTTACCAATTCCTTTCCGTCTTAATGAAGGGATCACTTCAAAGTTTAAACCATAACGGGTTCGATAATTTAATGATAGGCGAATCAGATCACCATCTGGTCCGATCCAGTGTCCAATACATTTATTGTCCTTGATATAGGTATTTGTTGGCCGTCGCTGGGTATAGACCCATTTATCAATGCGCACATATTCCGCATTAACAATCAAACCCTCGAGATAAAAAGATTGCAGCCCGAAAAGATAACCGAGTTTGTTTGGGGCAGGCGGAACTGTGTCGTAGCGATAGTCATCGATCAACAACTCACCATAGGCTTTCAATTGTCCGATAAAAAATTTGCCATCGAATGCCCACATTATATTATCATCTCGATTTGTCGACCATTGAGATACATAATAAGGGATAAGCGGATTTAAATACTGGGCTTCAAATCTCCCGCCGTATAGAATCAGTTCAGCAAAACCGAGTGCGGAACGACCCCGAGTGAGGTCAAAACGGTGGAGACTGAGATATCGGTTGGAGCCGAGAAAGAAAAAAGTTGTCGTAAAATACAATGGGCCGGTATTGATCTTCAACAGCACCCCATCATAAGAACCGGGATAATGGGAAAGGAGCAGACCACCGGTCTGTCCCGGGCCAAACAATAATTCTTTCCGACCGATCTCAAGCCTTATATTACGATAATTATACTGAAACAGGGCATCTTCAATGAAAAACTGAAAATTCTTCCAGGGATGGGGGATGGTATCTTCGATGACTTTAGCATATTGAATATAATAGCGGTTAGAATATCTCAGATGCTCAACAATCTGCCCGGAAAAGAGCAGCCTTGTGCTCACCCGATAGTTTTCTGGCTCATTCTGGTAACAGGAATTAAAACCAAAAAGAGAGAATCTTTTGTAGTCATCCCGCACCAGGGGTTTAATTTTTTCAACAATATGCCGACCATAAGGTGATAACTCCATTCCTGCAGTCGTGATGTTTGATAACTCAAGGCCGATCTCTTCAATATTGTAAGGCCGGAGTTCGGCCAGATCGACAAGCCCTCTGCTTTCCAGATATTCAAGTTCTGTATTCAGTGGTGAACCAATCGGTAAAGTCTGAGCAAGAAGAAATAAGATGAAAAACATTAAAACCTCCTTTCGATTCTTAAATGGACCTTACCCTGGCGCCAGGTTCTGTGACCAGGAAAGCCAAAGTCAATGGCCGCATGGAAATGTCCACTGCGGGCTTCAAATCCGACCCCATAAGAATAATACCCCTGAGGTTTAAATAAGCCCCTATCCAGGACTACAAGATAATCGAAAAACGGGTATATCGGTAATTTCTTGAAATTTAAATTTATCCAGGCTAATGACCGAGCCTGAAATTCATCTTCCCAGTAACCGCGGACCGTCCTCGCCCCGCCACATCGGAAGAGGTCGTACTCTTTGATACTATCCGCAAAAATGCCGGCATAATGGTTGGAAATCTGAAAAAACCAGACCTTTTCCAAACCATCAAATCTCAACCGTGTCTTCTGATAGGTTGTATTCGAGAAACCAAATTCTACCTGCAGGGTCTCATAAAAATTCTCATAGTCAAGGTATGCGCCCAATCCCAGGAACTGCATCTTTTCTCCCTGAAAATCTTCCAGCCCCCAGCCTATGGTCAGACCAATATCTTCAATGACTTCACGCATCAACTTAATCTCTCCCCGGATCTTCCGGCCTGTCTCATAGGTCTCCTGGGTTAATGCAGTCCGGATATTATTAGGGAAGATCAACCAGGGTTCATAATAGGAAAGGCCGAAATCGTGCCCCTGATAATCGTAATTAAAAAAAAACCCACGGCCGGTTCCCAGAAGATTAAAGAAATTGATGGTCAGGTCAAAATTCCAATCAACCGGTTCAGGTTGATACTCCAGGAATCCTTCAATATAGTCCCTTTTCTGTTCCTGCACAGAAATTTTTAAATAATATTGACCATCCTTTGTTACAACCGACTCTTCAACCTTATTGAATAAACCGGTCTTGAGTAGCCTTTTCTTCCGTCGGCTGATCATCTTAAGATTGAAAATGGTATTCCTCTTCAAACCAAAATTTTTTTTAACGACGAACTCTTTTGTTGTTCTATTACCCGTAACCAGTAGATCAGCCAACTCGACAAGTGGCCCTTCATCGATAAAATATAATATCACACTGGTGTCCGGACCAGCAGTTGAGTCAGAAATGCTTATGCGGGCAAAGGGAAAACCAGCATTGTTGTAAATATCTACCAGATGATTAATATTTCTAACCAGAAGCGATCGAGAAAAATAGTCAGGCACCTTGTAGGGCAGTTCCCTTTTAAGCCAGTCATCGGTAAATACCCGATTACCGACAAATGCAAAATCCCGGATCACGGTTCGGGGTCCGGGATCGACCAGATATTCAACCCCCTGTTTTAAGTTCCTGATATGTACCTGTGCCTTAAAATAGCCTGATTCATAATGTTTCTTTAAAATGTCAAGACTATCGGCCGAGATGTCATTATATAAGGTTCTGGGTTTTTTTAGGGGATCTGCTACTGCGCTGTTCTTGATAATAACCTTCAATGCACTATCCGGCGCATCCACTTCAGCGGTGACCGTGGATAGAATTAGTGCAAAAACAGATAGGGACGCCATCGCTCATCAGGCTTCCCAAAAGCGCTGATGATAAAAGTAAAGTAATGAGGTTTTTTGGGCCTTCTCAACAATGTCATCCTCGCTTCTTCAAGCGTTCGTCCGCCTTTTCGATTGTTACACTTAACACAGGCGCAAACTAAATTTTCCCAGGTCTCCTCCCCACCCAGTGATTTCGGCCGGACATGATCAGTAGTCATTATCCCATTTGTGCTGCCACAATACTGACACTGACCATTGTCGCGCCGGATGATATTCTTTTTGGTTAAAGCAATCTCCTTCCGCTTAACATTTATATAATATTTTAGTCTGAGGACCGAAGGTACGGGCAATGATAATGAGACTGAACGAATCCTTTTACCATTTAATTCCTCAATGAGTTCAGCCTTACCCAGAATTAATAAATTGACTGCCCGTCTCACCTTACAGACGGTGAGTGGCTCAAAGTTTTGATTTAAGACCAATACCCGGGAATTAAGCACTATCCACCACCACCGACCGCCTCAGTAACTTCGATCTTAATATTATATGTCTTCTGATAGCCGGGAACTTTCACTTCATCGGTATATTCGAGGCGAACCCGGATCGAATCACGACTGGGGCGATCTACAATCACTTTATTTTCATCAATAATAATTCCTCTTTCGACCGCAACGGCTTTGATCTCACTGATGATACTCGAACTGGATTCCATAAATCGTGTTTGAATTGCATCCCGCACCTTACCTTTCATCCACCGGGAATTAAACCAGACCATACCAAAATTCCAGCCCAAATATATAATCAGGGCAAATACTATTATTAAAAATATCGCACCACCTGCACCAATTCCTTTTCTCATATAGACCTCCTTAAGCTGTTAAACAGATGGAGCCGACGGGATTCGAACCCGTGACCTTTTGACTGCCAGTCAAACGCGCTCCCAACTGCGCCACGGCCCCTAATCGATCGACCACGGATAGCTCATAAATATTATATAAAATATCCCAAATGTCAACATTTGATACCGAATTAAAATTGCTTATCTCTAAATACCCTTACCTCACCACGACGGAGGGTCAATCCTTTCTGATCAAAATAAGTAAGAAGGGGTATGGCATATTTCCTTGAAGTCCCGATCCTTTCTTTGAAATCACTGGCCCGAAGTTCGGTCTTTTGAGCAAAATGCTGACGAATCACCGCCTCGGCCTCTTGAATCGCGTCTTTGTGAAAGACCATCCCTTCACCTACTTTAATTAAAACCCGAGAATTTATAAGAAAATTTATCAGATCACTAACCTTCTGCTTATCTCCTCCGATGTTCTGGACAATCTCATTCACCGAAGGCGGGTTAAATCTATTCTCGAGAAGGAGTCTTTCAATACGATCACAGATCATCTGCTCGTCCTTTTTCAAAGAGATCTGGAGATCAGGAATCGTTATCGTCACGCCATCTTCAAACTTAATCTTTCTTTCTTTAGCGAGATCCTTGAGTATTATGTTAAAGAGTTCGAGGTTCATATCCTTAGGAAAAAGGGCTTTAAGTTCAGAATGTTTAATATCGATCCTTAAAGGATTTTTATTAAACATATCCTGAATTGCATCGAGGGCAAATCTCTTATAATTTTGATAATTTTCTGTATTATAATATGCCTGGTGCTTCTCCCCTAGTAGGGCGACAATTTTCTTTTTCTCTACCAACCGCTTAAGTATTTCAAAAATCTTTTCGGGATCGAACGAACTACGCTGAGCAATCTCCACAGGTTCAAGGGGGCGATTGAGTGAGTGGCGAATTATTTCATTTACTATATCCTCGGGGCTTTCCGACATTAAAGTATTGAGTTTTTCGATCAATACCCGGTCATAGCGAACGGCCTTTTCCGGGTTGGGTTCAAGAACAACACCACCACCGATTGTCCGCTGGGGCGAATAAGTCCTGACTACGAAACGGTCGGTTCGGTCGCATACTGTTTCATTTTCCAGCCTCAGTTGCACAAGTCCACTCTCACCCGGACAGAGTTCTTTCCGGTCGATTAAATAGACTCGACCCATTATCTCGGAAGTCCCTATATGTACTCGAACCCGTGACATATGTTTCAAAGGCTGCTGAAAATCCTTTAACAGAGTAAAAGCAGCATTTATAAGCAATGTGGGGCGGTAATAACCTGGCTGGGCCAGGACATCACCTCGGTTAATCAGACTTTTTTCAATCCCCAATAGATTGAAGGCCGCCCTTTCACCGAGCTGAGCCCGTTCCACTGTTCGATTATGGACCTGAATATTTCTAACTTTAACGATCTTACGTTGCGGTAGAATTTCAACCTGATCCCCAACATGGACTTTGCCCGAGAGGACGGTTCCGGCAACAACCGTCCCAAAGCCCTTCATTGTAAAAATCCGATCGATGGGAAGACGAAAGACACCACGGTCAACCTTGGGCTTGACTTCATTCAGTAGTCTTGTCAGTTCTCTCTTCAGCACCTCAATACCCTCACCGGTAACCGTCGAAACCGGAATTATCGGGGCATCGGCCAGAAAAGAGTCTTTAACTAAATTCTTAACATCTTCAATAACCAGTTCCAGCCAACTCTTTTCAACAAGATCAATTTTATTAATGACAATCAGCCCCTGCTTAATGTTTAGAATTTTAGTAATTTCAAAATGCTCAATAGTCTGCGGCATAATCCCGTCGTCGGCCGCCACTACTAAAAGCACGAGATCGATCGTGGTCGCCCCGGCGAGCATATTCTTAATAAACTTCTCATGGCCGGGCACATCAATAAATGTAACATTATCCCCCCAGAAGGCAAAACCTAAATCGATCGTCATCCCGCGTTCTTTCTCTTCAATCAGGCGGTCGGGATCTGTTCCGGTTATTGCCTTTACGATAGCACTCTTACCGTGGTCAATATGGCCCGCAGTACCGATGACGACATGCTGGCGGGAAGAGTCCATATTACAAACAATCTTTTAAGGCAGCAAGGATGATCGAACCTTCATCTTTTCTTATGGTTCGAAAATCGAGGAGATATTGATGCTCAGTGACCCTACCAAAAATAGGTATTTTATAATTCCTTAGCCGGTAAGCCAATTCTTGAACCTTTACCGCTTTGGGGATAATGGCAACGACAGTTGTTGGTAAACTTTCGGTCGCCAGAGACCCTCCACCGACTTCAGAAAGATCTTCTCTTACTGTGACCGTCAGTTTTGTACCAAGATTGCTCCTGAGTTGTTCGGCAAAACTGCTTGCCTCCTCTTTGATGGTGACCGGATCTTTTGTAATTAAACCCAGGGTCGTATTCTCATTAAAAAGTTTCTTTTCATCAAGGAATAGACGAAGCGTTGCTTCAAGTGCTGCGTAAGTGAGTTTACAACAACGCATCGCCCGGGTCAGGGGATTTTTCTTAATAGGATCGATATATCTCTTCCTCCCGACAATTATTCCGGCCTGAGGTCCACCGATCAACTTATCACCACTGAAGCAGACGATATCTGCCCCGGCTTGAATACTATCCTGAACCGTCGGCTCCTTAGGCAGACCATAGCGGGAAAGGTCAATCAGTGCACCACTACCGAGGTCATCAATCATCACCAGATTTTTCTCCCGGGCAAGTTGAACCAGATCAGGGAGCGAAACCTCGGCAACAAAACCAACAATTTTATAATTACTGGTATGAACCTTTAAGAGGGCGGCGGTGTTTGGCCCAATCGCATTCTGATAGTCTCTCAGGTGAGTTCGATTTGTTGTCCCCACTTCAACCATAATCGCCCCACTCTTTGCCATTATCTCTGGAATCCGAAAAGAACCACCAATTTCGATCAAGTGACCGCGGGAAACGATAACTTCTCTACCTTTAGCCAGAGTGTCCAGCACCAGAAGAGTCGCAGCGGCATTATTGTTAACCACACAGGCAGCCTCTGCACCGGTGATAATATTCAATAATCTCTCCACATGACGATACCGCTCGGCCCTTCGGCCCGCCTCTTTATCGATCGCCAGATTTGAATAAAACTCACTTACCACCTGCAAAGCTTCTTTAGCCGCCGGGCTTAATGGTGCCCGGCCCAGACCAGTATGCAATATCACTCCCAGGCCGTTGATCGCCCGCGTCAAACTGGGCCCAGAAAAATCCTTTATCTCTTCAACAATCTCTTTCACCAGATCGGTTTTTTTTATCTCGGGCGCCTCTTTTTTAGAAATCTTTATTTTATTTCGATACTCATCGAGTCTTCTGCGAATCACATCAACAACAACGCGCCGCGGCACCGCTTCAAGCATCGCCACAACTTCGGGTTGATTTAAAATATGTTCAACCGAGGGGATTCTTTTTAATCGATCACTCAGTTCTCTAACCATAATATATCCTTATCATTTTATTTGTTTTTTTCAATTAGTCAATAACTTTATCCTGATGGGATCAAAATGGGTTGACATTTCACTAAGTTGCAATAATATTCTACCAATGGATCGTTTTCTCTGTGACGGTATGATGGGTAAACTTGCTCGTTATCTGCGCATTGCCGGTTTTGATGTTGAGTATATAAAAACTGCAAATATTAATGAATTGATTATTAAGGCAAGACAGGAACAGAGGACCATTTTAACAAGAAATACAAAAATTAAAGATTGGCCCGAAGTCTTTTACATCAATTCAGAAATACCCGAGGAACAACTAAAGATAGTCTGGTTAAAATACCGGTTGGGTGATAAGGCTAAATTTTTCAGCCGTTGCATTATTTGCAATAAAGAATTGATAAAAGTTAAAAAAGATGAAATTAAGGGAAAAATTCCCTATTATACCTTTAAGAATTTTGACACCTTCACTCAATGTCCGATGTGTCATCGTATCTACTGGCCAGGAAGTCATCTGGAGAATATGAAGAAGCGGATCGAAGAGATTTCTCCTCCAAGAGGATCGTAGTGGTTGCGTTCAATTGTAAATTAGTTTCGACACCAGTCAGGATGAACCAGAGAAAAGGAACTGGTTCGACCGAATTTTTGATTCAGTATCTGATGTCATTATTTTTATGCCTGTCACTAAATTGTCACCCTTACATAAAAGAGACAAAAATTCCCGAAGATTATATCCGAGTTGCTATAGCAACTGGTGTAAATAATTTTACTTTCTCCTCACCAGGAAGTTTCAAAGTTATAAGTAAGGAAAAGTATCTTAAGGTCGGTAGCAATAAGATAGATGTAACAATCACTGATTCGGTAATTAATTTAAGATTGGCCCGGGGGCTGGCACGAATTTATGATTCAGTCATCTATTTCATACCCGAATCGAAGATATTCAGACTGGGCAATCGGAATTACCGCGGGGTGCTGGTTTTTCGTTCTGTCCAGGGACAAAATTTCTTGATCAACATTCTGACCATCGAAGAATACCTGCAAGGGGTTGTGCCATCAGAAATGGGGCAGATAGACCGGGAACTCTTTGAGGCAATCAAAGCCCAGGCCGTTGCTGCGCGGACCTATGCCTACGCCCACAAAGGAAAATATGATAATTTCGGTTTTGATGTTTATGCAACAGTTCAGGACCAGGTCTATGATGGTATGAATGTCGAGAGTGAACTTGTGAACCGGGCGATAAAAAAAACCAAAGATCAAATTTTGGTTTACCAGCGTGAACCGATTGAAGCCAAGTATCATTCAACCTGTGGTGGCCGAACTGCAAATTTCAGTGATATCTGGGGAGACTCTTCTCCACCGTATCTGACAAGTGTCGATGACCCGTTCTGTAAACAATCACCCCACTATCGCTGGGAGACAGATATATCGTTTTCTCAATTGATGAAAAGCCTCGGATATGATTCATTAAGAAATGAGCGAATAAAGGCTATCAAATTAAAGCGATCCACCGAAACCGGGCGGGTAATCGAGATAACCGTTATTACGAGCCTTCGTGAAGAGAAAATTCCGAAATGGAAGATTCGTAAGGTGCTGGCTGGTGAGGAGTCATTAACCGGTATGCTTAAAAGCACCTACTTTGATATGAAGGTAACGAATGGTAAGATAAAGATTAATGGCCGAGGTCATGGTCATGGAGTTGGTATGTGCCAGTACGGGGCAATGGGGATGGCCCGTGCGGGATATAATTATAAAAAGATACTGAAACATTACTACCCAAATACCAGATTAACCAGGAAGTAATTTTAACAATCTACTTATCCCCCGGGGCGAATTAACTTTAAGAACCGCCATCCCGATTTTTTGGGCCGGTAAAAGATCGACATCAACCCGGTCACCAACAGAAAGGCACTCCTTGGGATCGACCTTCAATCTTCTGGTAACCTCAACAAAAACCTTGGGATCGGGTTTTAGCCGATTGGAGTCATTGAAGGTTTGAATTACTGTGAAATACTTCTCAATATTTAATGCCTTCAGGATACGCATCGTTTGAACCCGGTTGTTATTGGTTACAACGGCAAGGCGATAGTTCTTGTGCAATTGCTTAAAGATCTTTTTTAACTTTATGCTTTTCCTTAAATAATCCCGGGGGTCAAAATATCGAATATTCTCCCGGTGCCAGTACTCAATCGGGACACCAAAAGAGCGTAGCGTATAGGTGTACGGGATACGGTGACCCTTCTTTTGGCTTAATCGGGCTCGACGATCTTCGACCAATCGACTGGCTTCTCTTAAACCGATCTTTTTGAATTTAGCCAGTGTATAATAGGCCGCCTCAGCAAACTTCCTTTCAATCTTCTTACTTTTATATAGCGTTCCATCAAGATCAAAAATAATCGCCTTGATCATCAGAGGTGACAACATTATTATTTAAAATCTCCTCCCGGTAAATAATTCTTTTATTAAAAACTTTACAAACATTATCCCGACCGGAATCGACTTGGCTTTGCTTATGCCTCCTATCCGATCACCTTCATATGTGGCAATTTCCGCTACGCGCATCCTTAATTTTAATGCCCGGATCGACATCTGATATTCAATTGTAAAGGCATGGGTTGTAGGGTTCATCTTGATAAACGAAGATTTCTTAACACCTCGAAATCCATTTATTGTATCTGTAATATTTCCATGCCAGATCGAGTTGGCGATAAATGTAAAACAGCGATTAGCCCAGGCACGCCAGGGGAACATTAAATCGTCCTCTTCGTTTCTTGCCCCGGGTAAAAATCGTGAAGCAATTGCCATATCGTTACCCGCTTCGAGCAATTTGAATAATCTAATGATATCTTGCGGATCTTCATTACCATCAGGACTGAAGAAGACAATATTTTCACCTCGAGCTTCTTTTACGCCGATCCGAAAAGCCTCACCTCGCCCCTTCTTTTCCTGAAAAATCACTCTTATTTTTTTCTCTCGAAAAAATTCAATTGTCCCATCAGTGGAACCTCCATCAATTACAAAATATTCATCGACTTGATCGAAAGGAATTTTATCAAAAAGTCGACGAACCCCCTCAATTTCATTATAAGTTAACAAAACTAATGTATTTTTGATGCCTACTTTCTCCATTTGTTTCTCTCCCTTTTATAGATTCTTGGCCCGCTCGTAAATTTCAACTCGGGGCATAAAATAGAGATAATCATGTGGAATGTTAACTTTCTTAAACTTCATTCCCAGGATATTTAACTCGTTTTCGAAGCGAGCCAATAATTTGAAGCTGCTCGAATATAGTATAGTTCTAAAATACTGCGCTTGTCTTGGATAACGATAGGCCAACCTCAAAAATTGTAAATAAACCTGGTCATTAGCGACATAATAATCAATAAGAGGCAATCGATTGTAATCCATCTGCATATGAAGCGCCTTATGGAGTTCTAAATTTATCGATGGGTAAAATGCCTGGGGTAAAAAATCAAAACCGATTGTTTTGCCCGCAGGTATATTATTGGCACTCCAGTCATAGGCTTTGTGTCTTGGGTCCGGGGATGCCATTATCCTATCGAGTTTGTACGAGAAGAATAGTGTGTAGCAAAATATAAGAACCCCAATAAGCGTCGGTATTGGTTTAAGATTATAACTTAATCTTTTATAGAGCTCAACGAGAAGGTTTACACCAAAAATCGTAAAAAAAGGCATTAGCGGTACGGTGTATCGTACGACCCACCAATCTGATCGACCAATCAAAAGGTAATAAGGAATAACCCAGAGGAGGAGAATAATATCAAATCTTGACCTTCTTATCATACTATAAATTATTCCACACAAAGACAGAATTAACATCGGCCAACCCATCGAAAATGGAAGAATTCGAGTAAAATAACCAATCCACCCGCTCCCCAGATCCATAGAATCCATAAATGTCCCACCGGTCTGATAATGAAATTGCTTTATAACTCGTTCCTGAAAAATATCCCAATACAAAAAAATCCCGGGGGCCGTGATAACAAACGTGATACAACAAACGACCGCGGCCAGCAATAAATTTTTATCAAAGTATTTAACCAGCCCCTTCTTTTTATAAATCTCTTTGCATCTAAAAATATGGGCAACGACCAGGGGGATAATAATCAAAATACTATTATATTTCGTCGTAATAGCAAAGCCTGTAAAAAGCCCACTTAACAAATAATCTCTTGTTCTACCCGATTTGACAATATGAAATATTGATAAAAGTGCTAAAAGCAACCATAAAGTGGTTGGGATGTCCGGCCGAAAGTAGTGACTGTTTGTCACCGTTGCCGGCAGGCTAACAAAAAAGAGACCGCTACAGAAACCGGAAAAAGGGCTGAATAGCATTCTCCCGATAAAAAAAAGAACCAGGGCAGATCCGGCTGACATTAATACAGTAACAATCCTTCCCCAAAGATAGAGCGGGGATAATTTTTGTCCATCCATCGATGCCAGAATATCTTTTAATTTATCTCCATATATAAGTTTATATATCCCTGCGATTATATAAAATTGCATAGGCCCATTACCCAGGCCTGTGGGTGATGGGAAGAGGGGTTTATCTGAAGATAGAATGAACACAGAAGACTCAAGGCTCGCCGTTTCATCAGGGTGAAATGAAGGGTGATTGTGCCTTTGATCTGGTAATCCCCAGTCGATACCATAAAGATTGAGAAGAATTGATAACAGAGTCAAGATGATTAAATAAATGGGCAGTCTGTAAACTGATAAATTTTTAAAACTCCGGGATTTGTCGGACTTCACATATAATTATAGTCTATTTTTATCAGCCTGTCAACCCGTAAGGCTGTTATTAGGGTAACGAGCACTCTATTTGTTATGAAATACTAATTGACAGTCTTTAAAAAATGGTTATAAATTAACGTGTGATAAACTTAGAAAAGAAAAAAATCTGTGTCACCGGGGGACTTGGTTTCTTAGGCTCCCACCTCGTTGAAAAACTTAAACAAAAAGGATGTCAGGAAATCTACATCGCTGATATCGATCGATATAATCTTATCCAAAAAGAAGACATTGTTCGAATGTATGAAGAAATCAAGCCCGAAATCATTATCCACCTGGCCGCAAAAGTGGGCGGTATTGGTGCCAACCGCGAGCGACCGGGAGAATTTTTTTATGATAACCTGATGATGGGCATTCAACTGATGGAAATCGGTCGACAGTACAGGGTCGAAAAATTTGTTGCCCTTGGGACTATCTGCTGTTATCCCAAGTTTACACCGGTCCCTTTCAAAGAGGAAGATCTCTGGAATGGTTATCCCGAAGAAACCAATGCACCTTATGGACTTGCCAAGAAGATGCTTTTGGTTCAATCACAGGCTTACCGAACGCAATATGGTTTTAATTCAATCTTTCTAATGCCCGTAAACTTATACGGACCACGCGATAATTTTGACCCGCGTTCCTCACATGTCATACCAGCACTAATTAAAAAGTGTTTTGATGCGATTGAATCTAATAGTGAAACAATTGAAGTCTGGGGGACAGGTAACGCTACCCGTGAGTTCCTTTATGTTGAAGACTGTGCCGAAGGCATAATATTAGCCACCGAGCGCTACGATAAATCTGAACCGATAAATCTCGGTGCTGGATTCGAAATATCTATAAAAGATCTGGTAAATCTAATTGCCCGTCTAACCGGATTTAACGGTAATATAATCTGGGATACCTCAAAACCCGATGGTCAACCTCGACGTTCGCTCGATACCTCAAAAGCCGAGAAAGAATTTGGGTTTCGGGCCAAAACTCCTTTTGAAGAGGGATTAAAAAAGACGATCGACTGGTATCGTGCCTACCGTAAAAATTTAATTAAAAAATCATGAAAGTCTTTATTCCCGAAAAAGGAGATATTCCGATAACTGGGGAAGAAGATCCGTTAGTCTACTATTACCTACCAATAATAAACCACTTTTATCGAATGAGATTGTGGATGGCCTTAAATCTAATAAGACCATACCGTTTCAAAAGACTGTTGGATATCGGATATGGAAGTGGAATTCTTTTCCCTGAGCTTTCCCATTATGCTGATCAACTCTACGGCGTCGACATTCACCATGAACATGAAAAGGTTAAGAGTGCTATAAAAAAGTATAACATCGATGCTGAACTAAAAGCAGGGAATATTCTCAACCTGCCATATGAAGATGGCGAATTTGATGGAGTAGTATGCATCAGTGTCCTCGAACATATTCGTGATCTACCCAGAGCGATCAACGAAATTCACAGGGTTTTAACTAAAAAGGGAATCGCCATTTTCGGCTTTCCAGTCCGGAATCGGCTCACCAGCAGTTTTTATTCCTCAGTTGGTTTCGATTACAAAACTCACCATCCATCTGACCATAGATCAATCTTGGTAGAACTTAGTAAACAATTGAAGATGACCAGGTGCATTACCTATCCTGAGATCCTACCGATGGATTTTGGTCTGTATGTATGCTGCCGTTGTCAAAAGTAATGCCACTCTATAATCTTTCCCAGGATTTAATTACTCAATTATCCTGAATTCTGTCCTTCGATTCTTTGCCATACCAGCTTCAGTCGTGTTTGGTGCAATCGGCTGGGTATCTGCATAACCTCGAGTTAAGAGGCGCTCCTTCTTGATATTAAATTTTTGAATCAGATAGTTCTTTACCGCATTGGCCCGGGCCAGAGAGAGTTCCCAGTTAGAATGGAATTCAGCGGTCTTGATTTCACGTGCGTCGGTATGGCCAGCAATCTCAATTGTAATATCGGGGTATTGAAGAAGAATCCTTCCTGCCTCATCGAGAATTGAATAAAATTCAGGTCTTAACTCAGCCTTACCGGTTTCAAAATTTATACCCTTCAAGATAATCTTACCACGGCGTTTAACAAGGTAGAAGTCATGTTCGGTAATTTTATTACTCAGTACTCTTAAGGTGCAGGATTGTTCGATATACATCGTGTCATCACCTGAAACTTTTACCAGATAGTCACCGCTCGGTAGATTTTTTACCGTATAAGATCCAGAGAGCGAATCGATCTTAACCGCACCGATTGCTTGACCCTGATAGTGAAGTGTCCCACCGATTGTTTTCTTCGTTGCCGCATCAAAGACCAGACCATGAATGATCCCCAGACCGAATTTGCTCATTTCGATTCGAAGCAGATATTCACCAGGACTAATAATATAGATGGAATCGATACGATTTGAATATTTTTCCTTAAACGATTCAACCTTTACCCACCCTACATTAAGGTCTTTGATAATCGCTTCACCCAACCGATTACAATTAGTCGAAAGTATCTTTACCCCTGTGATATAAAGTTCCGCATCTAAAGGCATCTTGGTCTCACTATCAACCACTTTGATTTTTAATTCTGCTTTCTGGACCACAGGCAGATTTATACTCAGAGCAATACGATGGGTTAATCCTAATTTTCCATAGGGGACAAAGGCATAGTCTATGGTGAATGGTTGTTTGGCGATGCCGATACCTGATGTCAATCCACTCAACAGACCGAGTTGATTTATATCCTGGGGACCGGTTCTGTAACCAACCCGGAGTTTAAGAATATTTTCAATATTATATTCACTGCCAAGATGAAAATTGGGACTGTGGTCAAGGAGTATGTCTAAGTCAGAGATGATATTAAGATTTTTAATCTTTGAATAAAGAATGCCCGCCCTCAGGTCTAATGGAATGTTCCAACGGCTTCCTTCATAATATACGCCGGGACCGATATTTTGCACGCATAAACCAATTGTCAAATTCTGATCGATTTTCTCCTGCATCCCGCCGTCGATACAGAGACCAATATTTTTCGCCTGTCCGGTACTTTCATACAGAATCTTTCCTCCGGCACCGATGGCAAATTTGTTACTGAGATTATGGCCTAAACCTATTAATAGGTAGCCCTGGGTGAAACGAAGATTAGGTTCTGGATAGTTTTCTTGATTCCAGGCTTCTACGCCGGTTGATGAATAGACGCCACCAATGGCCAAAGTAGCCCTATTCTTTACTGGATAGGCGAAAAATACTATCTCATCATTTATATCATAAAACCACTCGTGGTGCGAGAAGAATAGCGTAGATGTTTTTAACTGGGCAAGACCGGCTGGATTCCACCAGAGGGCCGAGATATCGTTTGCCAGGCCAACAAATGCCTCGCCCATTCCACATGCCCTTGGTCCCAAACTAACTTTTAGAAGTGAAAACGAAGTTGTCCCTACATCATTGCCAAACAGAGATAGAAAATAGAGAAAAATAATCATCTCTCAATCACCGTCTTTTTCTGTATCCTCTGTAGTTTACCGTCGCTCCCGCGAAAACTGAAGAGATAGAGATATAAACCAGGCGCACACCGCTTGCCGGCATCATTCCGGCCATCCCAGGGCCTGGTATGGATCCCGAAGTTGTAATATTCATTACGAATCAATACCCGAACTAACTCTCCTGCCCGGTTGTATATCTCTAAATCAACCCGACCATTATCCGGCAGCGAAAAGATAAACTGGGTCCGCTCCTTAAATGGACTTGCATAATTATGCACATCTAAAGGCGGAACAATCAAGGTCTTAAGACTTGCACTATCTTTAAGTCCAGCCTTGCGTGAAGAATAACCCCAAACTGCTATCTGACTCCCAGTCAATGAATCAACCTTACCGATTAAACCGCGCCAGGGAGGCGCGGTTATTTTAACCACAAACTCTTTCTTAATATCCGGCTTTACCTCACCGACATCGATCTTATTATCAAAATCAGTGTCGATGAGCCGATTGTTGCTACTGCTATCAAATACCTCTGCAACCCAGCCCCCGGGCAGACGCACCAGATCAATATCCACAACATCACTGATATTACCATCAATCTTGACCTCCAGTCGATAAACCGCACTACCACCTGGTTCGACCCGATTGGTGCATTCCGGCTCAACTAAAAGACTTATGATATCACCAGCAATTATGGTCATTAATACCGCCCGCTCCCGCACACTACTGTTCGTTCCGGATTGACCCCAGATCTGGGTCGTATCGACCACGCCCCGCAAAACATTTGAGGGTGGTGTGACCTGAGCAATAATCCCAATCTCACCATTAAATGGCGGTAATGGACCAACATCGACCAATCCATTCCCATTGTGGTCAATTAATGAATTACCTAAGGTGTCCAGAAGGCGAACCGTCCAGCCCGGACGCGTGCCCTGGTTATATAAATCAATTAGATCATAAAGGTTACCAAGATTCCTCACCTTCAACCGGTAATTGATACTGGCTCCGGGCAATGTGCTGTCAGTCTGGTCAGGCTCAACTGAAAGATTGGGCTGCCCCAAAACCTGAGTCTTAAGTTCTGCCTCATCATAAATACTCGGGTTCATCCCGGAAGTTGCCCGGATATAAGTGGTATCAATCTGCCCCATTAAAGCATTTGCGGGCGCGGTAATTTTGACAATAAACTTTACACTGTCCTGAGGTAAAATCTCACCAATATCCGGAATACCATTGCTGTTATGATCGATTAAGGGATTTATCCCGGTCGAATCAAAGAGACCGACCAACCACCCTGGTCTTGTATGTCTTGAGGTGATATCAACCGTATCTCTGGTATTTCCAAGATTGATCACAACTAATTGATAGGCTATCGTCTGACCGGGTAAAATATTACTGGATTGGTTGGGTTCAATTAAAATATTACCCCGGGTCTTGATTCTGGTCTTTAACTCAGCACTGTCTTTAACCTGAGGAAAGGTCCTGAGATTGCCAAGAACAATGGTCGTATCGGTCTCGCCCAACGGTGCAGTCAGTGGTGATTTGACCCAGACACCAATATAGACCTGACCACCCAAAGCCCGAAGATAAACCCGATCAATTATATTACCCAGACCATCTACTATCTTCGCCTGCCAGCCAGGCAAAGTATGATAACTGCTCAATCTTATCGTATCAGCAAGATTGGTATTATTTTGAACGGTCAACCGATAAAGGATTGAATCACCGGCATAGAGCGAATCATAATAGTCCGGGTCAACTGAAATATTACCACTGAATTCAACACTGGTAATGAGCCGGGCACTGTCCCGTAATGCCGGATGGGAGTTGGAACGACCAATGATATAGGTCGTGTCCACGGTCTGGTATAAAATACTGTCCGGAATGATGACCTGGGCCTGAATATTCTTCCGCCCACCACGCGGTAAAAAGACATAATCGATGATTGGTCCGGCTGAATCATGGATCTCGACCTGGAACCGGGGATGGCTGTGCCGGCTTGATAGCCAGATCGTATCTGCCGCAAAACTATTGTTGATGATATGTAAATCGTAGACTTTGACCTGACGGGGGCAACCCGAACCAGCCTGGTCCGGATCGACAACAATATAGGCCCTTGGACCATAACTGATACTTACTTCCCATAAGACCGGGAACCGCGCTAGAGTTGTGTAACTCAAAACCGCCTTGTACTGCAAATATCTTGAATTTAATGAATCGGGAATAGAATCGCCTTTTCGGACTTCCACCCAACCCGACCAGAGACTGTCAGGGATTGAATCATTACCACTGCGAACATACATTCGAATCTCAGTTCCAGCAGGTGTGCTATCCAGCCAGGCCACCTGACCCCAGTTAACTGTATCGCCCGCATTGAAGACCGAAGAGATGTAGTCCTCATAGTACTGGCGATTGTAGACATTGCCGATTTCACGAAACATACCATGCCCGCTGTAATCACTGGGCAGGCTTTGCCAGGTCGTCCAAGAAGGGCCCCAGGTGATATAGCTGTAATCACCATTCCAGCGATTTAAATAAATATCAAGATGCCCATCATAATTTAAATCGGCAATAAAACCATTGGCACAATCAATTGCTGGTCCGACTTCGCCTCGGTTTGAATCAGAATATCCCGAAGCACTACCCTAATAGATTAGAGGCCTCTGCACATTACCATAACCTCTGAAGAAGACTATGTCCAGATATTGGTCTGAATTCATATATGCGATTGAACTTCCACCGAAACAACCACCGGGATTGAGAGTTGTGCGGTTAGATGTGTTATAGCCAGTAGAACTGCCCCAATATATTGTTGCTGTACCACCACCGGCATAGGTTGTAAAAACAAGATCAATAAATCCGTCGCGATTTAAATCAGCTACTGAAGAACCGTGAGAAATACCTGTGTAATATGGTAATATGGTTCTATCCAGCGGAGAAAACCCACTGCTTCTCCCCCAGTATACAGTATTGCTCCCGTTGATCGATAAAAACAGTATGTCAAGCCATCCGTTTCTGTCGAAATCGCCAACCTCTGCATTGTGATCCCCTCCTACATTTGGCAGCTCGGTTCTGCGACTTTCTGAATAACCGCTTCTACTACCCCAAAATATTGCGGAAGTAGAAGATGTGTATGCCTCGGCAACGATATCCAGATAACCATCTTTATTAAAATCGGCTACAACCGTCGCCTCATTTGAGCCATAGTAGAGATTGAACTGAAACCGGCTGTTTGGATCTGGTCCAGAAGAGCTACCCCAGTAGATTGTTAAATAGGGATAGTTGATCATTACCAGTTCTGGATATCCATCGGTATTGAGATCAGCTCCATCACAGTTCCCACCCCGGTTTGGGCAATAGGCAGTTCGGTTTGATTGTGTGTATCCTGAATCACTCCCCCAATAGACATAACTCGTTGTAAAACAGTTAGACATTACGAGGTCGATGAAGCTATCATTATTCAAATCAAACAACGGGACAAACTCTACTGCACCGCTGTCCGGGTCAAGATTTGAACAGCGATGTGAGGAATAAATATTCTTCTCAAAAATCCCATCTTTGAAATCCCTCTGGGTTGTCTCAATCCAGAAATTCTGACCAAAGATAAATACAGCCGAGATATTGAAAATTAAAACCCTCATTTATCCTCCATCCAGACAAAATATAATGTAAATAATCTACAGTGTCAAGAGAAATTCTTCTTGAATTTTGCTTTTTAATATCTTATAATTTGCCGATATTCAGATGATCAGTAATTGCTTGGTCTTGATCAATGCTGAATCTTACTCAACAAGGAGGCTTTATGAAGATTCTGTTAATAATGTTCGTATCTTTCCAGATTGTTCTAAGTCAGGGTTTTATCAATGTCCGGGTAAATAAAGACCAGACAACCCAGGTTCAAAATGAACAGCAGATTGCTGTTAATCCTACCGATTCTTTAAATTTTGTCTGTGACTGGCGTGACTTCCGCGTCGGCTATCGTCAGGTCGGCCATGCCGCAACGACCGATGGCGGAAAGACCTGGATCGCTGAGACCCTCTTTGTCGAACCGACTTATAACTGGGATTCGGATCCGGGTATGACGGTCGATGCCAATGGCAATTTCTTTGCCATTATTCTCTCTTTTAATTCTACTTCAGAACCAAACGGTTTCTTCGTCTTCGAATCGACTGATAAAGGTCGAACCTGGAGTGCACCACGCACGGTAATCAATCAGGTCCCGGGTGTCTTTGAAGATAAAGAATTAATTGCCTGTGATCGAACCTCAAGCCCTTACCGGGGAAATCTCTATGTTGCCTGGGCGAGATTCTATGCAGTTGATATAATGCTAACCCGTTCAACCAATCGTGGTTTCAACTGGTCAACACCAGTGCGGGTCAGCGATGGTAGTGGCAGTTTTCAATGGCCGGTGCCAGCGGTTGGACCAAACGGTGAAGTCTATGTTGCGTGGTGTGGGCCGAGTTCAATTCGTTTTGACCTTTCAACCGACGGTGGTATGACCTGGGGCACTGACCGCACCGTTCAGACCTATACCTCACAATCTCGCTATCTAAAAGGTGGACAAATTCTCACCTTCTCTTATCCTGCTATGGATGTCGATATTACTGGTGGTCCATATAATGGTTATATTTACATTGCCTATATGGATAATGGGCCGGATGGCTATCCAGATATGTATTTCACCCGTTCGACTGATCGCGGGCAGACCTGGAGTGCAAGGCGCAGAATTAATGATGACCCTCTGAATAACCACATCGACCAATTCCATCCCTGGCTAACCGTAGATAAAACCGGTTGCATTTCGGTCATCTTTTATGACTCAAGACTCGACCCGAACAATATTCTCTGTGATCTCTATCTAACCCAATCCACCGATGGCGGTAATACCTGGTCACCAAATGAGCGAGTAACGACCGTATCCTTTGATTTAAGGCTGGACAAGGATAAACAGATCGAGCCCTATGATCCAGCAAAACCCCTGGCCGGGCAATTTGCCGGCTGGATCGGCGAATACAATGGGGTAGCAGCCTCTTCGCGTCGCAATGTCGTTCCGATCTGGACCGACACCCGTAATGGCAATCAGGATACATATATCGGCTATAGATCCAGCGGTAGTATTGATGATGATGAAAAAATAAGACTCATTAGAAGCCTCTCGATCAAACCCAATCCCGGGCTCGATCATTCGATCATTGAATTTGAAATAGCAAAGCCTGGGGTTTACGATATAATAATCTATAATAGTCTCGGCCAGAAGATTAAGACTATAAATCAGGGTTTCCTTTCAGCCGGGTCTTATCGTCAAAGGCTTGATCAACTTTCCCGCCTTTCTCCTGGTATCTATTTCATCAGAATTAAGGGCAATGGTTATAATCGATCTCACAAATTTGTAATGGGAGGATAAAAACTTCTACTCAAGGGAACAAATTAAAAATAAATAATCATCAATCATTCAATATGTAATTTTTTGTAAACTTTCCTTGATTTTAATCTGGTCTCTTTCTTTTTCCGAATCAACTACACCGGGCAGATGCGATCGAGGCAGCCGCCGGAGAATTCTGAATTGGCCCTGGTATACCCTTCGCCCCTCTCTCTCTTCAATTCCGGTCCAATATAAAATACCTGCTCTCTTTTACTGCCATAACGATAGATCGTAATCCCTTTACATTTCAATTTATATGCCAGCCAGTAGACAGTCCGGACATCTTCAATGCTTGCATTATGGGGTAAATTGACCGTCTTGGATACCGCATTGTCAGTAAACTTCTGAAAAGCCGCCTGGACCTTGACATGCCAGGTCGGTTCAATATCAAAAGCAGTTGGGAAAGCGGTCTGGATATCTTCGGGAATCTCCTTCAAACCTCTGATCGACCCGGTCTTGGCTATAACCATCATCAGGTCGTCATTATAAAAGCCCCTGGTCCGGGCAATCTTTTCAAAGATTGGATTGATTTCCAAAAGTTTTGTTCCCTCCATTACATCCCGAACATAAGTTAGAGCGAAGATCGGCTCAATACCACTCGAGCAGTTGGCAATAATGCTCAGGGTCCCGGTTGGAGCAATTGTCGTTACAGTTGCATTCCGCATCGTGTCAAATTTCTTTGACCAGATACTCTGATAAAAATTCTTAAACGGGCCGCGCTTGATAGCTAGCTTATGTGAACTCTCCCGGGCCTTACGGTTGATAAATTCCATAATCTTCTTAGCCATTAAAAGGGTCGCTTCTGAATCATAAGGAATCCCAAGCACTGCCAGCATATCGGCAAACCCCATTATCCCCAGACCAATTTTACGATTGGCCTTGGTTATCTTTTCAATATCAGGAAGGATATACCGGTTGGCATCGATGACATTGTCGAGAAAATGGACTGCGATCTCAATTACCTGCTGGAGTCTATCCCAGTTGAGATCTTTACCATCGACCATCTTTACTAAATTGATCGACCCCAAATTACAAGATTCATAAGCAAGTAGTGGAACTTCACCACAGGGATTGGTGCTTTCAATCACCCCCAACTCGGGAGTAGGATTATGACGATTTATCTCATCAAGAAAAATCATTCCAGGTTCACCACACCGCCAGGCAGTTGTGGCGATCAGGTCAAAAACCTGACGGGCATTAAGTTTTGACACTACTTTTTTAGTCCTCGGATTGATAAGCTCATAATCCTCGCCCTTATTTGCCTTTTCCATAAATTCATCAGTAACGCCGACTGAAATATTAAAATTGGCCAGCATCCCTTCACTATCTTTTGAGGTGATAAAATCGATAATGTCCGGATGGTCAACCCGCAGGATACCCATATTGGCACCCCGGCGCCGTCCTCCCTGTTTAACGACCTCGGTTGCCACATCGAATATCCTCATAAAAGAGACCGGGCCCGAAGCAACCCCTTTGGTAGTTTTGACAATATCGCCTTTGGGTCGCAGTTTTGAAAATGAGAAGCCAGTACCTCCGCCCGACTTATGGATCAATGCCATATATTTAAGGGCATTGAATATGCCATCGATGGAATCTTCAACCGGCAGGACAAAACAGGCTGATAACTGCCCCATATCCGTGCCTGCGTTCATAAGGGTTGGTGAATTGGGCAAAAATTCGAGTCGGGACATAACTTCATTAAATTTTACTTCAGTTTCTCTTATTTCATCCACACTTGACCGATAGAGACGATCAACCTCAGCCACGGCCCGGGCGACCCGCTGAAACATCTCACCCGGTGTCTCGAGTACATTCCCCTCCTCATCTTTTAATAGATAACGGCGTTCAAGGACTTTCACGGCATTCACCGAAAGTTTTAAATCATCCTGGACACCGACAAATTTCTTGGCGGCTCTCAATTCAGAACGTTTTGCTCGATAGACAATATAGGCCTTGGCCGCCTGGTTATGACCCTGTTTGATTAAAATTTCTTCGACAATATCCTGGATATCTTCAACTGAGGGAACTTTATTACGAAACCTCTGTTCAAGGCAATTAACCACCTCTTCTGTAACCCGGATCGCAGCCGGTTCATCACCTTTATTCACTGCAATGAAAGATTTCAATACTGCATCTTTAATCTTCTGAGGATTAAATCTTTCTATCACCCCGCTCCGCTTTCTAATCTCTTCAATCGCCATATTAATTTATTATTTAATCTTCTTATACTTCACATTATAAAACCATGATCCCAGGGCTGCTTCCAATGAGAGGTAGGGTCTGTAGTCCCGGGCATTAATCTCTTCCGGGATGATGAGTAAGCCTGCTTTTAAGGCAACTAACGGCCCCCCGGTTAAACCAAGGCCAACATCGTAGCCATTACCAACATTCTCTTCATTTACATTCCAATTAAATATTGAGCCATAAATATATGAAGCATTGAGAAAATGGCAACCGGCGATCTTCTTAGGACTATAAAAAGGCATAATGTAGACACTCATCCCCAGGACCGAACGAAACGGGAAGTTGAATAATTGAAACTCATTGGTTCTTTTCGCCCGGTGAAAACCTAAATTTGACGGTCCGTTGATCCCCAGTCCCAATCGGATCGAAGGAAAAATATAGGCTATTCTAATCAAACCAAATCTTTCCAGATTTTCATAACCATACTCAACCTGCCCGGCGCCGAGATACCAGATGCCGGTTGGAACTAATTTCCCCGGTTCACCAATTTGTAGAGCCCTTGCTGCCTTTATCTCCTCGACGGCGAATCTCTTATCGAGTAATGCGCCAAAGTGATAGCCCAGTATTCCACCGACAACTGTTGTCGATGCTGTCCCCGTGGCCAGCGTGGCCACGCGCACCGGTTCATTTATGATCGGCGTGCAACCGGTTGGACACCCAGTGCAGGGATCATATTCAACATCGACCGAAAATCCAGTCGCCGCCCAGCCCATCCACCAGGCAATCGGCCAGAAAGTAATGTAGCCCAGCTCTGTAGAGAGTGGGGTAGAAACCAATACCATCCGGAGCCGGTTATCAAGACCCATCCTACCTTCAATCTCTTCTTTTGTAATCGGTTTGCCCTGCAGGTCAAAATCAATCACATTGGTCACCCGGGAACTATCCTGGCCCTTTGCCTGACCGGATAAGAAGATTATAATAATCAAGAGGCTGCTCAGCACTCTGGTAACCATTTATCCTCCTTATTGTCTAACAAAAATCGATTTTTAACCTTTAATAACCAGTATCAATAAAAGTATTGCAATAATAAAGAGCCCGGCGGTAACCAGGATTATAAATAAACGGTTTAACCCCTGCCTCTTCTTCTCTTCGGCAGTCTGGCGTAAAAAATGGTCAATCAGAAAAGTTTCAAGTTTACTTACGGCATTTTTCGATTCACTCAATCCGATATTTAAAGCCTGGGTGGTCTTATTCAATTCATTAAAAGAATTCTCAAATTTTGTGCTTAAATCTTCATAGGCATTCTTGGTATCGATTGAATAACGTCTTGTTTCTGTCCCCAGTTGATTAATACTCTCCTGGATATTCTCGACCAGTTTCTCAGAACTCGATCTGATATTGTCCGCCAGAAAAAGCAGAGCCTTCTCCTGCTTCTCAATAAAATTATTTACCGAATTGGCCAGGGTCGAAATTATCTTCTCAGTCTCCCGCGTATAGGTATGGGATGAGGTCTTCAGATCATCAATGATCTGAGTTAAATTGCCGATCTGTCTCTCCAGTGAACCCTGGAAGAGATTTATTATGCTCTTCTGATTTTCTGAAAAATTAGTTATCGCCTTTTCGAGGACACCAGCAACATCGGCCGATAACCCTTCAGCTCTTTGAGCCTTAACCGGCACCTGAATTTCTGGCTCGAAACGCCTCTCTTCTTTCGCAATCGTAGATTTTTCAACTGTCGGTTTCTCTTTTTCTTCAATCTTTTCTTCAGGCAGAGTTTCTTTAGGGGGCGGAGTGTCTTTTAATCTAATCACCTCTTTAACATCGATCTTCTTCTTCTCTTTTAGTCCGGCAGCAAGATAGATCTCATCAATCTTCTTTAATAATCTTGGATCACTCATCCCCATCCCTAATACACTTTTGCAGGTTTCGACTGCTTCTTTAATACGCCCGGCACTCTCCAGTTTTTCGAGATAATTGAGGTAGTAGACAGCAGCATCACCCCTCTGCCCCAATTCAATAAGTAATTCTCCAACAATGCGATACATTTCAATATGGTCAGGAGCATGCCTTAAAATTTTTTTGCCCAGACCGATCGCATTACGATAAAAAGTATCATTCCGGTAAGCCACCACCCCTAATTCATAAACCTCAACCGCTTCCTTTATTTTATTCACCCGGATATATAAATCGCCCAGATGATTCAGGAGATTGCCATCTTCGGGAAAGGTCTTGCGTGCCCGGTTCAGTTCTTCAATTGCCTTTTCGATCTCGCCCTTGGCTTCCAGATCCGTAACCCGTTTCATCAATCTATTTAACTCTTCAATTCGTTTACTGTCGATCATACCGATTGAGTCAACTTCTTATAAATTAATTTCTGGCTTCGTAAATACCGCCCCATCCTGTTTCAATTAACTCAATGCCTGAAAAACAAGTTCTGAGAGCTGGCGGACTCTGATCTTACCTTCCTGGGTTAAATCGGCTGCAGCCGTTTTCAAAACCTGTTCGCAGGTGGCGCAGGCCGTCACCAGTGTATCGGTCTTGGTCTTAAAGGCTTCCCGGACCCTTTGCTGGGCAATAACTTTGGAGAGATTGTTATCTGAAGTCAGAATACCACCACCACCTCCACAGCAGCGCGAAGTATCCTTGTTAAACTTCATCTCAACCAGTTCAACGCCGATTCTTTTCAGAATCTCGCGTGGTTCGTTAAAGATCTTGGCACCACGGGAAAGGTCACAGGGATCATGATAGGTAACTTTTAAGCCGAGTTGCTTGGGGTTAGCATCTGCCAGTCTCTCAAGAATTACCTGCAGAACATGTCTGGTCTTAAAACCATAACCCTCCTTAAAATAGACTGTGCAGGTGGGACAGAGAGTTATCACCTCTTTATAGGGCCAGAGTTCCAATAATCTCTGTTTATGTTCTTCAAAATCTTTAACAAAGCCAAGCGCCTCCATCGGATAACCACAACAGATCTCTTTCTGAACCTTTGGTTTTATACCGACCTTTTCGAGCAGTCTTAGATACATCTTAGTTTGATTAGGACGGGAGAGGAATTGACAACCAACAAAAACCGGCGTCTCACCTTCCTGAACTGGGAACATCACCTCAGTATCACCAAAGATATTACCGGTCCTTTTGATATTTTCGATAATCATCCTGTGGGTATCGTAAGCATAGCCGGCCGCAACAAGATCAGCTCGAGCCGCCTTGACCACATCCGGGACTTTAACCTTAGATGGACAGCGCCGATTACAATCCCGACACATAACGCACTGATAAAGGGCTTTCACCACACTATCATCAATCTTCATCTCTTTCTCAAGGATCCCGTAGGAGAGAACCATTCTCCCCCGGCCGGACGGTGGGTCATGCAGGAGATTGATAAATGTCGGGCAGACATTTTTACAGTAACCACACATTGTGCAAGTCATCATCTCATTTTCCCACTTTGCCAGATGGCCTTCGAGCTTGCGCTTCGGGTTAATCGGATAGCGGAGATCATACATAAAACCCTTTTCCCAATCGATCATCTTCCGGGGGTTCATAATATTATTTGGATCGAGTGCCTTCTTTATCGCCTTCATCGCCGGGACGACCGTCTTCTTCTCTTTATGAAACTCTTCAGCCTTTGTTATGGCAATACCGTGTTCACCAGTTGTCGTGCCACCTAAATCTCTAATCAACTGATAAATCTCAGCAACTGCCTTCTTGGCCTGCTCCCAGTGTTCTGGATCAGTCGGAATCATCAAAACCTTGGTATGCAAATTACCATCGCCCGCATGCCCATAGGGCGGGATGATGATATCATATTTATTAGAAATTTCCCAGATACCAGCGACCGCCTTAGGTATCTGAGAGACAGGAACTGCCATATCATCGGCCAGCATCGTGGTCGCATACTCTTCCTTCAGAATACTCAAGGATGGAATCATCTGTTTCCGCGCCTTCCAGATCTCGGTGATGCGTTTTTCATCCTCGGTGAATTCCATCGAGACCGCACCAGTCTCTTTACAGATCTGTGCAACTGCTTCAACATCCTGCTTGATTGTCTCGGGTCGGCCATCAATCTCAATCAGTAAGATACCGGCAACCTCGGGCAGGTTCATCTTGGCTGCTTTATTAACTGCTTTAATACAGGGGGCAGACATTATTTCGAGTTGCGAAGGGATAATTGGTTTGGCAATAATATTGGCGACGCACTGTCCGGCCTTTTCCAAGTCATCAAAGGCGGCAATACAACCAGCGATCTTGGGCGGGAGGGGAACGATCTTCATATTGATCTCGGTAATAATCCCCAGGGTCCCTTCTGAACCGCACATCAACCTTTCGAGTTGATAACCGGTAGAGTGTTTGATCGTCTTTGTTCCCATATAGGCAATCTCACCCGTTGGCAGAACTACCTCAAGCCCCAGAACATAATCCCGGGTCGCACCATACTTGACCGCCTTTTCGCCCGAAGCATTTACTGCCACCATACCACCAATCGTGGCTACCTCGCTCGAAGCCGGCCCTGGAATGAAATACCGATAAGGTTTTATTGCCGCATTAAAATTGTCACAAACTACGCCAGGTTCACAGACCACAAACATATCACCAATTCTTATATCTTTAATTTTGTTCATTCTTTGCAAATCGACTGTAATCCCGCCCATAATTGGGACACTGTGACCGCATAGTGCTGAACCAGCGCCCCGCGGGATCACCGGAATCTTAAATCTATTTGCCAGTTGAACAACTTTTTGAACCTGCTGGGCATTTTGAACCTGAACTACGACATCAGGTTTATGGCGGTGGATACCACCGTCAAAGGCATATACATAAATACTGGCATTGTCGGTAAGGGTATACTCATCACCGACAATATCCTTCAAACGTTCAATTACTTCCTGCATCTTAGATTTTGCTTTCTTTTTGACGGTCAACTTTTTAGACGTGACCTTTTTCCTCTTTTTCATATTGCCTCCTTGAAATATTCAAATATTTAAAATTTTCGTTGAACAAATTCAGTTCTTCTCGTGCCGGATATATTCAATACTCTATGCGACCATCGGCACTGTGATCGAACCATCCATTAAAAAGATAATCTTTGCATTTGTGCCTTTAATTCTTAAGGCATCGTCGATCGCTTCTTGAATATTATGATAAGGTTTGATGAAGATTGATGACATATCAGAATCATTCAGATCGGTCACACCCCACATCTCAGCCCAGGTTGCAATCTCCGCCATCTTGGCTGCCTTATGCCAGCCCAGTTTAAACTCTTTATCAATCCTGGCCAGGACCTCCTGGGGAGTCTTCATACTTGATAAGAGATCGTGAAATGCCTTTTCACCGATACCGGTCCGACACTTGGAGATCATAATCAGGATGCCGCCTTTTTTTAATGCCAGTTTACCATTATCGAGCGCCTTCTGCGATTGATAGAGATCAACATCCATTGGATAGGGTGCAATCGAAACTACAATATCTACCTTCTCTTTAATCTGCACACAAAAAACCTCTTTGGCTTTATCAATTGCTGCATAGAATGAGTCATGGATTTGCCCTGCAGTTGCACCATAGATACGGCGCTCCGCATCAAGCACCGTCTGAATTGAAAAGATTTCTTTATCGGCAATTGTCTTTAAAGCATCAATCATATCTTCATGGACTGGATTACCTTCAAGAGCCAGAGCCTGGGCACCCGGTTTCAAAGCATGTTTATGGTTCTGTTCAATCGTCTTGTAAGACGCAATCCCGGGAAGAAAAGACTTTCTCCCCCCAGTATAACCACCAAAATAATGAGGTTCAACCGATCCGATAATAACAATCTTGTGGGCTGCCATACCCAGTTTATTGACAAACATTTCTGTTCCGTTCTTCGATGTCCCGATATAAACCATATCTTCGTTCCTCTTGCAGTCGTGGACAAAGATCCGATCTTTAAACTCGTTATAGTATTTACCAAATATGAAATTATACTCTTCCTGGGTCGGCGCCCGGTGAACGCCGGTGGCAATGATAAATTTTATCTTCTGGTTCTTTATCTGGTCGTAAATGATCTCAAGAACTTTAGCGGTCGGTGTTGGCCTTGTGCCATCATTCACAATAAATAGAATATCCCGCGCATCCTTAAGGAAATCACTGAATGATTTTGATTTTATTGGATGGGTAACTGCCTTTAGTAAGGTCTCGGTTTCATCCTCAACCTCAACCTTGTTGGGATGAACAACCTGCGCAACGTTTCGCTCCGGGACATCAACTGAAATCTTCTCATCTTTTCCATAAGGAACTTCTATCTTCATTTCTTCTTATCCTTTTCAATCCGGGCAATTTCGCTATCGATAAAGGGGGCAACCTTGTCACCATAATAAAGATTTTTAAGTTCATCTTCAAGATTTGACGGCTTAACCAGAATTATCCATCCTTTATTATATGGATCTTTATTAATTAATGTGCAATCATCTTCCAGTGCCCGGTTAACCTCGATGATCTCACCACTGATCGGTGCAACAAATTTACCGACCCATTTCGAAGATTGAATCTTACCGCAGGTTTCACCCTGCTTTATAGAGTCGCCTTCAAATGGTAGATCAACATAGGTTGTATCACCAGCCAGCTTCTGATAGAAATCGCTCATCCCGATCCGAACCCTATCACCTTCAATCTTAACCCAGGCATGATCCTGATGATAATAAAGATCATCCGGTAAATTATATCCTTTATATTCAGCCATTATACCTCCTATGTAAAAGTGATTAAAATTGTGTACAATCTTGGATCAATGGTTTAGCACCTTTTCGCAAGATTAAATGACATAAGATAATCAACAGAATATTATTGTTATCTTTCTATCTTCTTGATAACTTCTCCATCTTTATTGCGGATATTGATTTCAAGCGGCATCTTACCCGGAAGATAATGGGTAGCACAGGCAAAACAAGGATCATAGGCGCGAAAAGCCATCTCTACCATATTGAGTAAACCGTCAGAGACTTCACCTTTCTTGATCAGGCCTTTGGCTGCCTTTTCCACTGACATCGCAATCGCTGCCGAGTTATTAAGGGTCGCAACCAAAAGGTTAACTTCGGTTGCCCGGCCTTTTTCGTCCGATTTATAATGATGGTAGAGAGTCCCCCGGGGTGCTTCAACCACTCCCACACCTTCAGTTGGAACATTGCTGGGCAGGGTTCTAATATTCGGGCTGGTAATCTCTGGATCCTGGGCAAGTTCGAGTAGCCTTTCGGTTGCATAGAGCAACTCAATCAGTCTTGCCCAGTGCATCGCCAGGGTATTATGGACCGGTTTCCCACCCAGGGTACTGAACATCTTTTCGTATTCGGCCTGAGCCAGAGGTGTTGCCATACCATCGGCTGCATTGAGTCGGGCTAACGGTGCAACTCGATAGATACCGCTCTCTTCACCATCGACAAATCCCTTCCACCCGACATTCTTGAGATAGAGAAATTTTATGTAACTCCAGGGTTCAACATGTTCGGCCAGATGTTTTAAGTACTCCTGAGGTTTAAATTTTACATACTCTTTGCCATTAGGGTCAACAACTCGGATATCACCATCGTAGAAATTAACCTTGTTATTCTTATCAACCAATCCCATATAGTATGTCCGGTGTTTGTAGACATCTCCTAAGATCAGGTCGACATAGGCTTTATTCTTAAGAACAATATCATTAAACGCCTGAAGCGAAAATTTACCGAATTCAACTGCTTCCTTAGCAATTTCAATAATATCTTTTCTTTCTTCCTCTTTCAAACCCTTTGACACACCACCGGGTAAGCCCAGTACTGGATGGATCACCCTACCGCCCAGCAGGGTGATTATACTGCGTAATTTCTTACGCATCAGAATCACTCTGGAGCCAATTTCGAGCCCAACTTTCCCAATTACACCAATTACATTGCGCTCAGCCTTAGGTGCATCAGGCCCAACAATAAAATCCGGACCACCTAAGACATAAAAATGTAAGGCATGGTCTTCAGCCATAAAGGCTGAATTGACCAGTTCCCGGATCTTCTTGGCCGCAGGCGGTGGATCGACTTTATAAAGGTCATCCAGGGTCTTGGTAGAGGCCATATGGTGAGCAGTTGGACAGACACCGCAAATCGTTGGTGTGATCCTCGGTAATTCTTCAACCAGACGGCCTTCGCAGAATTTTTCATAACCACGGAGTTCGGGTATCTGTAAAAAGGCCCTTTGAACATCACCCTGGTCATTTAAGAATATTTCAATTCGGCCATGTCCTTCAAGCCTGGTAATTGGATCGATTGTTATTCGCTTTGTCATTTCGCCTCCGTTCTTTTCCGCCTCAAGATCGATGAAGGAAGACTATACATATAGAAAAGCCCAACCGGATCAATTACAGAATCAACTACCTTTTGAATTTCCTTCTCGTCATTGGTATCGATGATCGATGCCAGTGCCGAGAGAAATTTAGCTCCCTGGTCGATGACCTCTTTAGTCGGTCCAAAACATCCCCGACAGGGCATATTGGCATTTATGCACCTCTCCCCACAGCCCGACCGGGTTGCCGGTCCTGTGCAGATAATCCCTTCGGCCAGGAAACATTTCTCTGGATCAGCTATAACTTCACTGATTCGTTTAATCGATTTGATCAAAATCTTATCCGGTTTACTCTTTGCCCTGGGACAGGTATCACAAAGCGATTTATCCGGAGCCAGGACTGTCCCCTTGGGAGGTAATTTCCCGGAAAGAATCGCCTGAACTGCATTCATAATCAGATCCGGTGGTGGGGCACATCCGGGTAGATAGTAATCTACTTCAATAACCTGGTTGAGGGCATAGACCGAATCATAAAACTCAGGAAGATAAAGTTCGCCAACATCGACTTTGAATTTGGTCTGAGGGAAGACACCGTCGGGATTAATCACAGTCGGCACTGTCTTATAAACTCTTTCAAAAATGGTTGCACGATTATGGAGATTGGCCAGTCCCGGAATCCCGCCGAGATGCGAACAGGAACCAAAGGCTACGACTAAACCTGCCTTCTTGCGAAGAAGTTTTACAATGTGCTCCTGCTCGGAATTACGCACACCACCATTGATGAAAGCAACCGCAATCGAACCATCTTCCATTGCCTCGACATCCTTGACCTTAAAATCCATTGCTACCGGCCAGAAGATGATATCAACCGCTTCAATAACTTTCAAAATATCCTCAGCCAGGTCTACTACGGCCTCCTCACATCCGCCACATGAGGCACACCAGTAGATAGCAACTTTGGGCTTTGCCATCAGAAACCTCCTTATCAAAATTAAGACAGATCAATTGATACTTGTCTGATATTACTTAAAGTCTTATCTTTCTTAATAAGATTATATCTATTATTGTATCTAAATTTGATTAAAATTCAATGATAATTTAAAAATTAAACGCTTGAAAAGAACACTATTCTTTAACCGGGAATTTATCGGGTGTAATATAATCACCAAAATTACTCTGTGCCTTCAGTAATCGGTTCTTCTGTTCTTCAAGGACTTTGAAAAGAATTTCAGGAGTATCTTTAACCTTGGTACGGTATATTTCAGTTATGCGTGCGATCTTGGCAAGATTTTCTGGAACCCGGATTGTAAACTGCTTGGTATAATCTTCCTGAGAATAATCTTTACCAAGGACTTTCTTAAATAAGGGTTTTAGGTCTTCATACCTGGGAATCAAACCGGTTGGCGTCTCAATCGCACCGACCTCATTATGGACCCTCAACTCCATCCATTTATACCAGACCCGTTTGTCGGTCTTTTCGTTCAAAAAGTTACCATCCTTGTCTTTCAGGAAGTAATTAACCGAAAATATTTTAGGCACTTTTTTCAACCCTTTGCCAAAATTGAGATTACACTGAATATAACGGCCGACCGGGATAGAGAGGAAATCGAGATTGGACATCGGGTTGAATTCACGAACTCCTTCTTTACCTAAGGTAGCAGCGGTTGTCTCGGACTCGAGTGATGCCCCTTTACAGATTATGCCATGAACCCAATTAAAAGATTCTTCGACCGGCACCCAGGTATCAGAATCACGACCACCATAAACAATCCCGCCGACAGCAACCCCTTTTGGATCATTCAGGGCCGGATCGAGATTGTCAAACATCTCGAGTGAAATCGTAAATCGGGCATTGGGGTGAGAGCATTTGATCTCTTTACCCTGTGCATCCTTTTTCCCCGGTGTCCATTCACCGGAATGGTTATAGCCGTGTTTGGGAATCTCACCGTCCCGACCGATCCAGTGGACATGTTTATCATCAGTAACCAGCACATTAGAAAAGATAATCTCGCCCGGACTATGGAGCGCCTTCCACTGGCTCGGGTCATCCTTCGAATTTACACCCTGGATAATGCCAAACATCCCTTTTTCGACATTTACTGCTCGTACTTCTCCATTCTTCTTTCTGAGATAAGCAATGTCATCCCCGACAATCGTCTCCCCTTCAAGCATCGCAGTTGATGTCTTACCACAGAGTGAAGGAAAGGCACCAAGGAAGTAAGTAACCCGATTATTAGGTCCATGGACACCCATTATCAGCATATGTTCAGTAAGCCATCCTTCTTTCGCACCCTTTACAATTGCCAATCTCATCGCCAGTTTTTTCAAGCCGATCGTGTTACCGCCGTATTGGGTATTAACACTATAAACTATGTTGTCTTCAATGTCGATAAAAATTCTTCTCTTATCGAGATTCTTACAGGTCTTTCGTTCATCAAGTTCACCCTGAGAATGGACGAACTTGAAAAATTTTGCCTTCGGACCCTGACGGATAAATTCTTGATACCCCTGACGATAGAGGAGGTCTTCACTATGGGCCACATAACTCGAATCGGTAATCTGTACTGCTGGTAACGAAAATTCCGAATTGGTCGGGCCGAGGCAGTAAAAACGGATATAGACCTCTTTACCCTTCATGATATCCTTCAAAATTTCGAATATATCTTTTAAGGCAGTATCGCGATCTTTAGTTTCAATTAGTGGGCCAAGATCAACACCTTTCGAAACCAGGATACCGGTGTTCTTCTTATCCCGTCCCTGATCATAATAGTTATCAAAGTGAACAGTATGGCCGGGTGTCGCAAGTAAAGACTCCTCACCATTCTTTATCGCTTGCTCTCTGATATACTTAATATCCTCAGGGGCATCGGTTCCAACAAAGACCCGGTCCGGATTGCAAAGTTCGATATACTTGGCAATAAAGTCATGCAAATCCGGGTTGTTGATCTTTACCAGTTTTTTGTATTCTCTATCACTAAGTCTCTTCTTTAAAAAATCCATTGCCTTGCTTTCCATGCAATCACCTCCGTCATATAAATTTTGATGCATAAACTTTCTGCTCAAACCGGATAATTTACGAAAAACCTAATACCTTTCTGGTATTCTGCATAATATGAAATGACATTACGCATTGTCAAAGAGTGACGAAGTTTTTGGTTCAATATATTAAGTATATTTTATTCACATTTTCCATATTGTCAACATTCATTGAACAACAGAGGAAAAAGGTCGGTTTCGAGCGGAATATCTATAATTACTAATGGTGATCTGCTTTGTTTGGAAAATCTTCAATACCTGTAGATAATTTGCAAAAGTTGCCCTGAATCGATCAACTTAACCATTCGTTTAATATCTTTCGAGAGGTCACGATCCTCTCTTAAATATGGCACATATTTACGGATCTCTTCCTTCACGGACTGAAGGATCGGGCTTGATTTTAAGGGCCTGAGGATATCGATACCCTGAGCCGCACAGATAAATTCCATCGCCAGAACATTTTTGGTGTTCTCTAAAACTTCATACGCTTTAAGTGCCGCATTCATGCCCATGCTCACATGGTCCTCCTGATTGGCTGAGGTGGGTATCGAATCGATCGATGCAGGATGAGAGAGAATTTTATTCTGGGCAACAAGTCCGGCGGCAGTAGTCTGCAACATCATCAGTCCTGAATTGAGACCGGCTTTCTCAATCAGAAAAGGCGCGAGCCCGCTCAGAGTTGGATCGAGCATACGAAATATCCGACGTTCCGAAATAGATGAAAGTTCCGTCAACCCTATCGCCAGTAGATCAAGGCCAAAAGCAACCGGCTCGCCATGAAAATTACCCCCCTGGATAATTTCGTTATCTTCAGGAAGAAGAATCGGATTGTCGGTCACTGAGTTGATCTCGATCTCAAACTGGGTTCGAACAAAGGCGAATAGATCACGCACTGCACCATGAACTTGAGGCATACAGCGCAATGAATAGGCATCCTGCACTTTGTTACAATGACGATGTGACTGGAGAATCTTTGAACCTCTGAGAAAATAAATAAGGTTGGCTGCAGTCTTCTTTACGCCCGGATAGGGTCTAAGTCTCAGCATACGCTGGTCAAAAGCCCGGTCTGTCCCTTTTAGTGTCTCAAGACTCATCGCCCCGGCTAAGTCAAAAAGATCGATCATCGTTAAGGCTTCGCGTAAAATAGTAACCCCATAGGCGGTCATCATCTGAGTGCCGTTTATCAACGCAAGCCCTTCTTTAGGCCCGAGTTTAAGGGGCTTCAGGTGGAGGGAATTTAGTGCCTTAAGAGCCGGCATCCGTCGATTTTTATATACCACTTCTCCTTCACCAATAAGAGGCAGGGACATTGCCGCCAGTGGTGCAAGATCGCCACTTGCCCCAACCGATCCTTTTGATGGAATCAAAGGGATGACATCATTATTAATAAGCTCGACCAGAGCCTTAACTGTCCTGAATCTTACGCCAGTGTAACCCCGAATCAGGGTGTTGAGACGCAGGACCATCGCGGTCTTGGCGATTGGCAAGGGGACTGCCGGTCCAACCCCGGTATTATGACTGAGCAGTAAATTACGCTGCAGAGAGGAAAGTTCACGCTCCGGGATACGCACGGTTGATAAAGCACCAAAGCCGGTATTGATCCCGTAAACCTTCTTCTGGGCTTGAACGATCCGCTCGACAAAATTTGCCGACCGTTCTATCCTCTTTTTTACCTCCGGGGCGAGAGTGATCTTCTCTTTATCAACTATTATCTGCTCTATCTTTCGCAGGGTGAGGTTGAGACCGTTAAGCTTCACCATAAATAATTGACTCCTATTGATGCTTTTGCCTGTGTTTTATTAAGATCGCATTCGGCCTTAAAATTAAACATTTTGGCACCGACATAGGCATCAGCCAGAGAATAGCCAAAGAGAAATGTCAAATACCAGAGCATACTGTTCCTTTCAATATACCGATCTCCTGTATGGAACTGGTAGGCAAAATATCCCAGAGCAACTTCACCGCTGCCGATAATTGATCCCCGGATATAGCGATGGGTATAAAACTGCCCTCCCCCGGGAAAGAGGCAGAACAACATTGCCTTTGTCGGTGATTTCTTCTGGCCAAAACTTAATGATATTATAAGCATAATTGCAATAAGAATTTTAAACCTCAATGAGCTCATCAGCGGGCAATGATGATAAGTTGTTTCTGGGGCTTATTTCTACCTTCGATTCGAAAGTCATCGAGCGGGAGATTCTGTTCGCTGATGAATTTCATAATCTGCGCGGTATAACGGGCCGGGTTATTCCCGGATATCAGGATCTCAATCTTCCTGCCTTTAAGGGCATTAAGGATACGAGCCAGTTCAACTTCTCCATAAGATGAAAGTCTATCAACTTCCGGTGCCAGAAATTTTTCCATCGGGAATGTAAATCTGGTTTCTACCCTGTGTGCGTTTTTTTCTCGCTCAACCAGATCTTCCCACATCTTTATCTCCTGCTTCAAACTCTCGATTTCATTCTTAAGGTGTCGATAATTAAAATGATAGAAGAGCAGATCAAAAATCAAAAGAATAATGGCGACGATCCAGCCTGTGTATCTCATGCTTCAATGGTCTCAAGCAGATGGCGAATCCCGTCGCGCTTTTTTGAAAAATCAGAAAGCCGATTCGCCTCGCGCTGTTTAACCTCTTCCGAAGCCATTCTCTGGAACTGTTCGTCGCTCAACCGGTGTTCAATCTCGTTTATCCGGTTTTCGAGAAAATTTAGTTCATCTTTTAACCTTTTAAGTTCTTTGCCCAGATCCACCGAACCGGTAAGAGGGAGATAGACCTCGACTCCCTTAAGAATTGTGCTTGAAAATGGTTTGGGTGGGGTAATATTTATGATAAGACTGTCAACATTAGCCTGAGTTTTGAAAAAGTCGAGATTGGTCCTGAAGATTTCCTCAAGGTCTTCATCTTCGATCTTCAGAAAACACTCGGTTTTCTTTTGAGCCGGAACCCGCCAGGCACTCCGCAGGTTGCGCACTGCTTCGATTGCAGAAATTAAGGCATCTACCATATGAGCATCATCGGGCAAAGGTACCTTCACCGCAGGCCATTGCTCATGCCATAGCGTCTCTTTACCAATACTCAGTCGTTGGTATAATTCTTCAGTTATAAAAGGCATAAAGGGATGGAGCAGAATCAGCAGATTTTTGAAAATATAAATCCCAACATCAAATACCTCACCCCGGCGGATCATCTCTGACTTCGTATATTCGATGTACCAATCGCAATAATGATGCCAGGTAAAATCGTATATCTCTTTTGCTGCCTGATTAAGTTCAAAACGCTTTAAATATCTCTCAACACTTTCGACCAGTTTAGCCAACTTTGATATAATCCAGCGATCGATCGGTGTCAACTGCCGTGGTAGCCCCATGGTCAAACCTTTGGTATTGAGCCATAAAAATCTTCCTGAATTCCATAATTTATTGGCAAAATTCCTTCCGGCCTCGATTCGCTCAACACTGAATAGTACATCCCGATCACGGGGCGTTATCAACAGGAGACCAAAGCGCAGGGCATCAGCACCATACTTATCCATCAGTTCAATCGGGTCGGGCGAATTACCGAGGCTCTTTGACATCTTCTGCCCCTTTTCATCGCGAATCAATCCGTGGAAATAGACTTCACTGAATGGTTTCTGCCCGGTGAACTCTATACCAGCCATTATCATCCGTGCAATCCAGAGGTAGATAATCTCCCAGCCCGAAACTAAAATCGATGTCGGATAGAAATTTTCATAATCCTGAGTCTTTTCCGGCCAGCCTAAAGTGGAAAAAGGCCAGAGCCAGGAAGAAAACCAAGTATCGAGGACATCCTCATCCTGTTCAATCCGGGTTGAACCACAAACTGGACACTGCGCCGGTTTTGCCTCAGCCACTATTATTCCTCGGTCTTCGGTTTCATCGGTCAGCTCCGCCCGGCAATCTTTACAATAGTAAACCGGTATCCGGTGTCCCCACCATAACTGCCTTGAAATACACCAATCCCTGACATTTTCCATCCAGTGGTTATAGAGGTTGACCCATCTTTCTGGATAGATCGTTATCTCCTTTTCGCGCACTGCCTTAAGGGCCGGCTCGGCCAGAGGTCTCATCTGAACAAACCACTGGAGTGATATCCTCGGTTCAATCGGGGTCGAGCAACGTTCACAGTGTCCGAGCGGAACCTCGTAGTCCTCGATCTTCTCAATCAGCCCCAAATCTTTGAGATCGGCAATAACCTTCTCACGAGCCGCCATGCGATCAAGTCCCTTATACACTCCACCATTTTCGTTGATCGTTGCGTCCTCATTCATAATATTGATAATCTCAAGGAGATGTTTCTGAGCCAGGGCAAAGTCGAATTTGTCATGGGCCGGTGTAACCTTCAGGGCACCTGTGCCAAAGCTCGGATCAACGTAGGAATCAGCAATCAGTGGTATCTTTCGGTTCATCAAGGGGAGAATCAGAATGCGGCCGATCTTATCCTGATATCTTTTATCTTCGGGATGGACACAGACCGCGGTATCGCCCAGCATCGTTTCGGGCCTGGTTGTGGCCACGGTTATATATTCGCTCGAGTTCTCAAAAGGATACCTGATATAATAGAGTTTACCCGGTTCCTTTATGTCTTCCACCTGCTCGTCAGAAATTGCCGTCCGGCAGCGCGGGCACCAGTTTACAATATATCTCCCCCGGTAGATCAACTTCTTGTTGTAGAGCCAGACAAAGACCTTGATGACTGCCCGGGAAAGGTCTTCATCAAGGGTGAACTTCTCCCTGGTCCAGTCAAGACTGCAGCCCATACGGTTAAACTGCTTCCTGATAATTGCCGCATAGTGCTCTTTCCATCTCCACACCTCCTCAATGAATCCTTCCCGGCCAAGTTCAACGCGACTCTTATTCTCTCGGGCCAGTTTCTCCTCCACCACGACCTGGGTGGCGATGCCTGCATGATCCATGCCCGGCAGCCAGAGAACCTCAAAACCCTTTAATCGATGGTAACGAATCAAGACATCCTGAATTGTATTGTTGAAGACATGGCCTAAAGTCAGTTGCCCGGTGACATTGGGTGGTGGGACGACGATGGAAAACTTTGGCCTTTCAGAAGGGAGACGGGGAGTGAACAGTCTCTTTTCTGCCCAAAAATCAATCCATTTGGGCTCAATCTCACCTGGATTATATCTCTTGGGAAAATCTTCCACATATCTATATTATTCAATAATTTATCTTTGTCAAGACCGCTTGAAATATTGCCTTAAGCCCTGATTATAAACTTTTCATTGACTTTGACCAATTTTCTTGTAAAATAGACTGATGCGGAAAATCGCTATTTGTAATCAGAAAGGCGGTGTTGGCAAGACGACTACAGCTATAAATTTAGCCACTGCCCTTGCGCTTCTTGAGAAGAAGACCTTATTGGTCGATGCTGATCCCCAGGCCAATGCAACCAGCGGTTTCGGTATCGACCGTAAAGGTTTGAAATTGACAATTTATCAGAGCCTGCTCGATCCCAATCTGGTCAATGAGGCAATCGTTAAGACCCAATTCTCTCATCTTTTTCTCCTCCCATCTTCACCTGATCTGGTCGGCGCCGAAGTCGAACTCCTCAATATCGAAAATTACCATTTTCGGCTCAGGGAGGTGTTAAAACCCATCGAAGAAAATTATGAATTTATCTTCATTGACTGCCCACCTTCATTAGGACTTTTAACCATAAACGCCTTGACCGCAGCCCGAAGTGTCCTTATCCCTATTCAGTGTGAGTATTATGCCCTCGAAGGGGTCGAAAAACTCCTTTCGACAATTCGCCTGGTCCGATCGAGTTTAAATCCTAATTTGATGATTGAGGGAATTCTACTCACAATGTTTGATTGCCGCCTTAATCTTGCCAAACAGGTTGTCGCTGAGATCAGGAACTACTTTAAGGATAAAGTCTATAAAGTAATGATCCCCCGTTCGGTAAGACTGGCCGAGGCACCCAGTTTTGGGCAACCGATCTTTAAATATGATATCGGTTCAAGCGGGGCACAGGCTTATTTGATGCTGGCCCGGGAGGTGCTTAATCACGGTTAAAAAGGCACTGGGGCGTGGACTCGACGCCCTGATTCCTCATAAGGAAGCGGTACCGGTTGAAACGGGTATCACGATGATTGATTTACATCGAATAAAACCCAATCCCTATCAACCGCGCAGCCCCATCCGTGATGAAGAATTACAGTCGCTGGTTGAATCGATAAAGCGGGATGGCATTTTACAACCGATCGTCGTCCGTAAAAAAGGAGACGATTATCAGGTAATTGTCGGTGAACGGCGTTTTCGTGCCGCTAAACTGGTCGGGCTAAAAGAGATCCCTGCAGTCCTGCGTAGCGCCAGTGATCGCGAAATGCTGCTCTACGCGTTGATTGAGAATGTCGAACGCAAGGATCTCGATCCGATTGAAGAGGCACAGGGTTTTAAGCGCGCAATTGAAGAATTTGGCCTGACCCAGCAACAACTTGGTGAGATAATCAATAAAGATCGTTCGACGATAACCAATACTATCAGACTACTCAACCTGCCGGGTAAGATCCGCGATTATATAAAACAGGGTAAACTTACTGAGGGCCACGCCCGTGCCCTGCTCAGCCTTGGTGATCGACCCGAGGTTTTAATTTTGGGAGAAAAAATTGTCAAAGAGAACCTTTCGGTGCGCGAAACCGAAAGGCTGGTCCGGCGAACCATAGTTCAAAAAAGAAGTCGCAAAACACCAAATCAGGAGATTGAGCAGATGGCGGAAATTCTCAGAAAAAAATTCGGGATTAAAGTTGAGATCTTCTGGGGCCGGAATAGAGGCAAGATTGTCTTCCATCTCTTTACACCCTCTGAATTAGAGAGGATCTTCAACCAGTTGATAACAAAATGAGAGAGACGATCGATTCCTTGCTCGCAAAATTATCATTCACCAGTGGCGTCGGTTATGCAAATGAGGCAACCCGTCTTTTTGCCCGGGAGGCAGTCCGTTTCTGCAAGGATGTTGAGTTTGATAAGTCGGGTAGTGTTATTGCTCGGTTGAAAGGGCGAAGGAAGAAGGAAGTTATGATTGCTACCCACATCGATGAGATCGGCTTTGTGGTGAGTGGTATTGAAGAAGGTTTCTTAAGAATCAGCCCGATCGGCCATTTTGATCCCCGTCTTCTTCCCGGACAGAAGGTCGCGGTCGCGGGCAGGAAGAAACTGGAGGGATACATCGGAATTGCCTCTCCTCATTATACTACCCCTCAGGAACGGGAGAAGATTATACCAATCAGCGAACTATTTGTTGATCTCGGTCTACCCGAAAAGGATGTTAAAAGTTTTGTCCGGATTGGTGATTATGTATCATTCTCCGGTTCCTATCTGAAACTTGAAGAGCCATTTCGCTGCGGCAAGGCCTTCGATAATCGGGTTGGTGTTGTCTGTGGACTGATGATCTTAAAACTCCTCTCCGAGCTTCATCCTTCACCCTCGATTAACTTAATTGCTACAACCCAGGAAGAATGGGTTGGTTTAGGTGCAAGGATAAATGCCTATCGTCTGAATCCGGACATCGCCCTTGTGATCGATGTAACCTTTGGCGAACAGCCGGAACTGAAAGATTATGAATGCTTTCCATTAAATAAAGGACCGGTGATTGGACGGGGGCCAACTATCTCGCCTAAGATCTATAATGAACTTATCGAAACTGCCCGGCGTCTTGAAATTCCTTACCAGATAGAATGTCTACCCCGCAACACCGGAACCGATGCTGACTACATAGCGTTTGTTCGTGAAGGTATCCTGACCGGCCTCGTTTCTGTTCCGGTGAGGTATATGCATACGCCGGTCGAGGTTGTCTCCTTGATTGACATGGAAAGAACAATCCGTCTGGTAACTGAATTTATCGTCAATCTGACATAAAGGAAGCCAGGAGTATGAAGAGAACACTTGACGAAACAATCATATCAAAGGCTATCATTGAGGCCTATCTCAAAGATTTACTCGATGCCCTTGAGTCGGATGTAATCATCGGCGGTGGTGGCCCCTCTGGACTCTGCGCGGGTTATTATCTATCTATGGGAGGATACAAGACAGTTTTGTTTGAACGAGCCCTTAAACTTGGTGGTGGGATGCCAGGCGGCGGAATGATGTTCAATAAAATTGTCGTCCAGGAAGAAGGTCGAGCGATCCTCGATGAATTTGGCATCAGATATAACGAATATCAGAAAGGTTATTACATTGCTGACTCTCTCGAAGCCACGGCCTGTCTTACCGATAAAGTGTTGAAGGCCGGATTGAAGATCTTCAATCTCATCTCAATTGAAGACGTAATGATCAGAGAACAGACAGTTACCGGTGTTGTCGTTAACTGGACCAGCGTCGAAATAGCGAAACTACATATCGATCCGATTACTTTCAAATCAAAGTGTGTGATTGATGCAACTGGACATCCCTGTGAGATTGTCAGGATCGTCGAAAAGAAGACCGGCGGTAAACTATTTACCCCTTCAGGTAAGATCGAGGGTGAGAAATCGATGTGGGCCGAGGTCGCTGAACAGTTGACGCTTGATAATACCAAAGAGGTCTATCCCAATCTCTATGTCTGTGGCATGGCGGCAAATGCGGTCTTCGGTGGACCAAGGATGGGGCCGATATTCGGCGGTATGCTCCTTTCGGGTAAAAAGGTCGCCGAAATTATAATGAGTAAGATCTGATTCAACCTTTGAAGACTACTTCCCTCTTAGCACAGCTCATCCCCATTATTCTTAACTCAGCTCCAGTCGAAAATTCTAAATCCGATCTTGATAAAGTTATAAATTTTCTATTGGGCAAATACACAATTTCCGAACATCTGATGACCGGCCGCTTACCAGCTGAATTATTATATTATCAGGGAAAATTGATATTGCCTGATGAATGGTGGGCTAAGAATAGACTAACCATTGGCCTGACTGCTGGTGCCGGCTGGATCTATCTTAATGAGTATTACGAATTCTTCATCGAACCTTACAAACGAGAATATTCAACCTTCTTAGAGGTCATCCTTAAAGATCCGGATACTCGATACGATATGGGGTTAGCAACTTTTAATCTAATACTGTTTGCAGTTGAAAAATTAATCCCAACATTTGATGGTGTAATACTCATCGAAACGCACAGTCCCTATCTGCTCAATAACTGGCTTAATCCCTTGAGAACCTGCGGTTTAAGAGAAGAGGTTGTTATCAGCAGTAAATATCTATCTTTCAGGAAATTTCTATTGGGAATTGCATTAGGACACGGCGAGGCGGTTAACGAAAATGATGAATTGGCCAATACCGTTCCCTCACCTTTTTCCCGGGTCTTTGGCCCAAGAAAATTGGGGTTTGGTTTTTCGCCCGGTGGTCCACCGGAAAATGGCTCATACTGTGGGGTGAGTATTCAGTATGAAGATCAAATCTGGAAAATTCCGGTTGGTTTATATGGTGTAATTTACACATCAGTAAAAAAAGATATCGCATTTAAGATCGGGGCGAGCGGGTTAGTGCGATATTGACGATTATAACTCCGGGCGAAGGAGTCAAATCTGGTCTAATATAGTCAATTGCAATCTTACTGGTTGCTTTTCTTTTTACCGACCGCTTTTTTCACCGTCAGTGGGCTATCCCTACTGTCTTTCAATCTGACAGACGAAGATATTCAAAAATAGCCGGCAGTAATAAATCTATTGTAAAAGCGACATCCCTGTCGTGATTAAATAAGTCAGTGTGATAATTTTCGATTCTGGGTTGTGAACTCATATATATTCTCATCAATTGATCCGTTCAATGACACTGTTGCCCACCGCAACTGGTATTGGAACACCAAACAGAAAGCGGGTCAACCTGATTCAGTTGATGCCGATTCTATTGAAGATGCAAGATTCAAGGATGGCTATTATTGGGTGAAGGTGATTGCCGCAGACATCGGATGTTGATTTTTATACTAAAATTTTTTGCTTGACTTAAGGCAATTTATGATTTATGGATATAATTTATTATAATAATGAAGTTAAGAATTTTAAGAAATCTCAAGCCTATGCTATATACCCCCCCAACTCTATTAAAACAAATTTTTGTTTATTTTTTAGCAAATCAGAATTCAAGGCAATTAAGGAAACAACCCTCACCCCTGCCCTCTCCCTTGAAGGGAGAGGATGATGGTGAGGGTGAAAGGAGGTTTTATGAATAGGTTTAATCTAATTCTTATCATTGCCTTTTTGGCAATAAATTGGCTTTATGCTCAGGGAAAAGATACAACTAAAACAGAGTCGAAGGTGAATCTAAAGGTTGTTTACGAAA
>CBFGIV010000012.1:0-56319 GCA_965648915.1 Caldifarciminota bacterium | reverse complement strand
ACCGGGACCCAATTTGGTTATAATGTGCTTTCAGCACCAAAAGAAGACTGGTACATATAAAGCACTCATATTAAAAAAGGAGTAAAACAATAGAAAATTAACTATTGATTATTTTTCAAAGAAGACTTTTCTGAAAGAATATCTCTAAGGTAATTATTATCCTGTTTCTGTTCTCAGTTTCTTCTTAAGATAAGGCATCAGCCCACCGCTTTTAAGAATCTCAAGGATGAATAGTGGTAAAGGTTGGAATTTTATCTCCTCTCCAGAAGTTAAGTTTATAATTATGCCCTCAAAAAAATCTATCTTCAGTTCCTCATCCTGCTTTACCTTTGTGCTTATTTCATCAACCTTGACTATCGGCAGGCCAAGATTTATAGCGTTACGATAATAGATGCGGGCAAAAGATTCAGCAACCACGGCGCTGATGCCGAAGTATTTAAGAGCCAGCGCCGCCTGTTCCCGTGATGAGCCACAGCCAAAATATTTACCTGCAACAATAATATCTCCAGGCCGGGCCTTTTTTAAGAAATCGGGATAGACCGCCTCAAAAATATGCTTTGCTGTCTCTACGGGATCGGTAATGTTAAGATATTTACCCGGATAGATGATGTCGGTGTTGATGCTGTTACCGAATTTCCAAACTCTACCCGATATTATCCGGTCCATCAAACTTATTTACTATGGGTAAAAGAAAGAGAGAGGCGATGGGTCAAACCGAGTTCACCATAAGGGGTGATGAGATAATCAAAGATAAAATTGCCAACCTTTACACCAAATCCGCCATTCATACCGGCAATAAGGTCGATGGCACCCTCGCCTGTCTTTACCTCGAGGAGTTTGGAATTATATCCAATTTTTAATGAGAATTGATTCACCAGCCAGTATTCATAGCCGATCCGACCATTAGGTTTGCCCACCACGGGCAGATAGCCATCGATGAAGAGACTACTTTTCGGCCAGTCGATCACCCCGCCGATACCAAATTCAAAGGGGAGCATCTCGTGTTCTTTAATAAATGGTTTTATACCATAACCCAGATTTTTTAAGATGCTACCCGTTTTTATCCTCTCGCTAACCTGATAGTATGCACCAGCGTCCATCCCCATTCCCAGTGCGGTAAATGTATCGATCCGTTCGTACTGGAACTTAAGATCTGCACCCAGCCCGAATTTTGAATGGAACTTAAAGCCCGCCCCGACCGTAAGATCGATAAAATTCACCCCAAATGTTGCGGGCTGCAATTCATTACCCATATTGTCAGTATGTTTGAGTGAACCGCCATTAAAATACTTAGCCATTACCCCGAATTGTTTAATCTTATGACCGACCTGACCAAAGTGGGTACCTCCAATATAGTTGAAGTAGGAGATAGTCGAAATCTGTCTCTCATTAAATGCCAGGGCTGCGGGATTATAATTCAGTTCATAACCATCACCGGTTATGCCGATCCCCCCCTGCAGTCGTCGGGCAACCGGATCAACACTCAAAAATTCAAAACCCACTGTTTGCACAACCAATAATATTATAAACATCATAGCCTCCAGAACACCAGAATCATTATAAATAGCAATTAAAGAAAGTCAATAGATTAATCTTCAGGTTTACGTAGAACCGCACCGGTATTCTCTGAAACAATCTGGACAATATGGCTTATAATCCGGTCGACCTCTTCATCCTTCAAGGTTCTCTCCTCAGACCGGAAGACCAACCTGAATCCAAGGTTCTTCTTCCCCTGGGGCAAATTCCCACCCTCATAATAGTCAAACACTTGAAGATCTTTCAAAAGCGGTCCGGCATTCTTCCTGATCAATTTAAGGACGGTTACCGAATTCATCTCTTCTGATACAAGGAATGAGAGATCACGGGTCACAACTGGATATCTGGGCAGGGGCAGATAGATTGATACAGGGATACGATTGACAATCTCATCAAGATTCACTTCAAAGTAGTAATAGTTCTTATCAATGAATGGTAACCGAAGGAGGCCGATGCATCCAATGGGCCGATTTTCAATCAAAATCAGACTTGAATAATCCTCGGTAAAAAATTTGAATGGTGCGGGTTGATAATTTATATTATCAATCTTTAAGTATTCAAAAAATCCTGCAACAAAACCTTTGACATCAAAAAAATCGATCGCCCTGCTTCGGGTCCAGTGAAGTGGATGATATTCCCCACCACATATACCACCAACAAATGACTTCTCCCGGGGTAATTTTTCATCTGATGGTTCAAAAACTTTACCCACTTCGAAGAGTCGGAGATTAAAATTAAAATGGTCGATATTGGTCTTCAGATTGTTGAGGAAGTTGATTATCAGGGTCGGACGCAATGCATTATAATTTTCCGAAAGTGGATTTTTAATCCGGATGAAATTATCAAAGCCTAACATTGAAAGTTCCCGGGCCGAGACCAGACTGAAAGAACAGCATTCATAAAAACCTTTACCAACAAAATATACCTTTACCTTTGACTCAAGTTGCGAAAGGGGATCAACTTTATACTCGAAAACCGGTCTTGGACTGACAACCTCGGGTATCCTGTCATAACCATAGACCCGGGCTACCTCCTCAGCAATATCTGCCTCCCATCTGAGGTCATTTCGATAAGAGGGGACCGAAACTATGACTTTTTTCTTGCCCCGGGGTGATAGATCAAGAATTCTGAGAATATTCTTAAACTCAGAAAAATTTATATCGATGCTGAGCAAACTCTTTATTCTTTCAAAGTCGACGGAAATCTTCGCCGGCCTGGGAATGCGACCAACAATCTGAAATCGACCCCTTCGGGCACCAGCATAATGGGTAAGAAGTTCAGCCGTCACCCGGGAAGCATTAATCACGCCGATAAAATCTACTCCCTTCTCAAACCGGATTGAAGATTCAGTCCGAATATTGAGTAGGCGCGACGCTCGATTGATAACGATTGGATCAAAATAGGCGCTCTCGAGGAGAACAGTTTTGGTATCAGCCTCGATACCACTTTCTCTTCCCCCTACAATACCGGCCAGGGCAACCGGCTTTTCGCTATCACATATTACTAATTGTCCGTTTAATTCAAGTCTCGTTCCATCAAGGGTGGTAAAAGGCTCCTTCGGTTTTGCGCGCCGGACAATAATCCTGTGTCCGGCCAGGCGGTCGTAGTCGAAGGCATGCAGGGGTTGGCCAAATTGAAGCATAATCAGGTTGGTGATATCAACAATATTATTTATCGGATTGATACCATGGGTGTAGAGTCGCCATTTCAGCCAGAAGGGGGATTCTTTAACTGTGACCTCTTCGATCAGCCGCCCGGTATAGAGCGGGCAGGCAGTACGATCCTGAACCTCAATGCCCACTACCTCTGTCTTCTCCTTAATGAATTCAGACGGCGGTATCCTCTTATTAAACATCCTGACCAATTCCCGGGCAATGCCCAGGGTAGAAAGCCAGTCCGAACGGATTGCGGTCGTCTCTAAATTTAAAATTTCACAATCGAAAAGTTCGGAGAATCTTTTGCCGGGTTGGATTCGATAAACTTTACCACCTGGATCAAATTGGTTTTTCTCAAGAACAATAACCCCTTCTGATTTCTCGGTCAGTCCCAGTTCTTCTTCGGAGAGAAACATACCCTGGGAGACGACTCCGGAGAAATCTTTCTCCTGGATTAACTCTTTATTAATCTTCGACCCGGCCGGCACAAATAAGACAAGATCTCCGGTTTTGATATTTTTTGCTGCGGTTACGACCTGTTTCTTTCCCTTACCAATATTTATGGTAGCGATCTGTAACCTTCCATCCTTAGGATGGGTGGTCAAATCTTCAATCGCGGCAACACAGACATTCTCCAGCCCTTCACCATAATTGACAACACTATCAATATCACAACCAAAGCCTAGCCGGACTAAGAGATCGATAGTTTGATCGAGTCTCAAACGTCTCCCTAAGTATTGATTGAACCAGAGGAGCGAGACCTTCATACAAACTGCTCCAGAAAACGGACATCATTTTCGAAAAGGAGACGGATATCATCTATCAGATACTTGACCATCACAATCCTTTCTACCCCCATACCGAACGCGTAACCGGAATACCTCTTCGGGTCAATCTTACAATTTATCAAAACCTGGGGATGGACCATACCCGCGCCAAAGATCTCAATCCAGCCACTCCCTTTGCATACCCGACAACCTTTACCCTTACAGATTACGCAACTAACTGCACCTTCAGCCGATGGCTCAGTAAATGGAAAGTAAGAAGGAGAAAATCTCAATCTGGTATCTTTCCCATAGAAACGCCGGCAGAATTCAGAAAGGACCCACTTTAATTCACCAAAGCCTACCCCTTTATCTACATATAGACCTTCAACCTGGTGAAAAATCGGTGAATGACTGGCGTCAAAATTTTCATAACGGTAGACCCGGCCGGGCATAATCGACTTTATCGGTGGGCGCCGTTTTTCCATTACCCGAATCTGGACCGGTGATGTATGACTGCGCAGCAGGACCTCATCGGTAATAAAAAAACTCGAAAAGAGACTTCCCGCGGTATCCCGGGAAGGATGGTGGGGCGGAATGTTCAAGGCTTCAAAATTGTACCAATCCAATTCAACCTCTGGCCCAAGTTCGATACTGAAGCCGAGATGCAAAAAAATATTACAGATTTCATTACTCATCGAGGTCAATGGGTGGTAATGACCATTCCAGGTCTTTCGGCCCGGTAAGGTGAGGTCAACCATCTTTCTTTCTCTGGTTTTCAAAAGCATTGACCGCTTTGTGGCAATCCAATCTTCTACCTTGTTCTTCAATTCATTAGTCAAAGCACCGATCTTTTTACGATCGCCCAAATCGGCAATTGAGGAAATTTCTGCGAAGATCTTATTCAATTCTCCCTTACGACCAAGATAAGCGGTTCGAATCTTATCCAGGTCTTCCGCGTTGGAACAACCGTCGATCTGCTGCTTTATCTCTTGTTCAAGCCTTTTTATCTTTTCCTCCACCAATCTCCTCCATAACGGTTCGGGCCAATTTCTGAAACTCAGCCGGCTGGCTATAAGCCATTTCCGCCAGAATCCTTCGATTAAGTTCAATTCCGCTCTTCCTTAAGGCATAAACAAATTGGCTGTATTTAATACCTATCTCTCTCAACGCCGCGTTCATCCTCAATATCCAGAGACTCCGGAATATACGCTTCCGCCTTTTCCGTTCTCGATATGCAGAGAGAAGTGCCTTCATCACCGCAATACGCGCGCTCTTATATAGACGGTGCTTCCCACCCCAGTAGCCTTTTGCTGCCTTGAGCCATTTTTTCCGACGACGTCGGGTCTTGGGTCCAGTCTTTACTCTTGCCAAATAAACCTCCTTATAAAATTTTAAAACAACTTCTCATTCTATACAACTTCGATAATATGTCAAGTAATATAGAAATCTCTGGAATTTATAGATTTAACATACTCTTTAAACGCCTCGCAACCATCTTATCGTAAGTTGTTGTCTTTCTGAGGCGTCTTTTTCTTTTCTGCGACTTGCCGGTAAGAAGATGCCCCTTTCCAGATCTTCTTGCTAAAATCTTGCCGCTCTTGGTCAACTTTACCCTTTTCATCAAAGTCCTTTTAGTCTTAAGTTTTGGCATCTTTGCTCCTTTTCATTGTTTCTTGGGCAAAAAGACTGCATAGATCAACATCTCCTCACGCCTCGGTGGCACCTCAACCCGGGCTTTGGCGCTGAGATCAGAAACCAATCGCTCCATCAAATTCATCGCCAGATTGGCATGGAGTGCTTCCCTGCCTCTTAAGAGTAGCGAAACCTTGACCTTGTCACCGGATTCAAGGAACTCAATTATTTTCTTCAATTTTACCTGATAGTCATGATCGCCGATCTTTAGACTGAGCCTGATCTCCCTGATTGATATAACTTTCTGCTTTTTGCGGGACTGACGTTCGCGTCGCTTTCGTTCATAAATGAATTTGCCAAAATCCATAATTCGACAGACCGGTGGTTGAGTCAGAGGCGAAACCTCGACCAGATCAAGACCTTTCTCCCGCGCAAGTTTTATTGCCTCGTATGTATTCATCTCCCCCAGGTTCTTTTTATCAGTATCGATGACCACTACTCTTGGTGCTTTTATTCCATAATTAACTTTTGGTTTATCTCTAATCTTACCTCCTTGGTTAGGATTTTTCTCAATAATACATAAGGTCTTCTAATATAGCATATTAAAGACTGATCTCCGTTCTTATCATATTAAGAAAATCACTAAGTTTATATCGGCCCAGATCTCCCTTCTTCTGACGTCGTATAGCGAGATCCCCGCTTGCGACCTCACGTTCACCGATAATAATCATATAGGGGATCTTCTGAACCTCAGCCTCCCTGATCTTATAATTTATCTTCTCATTTTTGAAATTAATTTCCACTCTGAGCCCGGCCGAATTTAACTCATTATAAATCTTCTCGGCATATGGAATCTCTTTTTCAGTTATTGTAAGAATTACTACTTGAACTGGTGCCAACCAGAGGGGGAATGCACCGCCATAATGTTCAATTAAAGTTCCGATAAACCTTTCAATTGATCCTAATATTGCACGATGAATAATCACAACCTGGCGATGACCGCCGTCTCGATCCATATAACGGATATTGAACCTTCGGGGCGCATTGAAATCAAATTGAACGGTAGTTGCCTGCCAGGGTCGCCCCAGCGCATCAAGGATCTTGATATCAACTTTTGGTCCATAGAAAGCCGCCTCGCCCTCCATCCTCTTGTAGGGCAGGGAAAGTTTGCTCAAGGCCGAAATCAGCCCCTCCTCAGCCTGTAGCCATTCTGACTCACTGCCCAGAAACTTACTCTTTTCCCTTGGATCCCAGACTGATAATTCCACCTGGTATTGCTCAAAACCAAACTTCTTCAGTATGCGCTGAGCCAGACTTATAACTTTAACCAGTTCATCATTAATCTGCTCCGGCGTGCAGAAGATATGGGCATCGTCGATCGTGAACCCGCGAACCCGCAACAACCCCTGCAAAACTCCTGATCGTTCCCTTCGGTAAACCGTTCCCAGTTCTGCCAGCCTTAATGGCAAATCTCGATAACTTCTTATTCTGGACTGGTAGATAAGAATATGCCCAGGGCAATTCATCGGTTTGAGGACAAACTCTTCCTTTTCGATATTCATTGTATACATATTCTCAAAATAGTAGTCATAATGGCCAGAGATGTGCCATAACTGTCCGCGGGCAATATGGGGAGTATTGACAAATAGATAACCTTCGGCCTCGTGCATCTTATACCAGTAATCTTCAATTATCCTCTTCAATCTCATCCCTTTGGGGTGCCAGAAGACCAGACCGGCTCCCGCTGCTTCATAGATATTGAATAGTTCAAGCTCAACACCGAGACGGCGGTGATCCCTTTTTCTTGCCTCGTCCAATTTCTTTAAATATTCATCAAGTTCTTCCCGGGAAGGAAAAGATATACCGTAGATTCTCGATAACATCCGGTTTGTTTCTACACCCCGCCAGTAGGCGCCGGCAACCGAGAGCAATTTGAAAGCGCCGATTCTGCCGGTTGACGGGATATGGGGGCCCCGACAGAGATCAATGAAATCCCCATCCTGATAGACAGAAACTTTTTGATCTTCAATCTCGTTGATGAGTTCAATCTTATAGGGTTCACCAAGTCTGGTGAAGAGTCTTATCGCCTCATCTTTTTCCATAACTTTCCGCTCAAACGGATAATCGGCGCTGATAATCCTCTCCATCTCAGATTCGATCTTCTTCAGGTCTTCAGGACTGAATGGTTGGTCTACATCAAAATCATAGTAAAAACCATCACTGACCGCCGGGCCAATCGCCAGTTTAGCATCGGGGAAGAGATGTTTCACCGCCTGAGCCAGGATATGAGAGGTCGAGTGCCAGAAGACTTCTCTCCCTTGTTCTGAATTAAAATCGTATAATCTCACAGTAAGATCATCTTCGACCGTATGAGAAAGATCAACCATTTGATCCCCGACTGCTGCCACAAGGACAGACTGATCCTTTATCAGATTGCTTAATCTCTGGCCCTTTTTTACTTGAATTATTGAATTTACCGAACTTAACATAGTTAAATTATAAATCTTTTAGGGCAAATGTCAAACATTTTTTATAAAGATATTTGCAAGTTACTCAGCCAGGGCAATACGATTACCACCGAGTTGTTTTGCGGCATAGAGGGATCGATCCGCAGCCTGAATCAGTCCTTCTTTATTCCGGGCGTCTCTGGGAAATGATGCGATCCCGAGACTCACAGTGACGCTGGGATCGATTGAATTTGTCTCAATCTTTTGTCTGATCCTCTCTGCTACCAGTTTGGCAAAAAGGTTATCCGTCTCCGGAAGTATAACAACAAATTCATCACCCCCATATCGAGCAATAAAATCTATCTCTCTTATCTCACCCTTCATAATTTTAGCAAACTCTTTTAATACCTGATCTCCAGCAATATGGCCATTTAAGTCATTGTATTCCTTAAAATGGTCAAGATCAAGCATTATTATACTCAATGGCCGACCATAGCGTTCAGACCTTCTCAATTCTGAATCCAATAATATATCAAAATGTCTTCTGTTAGCAATTTCAGTTAATGGATCGGTTAAAGATAAAGCCCTAACTTCTTCAAAAAGCGAAGAATTATATATTGCCATTGCCAGCTGGGACGATATCGATTCCATAAGTTTTATCTCCCATTGACTGAAGCCGTCTATCTTTGGGCTCTCAACATCCAGGACGCCTATAATCCTACCTTTAAACTCAAGAGGTATTGCAAGTTCTGACTTTGTCTCTTTCATACCCAGCACATATCTATGATCCTTAGTAACATCGGGTACATAGACAATTTTTCTTTCTTTTACCGCCCACCCGGTAAGTCCCTGGCCAATTTTTAATCTCATCCTGGTAACCTCTTCAGGATAACCGATTGAGGAGCGGAAATAAAGTTCCTGTTTTACTTCATCCACAAATAATATAGCGCAGTTTACATATCCCATCGTCTCTTTGAGTTTCAGCAGTGTATTTGCAAACAATGCATCCAGCTCCAGGGTCGAAATCAAGCTCTGACTCACCTCGTATAATATCGACATCTCCTTCATTCGTTGTTCAATATTCTCATAGAGCACAGCATTCTCAATTGCTACAGCCGATTCGTTGGCAAGAAAGTTCAATAGAATCTTCTCCCGTTCAGTAATAATCCGCGGTCTTGTTTCACTCAAAAGCAATATGCCGATAATTTTATCTTTGAGTTTGATCGGTAAGCAAAAGATTGAGCGCCAATCAGCAGGTAATTTATTAGAATTCAAGAAATCCCCTTCTGTAACATCGCTGATAAATAATGGTTTTTGATTAATAACTACATAATCGATGAATCCCTTTACCCGATTTGCAAGATCATTATCAATATAAATTTCCTTGCCTTTTCGATCATAGAAATATGCCTGATCGATCTCACTGCTATTTGACTTAAACACTATTACCCCTGAAGCATGACCTCCGACCAGTTTAACTGAATACTTAATAACTGTTTGAGCAATCTCATCAACTGTTCTTAAAGAAGTTATGGAAAGGCCCAATTCATTCAATTCAACAATGGACTGCAATCGTTCACTGGTCTCTTTATAATACCTGGCATTCTCGATGGCAATGGCGATGAGATTGCAAAAAAAGGAAATATTCGCAATCTCATCTTCGCTTAAGTCCTGCTGCCTACGAAAATAAATATTTAGCACACCTAAGTATTCAGATTGTGAGACAATCGGCGCACAGATCAGTGAAACCAAACCCTCATTCTTGATCTTTTCATAAGAATAGGTATCTCCAATCTCCAAGAAAACCTCAGCCACATCATTTACGACCCGAACCTTTTTCTCCTGAATAACTCGACCAGCAATCTCTTCATCCTTTTTAACCTTAACAATCTTTACATAATCAGGATCGAGCCCCGCACTGGCAACAATCGTAAGAAATTCACGACTTTCATCAAAGAGCATTAAAGAGGCGGCATCACTGTTAAAAAATCTCATTGCCTTTTCTAAGACCGCCCTGAATACCCGATTCAAATCAAGATGGGCAAGGATTGCCTGAGCAATCTCTTCAAATATCTTTTCTTTCTCAAAACCAGGCAAGTCATTCTTCATAATTTCTATTATTATAGTAACAAAACAGAAGTTGTCAATGCTGATGTGGACGGGACATAATTCCTTTTGGTTGCCTCTGGAAAGCGAGAGGGAAATTTTCAAAGTTACAAAAATGTAATGCAAAGTATCATCGGGTTCGGTCTTGACCTTTTTAAAAAATACGGTTAGAATATCATAACTAATACTGATGATACAAAAGGAAGAACTTCGTTTAGTCACAATCCTGTTTGCAGATCTGTCAGGTTTTACTGCCCTCTCTTCCCGCCTCGATCCTGAGGATGTACAAGAAGTTGCTAATACCTGCTTCGAATTATTGAATAAATTAATCATCAAACAGGGTGGGTTAATTCACAAATACGAGGGCGATCTGGTCATTGCTTTATTTGGCCTTCCCGTTAATCACGAGGATGATCCGGAGCGAGCGATAAAAGCGTCGCTGGAGATGATGGCGATTATGCCTGAGATAAATGATAAACTCAGCCTGAAACTCAAAAAAAAGACCGACCTCGGTTTACATATTGGCATAAATAGCGGTATTGTATTCGTTGGTGAGATTGGTTCTTCAGAGAAGAAGGAATTTACGGTGATGGGCGATGCCGTAAACCTTGCATCAAGATTAAAAGATGTAGCAAAGAGGGGTGAGATAATCGTCTCGGAAACTATCTTCCGGGCATCAAGGTATCTGTTTGAATATGAAGTATTGGCGCCGGTTAGTCTTAAAGGGATTGAGCGTCCAGTTAAAATCTTCAGACCCTTTAAGATCAAAAAAAAACCCGACCCCAAGCGAGGCATCCAAGGGCTCTATGCACCGATGATAGGCAGAGAAAAAGAATTTGCTTTGCTGAAACAGAAGGCATATGAATTGCAGAGCGGCCGGGGTGGTGTAGTCTTCATCATCGGTGAGGCCGGCCTGGGTAAATCCCGGCTCTATGAAGAACTAAAAAAACATCTCGCTCCATTTCCCACTTCCCTTCTTGAAGGGCGTTGCTCGCTTTACGACGAAAATTACCCATATTCACCCTTTATACAGATTTTGAAAGGGATCTTTTCTATCACTGATGAAGATCCCCAAAATCTTATTCAAGAGAAAATCTTAGATAAAACAAGAGAATTATATCTTGATGGCTACCAGGAAGTTGCTTCTTCCTTGTGCCAGCTGTTTTCGGTTGATCTGATAGATGAACTCGCCGAAAGAGTAAGGCACCTCGACCCCCAGGCACTAAAACTCCAGATATTTCTAAGTATCAAAAAATTATTATTAAGTCTGGCAGAAAAACAACCACTGATTTTAGTATTTGAAGATTATCACTGGATTGACTCAGCCTCTTTAGAAATCCTGGAATTCCTCATCCAGAAAGAAGATTTTCCTTTTTTACTCCTTTGTCTCACCCGACCTGAAAAAGAAAAGGAATCCTGGAAAATAAAAGAGCGTATCAAAAACAGACTCGGCGCTAACTTTTCTGAAATTTTCTTAATGCCACTAGATGATAAAACATCTACCAGACTTGTTTATCACCTTTTAAATATCCCTGCAATTCCTGAAGAATTCAAAGATAAAATCTTAGAAAAGGCCGAAGGCAATCCCTTTTATCTTGAAGAGATATTTAGAACATTAATCGACTCAGGTATTCTACTCTTTTCGGCCGGTGTCTGGCGTTTAGCCTCAGATGTCAGCAGGATTGAAATCCCCGATACAGTTCAGTCGGTAATTATTTCAAGATTAGACTATTTAGAACCAGAATTGAAACAGATTCTACAACTGGCATCAGTTATGGGACGGAGTTTTTATCCGCGCGTAATACAGAATGTTTCTGAATTTAACGAATTGCTCCTGACCCTCTATCTGGCAACACTTGAGGAGTTTGAATTTATTAAAGAATCTAAAAAAGAGCCCGAGGTTGAATATTCATTTCGGCATCCTCTCCTGCAGGAAGTAACATACAAAAATATTTTAAGGAAGACAAGAAAAAGACTACACAACCGGGTGGCAGAAAGTGTTGAAGAGTTGTTTGCGAAAAGAATTGAAGATTATTCGGATTTTTTGTCTTATCAATATTATCTTGGTGAGAACTGGGAAAAGGCATTAGAATATTCAATAAAGTCAGCAGCGAAGGCAAAACATTTAAATCTCAACCAACAGGCAATAGAATTATTCGACCGGGCAATAAAATGTGCCGAGGAGACTGGAAAAAAGGAGAAATTAATTAATTGCCTGAAGGAAAAGTCTGAAATGTTAAATTTGATCGGGCAGAGTGAGCTGGCCCTCGAGGAAATAAATAGAGGAAGTGCGATTGCAAGGGAAATTGAGAACAGAAAACTTGAGGCAGATTGTCTATTTCAATTATCGAATATTTATGGCTCGATGAGTAAGTATGATGATATGTTAAATTCGGCCCAAAAATCTCTTTTGCTATATCAAGCGATAAAAGACCGGAGAGGAGAAGCCCGATGTTTAACCAATATTGGTTATGTTTATAACATTCTTGGCAATTATCCAGGGGCACTTGAATATTACAACAAATCCTTGAAAATTCAGGAAGAGATAGGAGATGAGGCTGGGCAGTCAGAAAATTTAAATAATATCGGTAGTGTTTATAGGATACTGGGGGATGTTGCAAAGGCACTTGGATATTATCAAAAATCATTAATTTTACAAAAAAAAGCGGATAACCGATATCAACAAGCAGTTACCTATAATAACATAAGCACTGCCTACGCCGCGCAGGGTGATTATTCTATGGCGTTAGAGTATCTTACTAAATCATTAAAGATACGGCAGGAAATCGGCCATCGCGTTGGAGAGGCAGAATCTCTTAATAACATTGGCTATGTCCACATCATTCTTAATGATTATGAACGAGCACTCGAATCCTATCTCAGATCTTTGCATATTAGGGAAGAGATAGGAGATCAGTATGGCCAGGGTTACAGTCTGAGTAATTTAGGTGGCGTCTATTGTGTGCTTGGTGATTATTCAAAGGCATTAAAATATTTTACCCGGTCTCTTACAATCAGAAAGAGGATAGGGCATCGTATTGGGCAGGGCGAAAGTTTAAACAATATCGGCTTTGTCCATAATGTTTTTGGGGATTACCAGAACGCGCTTACCGCCTATAATGAATCCTTAGAAATATTTAAGGAGATAAATTATCTGCCAGGTCAGGCATACAGCCTTAACAATATCGGCAAGGTCTTTCTCGAACAGGGCAGATATGATGAAGCAGAAATTTATTTTACTAAAGCCGCGCAGATTGCCAAACAAATTGGAGTAAAGGAAATTACACGCCGAATATATCTTGCGCTCGGGCTATTAGAATTAGAAAAAAATTCCATTGAAAAAGCAAAGTCTTATGCCGAAACGGCAATGAAATTAGCCGAGGAACTCAAGTCGAAACCGGGCAAGGCCGAGGTGATCCTTCTCCAGGCACGAATCGAAAGCATCACCGAAAAGGAGAACGAAGCCGAGAATAAATTTAACGAAGCAATAAAAATCTTTGAAGAGATAAAACAACCTTTTGACTTAGCCAAAGCGTGCTATTATTACGGGCAAAAGTTAAAGTCAAGGAATGAAGCGGAAAAAGCAGATATCTACTTAAAAAAAGCAAAACAAATCTTTGAAAAATGCAATGCCAGAATCTGGGTGAAAAGATGCGATGAACTAATAGAAAAGGGTTAAACCACCTTTCATTCTCTCATTTAGACAATTAATGAAATTAGGGTATGATTATTATCTATTCGCATTTTCCGATTTATAAAATTTATCCCGGAGTTAAGTGCAAGTACCCTTACATGGGATGTCGATCAAGAAACTGAGTTCAGATATAAATTGTTATAATGTTTAGATTGGATAGATGGGCAGGGAAGGATTCGAACCTCCGAAGGCCAACGGCCGTCAGATTTACAGTCTGATGCGATTGTCCACTCCGCCACCTGCCCGAACTACAACCAGATCAATTTTAAATAGCCGACAGAGGGAATTGAACCCCCGACCTATGGTTTACAAAACCATTGCTCTGCCCCTGAGCTATGTCGGCATCTACATTAATAAGCATTCCATTTTATGCAGGATGTGATAATTGTCAAGGGGCAGTTACCAATTTCAAGTTATAAAAAAATTATCTACTGGCGATACTTAAAAGTCCTTACCATCTCCTGGCAGAGAATCCGGGTGAGAAACTCAACATCCTCAGTAAGCCGCTTCTTATCTTCCTTCGTCTTAACCAGTTCCTGGATTGCCCTCTTATTGCCCTTAAAAAGGTCTTTTACCTGCCAGAGTTGCTCTCCCGTCTCGACATCGACCAGCCGCATACTGACACCAACCTCGGCTGAGGGCTTGGGCTTGAAAATCAAATAAATCACCACCCCCACAACCGTAACTGCCGCACCAACAATGCAGGCGACCTTCCAGAAATCATCATCGCCATTACGGTCGTGGTCGCCAATAATGATAACTGGCGGATAGCGTTCCCGGCCGCCAAACTTCCGGACCGTATCAATCACCTCTTTGGGATGAGGCTTAAAATGTGTCACATTGCCTAATACTACTCCCTGGGCACCAAGCATCTTACCGATCCGGGCGACAGTTACTGGGTCAAATCTTAAGGTATCGAGATCCTGTTCCTTGAAGAGTTCCTCGATCTTTATCCTCTCAACCAGATCGAAGACACCAAGTTTGCCAAGTTGCAGATTCATTTCATCGGTAACGATGAGATCAGCGGTCCGGAAATCAGTCAGATTACCAAAAGGTAAAACTGCTATTCGTTTTATCCCTCTTTCTTCAATCTTTGATGAACGGAAGAAGTTAGTAACCCGGTAGGGTTTAACCGGTCCGCAGGAGATGGTAAAGGAAACCAGGAGAATACCGGATATAAGCCTTTTCATTTTCCCTTCAATGTTTCTGCCATCAGCCGACAGAGAACCTGACTCAGAAATGCAGGGTCTTCCAACAGACGATAGTGATCCGATTTCTCAACCAGTTTCTTAACTCGCTTATCATCACCGTTCAGGACATCACTCGCCTGCCAGATCTGTTCTCCGGTCTCAACATTTACCAGTTTTACGCTAGCCCCGACTTTGCCTTCACTATAAGCCATAACATTCCCCAGGATTACACCATGGGCGCCCAGCATCTTACCAATCTTGACCGCAGTCTCAGGGTCGAGCCGCTTCGGGTCAAAATCCTGCTCCTTAAAAAGTTCTTCGACCCTCTGCCGTTCAACCAGTTCAAAAATGCCCAATTTCCCGAGTTGAACATTAAATTCGTCGGCCATCTGGGTGCCGTAACGGCTGGCCGTAGCACCGAAGGGCAGGACCGCTACCCGTTTAGCCCTCAATTCGCTCATCGCCGATTCATTCAAAAAATAATTAGTCAGCTTATAGGGCGTGACATGCCGGCAGGCAAAAAATATTAAAGGTAAAATTATGAAAGCCTTTTTCATTAAAGACCTCCTGATAATAATCTATTCAATTTTTCTGAAAAGTCAAGCACCTCTTAAATAGACATCTTAACCACTGTCTGCCTTATCATCAGGTTCGGTAGTAGATGTCTGCCTGGACGATTTTGTCGGACAGAGACGAGCTCGATCCCTTCACTTAAAATCTGATTATTTGGCCCGGTGGGTATGGTGTTATAATACCAGGTGCAGACATCAGGATAAGACAAGGAATTTCATAACACCTTTGGAGCGAGCCAAATTAGACTATCCTCAGTCAGATAAATCTTTTGCGCCATTTCTGTCTGAAGAAGCGTATCAGGCCTCGCAGGATGCAGACCTCCCTGTTGACACCTTTATCTTGCAAAGGATGAATTGTTTTTCAGAACTCTCCCTATTTCGTCAGTCTGCTCTTTTCTATTATTGTAACTTTTAATATAGTAACATTCTTCAAAGGTCGGTTATTTCCCGGCCGCACTTTCACCATTGCAATCTTATCAACTACATTCATCCCTTTTATCACCTTGCCAAATGGAATAAAACCCAAATCATCAAGCCGTAAATTATCGACCAGGTTGATAAAAAACTGACAATCAGATTGAGAATCGATCGGCTGAGTCTGGGATGAAGAAGCCATTGATATTGTGCCACGCTTGTTGGAAAGTTTCCTGGGCTCAACATCAATCATACCACCACCATAACCATCGTTATCCGGATCCGCATCCTTACTGTTGGGATCACCTCCTTGAATAACAAAACCTCTTACCACCCGATGAAAAGTTGTACTGTCAAAAGCACCGGCCAGGGCTTGCTTGATAAAATTCTTAACCGTCAGCGGTGCCTCTTTCGGAAAGAGTTCGATAACGATCTTCCCGTGCGTTGTCTGAAAGACTGCTACCGGTGAGGTAAACTTCGGTTCAGATTGCGGTGCCTGGGTCAAACCAAACCCAACTAAAAGAAGTGCAGTTAAAACCACGATTCTCATTAAACCTCCTTAAAGGACTTGCCATTCTATCTGAATCTGATTAAATGTCAATTGAAAAAAAGATGAATTTACTTAATTTAAGATTGACATTTCTCGCCTTTAGCATAATAATATAACCAACTGGGCATCTTGTGATTATTTACAGCGGCCAAAAAAATCCGAAGAGAAGATACTACCGCTCCCGATGGGCAGTTCTGCTCTCAGTAATCTTCAGTATTATCATCGGGATATTTCTTATTTCTCTATTAATCCGCAATCAACAGGATGCCCGGGCCAGGAATACGGAAACCAGGGTTAAAAGAGTGATGAGTCTAATCCAGACCGCCCTCGAAGAGTATGCCGATGAAAATAATGGCCATTATCCGGGCAGTCTTAGCGCGGTCAATCAGGGGGGTGAAACTCTTAAAGACTATCTTCTCTTCATCCATAGTGAAATACTATATGAAAACTGTCCAATCATCTTTAACCCGAGTGGTTTAAATGGAATTTTAAGACCAGCACCCGATAAGATCCCGGAAGGTGAAATCTGGGTCTATACTGATGCATCAGATTCCTTTGCAGCCGACGGCTCAATCTACAGTATCTTTGGCGGTGGTAAAGGTGGGAGGATCTTAGAATCAGGAATGGTCAGTCGCAATGAAGGTCTGGTAAAAAGATATAGGGGCACCCACCAAGGCGTGCCCCTTATATTCGATTTATGCTTTACGATTATTTCACGATGGTGATCTTGTCGATCCTTGTCGCTTTATCAGTCTTAAGCCGGATAAAATATACGCCCTGAGGCACTTCAACATTATTATCGTCTCTGCCATCCCACATAACTCGATTGGTGCCTTCTTTAACAGTGCCCTCGATTAATGTCCGAACGACATTTCCGCACAGATCGAATACTTTGAGACTAAGATCCGCTGTCACGGGATTTGTGAATTGAATCTTAACCAATCCCCGGCTCGGGTTAGGTCGGCAGGGGCTCAAGATAAAATCTGTTTCAAGCGCTTGCTTTTTACCTTCTTTAATATCTACCAGGTAACCGTAACGCGATACATAAACATCCTCTTTTCTGCCCTGTCGCTCATTTCGACAATCGCACCAACCTGCAACTGCAAAATCGGTCGAGGTGGCGACATTGATGTAGTCGCCGATAATTGCCGCAAATCCACCCGAGGGTAGGGTATCGGGCCAGAAAGAGACATCGGTAACTCTCAATTCAGGTAACCAGGTTGTACCACCATCAGTTGAGCGCCGATAATAGACATCAAGACTTGAATCAGGACGACCAGCCCTCATATCATACCAGACAACATGGATATGACCAACTGAATCATCGACGGCTATCCAGGGGAAGAAGGCTTCGAATGTGTCCGGGGTCATAGTTGAATTGAGCCGGAATGGGGTTGACCAGGTGCGACCGGCATCGGTTGAGCGGGTATACCTTATACGATAGACACCGGTCGAAGAGTCTCGAGTCGTATAGGCACGATGAAGGTGACCGGTCTTTTTCGATACCGCAAATCCAGAATAAGGAAGGTGTCGCCATCGGAATGAACCGCCGGTGCCACTGGCCCGGTAATTATTGGCTCTCGGACTCGGATATTCAGCCCCCCAGGTTACACCGCGATCGGTAGAGATCTTAACATATGGATCCCAACCAACAGTCCAACCCGAGGTATTGCGGTCGTCTAATGACCAGGATACATATACCGTATCGCCTCGGCCTACTGCCGGTATACTCCATTGGGCGGTTTGACCGGTAGTATGGAGATTGGTATAATTACCCCAAGTCTGTCCGCCGTCGGTCGAACGGGCAAAACGAATCTGGGTTGGTGTTCCTGAAAAACGGGTCCAGGTTACATAAACATATCTACCATCCGCAGTTGACCAGGGTTTATCCTCAGAGGTACCGGGATCGCTGGCTTGAACCGGATTTGACCAGGTTCGTCCCATATCTGTAGATCTGAGCACAAAGATTGCCGTTGCTGAAGAAGAATTGTAACTCTGCATAACAGCATAGACAGTGTCACCGTTACCCACACAGACTGATGGGTCAAACTGCCAGAGATAACCACCAGCATTATGGCCCAGAATTGTATCATTCAACCACGAAAGACCACCATTGGTCGAACGGGCAAAACCATAATGAGTATGAGCGGTTGTTCCTTCATAACGATATTCATTCCACGATGCATAGGCACCCAACCGACCACTCCCTCTCTTGCCCACCGCCATACCAACCTCGTTCTGCCAGTTATGGGTAGCAGGTGTATCTGGTGTTTTAATCAGATTTTCATTCGGGGTCCAGGGTGGGCTGTAAGTTATAGGAAAAGTCGGTGGTTTTTGGGGAACCCTTCTGATCTTATCAGGTCGCGGTAAAATTCTACCGAACTTTTCTATCTCATCGATCTTTTCCTGGACGAGATTAAAGAACTTTGCTTCCAGCCTACCGCTTGAAGGCCTTTCATACCAGATTGCGGGTAGCGTAAGGAGATTGAAAGGCATACCAAAACCGCGGAATTTGCAACTAACCTTTATTTCGGTAAGACTCGCATCGAGACTTTTTAAAAAAACCTCAACATCGTACTTCGCATCAACCCATCTTGTATCCCATTTCTCGTCCCAATCCGTTCTTAAGATGTATGAGTCAAATTCACCTGGTGATCGAGCCTGGATGCCATTAGCATATAACCAGTTTGCGGATTTCCCTAAAGAGATTTCACTACCCGCCAATTCGAAAAGTGCGGCTTCGCAGGCAGTCATAACATCATTGATAGTAGCATTATAGACTCTGGAGTTCTGGGCCACATCGGCGTACAGAGGGGTAATAATGTTGAGGCTAATAAAGAAGAAAAGGATAAACCGCATAACCACTCCTTTTTTATTGTATAACTTAAATTTGGCTCTTAACCATTTTGTGTGGAAGAAAGAAAGAGCCATAGATCTCTCAAACCACATTCTCTAATTCCACGGTGTCCCTTGCACGATAAACTCCAATTTCTTTTTTGTCCAGCCCAGCACTTTTTTATCAATCTTTAATAAACACTACTGAAAAACATCAAACTATACTCCCTATTATGTGAATACGCATTTCTTGCACAAAGTTGCTGGGAGACACCTTACCCGAATTCATCAAAGATCAGTATACTGAATTATAAATATAATTTAGCAAAAGTCAAGTTTTTTAATCTGCCTCAGGGTTTTAAAAATAGAATCCATTCAATTTATAACTTGACAATATAAGGAAATCGAATAAAATAGATCACCGACCGATGAAAAGATCACAATTCATCTATTTAGACAATGCATCGACTACTTTCCCAAAACCTGAGGCGGTCTATAAATTTATAACCTCCTTCTATAAGAAATTCGGGGTTAATCCTGGCCGTTCCCGGGGTTATGCCTTTCGTGAAGCCGAAAAAATTCTTAACAGAACCAGAGAACGATTGACAAAGATGTTTAATGGCACTGACTCTAATCGTCTGGTCTTTACCTACAATGCAACCGATGCATTGAATATGGTAATCAACGGCCTGGTTAAGATGGGTGACCATGTAATAACAACAAAACTCGAACACAACTCTGTGCTGCGGCCATTAAACCATGTTGCCCGGGATAAAGGGATTGAGGTCGACTTTGTGCCTTTTGACCAGAACGGTTTTGTTGCTCCTGAAGATATCGAAAAGAAGATAAAGGGTAACACCCGATTGGTCATTGTCAATCATGCCTCCAATGTGATTGGAACGATCCAGCCGATCAAGGAGATTGGTGCCATCTGTAGAAAAAAAGGTGTTGTCTTTGCCATCGATGCTGCCCAGACTACCGGGGCGATCCCAATCGATATCGAGAAGATGAACATCGATATTGTGGCTTTTACCGGCCATAAATCTTTACTCGGTCCAATGGGAATCGGTGGATTATATGTTCGGGAAGGAATCAAGATTTCACCAACCCGATTTGGTGGCACCGGAATCAGGTCACAGGAGAGATTCCAGCCCGAAGATTTCCCTTATTGTCTTGAGTGTGGGACAGTCAATATGGTGGGTGTCGCCGGACTCTATGCCTCACTGGACTACCTCAACCGCAGAGGCCTGACTAATATTCACCGCTATGAAATGAAGCTCACCCGACTCCTGGTTGATGAGTTACAGAAGATAGACCGGGTTGTCCTCTACTGTTCAGAGATTTCAAAGAATCACCTGCCTCTTATCTCATTTAATATCAGAGGATTTAAAGCCAGGGATACCGGTGCATTGCTCGACGAAAAATATCATATTTACCATCGGGCCGGCCTCCACTGTGCTCCGCTGGTTCATGAACAACTCGGGACCGCACCCGAGGGCACAGTGCGGTTTGCCATCGGACCATTTAACACCAGAAAAGATATCGAAACTGCGATTGAAGCAGTGCGCGCCATTGCTGCACAATAAAAAATCTTAAAAAGTTCAGATGAGATTCATCACCCTGATCTTCTTCGCATTATTGATCCTTAACTGCACTGGCTATAATTTTACCCGAGAGATTGAGGCAGAGAATTTTGCCCTGGTTCGGAAAGAATTTTATCAGGATTGGACCTATGCCGATCCAACCGGTGGTGAATACCAGAAACTTGTTCAAAGATGGCGTCAGATTATCGAAAGCAAGCCCCAACTCTTAAGAAAGATTGTCGGTAAATATTTCTCGCTGCCGGTTGATGCTCAGTTTGAATTTAAATTTGCCTCTTCCGATAGTTTAAAAAAATCCCTTGCTCTCCGTTATTTTACGCCCATTCAAAACCACCCCGAAATCGCTGGCTATCAGGTTTATTTTGTCTTTGAACTCAGAACCCAGAAAATAAAAGCAGTATATACTTCAGAAGTCCCCCTCGAATAGTGAGCAGGGCCAAATTCCAGCGTCGGCTCCAGTTCTTTTGGGATGGTTATTAAAAAAAGAAATTCATCACCGCACCGGCAATGATGGGCACTGCAAAATTGTCATCGATATTCAACGGCAGGGCTTCGATCACGGCCGATATCGACGCCCCGATCAATCCTACCTTGAAAGGCAAGGGATCAGGTAAATGGGAAATAATATAGGCAATAATCACCGATACAATGAAAAAACTCACACTCCCGACCAGTGATTTCTTAAACAATTTTATTTTGCCAAAGGTCTGGCCCATTATTGCAGCAAAAGTATCGCCCACAATGACGAATGAAAGGGCAGCAATCGCAATCATCTTAGGAAATAGCAAAACCGAGATAAACGCACCCAGAACCAGGTAACTCGCACCGGTAATTGACCAGATCTCGTGTTTTCTTAAAAAAGAGCCAAAAAAAAGAACGAAGATATCCTTGAAGATACTAATCTTAAGACGGCTGAGATCGACAACCAGGATGACCAGGGTAATCAACAACATAATATACTTAGCGATGCCAACCGGCGTAAAATAATAGACAATCGGAATGAATAAAGCAAAAAGATTGAAGAGTTTTCTAAAAACTTCTGCTTTGATCAAAACAGGACTCCAGCCGAGATTCTGTTGGAAGCACCCAATTCAGGATGATAAACAAAAGCGTAGTCAATACTAAATCTCCTCCAGCCCAAACCCAATCCGAGGGCCGGTTTAAAATCGTTGAGTCCCAAACGGGCAAAGAGACTGCTATGATAGGCAAATTCCAGCCCTAAATTCTGAATAAACTTATCACCATTATCAAGATACTTCACAATATCCCATTCTAACCTCAAACTGCTCTGCCATCTTCTAATCTCAAAGCAGGGAGCGACTCCTAATGTGAAGCGGGGCAGAATCTGTTCCCTCAGACCATTATCCCAGAGAATGGGGCTTAAAATGAAATCCCTTATTACCAGCGCTACATTCAAATTGGGTAAATGGCTGATAACGCCTGCATCGGCGCCCCCCCCAAAACCTTTAACTACAGATAGGTTTCGGTAATAGACCTTAAGATTGGCACCAAAGGAAAGTCTGCCTCGACCTCGACTGTAGTTGAAAAATAATAGGTGATCCGAAGCGGTCACCGTATCATAGGGTATAGGCCGATTCTCTTCTGAGATCTCCTTGAGTGTATCCGGCAGTCGGGTCAATTTAATGGAGGGGACACCAAGATAGTAATACCCTGCACCTAACGAATTTTCTTGATCGGGCCAGACCAATCCTAAGTATTCATTCTTTACCGCACCGCCGAAATTCTCCGCATGCATAAAATTAATCGTCCGCTTCGCAACCCCTGCGGTCCCGGCTGGATTCCAGTAGAGTATGAAAGGATCACCAAATTGAGCGACTACCGCACTGCCCATACCCAGTGCCCGTGCCCCGACACCGAGATCCTGAAAATCACCAGCATACCTGGTGGCTGAGGGGTAAAGCACCAAAAAAAGGACAGTGATTATGATCCTTCGATACATCTGACCCTGGTTGTTAAATGCCTGGTCAAATATTGACTGAAACCACGCAGATATTGAGAACGGACAACAATATGGACCTCGTATAAACCAGGTGGAACAATCTGTCCCCGATTGTCTCGACCATCCCACAAAACCAGAAAATCACCAGGTGGCTGCTGGTGCACTGTTATTAGGTCACAGACCTTTTCGCCATTCAATTTATTGATATAAATCTTAACCTCACCCAGTTCGGTTAGATAAAGGGCGATCGTCGTCGCCTTTTCACCCGGAACAAACTCCTCGGGAAAACAGCCAATTAAGAAGACATCGATATTAGTCCATAGGTACTGGCCACCCTCCCGTTCGGAAATTATTACCTGACCGAACCTTCTCCAGATCGATATCCCCCGCGGTGAAACAAACTCCCCTTCATTCACTCCGGTCCGTCCATAGGAGATGATGTAACGGAGATTATGATCGAACTTATGCACCTGATTGTTAACCGAATCAGTAACATATATATTACCAAAGCGGTCGATCGCCAGATAGGTAAAACTGGCTTCAGCCAGACCAAGCTCTGGTGAAGTAATGGATTTTAAAAATTTACCACTGAGGGTAAAGGCCTGGAGCCGCCGGCCCTGCTGGTCGATCACCGCCATAAAGTTATCACGATAAAAATTGAACGAATCACCATCATCGATCACCGCAATCGCAGTCGGCTTAAACAATTCACCCGCCCCTGCCCTCTCTTGGCCAATTGTCATTTTTAACTGATCATCCGGGCCAAAGACTTTGATCAGTGAATGGCCATGGTCGGATACATAGAGGTTCCCCTTAGAATCCAGTGCCACTCCCACTGGATTGATCAGATCATCAGTAATCATATTTACAATCCGCAGATCACCTTTTTTGTATTCCATTTTTACAACCCGATTATTACCATAATCGGCGAGATAGACCAGCCCGGAAGGTAACACCGCAATGCCTTTCGGATTTATAAAATCTCTCTTAAAAACCCTTATCGCTTCAAAACCGACATTATAAACAATCTCTCCACTGCCCGAATTGACTGCAAAAAGAGTCAACTCATCATCATCCCTTTTTGTTCTGGGATTATCAAGTTCATTAAGTTTAACTGCAGCAACTCCCTGAGGATCGCGATAACTGAATCTGGGTCCAAGAAAAAGATTAAGATAATATTTTGATGCCCGATAGAACCCACCGGAGTGGCCAACAGGTGGAACAACCAGTGTAGTAGGGTTGTAGTCACCAACCGCCAAAAATAATAACAGATAGAACATATTTTAATTCTACACCTTAAAAGCGATTTGTCAATAAATTTAGCGTATCAAAGAAGACCAGAAAGGAATCTATCGATCTCTTCGAGGATGACCTTCTGTTGAGAACCCTGCTTCATATCCCGAACTGTAATATAGCCCCCTCTCAATTCATCATCACCGATGATCATCGCATAATCAGCATTGACCCGGTCCGCATCTTTTAATAATCTCTTAAGACTCTTTTCCGGTTCACCAATCAGACTGATGGAACACTTACGGACAATAGTCTGTTGAAGATTAATAGCCAGAGGGAGGGACGAAGCAGATAGCGGAATTATGAAAAAAGTCTTCATTTTTCCGCTTTTTATTTCAGGTTGAGTCATCGACTGAACTAAACGTTCCAGACCGAGAGCAAAACCAATTGCCGGTGCATCCGGCCCGCCCAGTTCTTTGACCAGGTAATCATACCGACCCCCTCCAATAATAGTATCCTGCGCACCAAGATGTCGATCCTTGATCTCAAATACGGTCCTGGTGTAATAATCGATACCACGGGCCAATCGAGGATTTTCAACGAATTCAATCTTATAGAATTTGAGATAGTCTTTTACATTTGCGTAATGTGATCGGCATTCGCTACAGAGATAATCGACCGGACTTGGAGCATCGCTCAGCAACTGTTGACAAACCTCATTTTTGCAGTCGAATATTCTCAGGGGATTGCGATCAGCCCGCATCTGGCAGTCCGGACAGAATTTAACCACTTTCGGTTTTATAAACTTAAGCAGTGCTGACCTGAAAGCAGGCCGACATATCGGACAACCGATAGAATTCAACTCCACGACAAAATTTATAATCTGAACTGAGCGGAGTAATTCCACACCGATATTAATAACTTCGGCATCAATCAGGGGTGACCCGATACCAACTGCCTCAATCCCGATCTGATTGAATTCACGATATCTCCCCTTCTGGGGTCGTTCCTGTCGAAACATCGGCTCAATATAGTAAAGCCTCTGCGGAAGAGAAAGTTGATTTTCAATAACTGCCCGAATAACACCCGGCGTCCCCTCAGGCCGCAAAGTAATACTGCGTTTGCCAAGATCGGTAAAGGTATACATCTGTTTTGCCACGATATCAGAGGTGGTCCCGGTCGAATGGACAAAGAGTTCAGTCGGTTCTAAAATTGGCGTCCGGATCTCTCGATAACCGTAAAGCGAGAAAATCTGCCTTGCCTTTTCTTTTACAAAATTTACCCGCTCAATTTCGCTGGGGAGAACATCTCTCGTTCCTTTAATCCTTTGATAACGCATCTGTCCCTCAACTTTTTAAATTTTCTTTTGTGGCGAAGATATGATAGAAAAAAACCAAACTAAAACCCACCCCGACCAGATTTGCGAGTAGATCCAGCAACTCAACCTGGCGACCCGGCACAAAAAACTGCTGGACTTCAGAACAAATTGCAGTAGCAGTTGCCAGAACCAAAAAATGGCCAAGTTTCATTACCTGCCGACTAAAAATACCGAGGATAAAAAAGAGACTGAAATGGACGATTTTATCAAAGTGGTATCGGTTGACTATCCGTGTCTCCTTAACCGGGATTGCGGTTAAAACCAATATAAAGACTATCCAGTAAATTACAAGCATACGGTAAACACCTTCTGATTTGTTCATTTACACTTCTTTTTGGCTTATAAACTTTATCAACTCCTGGGCGGAAATAAAGTCAGGGAGTCTTGTGCGCACCGTTTCCTGATTTAAAAGACTCAAGGCGCTTGCGATATAGTAAGGATAATCTTTAAAATCCCTGGGAAAGATAAATAGAAAAAAAATCCGGACTGGCGCATGATCCAGACTGGCAAAATCTATCCCTCGTTTCGACAGACCGATGGTTAAAGAAGGGGTTTCGACCTCACTGGTGAACCCACGAATTATTGCGATACCCTTACCCGGGGCAGTAGACATAATTGCTTCGCGACTTAGAATCTCTTCAACGAGAAGAGATTTATTATTGAAGTCATAACCCTCAAGCAGGATATTTATAATCTCCTCTTTACTTGAACCATCAATGTCAAATTTTATTCGTTCGGCCTTAAGGATTTCGCTCAACATTATTAACCACCCGTTCTTAGATACTGTTTGAGAACCTGGCTAAATTCATCCTGAATCTCTTGTAGCCTTTTCTGGCTTTTGGCCTCAAACCTCATAACCAGGACCGGTTGAGTATTTGATGCCCGAACCAGCCCCCAGCCATCAGCGAATTCTACTCTTACGCCATCAATATCAACCACCCGATATCTCGAGGCAAAATAGTCACGCAGACTCCTGGTAATTTCAAACTTCCGATCATCAGCGCAGGGCACACGAATCTCCGGGGTCGAAAAATACTTCGGCACTTCACTGGCAAGTTGGGAAAGGGGCTGATCGGACTGACCTAAAAGTTCAATCAGTCTTAATGCCGCAAAGATTGCATCATCAAAACCAAAGTAATTGTCACTGATGAAGATATGCCCTGACATCTCACCCGCAATCAAAGCCGACTCCTCCTTCATCTTGGCTTTGATCAAAGAATGGCCAGTCTTGTACATTATCGGTACACCACCATTTGCCTTTACGAATTCAATAAGCCCTTCGGAACATTTGACTTCGCATACGATTTTGGCACCGGGATGGGTCTTTAAGATAGGTTTGGAAAAAATCGCCAGCAGGATATCTCCCCAGATAATATTCCCCTGCTCATCGATAACACCAATCCGGTCACCATCACCGTCAAAACCAACACCGAGATCGAGATGCTGATCTATAACAATCTGTTTAAGTTCTTCCATATATTCGGGGATCGTCGGATCGGGCAGGTGATTTGGGAAATTGCCATCTGGCTCACCATTGATTATAGTTGCATCGAGATTTAGTGCTTTAACAAATTTCTTAAGAACCGGTCCGACTGTGCCATTACCCGGATCAAAGGCAACCTTTATCTTCTTCTTGATCTTGACCTTCTGAACCAGAAGACTGACATAAGGTATAATCGGATTGGAATTTTCAATCTTCCCCTCTCCCTCACAGAATTTACCACTTTCAATAAATGAACGGAGCCTCTGAATCTCCGGGCCAAAGATCGTTGTCTTATCCAGTGCTATCTTAAAGCCGTTAAATTCTTTTGGGTTATGACTTGCGGTAATCATAACCCCTGATGGAATATTGTAATGAAAAAGAGAAAAATAGAATAGTGGAGTCGGCACCACCCCAAGGTTGGTTATATGAATCCCGGTTTTTAAAATTCCCCTGGTCAGGGCATTAAATATCCGTCGTGAACTTAAACGAATATCCCTGCCTACCAGGATCCGGTTCTGATCTAATGACCTGAAATATGTCCCAAGCCCCTGACCGAATCTTCTTACCTTTTCATCAGTAAGTTCGACATCCGCAATACCACGGATATCATATTCTCTAAATATTTCGGGATTCAGTATGCTGGACATTGAATTTGAGGGTAAGGGGGGCAAAATGCCCCCCTTATTAGGACTATTGTTTCTCTACCTGATACTTATGCCAGGCCTTGAATTCTGAGTCACGCAGGCCCTTGGAGATTTCAATCTCGGTCAGCGTCTTACCGCTAAAAGCATCGACCAGGTCAATAATCCACATAATTTGAGGAATAATCGGGATTATAGTAAAACGAAGGATATCGAGTTTGTAACCTTCGTTATAGAGAAGGCCGTAATTATAAGGTACCCAGAAAAGGGCGACAATACAGGACATACAACCACCCCGCTCGGGCTTCTGAGGCCCTCTCTGTGCATAGATGGGGGTAACAATCAGAGATAAAAGAAAAACAGAAAGAACTACCAGGCTTATCTTCTTCATATAGCCTCCATAATACAATCTTACTCAATATTTGTTATCTGTCAATAATAAAAGTTTAAAAAATCTATTTGGCAAATTCTACAGCCCGGGTCTCTCTTATTACGGTAACCTTAATCTGCCCCGGATATTGCAATTCATTTTCGATCTTCTTGGCAGTTGCCAGAGCCAGTTCCTGGGCCTGGAAATCGCCGATCTTTTCGGGTTCGACCACAATCCGGATCTCCCGACCGGCTTGAATGGCGAATGCCTTCTCAACTCCATCAAAAGAGCTGGCTATCGCCTCAAGATTCTCAAGTCTTTTAATATACGCCTCGATACTTTCCCGTCGTGCTCCTGGTCGGGAACCGGACAGGGCATCGGCAGCTTCAATCAGAACCGCATAGAGGGAACCGGGTGGGACTTCTTCATGGTGGGATTCAATCGCGTTGACAATAATCTCGGATTCACCGCAGCGTCGTGCCAGATCGGCACCAATCTTACAGTGTGATCCTTCAAGATTAATAGCCGCAACCTTACCCAGATCGTGAAGTAATCCTGCCCTTTTTGCGGTCGCCACATCAAGTTCCAATTCCTGAGCCATAAGGCCGGCAAGATAAGCAACTTCCTTGGAATGCTGAAGCAGATTCTGTCCATAACTCGTCCGGTACTTCATTCGGCCGATGTGTCGGATAATTTCCGGATTGAGGCCTACGATACCCAATTCAAGAACCGCCTCTTCCCCGGATGATTTAATTATCTCATCCATCTCCTCTTTGACCCTGCTCACCACCTCTTCAATCCGTGATGGATGGATCCGGGAATCAGCGATTAATCTTTCCATTGCAATACGGGCTATTTCCCGGCGGATCGGATCGAAAGATGAGAGAGAAATTGCTCCCGGTGTATCGTCGATAATAACCTCTACCCCGGTCACATTCTCGAAGGCACGGATGTTACGACCTTCGCGGCCGATAATCCGGCCTTTCATATCATCGGCCGGCAGAGCAACAACCGAGATGGTTGAATCCAGAACCTGAGAAACCGCACAACGCTGGATTGCCTGGGCAATGATCTCGGTGGCAATCTTCTTTCCTTCCTCCCGGGCCCGGTCCCGCATCTCTTTAATCATTGCCGCCGCCTCGTTCCTGACCTCAGCCTCGAGATTCTTCATCAACTCAACTTTTGCCTCCTGAGGGCTGATAAGCGAAATCCTCTCGAGTCGTTCATTCTCTTCTTTAATAAGTTGATCGAGCCTTTCTGCCTTGACCCGAACGATCTTTTCTTTAGCCAGAAGGTTCTTTTCCTTGGTCATAAGTTCTTTCTCTTTCTCGTTAAGGATATTGTTACGCCGGTCCAGCGCAACCTCTTTCTCCATTAAACGTTTCTCAATTCGATCCAAATCCTTACGCTTGTTGACGGTCTCTTTTTCAAACTTCAATTTTTCTTCGTACCACTCTTCTTTAACGGCAATTGATGCTGACTTCTTATAGTTCTCAGCCTCCTTCTGTGCCTCCTGAATTATCTTCTGGGCAAGTTTCTCACTTGAAAGAAGTCGGGCTTCGTTAAATTTTTGATTGACATAAATACCTAACAGAAAAAAGAGAGCACAAATTCCAAAACCAGCAAGAATTAATAATAGGATAGACATATCGACCTCCCTTACATTTAATAATAAAAATCCCTGCACTGTGCCGTGTAGATAAAAGTCTCTGAACCCAGATAAAAAGTGGGTGCCTATCGTGAACCCCTTGAGGCCCGTAAGGGCACGAGGTAAACGAACCCGGCTCCCTTATCGTGGGTGTTGGCTCAAGACTAAATATCTATCACGAACACGGCAGGGAAACCTAAGTTTTCAAAACCTTATCGATACTTTCAATGAGCGAATTTATTCTTTCCTTAAAAGCATTCTCAAATTTTTCATTCTCTTCAATTTTACCCAAATATTCTTCAACAAAATTTAAAAATGCTAAAACAGCTATCTTTGTGGTTGAGGGCGTCGGAAACTGCTTGTGAACTTCCCTCATACGTTCATCCACAATCCGGGCAATTTTCTTTATCCGCTCACCATCGACATCAGACTTAATTCGATATTCGCTACCAAATATTTGCACTACCTCACTTTTATCCACTTAGGCTCCCTTGTCTTCATCGGGCAAAAGACTTAACTTTTTAATGATAGAATCAACACGCTTTGATATTTCAGCCTTTATTTCAAAGAGCTTCTTATTCTCCGATTCGAGTGTACTAACTCTCTCTTTCAATTCGAGAATTGTCGAGATCATCTTTTTAACTCTGTCTTCCAATTGACTTAGATTATCCACTACGGGCTCCACACGAGACCAATTATATATTTTTTTACTTTATTGTCAATAGGAAAAATTAATCTCTTACACCAATTATTCACTTATATCTCACTTACTCAAGGCTAATCCCAGCATTGGTATCTTAAATGGCTAAATCTCTTCAGAATCTTCTAAGTCGGTCAAATCCTCCCCACCCGGTTCTCCCAGATCTGGCATCGCTTCTTCGCCACCCGTCTCCTCAGGTTCAGGGATCTTATCCAGATCCGGTCCGAAATCGTCACTTTCTACTTTTGAGGATGTAACGATATTAATCTTTCTGAATATTTGAAAAACCTTCAGGCTTTTACATTCAGGGCAGGAAACCTCCAGTCCCTTATCTTTCTCCTTTATTGAGGCAATAATCTCGAAGACTTTATTACAATTTTCGCACTGATATTCGTATACAGGCATAACACCTCCTGTCCCAGTATATTTTAAATAATTTTTTTATTCTGTCCAGAGATAATTACGGCCCGAAAGGGAAATCCCGGACCGGCGTGATATGTCAGAAATAATAAAAAAGATTGACAAGATAGCTTAAATGATTATAGTTTGTTCCGTGTTCCTATGAATTTCTATGGAGACTAACGGGTGTTGGCACAACCATAAACAAGGAGTCAGTATGCTAAAATCTAAAAAAATGTATAACGCCCTTTCGATATTGGTGCTTTTTCTCACACCAATATTCTTAACCGCCGACATTGTGCAACCAACGATTCCCACCCAGGGCCAAGAATGCCCGGTATCTATTCCCGTCCCCCATCGGCAGACTTTCAGTTCCTTCGACCCGCCATGGCTCGCAAATGTGCTGGCTGACAGTATGGACTACTCCAATCCGCCGGATGGAGCATTATTTGTTGTTAAACAGGGTGGCAGTCAACCCGGAGCAATTATCCTTGGCTATAATTACTACACCGGCAGTCAATGGCAATGTCGCTGGGCAAGAAGCACAAACTCAGGACAGACTTATACCGCTCTGTATGACCACCCTGGTTGGTTCTGGGTCGATGTCTGTATTCACGGCAATGGTCGGGACTCCTGCTACAACTTAGCGATAAATAATGTTAGCGGTCAATACAGTCTTTATATGAGATATTCATCCGATTATGGGGCGACCTGGAGTGATACCTTCCGGGTCGACCGGGGCACAAGCACATTCTGTGATAAACCTATGTTTAAGACTCTCGGCCGTTATATGTATTGTAGTTACACCAACTTCACCTCTGGTCAGACCCACTGGATCAGGATGTGTCGATCATCTGACTGGGGTCGAACCTGGAATAGCGGCGATGTAAATGTTTCTACCAGCGATGGTCAGGGATCCTGCCCCGCCATAAACCCGGTTAATAACCATGTCTACTGCGTCTGGGGACAACCTGCCTCCTGGGTTCCTACTTCAATCTGGTTCAGCAGGTCAACCGATTTTGGTGCAACCTGGACTCCACCGCGTCAGATTCTGGCCATCACTACTTCGAGTCATCTTTCAGGCTGGCGCGCTAACCATACCTTTCCAGCGATGGAGGTAGATCGTAATGGTAAGATATATGTTACAGTCCAGAATAGTATGCAGGGTGCGGGTTGGGATATCTGCGTTCTGACTTCAACCGATGAGGGTAATACCTGGTCTGCACCGGTCCGGGTAAATGATGATAATAATACCGACTCTGATCAATACTGTTCCTGGATCGCCATCGACCGCTATAACCGGCCCCATGTCTTCTGGTATGATTCCAGAAACTATTATCCAACCAATTCGGGCGATGTCTACTACAGTTATTCGACCGATGGCGGCGCGACCTGGCGACCGAACGAGCGAGTCAATGATGTAACCCCAATCTATACATCATCCACTTCATCCCAGATGGGTGATTATCAACAGATAGGATGCGATACCAATTATGTCTATTGTGAATGGTCGGATCATCGTAATAACCGAACATCCTGGAGTTATATTGCTGCAGCCCGAAGACCTTTACCCGGCCTCGGCGCAGTCGAAGATGGAGTGGCCAGGAATCGATGGGAACAGAGCCGATTTGTCCTGAACCAGAATGCCCCCAATCCGGTTGTTAATGGAACCAAGATTGTCTTCTATCTTGATAAACCTTCGCACACTATATTAAGGGTCTATGATGGAAAAGGCAGTCTGGTAAAATGTCTGCGAGACGAAAATCTACCAGCCGGATCCTACAGTTTAATCTGGGATGGTAAAGATCAGAATGGTCAACCAGTGAAATCTGGTGTCTACTTTTACCAACTCAATACACAGGCCCGAGTTGTGACCAAGAAATTGGTTGTAAGCCATTAAACTTTTAATTCTTACTCATTAAAGAAGTGACGGGCTCAGGTAAACCTGAGCCCGTTATTTTATTCTTAACTCTTAAAAAATAATCACCCCACAATTTTACATTGACTTTTATTAAATAATGACTACAATGATTCTGGACAGTATCGGGTTTGTTTTCTCGATCCATTCTATCTACTGGATTTATTAACCTCAAGGAGGTAAATAATTATGAAGAGACTAACTTTGCTTTTCCTCTTTTTATTCTTAAGTTGTTATCAGGACCGGAGTGAGGTTCTGTTTACTATTGGACAGGAGTCGGTGCGCTTATCTGAATATCAGCGACGCTATGGGGACACGATTATCGATAAAGCCCGCTTTGATGAACTGCTCGAAAAGAAACTCTTTGCGCTTAAGGGCAAGGCCCTGAATCTCGACCAGGACTCGGCAGTGATCCGCGGTTTAGATGTTTACCGCAAAGGGATCCTGCTGGAATTTCTTTATGATGAAGTGGTTAATAAACGCGTCCGTATCCAGCCCGATAAGATCAAAAATTTCTACAATAAAATTAAAGATCAATACCATCTGGCGCAAATTGTCGTCAATGACGAAGCGTCGGCTCAGATGGTTTATCAGAAAATAACAAAGAATGAGCCCTTTGAGACACTGGCGGTTAAATATTCAATCGATGATAATTCAAAGATGTATGGTGGTAACATCGGGTTTCAGGCGGTTCAATCAATCAATCCTGAGATCTATCAACGTATAAAAGATTTACCCGACGGCGGGACTACCAAACCATTCCCTTTTCAGGGTAAATTCTTGATTGTCAAGGTAATCGAGCATAAAGAGGCCGACCTCCCACCATTTGACCAGGTCCAGGAAGAGATCAAGAAAAGATTGGAAGTCGAACAAAAAAATCAACTGGCATGTGAATTTATTGATTGGATATTCAAAAAAGCAGCAATCGAATACAACCCCCGGGGACTGGAGGTAATCATTAAACCAGATTCTGAGCTTACCCCCGGCGATCTCGAAGAATGGCTGGTCAAAAAATACAAAAATAAGATCGTAAAAGTTAGGACACTACGCCCGACAATCAAACGCCTCTACGATCTTTACGGATTCGACCCGAAAATGCTGGTTCAACGTGAACTCCAGACTGACCTTCTCTGTGATGAGGCCCTGCGCCGAAATATAGACCGGAAAAGAGAATTTATCCTTAAAATAAAAGACGGACAGGAAGAATTAATCAGCCAGAAGTTTTATGATCAGGAAGTCCTGAGTCAAATCCGTATCGATTCGGCCGAAATCAATGCTTATTATCAAGAACATAAATCTGAATTCAAAAAGCCCCTGAAAGATTCCTGGAGTGAAATCTGGACTATGCTCTGGACCCAAAAAGTTGCTTCGACCCGGGTCAAATTATTAAACGAACTCAAAAATGAATACCCCATTAAATTAAGTGAAAAAATCCTGGCCAAACTTCCGAAGGAGTAGAAATGAAAAAAAGAGTTATAATAACCATAATGACTCTCCTGCTCTGTTTCTGTGCAAGGAAAGATGATAAGGTTGTCGCCCGGGTCGATGGTTCTACCCTTACCGCCCGTGAGATCGACCTTCAGATTCCGCCCGAATATCGCAGGATGATGACCGCTAATGACATTGACAATTTCATAAACAGTTGGGCGGAAAATGAGATGTTCTACCTCGAAGCAAAAAAACAGGGTATCGATAAAGAAGATTCGGTGCAACTATTAATCAAGATCTACACTAAACGGATCCTCGCCGAAGCGCTAAAGATGAGAGAGTTCAGCAAAATTACTATTACTGAGGATGAAGTTCGTAAATACTTCGATCAACACAAAGACGAATTCCTATACGCCATCAAAGTAAGCCAGATAATTTTACCAACCATCCACGAGGCCCAAACCACACTGGAAGAGATTAAAGCCGGCGCCGATTTTATGAAACTGGCCCGGGCCAAATCTCTGGTTAGGGAACGAAACCCAAATGGTGTTACCGATTATTTCACCCGCGGCGATTATATCCCGGACATCGAAGAGAAGGTCTTTGCCCTTAAAGTTGGCGAGGTCTCGGATGTCATACCTACCCCAGAAGGTGTCTTCATTATTGTTAAAGTACTCGATCGGAAGAAAATAAGAGAAAACATTAATTATTATGATGTTAAGGACTATATCCAGAATCGTGTTCTTGAAATTACCCGGAAACGCGAAGTGCTGAATGCGCTCAGTAAACAACTGAAGACCGTCTACAAACTGGAGATCCATCCGGAACTTTTCCCTAAATGAGCATCCTCTTCCTTTTCTTAATATCCGGTATCGCCGACCGCATCGTTGCTAAGATCGGTAATAATATAATCCTTGAACACGAAGTTGAAGAGGCTTCAACTTATCTCAGTCTTCAACTCGGCTTAAGCCGTGAGGAATTAAAAGATAAAATCCTGACCGAAGCAATCGAACGAAATCTCCTGCTTCAGGAAGCTGAAAAAGAGTCTTTGACCGTCTCCCGCGAAGAAATCGAATATCAACTCGAACAGACGATAAATGAAATTATTAAAAGATTCCCTAACCGCGAGGCCTTTGATGCCGCCTTAAAAGAAGAAGGTCTAACCGTTGAAGAATTAAAAAACCGCTCCCGCAAAGATGCACGGGAAAAGATACTTGTCCAGAAATTGATTGAGCGTAAGATTGCTCCAACCATTACAATAAGCCCAACCGAGCTTAAGAAATTCTACGATGAAAATCGCGATTCAATCGCCCTGAAACCAACAACGGTTCGGGTCAAACACATTATGCTTTACATCAAACCAGGAGAAGAGACGGTGCGCGAAGCGGCCCGGCGCATTCAAGAAGTTAAACGACTGTTAGAGAGCGGCGGCGATTTCCCTACTCTGGCCCGTGAATTTTCAGAAGATGAAAATTCACGAAGACGCGGTGGGATGCTCGGTAAGATCCGGAAGGGTGAAATGTTCGAAGAGTTCGAAAAGGTGGTATGGAAGTTAAATCCGGGCGAAGTCAGTCCTCCTTTCCAGACCAGACTGGGATTTCATATTGTTGAGGTCTTGACCCGTGACAAAGAGTCAATTCTCCTCCGTCAGATCCTTATCAGGGTCCGCCCCACATCTCAGGATTCAAATCAGACGCGCGACCTTGGTTACAGAATCTATCACCAGATCCAGGATGAGAGCACATTTACGTTTCTGGCCAAAAAATATTCTGACGAGTCAGAGATTGATCTCGGGGAATATATTGAAGACCAGATCCGTCCCCCTTTTGACCAAGTTGTAAAAAAGACTCCGGCCGGGCAGGCAAGTGAACCTTTTCTCACTCCTATCGGTTATCATATTATATTTGTTTCGGAACGAATCCCGGCGCAGATCTTATCTTTTGATGAAATAAAAGATCAACTCTCCGCCTATCTTTATCAACTCAAATTAAAGGAAAAGTGGGATCAAATGGTGGCCCGGCTTAAGAAAGAGATATTTGTCCAAATATGGGAAAAACAGTAATAGGGATCACAATGGGCGATCCAGCCGGTATCGGTCCCGAAATCATCTGCAAGGCAACAAGGAAATTAGTTCACATCAATACCGTGATTATCGGTTCCCCCTGGATCTTTGAAAAAACCTGCAAACAGATGGGCGAGAAATTTCGTATAAATGTTATATCTTCGTTCAATGAGTATCAGGCGGGCACTGCCCTGCTTGATGCGGTAACACCAGCTAAATTTAAATTTGGCTCCCCCGATGAAAAATCAGCCAGGATGGCGCTCCAGTCGCTGGATCAGGGGATTGCTCTTATCAAACGCAGACTGATTGACGGGCTGGTAACTTCACCCATCTGGAAAGAAGGGATACGCACCTTCCACAGAAAATTTATCGGCCATACCGAATATCTTGCCGAGATCTTCAAGATTAAAGATTATGCAATGATGGGGATAAGTGGCGAAAAGAGAATTCTCTTTCTTACCACCCATATCCCGCTCTGTACAATATTTAAATGCATTACTGTAAAAAACATTGTCGCCCGTTTAAGACTGCTCAAATCCGGGCTTGAAGATATCTTTTTGATCAAACGGCCGCGAATCGGCGTCCCAAATTTAAATCCCCATGGGCAGGAGTTCTCGGCCGGTGAGGATGAGATTATCGCCCGGGCAATTAAGCAGGCCCAGAATGAAGGGATAAGAGCCTTCGGCCCATTTCCGGCCGATACCCTTTTCAAGCAGAAATTCGACGGCTTTCTCGCTATCTACCATGACCAGGGGATGATCTTTCTCAAATCAAGACCCTACGGAGTAAACTTTACTCTGGGGCTACCCTTCATCCGAACTTCACCCCTCCACGGTACCGCCTTTGACATTGCGGGCCAGAACCAAGCTTCTCCTGCTTCAATGATTGCCGCAATTAAACTAACCACACGATTAGCCCGAAGAATTAAAGGATTAAACTGAAGATGATTGAATTTCAGAATGTCTCAAAATACTATCAGAAAAACTGGATCGGCCTTGAGAATATCAACCTGACACTCGAAAAGGGTTCTTTCGTTGTAATCCAGGGGCCCACTGGAGCCGGTAAATCTACATTCTTAAAACTCATCTTCAAGGCCGAAGAACCCTCTCACGGCACAATAAAGGTCCTCGGGCAGGATCTCTCTGATATCAAAAAAAGTGCCATACCTTCATTCCGGCGTAAGATCGGGGTTATTTTTCAAGATTTTAAACTCCTTCAGGATCGAACCGCCGAAGAGAATATCGCCTTTGCCCTCGAAGTGACCGCGGCACCGTCTAAGGATATAAAGAAAAAGACGCTCGAGATGTTGAGCTGGCTCCATCTCAGTCATAAACGTAATTCCTTCCCATATCAACTCTCCGGTGGCGAACAACAGAAAGTAGCAATCGGTCGGGCCTTGATCCGGGAACCCTTTATCCTTCTGGCTGATGAACCAACCGGCAATCTCGATGGTCACAGTGCCCTTGAGATTATTGAACTCCTCCATGAGATAAACCTCAAAGGAGCGATGGTCATCATGGCCACCCATGACCTTTCCCTGGCCAAAAAGTTTAAAAGACGTCTGATAAAGTTGAATGAAGGGAGGATCATCGCTGATGGCTATTAGTACTGCTCTTCGAGAAACCCGCATAACCATCGGTCGCAGTCGCGCCCTCTTTCTGCTCTCCCTCTGTGTTATCACTGTCTCTTTTTTCGTTCTCTCCCTCTTCATCTTTATCACTTTAAATCTTTATGCCCTCATCGGTTACTTTCGTGATAAGTTAGAAATCCTGGCCTTTCTCGATGAGAATTATTCTTCCCAGGAGATCATTCAATATGTCGAGAAGATATCCGGCGTATTTTCTGTTCGTTACATTTCACCCGAACAGGCGCTGGAAGATTTAAAAATAGAACTCGGCCCTGACCAGGCCCGGGTGCTGGATGTATTTGAAAAGAGCCCGATTCCACCTTCGCTACGTGTCAAAGTGGCTAACCGTTATAAGAATGCCCGGGACCTCCGCGATATTAGCAAAAAGATCAGTCTAATCGAGGGGGTAACCGAAACAGTCTATGGTGGTGAGATTATTGATCGACTCTGGAACTTTACCCGGATCTTTATCCTTTTTGACATACTCATCCTCATAATCATAATCTTCTCAATAATCTTCTCAGTTGCCCAGACCATCAAAATGACCATTCTGGTCAGAAAAGATGACATCGAGATTATGCAACTGGTCGGGGCATCGGAACAATTTATCCGTCTACCATTTACATTTGAGGGTATTATCCAGGGAGTGGTCGGAGGGGTCATCTCCTTTATCTTGATCACCGGTCTGATCTATCTCTTCCGGATCTGGACCCCAACCCTGATCTTCTATCCAAAACTCTTCTTAATCGGGCATATTGGACTGGGTGGCTTTTTTGGTTTTATCGGTTCGATTACCGCCCTCAACCGGTTTGTCTGATGCGACTGAACTTTCTTATAATTCTTCTTTTAATCTTCGGGCTGACCGATGGGCAGTCCGACCTGAAGAAGAAGAAGAGTGAACTTGAAGAAATTAAAGAGAAACTTACCCAGACCCGCACTGAACTGGCAGAACTGCAAAAAAAGGAGACCGGCGTTCTGGCCCGGCTCGAAATGCTCGACCAGGAAAGGACATTAATCAATAGACTTGTTGAGGCATTGCAGATTAAAGAAAATGAATACCGGTCAGCACTGGAGCATGTCAATCTTGAAATCAAGGCAACTGAAGCAACGATTAATAAGAAAAAGGGCGGCCTTAAGGACCGAATCATCCGCATCTACCGGCAGTCAAAATTCCATGAACTCGAGATCTACCTCTCCAGCCGAACCGTTCCCGAGGTCCTTGCTGCGGCCCATTATCTCAGGTATATTGCCATCGATGACCGTCGGACATTCGACGAGTTCAAGCGTCTGCACCGGACCTATCTCTATCAGAAGGACAATTATGAGACATTGATCAAAAATCTCAAGGAGACCGAGCAAGAAAGGCTCAATGAACTCGCAATCCTCAAAGAAGAAAATCGGAAAACAACCATTCTGCTCGACTCAATCCGTAATGAAAGAAAAGAAAAAAAAGAACTGGAGAAAGAGTTGAAACAGGCTCAGCGCAGCCTCGAAGAGATGATCATTGCCCTGGAGAAGAGCCGGAAAAAGGTAAGCGGTAAGGTCCACCATTTTGAAGCATCCAAAGGCAATTTGCCCTGGCCCTGCGCCGGTAAGGTAATAAATACTTATGGCAAGATCCGCCATCCCAAATACAATACCGTGACCAAGAACAATGGGATCGATATCAAAGCACCACTGGGGCAGGCGGTCGCGGCAGTTGGGGCAGGGCGGGTTGTCTATGCCGATCGTTTCCTCTCCTTAGGCAATATGGTAATGATTGACCACGCCGATGGCTACTACACGATTTATGGCCATCTTTCCGAGATTCTGGTTCAGGTCGGTGACAGTGTCCAGGTAAATCAGAAGATCGGGAAGATCGGCGATATCGGTTCACTGGGTGAGCCTATGCTCCATTTTGAATTACGAAAAAATGGCAAACCGGTTGACCCCCTCACCTATCTTCGATAGATGCCCCCTTTACTTCTAAACCGGATTGTTGGACAGGAACTCGCCAAAAAAATCATCGGTCAAACCCTGGCCAAAAAGGGTGAAATCTACAACTTTCTCTTCTTTGGTCCGGACGGTGTGGGCAAAAGAAGAACCGCCCTGCTTCTCGCCAAATCCCTTCTCTGTCCAGAGGGGGGGTGTGAGATCTGCCCGGTCTGTCAGAAATTCGACTTCTTTACCATTCCCGATTTTAAACTGATCGTTCCAATACCCCCGCGTTACGACGATAGTGATGCCGAATCTGCTGGTAAGATCTACGAATATACCAGGGATTTTATCAATCTTAATACCTCACCCAGACTTGAAGATCGGTCAACAATTCGTATCGGTCAGATCCGCAACCTCCAATCACAATTACTCTTTCGCCCGATCGGCAGTAAACGGCGGGTCATTGTTATCCTCGATGCTGATCGAATGAGTCAACCCTCAGCTAACTGCTTCTTAAAAACTCTCGAAGAGCCACCACCCGGGACGATATTTATCTTAACAACCGCGCGTCTCTATTCGGTTTTGCCCACAATCCGTTCTCGTTGCCAACTGGTGCCATTCCGTTACCTCACCAGTGCGGAAATTAAAGAGATTTTTGAAACCTTCACCCTTGAAGAAAGTCCAGCCGGATTTCAAGATTTCGGCCTGGGCAGTATCAATGATACCCTGTTGATAAATACAAGCCAGCATTTAGGGCCGGCCCTTGAAGTATTCAGGAAAAGTCCCCTGCCGATCGCCACAATAATTAAATATGTTGAAGATTATGCTAATAAACCACTGGTCGAATTTATCTATAGTCTTCTTATCCTCTATCGGGCATCAATCTTTGCAAAACTCAGCCACCCACCCGATAATAAATATCTGGAAATAATCAAGGCGAAGATTGCAAAATGTGACCTAAAAAAACTCTACCTCTCAACCGAGCGCCTCCATTCGGCCCTCACCGAACTATCGGGCAACCCCAACAAAAAACTCTTTCTCTTTTCCATCCTCACCTCCCTGAAGTAAAGGGACAGGTGTTAACTTTTGTGCCACTCACCCTGGTAAGGTGCCCCCTACTGCTGAGCTACTCCCGCAACTTTAAATCAACCACCATAAATAACATACGGCTATATGGGGAAAAGAGATAGGTCGAGAAAATGTTAACCAGGAATCGGTTTGTTCTGATGCTTCAAATAAAAAGAAGGCAGGGATACTGCCTTCTTTATTGCTCAAGGGCAGAGTGCTATTCGCTTACTACCAGTTCAACGCGACGATTCCTGGATCGCCCGGCTTCATTACTGTTAGAAGCAATCGGCTTGGATTCGCCATACCCTTTGGTCAACAGTCGATCAGCCGCGATGCCATGTTTGGATACAAAATAGTCTTTAACCGCATTGGCTCTCTCCTGGGAAAGTTTCATATTGTATGCGTCAGAACCACGGTTATCGGTGTGGCCCCGCACTTCGATTTTAATTGTGGCACTACCTTCGAAAACTTTCTTGATTGTCCCGGCCGCTTCATCCAGTATACTATAAGATTCAGGCTTTATCTCGGATTTGGCGGTCTCAAAATAGACCTGGGGTAGAACAATCTTAAACTCCTTTTTGACCAGTGCTACTTCGAGTTCGAGTTTTTTTCCACTAACGATTGTAATCTCTCGATCATAAGGAAGATACTGTGGATCCACTGCCCTTACTGAAATCTGGTATTTTCCTGTTTTCAAAATCTTTTCTATCTCACCGTCAACCGTCTCCGGTGGCATATTGCCAATTGCGACAGTCGATTTCAGCACCTGTTTCGTCTCAACATCAACAACTTTTAATACCAGAGTGCCTTCCTTACGGATGAGTGAAAATCTCACCGGTGTCGTCTCACCTGCTTTTACAAAAACATCCGTGCTTGCTGGTTCATAGTCAGGAGCATTTACCTTGAGATTATAAGAACCTGATTCAAGCTTGCTGAAAGTAAAAGTCCCATCCAGATTACTTCTCTGAGAAGAAATCATCGATCCATCTGCATAAAGAACGATATCGGCGCCTACCGGTCGTTCAGTACTGGCATCCAGGACCGTTCCGGCAATCTGGCCAGGTTTTGGCTTTTCCGGTTTAAAATCGGTACAGTAGGAAATACCGAGGATACCGGCAAAAGCCGGCGTTGCTCCCCAACCGGTCGTAATATTGGTGCTATCGGTCAAAGCGGTCGGAAAAGGTCTTTTATTCTCTCCTTCCCAGGCCCTGATATCAACTGCCAGATTAATATTGAACTTACCGGGCAGCAAAATAAGACCGGGTGTGAAATAGACCGGGTTAGGACCAAACACATCATCATCGGTAAAAGTAAACAGCTGATTTTTACCGATATAATCGATGCCACTAAATTCAATAAACGGTGTTATCCCTTTACGGTTCCAGGTTATTGTTGCATTATAAATTGAGTAGTTATTACGTAAACCAATTGTGCCGTCATTCTTATTGCGATCAACATAGCCGAGATTGAAATCAATCGACACAGCTCGTGCCTTGATAGTGAAAAGTCCGACAACACCGACATCCAGCGCATCACTCGAAAAATAACGGAAGACACCGCCCGGATTACTTTGAGCTTCGCCAAAAATTGGATATTTATGCTTTGTCAACCTCGTCACGCGGTTATCACCGGTCGGCAATGATATGAAAGGATAGGCACCAAAAATAATCTTATCTGAACCAAAACCGAGTTTTAATCCGAATCTTGTATCACCGAAACCCATACTGGCTCGTTTATATCCAGTGTTTTTGTATTCCAGGCGGTCACTGTGATAGGAACTACCGATATTCAAAGATAGGTGATCAGTAAATGCATAACCCAGATTGAGATAGAAATCCCCACCGATATAACGGGCCTCACCTGACGGCTCACCAGTAATAGACACATCCCGCTCGCCATTGAATCCCAGTGAATATAAACCCAGGTGAAAATGTCCAGCACCGCCATTTTCGGCCGAGATCGATCTGAATGTGCCGTAGGCACCTTCGTTGCTGGGATGGGCAAATAATACTAAGACCATCCCACTTAACATCACAGCTAACATAACCTTCATTGTAACCTCCTTATAAAAAATTAACAAAGTATGCTATACGGTATATTACAATTTAACAAAAGTCAAGAACAGTTTTTTTATAAAAATTCCTCTTGTCTGATATGTTTGTTTACTTCGGTGGGGTGAGTTCCTGACCTGGCTCACCAAGCCCTGGTCTATAACCCAACACCTCATATATCTTAACCGGCTGACTCTTCCCTTTGATCTCGACCTCGGGCAACTTCTTGACTTCAAATTCATCCTTGACCTGCTGGTAGGTCGACTCGCTAATGATTATCTGTCCGGGTAGGGCAAGTTTTTCAAGCCGTGAGGCAAGATTTACGACATCCCCGATTACCGTGTATTCTAATCTTCCCTCACTGCCAATATTACCGGCAATCAATTCCCCGGTATTGATCCCGATCCCGACATCAAAACCTTCAACCAGTTCTGAATTCTTCTCCCGACGCCATTTATTCTTTAATTCACCCACCGCCCATTTCATACCGAGGGCAGCCCGTACTGCCCGTGCCGCATCATCCTTATGGAGAATCGGTGCACCAAAGACCGCCATAACACAGTCACCCATATACTTGTCCAAAGTTCCATCGTGGAGGAAGATCTGCTCGCTCATCCGGTTGAAGAAGTCGTTAAGCATCTCGACAATCATTTTGGTTTCAGACTTTTCAACCAGAGCGGTAAATCCCCTGATATCACAGAAGAGCACCGTAGCCACCTTCTGTTCACCACCCAGACTTACTTGCCCTTCTTCGGACATAATCTTGGCAACAACACTGGGCGAGAAAAATCGTGAGAGGTTCTGGCGAATCCGTTCCTCGCGTCGGATATTTTCAAGCAGACGGGCATTTTCCAGCGCCAGTGCCGACTGACTGGCAAACCCAGATAGAATCTCTGAATCTTTATCATCAAAACAGGGGCGTGCGATTGGTGAATCTACATAGATTACACCGAGCCGGGAAAGATCTTTGCTGAACATCGGGACGGCAATCACCGATCGCACCTTATAGGCAATTACACTGGCCTCTTCTTTGAATCTCTCATCGGTACAGGCATTTTCAGTAATAATTGCTCTCTTCTCCTCGAGCGCCCGTAAAGCAATCGACCGGCTGATGTCAATCGTCTCCCGGGACAACTCACCCCCCATATTTCGGGCAACCATCGGTCTCAATTCATCATTTGCCTCGTCATAAAGCATAACAAAACCCCGTGCCGCCCTGGTAATCTTTAGGGCAATATCCATTATCAGATTTAACAAAACCCTGAGGTCAAAGACGAAGTTGATAATCCTTGATACTTCATAGAGGGCGCTGGTCAGTTCCCGGGACCGTTCCAGTTCAGTGATCTTCTCCTCATAGTTTTCAAAAATCGAGGTCAGGCGCTCCAACCGCTTGATGAACGTTGATTCATCACTCTCCCTTGCCAGTTTTTTTAAATCCTCAACCTCACTCTTAAAATCGACTGCCGGTCCGATAAATCTGGCTGACGGGCTGATCTTAACCTGATCCACCATCTGCTCATCGATGAATGCGATAATTGTGTTGCCGATTCGAATCTCATCTCCGTATCTCAATATCGCCTTATTTATCTTCCGGCCATTGACAAAGGTTCCATAGGTGGATCGGTTATCTTCGATCGTATACTCGCCCCCTTTTTTTACAATCGTTGCATGGGATCTTGAGACAAAGATATCGCTCAGGACGATATCATTATCTTCTCGCCGGCCGATTAAGATCTTATCCTTATCGATTTTTACTTCACGACTGCCTCCCGGCTCATCATAAATGATCAGCAGCGCCATCTATCTACTTCGGTTCCACCCAGATATTATCGAAGTGGAAAGCAAACTGATCCGCAACCTCAGCAATCAACCACAGACCGACCTTCCCTGAAGCAAAAAAACCATCGTGGAGTTCACAGATTTTCTCATCTTTTAAGAAGATTGTTATTACAGGATTAAACCGTTCAATCTTTATCTTATAATAGATACCGCGCACCACACCCTGGGGAGCGCTAAATAGTGTTGTATCTCGGCCCCGATTAGTATGCCGATGGAGGGCAATCTCCGTCTCACTGATGATGAAGAGATAATAATTGGCCGTATCCTGCCAGCAAAAGAGGACACCCGCTTTCCAGGCCGGACCATTATTCATTAACGGCTGGACATTTATTTCGTATATAAAATTACTGAACTCACGCTCACAGATCGCCTGACCATAATAACCAAAGGAATGTTGACCGATTACGCCGAGAATCTTATTAAGAGGTCTTTCGGGATCAGGTATTATCCGCCAGGCCCCCATCAACGGTCGCCAGACTGCCGGCATATCGGTCTTCTCCATCTCCATATCCCACACCGCCCGCTTAAAATAGAATGATGTATCTTCGATCACCCGGCCCGCCCAGAGACTGCAGGCATCCGCAATCTTCAATATGTCATAAAGAGGATTTAAGGCCTTAGCCTCAAAAGTATAGATACCGGGATCGATCGAATCGATTGAGAACAGCCCCTGATCATTGGTAACTGTCAGGCTGTCGTTATTAAGTCTGATAATAACATTGGAAACCGGGATATCGACTGCATTCTTCACCTTACCCGCCATATAAACTTTGTTGGGGTTTTCTGGGTCATAGTCTGCATCGTGCTGGGCCTGGAAGACACAGGATGATAGAAAGAGACAGAGATTTGACAAAAAGATCAATCGCCTTATCATATTAAACCTCCTGAATTTCAAAATTTCCTGAGATAACCAATACTCACTCTTTCCGATTCAGGTCGAAACACTAATCCCGACCTGGTATCGAGATTAAAAGAAGTTCTGGTTGATGGTCTGACCAGTGCCGCATCAATCACACCAAAGAGCCAGGTCCCGCCCGTTCCGATCAGCATCCACATCGTTATATTATGCCACAGATTATAGGCATTATACTTGGAAGGGTCCTCAAGGTATCGATTATGGGCACGACTTTCAATAATCGCTGATACAACCGCTCCGCTTAAACAGGAGAGAAAACTAACCATCAATACCGTTCCCTTATTTTCGTCTCCCTTATACATCTGACCCCAGCCGGGCAACAGGATTGAACGCCAGGTTGCTCCAGTGTAATCAACCGGTTTATATTCAGGTTCCTCCTGGAGTGTATCACCGACGACCGATTTAGGCATTTCTGCCCGCGCCTGCTCAAAGACCTGAATTATCTTGGGTGAGACCGTAGCCGGATCCAGTTTCAGATCAGGATTTATCGATAAGGCGCGCTTGAAAGACTCCTTGGCCTTGACAACATCACCGAACGCCACATAACTGAATCCGAGGTATTTATAAGCCTCAACCCGATCATTCTGCTTCAGTTTATAGAGCACATTCAATGCCCTTTCGATCTCGGTGATCGCTTTCTCATATTCACCATTGTTATAGTAAACCTTTGCCTGCTCCAGCATCTTCAAAACATTGCTTTCGTCCGGCGCGACCTGGGCAAAAACTATCCCGCCAAACGATATGACGAATATAATCGCAATGGCTTTTTTCATCTAACCTCCTTAAATACTCTTATTTAAGAATTATGTGCTTTTTTAAGACCTCATCCGAAATAATCGTAATCGTCTCTTCATAAATTTCAAAACTTGGATTGACCAGTTTTAATTTATGACTGCCCGGTGATAGAGTAATCTCCCGGGCAATCGGCGTTGTTGCGATAAACTCACCATCAATATAGACATCAGCCCATGGGTTGACCGAGATTTTTAAGTAACCTTCACCCGGAACCAGCTGGATGGTCCGGCTAATTATTTCATTGGCTGGAAAATTGATCCGCTCGGTCCAGGTCTTAAAATTGGGGTTGGTCAATTTTATAATATGTTCGCCCGCCTCAACCTTTATTGGTTTTGCCACCGGCGTTGTCTCAATATACTTACCATCAATAAATACCTTTGCCCAGGGAGTCACCGCAATCTTCAGGTAGCCATATTCAACCGGTCCGGCCTTCTTTGTTAGATTTAAATTCATTCTGAGCACCCTATCTGCAGATACCCGTCTTATCACTGACACCGGTTCATAACCTTCTTTTTCCAGGGTAATCCGGTAAATCCCTGGCTCCAGATCACTTACCTGACAGGGGGTTGTCTCCTTCAACTTATTTTCATTAATCTTGACGCTCGCACCTGGTGGTCGCGTCCTGATTAAAATTCCTCCTAATTTGCGAACACCTACAGATTCAATCTTTTCACGGACCAGAAGTGTCTGTAAAGAATCCAATTCTGTCTTTACATTAACCGTCTCAATAACCGGTCGATAACCCCGAAGAATAAGTTTAACTTCGTGAAGACCCAGACTGAGGCTGTCAATCCGTGCCGGGGTTACCCGTCCAATCTCGCGGCCGTCGATAAAGATACTGGCACCACCCGGCTGAGAATTCAACACCAGTGAACCTGAGACTGGTTTTAAAGCCATTCTCTGGGGTCTGATTATCAATCTCCGCACCAGGACCAATCCCACCAGCAAAACAAACATCAGGACCAGAATCACCGGAACCAATCTTACCTTCTTTGCTTCCTGTTTAACCGCAACCTTTGGTTTAACTTCCTCCTTCCTGCCCATCTTCTCTTTCCTGGCCTTAAGTTTTTCAAGATATTCTCTTGCCTGCGTATCGTTGGGATCGAGAAAGATCACCCGGGTAAACTCGCCGATCGCATCGTCGATCTTTTCGAGCCCTAAGTTCATATAATAGACGCCCCGGTCAAAGTGCTGGCGCTTCCTCTTCTCCAGTGTCGCTTTAACAAACTCTTCAGGCTGTTTCATAAAACCGCTGATATATTTCTCACTGATATTTAAATTTGCCTTCCGGGCATAAGTTTCAAGTTCGGTCTGGAGTAAATCGACATCACTGAATCTCTTATCCGGATCCTTTTCAAGCATCTTTTCCACAATATGATTCAATTCGACTGGAACCAGCGGATTCATCTCGATCGGTGGTTTTGGTGTTGCGGTCAGAATCCGGGTGATTACTGATGAGTAGTTTTCGCCCGGGAATGGTTTATCACCGGTAAGCATCTCGTAGAGGATAATCCCCAGAGAAAAGATATCGCTTCGATTATCGACTTTACGACCTGCTGCCTGTTCGGGCGACATATAGGCAGGTGTTCCAACAATGGCGCCGGTCACGGTTATCGAGGTCAGGTCCTGGGCCTGGGCAAGTCCAAAATCGGCAATTTTGACCGACCCATCATAGCCGATCAGGATGTTGGCGGGTTTAATATCACGATGGATAACACCCTTACGATGGGCATGACTCAGTCCTTTGCAGACATCAACCGCAATCGTTATTACAACTTCAAGAGGGAAGACTTTTATCTGAGCAATTAAATCTTTCAGGCTCCGCCCATCAACAAATTCCATCGCGATAAAGTAGATCTCTTCTTCTTTGCCAAAGTCGATGATATTAACGATGTTTTCGTGTTTTAAGTTGGCTGAGGCCTTTGCCTCCCGTTCAAAACGCTGAATAAAATTACTATCCTGGGCAAGATGGCCATGGAGCACCTTGATCGCTACAACCCGATCAAGGGAGGTCTGAACCGCCTTATAGATCGCAGCCATCCCGCCGGTGGCGATAAGTTCTTTAATTTCGAAGTTCCTGATCGATTTAATCACACTATTCAATTCTAACCATTAAATTTTTTTTGTCAATCCGATAATATTGCAAAATCTATTCCCGCTCTATTTTGCTGAATTTCGCTGTAGTTAATGAAAAAAATGTATTAATTTTGATACTGAACTGGAGGTATTAAAGATACACTATTAAATTGGCTCTACTCACTCTGGATCATAAGGAATGATTGGTCAGGATGAGACTAATCTACCTCTTCACCCTCAAAAATTTCCTCTTGCCGATGCGCAGGACCCTTTCTTTCTGGAGATTTAAGGAATATTCAGGGCTATGAATCTTATGCCCGTCAACATCCACCGCCCCTTCCCTGATCTTTCTTTTGGCTTCACTCCTCGATTTGAAGATCTCAGCATCGACCAAGAGATCAACAATTGGTATCTCCTGAACCCCGGCCGAATATTCGGCCATCTGTTCGGGCACAGCTCGATCCCTGAATACTCGATCAAACTCCTCACCCGCACGCTGTGCTGCTTCAGCCGAATGGTACATCCGAACAATTGTTCTGGCCAGTTCAAACTTTATATCCCGGGGATTGGTCTTATGTTCGGACAATTCTTTCTTTATTTCGGCAAGTTTGTGCGGGAAGATGTCGGTGCAGAGTTCATAGTATTTATATATCAGATCATCGGGGATCGACATAATCTTACCAAACATATCTTCAGGCCGGTCAGTTATCCCGATGTAATTACCGAAACTCTTGGACATCTTTCTGCTTCCATCAAGACCTTCAAGAAGCGGCATCGTAAGGACAATCTGGGGCTCAAGACCAAACTCTTTCATCAGTTCCCGTCCCACGATCAAATTAAATTTCTGATCGGTTCCACCAATTTCGACATCCGCATTCACGGCAATCGAATCCTGTGCCTGAAGTAAGGGATAGAGAATTTCGTGCATAAAGATTGGTATATTATCTTTGAGACGGTAAGAAAAATCGTCTCGCTCCAGCATACGGGCAACTGTATAATGGGAACTTAAACGAACCAGATCATCAATCTTCAGTGCACCCAGCCATTCGCTATTAAACCTGAATTCGGTGCGGTCCGGCCTCAGAATCTTGAAAATCTGTTCCCGGTAGCGGGTGATATTGTTTCTTATCTCAGCATCGGTCAACTGCGGTCTGGTCTTGGAACGACCTGAGGGATCACCGATCTTTCCGGTAAAGTCGCCAACGATCAGAACCGCGGTATGCTCGAGATCCTGAAACTGGCGTAATTTTCTTAAAACCACTGCAAAGCCAAGGTGAATATCCGGGCCCGAGGCATCGATCCCGAGTTTTATTCTCAGTTTACCCTTTTTCTTCAGACGCTCAAAGAGTTCTTCCTCTTTAATTATCTCAACGGTATGCTCTTTTATAAGTTTGAGTTGTTCCTCAGGAGCCATATTTAGCCTGTTTTTAAAAAATCTGCTACCAGGTAGCCTTACGGACACCCGGCAGTTCACCATTCAGGGCAAGCTCCCTGAGACATAAACGGCAGAGACCAAACTTACGATAATACGCCCTGGGTCGGCCACACCGTTTACATCGATTATATTTTCGAACCCGGAACTTCGGTGTCCGTTGGGCTTTGAGGATTAAACTAAGTTTTGCCATATAATCTTACCTGTCGCTCATCTCCGTTCCATTATTTCTTGGCAAACGGCATTCCGAGTTCTTCAAGTAGAACCCGGGCCTCTTCATCATTTCGTGCAGTGGTGACAAAGGCAATATCCATACCAAAAACCTTTTTAATCTTATCATATTCAATCTCGGGAAAGATGGTCTGCTCATTGAGTCCGAGGTTATAGTTACCGCGACCGTCAAATGAATCCGGATTAAAACCCCTAAAATCTCTGATCCGGGGTGCAGCGAAATTGACAAAACGGTCAAAGAATTCGTACATCCTTTTATCACGCAGGGTTACCTTCAAACCAATGATCAAACCCTTACGCAACCGAAAATTCGATATTGCACGTTTCGCCCGGGTAACGACCGGTGCCTGACCACAGATTAGAGAAAGATCTTCTCGCACAATATCGATTATCTTCGGATCACTGACCGCTTCACCAACACTGACATTGATTACTATCTTCTCAAGCCGGGGGACCTGAAATTGATTCTTATAACCAAACTTCTTCATTAACGACTTAACAATTTTTTTGCGGTAATTTTCCAATATCCTTGCCATAATTGCTTGCCTCTAATCGATGATCTCCTTACATTCTTTACAGACCCGAACCCTTCGTTCACCAACCTTCTCCCGATGGACATTAGTCTTCTTACCACATTTTGGGCACAATAATGCAAGATTGGAGATATGGATACTGCCCGGTACAGTCACAATACCACCCGGCTTGGTTGCACTACGCATCCGCTGATGCTTCTTGACTAAATTAATTCCTTCCACGATTGCCCTTTGTTTATTCCTTAAAATCTCCAAAACCTTCCCTCTTTTGCCCTTCTCATCGCCACTAATCACTATAACTAAATCATTCTTCTTAATATGCATAATTCATAACACTTCTGCGGCCAGGGAAATTATCTTGGTAAAACCTTTCTCTCTCAATTCCCGGGCAACCGGTCCAAAAATCCTGGTTCCTCTCGGTTCTCGCTGTTCATTTATCAGGACGCAGGCATTATCGTCAAACCGAACATATGATCCATCATCTCTCCGATACTCTTTCCTGGTTCGAACCACAACCGCCTTACCCACTTCGCCTTTTTTGATCGGCGCGTGAGGAATCGCATCTTTAATGGTAACAACCACAATATCACCAATCTGCCCGTATCTCCGTTTTGACCCGCCAAGCACCTTAATAACCATCGCCACCCGGGCACCGGTGTTATCACAGACGGTGAGTCGAGTAAAATCTTGGATCAATCGATCCTCCTCACTACCCGCCACCGCTTAAGGCGCGAGAGAGGCCTGGTCTCTTCTAACAGCACTTTATCACCGACCTTGGCAATCCCTTTCTCATCGTGGGCATAGACCTTGGTCTTCTGTCGGACATACTTTTTGAAACGAGGATCTAAGACCAGTTTCGATGTAACAACGGTTACTGTCTTTTTCATCTTATCACTCTTGACGATGCCGATCAGCCGTTTCCGCATCTTACTTTCCTTTCTCCTTCTTAGGCTTGACTTCGAGTAGTTTACGGATGCCTTTCTCGTCTTCTCTCAGGATGGTGAGGATGCGAGCGATCTCTCTTCGTAATGTCCTGAGCCGGAGCGGGTTCGGCAACTCACGACTTGCCCGTTGAATCTTTAAATTGAACAGGTCCTTACGCAGAGATGTTAGATAGTCGAGCAACTCCTGTCGGGTCTTCTCTCTTAGCTCATAGACCTTCATAAGTAAATCCTTCCTGCCGTTTAATAATTCTCGTCTTCATTGGCAATTTACTGCCGGCCTGCTTGAGAAGTTGGTGGGCATCACTCTCGGTAATACCATCAATTTCAAATATTATCCTGCCTGGTTTAACCACACAAACCCAGTATTCGGGTGCGCCTTTTCCTTTGCCCATCCGCGTTTCGGCTGGTTTCTTTGTTACCGGTTTATCGGGGAATACACGCAACCAGAGGCGACCGCCCTTTTTCAACGAGTGGGAGATCGTTACCCGTGAGGCCTCAATCTGGCGAGCGGTAAGCCAAGCAGGCTCAAGTGCCTGCAAACCATAAGAACCAAATGCCAGCGTATCGCCGCTTGTCGCCTTGCCCTTCCGCCGACCCCGCTGCTGTTTTCTGAATTTTACCCGCTTGGGCATCAACATCTAATCAATCCCTCCCTTACAGATCCACACCTTAACACCAACTGTTCCATAAATCGTAAAAGCGGTTGCCCGGGCAAAATCGATATCAGCCCGCAAAGTCTGGAGCGGAACCTTACCCTGGGGAATCCATTCCCGCCGGGCAATCTCGGCACCGCCCAGCCGGCCGCTGCAGGCGACCTTGATACCCTTGGCTCCGATCTTCATCGCCGAGATTACCGCCCTTTTCATCGCCCGACGGTGTGAAACCCTCTGCTCAATCTGCCGGGCAATTGATTGGGCAACAAGTTCTGCATCCAGTTCCGGTATCCTGATCTCTTCCACATTAACCAGCACCTCTTTACCCATCAAACTCTTCAACTCTTCCCGCAACTTCTTTATCTCCTCTCCTCCCTTTCCAATTACCCGACCCGGCTGTCCCGTATGAATCGTGATCGAAAGCTTATTGGGCAGACGCTTGATCTCGACCATCGAGACCATCGCCTGGGCGAGTCGCTCTTTTAAGTATAAACGGATCTTTAAATCTTCCTGCAGGCATTGCGCATAATTCTTCTCATCAAACCACTTAGACTTCCAGTCTTTAGTTATTCCCAACCTGAAACCGATTGGATGTGTCTTTTGACCCAACTAAACTCCTTTCCCTTGCCTTGATCGACCTTTCTGGTCTACCATAATCGTTATATGGCAAGTCCTTCTTCGAATCATATGGGGCATACCGAATGGACCGGCACGCCATCTCTTCATCATCGGACCACCATCAACAACCGCTGATTTTACAAAAAGATCCTTATCCTCAATCTTCAACTTTCCTTCCTGATTTTTTAAATTGGCCACGGCCGAGTTCAATGTCTTGAGCACCGGAATCTTGGTTGGGGTTGGTAAGAATGCCAAAAGATTCCGTGCCCGGATCACATCTTTACCGCGGATCAGACTGAGGAGACGGTTGACCTTGCGCGCCGAAGCACGCTCAAATCTTTTGATGGCAACCCCGGGCAACTATTCCTCCTCTTCGCTCTCTTCGGCCTTCTCTTTCCTTACTCCGGAATGGCCCCGGAATGTCCGGGTTGGAGCAAATTCGCCCAACCGGTGTCCAACCATACGTTCGGTAATATATATCGGTACCCATCGATTACCGGCGTGGACCGCAACCGTATGACCAACAAATTCGGGTGGGATGACCGATCGCCTGGCCCAGGTCTTGATCGTCTTCTTTTCACCGGTTTCAACTAACTTAAGTATCTTCTTTAAGAGTTTGGCATCGACATAGGCACCTTTTTTAATCGAACGGCCCATCTCACTTTCTCCTCTTTACGATAAATCGGTCAGAAATTCGACCTTTCTTCCGGGTCTTAAAACCTTTTGTTAACCAGCCCCAGGGTGAGACCGGGTGGCGTCCACCATGGGAGCGACCTTCACCGCCGCCCAGGGGATGATCAATTGGATTCTTTGCCACTCCTCGCACATGGGGTCTTCGGCCCATATGGCGAATCCGACCGGCCTTTCCATAAACGATGTTAATATAATCTCCATTTGAGACCCGCCCGATCGTTGCCATACATTCAAGATCGAAAAGCCGGACCTCACTTGAGGGCAGTTTCACATGAGCAAATCTACCCTCTTTGGCAAGTATCTGGCCTGCCAACCCTGCACCACGAATCAATTTGGCTCCGGTCCCGGGGTGAAGCTCAAGGTTATGAATCTCAACGCCGATGGGAATTGAATTGAGAGGCATCGCATTACCGATCTTAATTGGAACTTCCCGTCCGGAAATTATCTCGTCGCCTACCTTAAGTCCCTCTGGAGCAATGATATATCGGCGTTCACCATCCTTATAGGCAATGAGTGCGATCAGCGGATTCCGGTTTGGATCATATTCGATCGAAACAACCTTTCCGGGTATATTAAATTTATCGCGATAAAAATCGATAATCCGATAACGCCGCTTATTACCACCTCCCCTCTGCCAGGCCGTGATCCGACCGAGATTATTCCTTCCGCTTCTTTTGCGTAAAGCAAAAGTAAGCCTCTTCTCCGGCTCAACCGCTGTTATCTCCGGACGGTTTGTTGTATAATACCTGCGTGAGGGAGTGGTTGGACGATAAGTCTTAATTCCCATCAAACACCTTCCACCAGTTCAATCTTGTACCCCTCTTTTAATGTAACGGTCGCCTTCTTCCAGTTCGGCCGCCGGCCCCGGCTATAGCCTAATATCCGCTCCTTGCCCCGGTAGTTGCAGGTTCGAACATCCTTAACCTTGACATTGAACATTTCTTCAACCGCCTTTTTAATCTGATGTTTATTGGCCTGAGGTGCAACCTTAAACTGGTACTTATTCATCTCCTTAAGGGCGGTTGATTTTTCCGTTATAATAACCTTCTTGATTAATCTATCAAATCCTACCATCTCTGCTCCAGAATTTCGTATGCCCCCTTTGTCAGAACAAGAAACTCACTGCTCAAAACCTTTAATGCGTTGATATTGTTAACCGCATCGAGTGTAAGATTGGCTATATTCTGGCTCGACCGTCTTATATTTTCATCAATCTTTTCCGTCACGGTCAGGACTTTCTTACCTGCGAGATTCATCTTCTTTAAGAAATCGACCATAATCTTCGTCTTTGGTTCAGCCACTTTCAATTCATCGACCACAATAATCCTATTTTCCCGGGCGCGATCACTGAGTGCCATTAATAAAGCCTGGCGCTTTTTCTTTTTAGGCATTTCCTTTCGAAAAGATCTCGGTTTCGGACCGAAGACAATCCCGCCTCCGACCCATATTGGTGAACGGATACTACCGTGCCTTGCCCTTCCCGTTCCTTTCTGACGCCATGGTTTACGACCTCCGCCACTCACCTCAGCCCGGGTCTTGGTCGATACCGTCCCCTGTCGCTGGTTGGCTTGATAATAATTGACCACTTCCCAGATAAGATGCTCGTTAATCTTACGGTTAAAAATCTTATCACTCAATTTAAACTTACCTAATGTTGCACCGTTCATTGAATAAAGATCAACTTCCATTGCTCTTCTCGATAATGACCAGACCATTTCTTGGCCCGGGTATTGCCCCTTTTACCAAAATTACATTCTTCTCTTTCTCAATCTTAACAATCTGCAGGTTCCTTATCGAAACTCGCTCATTGCCATATCTTCCCGGCATCTTCTTATTCTTCCAGACCCGTCCCGGGAAAGTATGCTGTCCGATCGATCCCGGCCTTCGATGAAAACAGGAACCGTGGGCTGCCGGTCCACCACCCCAACCCCAGCGTTTGACCCCACCAGCAAATCCTCGCCCCTTTGTCCAGCCGATCACCTTTACCTTATCACCTTCTTTAAAGATAGAAACATCAACGCTGGTGCCGACCTTATAAGGGGCAGGATCATCTACCCGGAATTCACAGAGTCGGGCAACGGGCTTAATTTTGACCCGTTTCAACTTACCCCCCATCGGTTTATTGATACGCTTTCTCTGGCCAAAACCAAGTTGAACTGCATTATAGCCATCATTTTCTTTAGTCTTAATCTGGGTCACCGCACAGGGACCGGCCTCAACAACGGTCACGGCAACCATCTTACCACCGGTAAGAAAGATATGCTCCATTCTAAGTTTACGACCAACAAGACCAATCATAATGATTTTACCTCAATATCGACACCCGCCGGTATTTCGAGTTTATTGAGGACCTCAATGATATCCGGTGTCACATCGGCAAGTTCAATAAGCCTCTTATGAACTCGCAACTCGAACTGTTCTCTCGACTTTTTATCAACATGGGGCGAGCGCAGGACTGTGAATATTGTTCGCTTGGTGGGCAGAGGGATCGGTCCGGAAATCGAAGCACCAAAACGGCGGGCAGTTTCAATAATTGCCTTTACCGACTGGTCGAGAATCCGATGATCGTAAGACTTAAGTTTTATCCGCATTCGATTAGGCATATTATTCTAAGATCTTGGTTACGACGCCTGCACCGACCGTCTTACCACCCTCACGGATCGCAAAACGCAAACCTTCCTCAACCGCAACCGGCGTGATTAACTCA
>CBFGIV010000011.1:0-56718 GCA_965648915.1 Caldifarciminota bacterium | reverse complement strand
GGGTAAAAAAAGAAGTGAACATTGTTTTCGATAAATGGAAAGTTGCTTTTGATGAGATCTTCAATTATTTCAAGATTTCAAAGGAGTTGAAAATATGTTTGATAAGTGTCTAACTTCTGTCAATAGTATTTGAGACGGCAAGAGTTTTTAAGACCACGGGGTCGCATCTAAACATTATAACAAATAGCGATGTTTTTTCTTGATCTTTTAGCCTTCATTGTGTGTATATCCCTCTGGAATGTTTATGCATATCATAAGCAATCCTTTCGAATAAAATATATCCAGGGGTGTTTATGTTTTTCAAGTACCTTGGTAATGTAATCTATTTTGATTTAAATCGAAATATTGACAAACAGAAATATTATTGTATTATAAAATCGTGGAACCGATTCGAGATACAAAAAAGGCGGATGAATTGTTCAAGAAGGAGGTCTTTGAATCGGCGATAAAAGAGTATGAGGCAATACTCAAAGAAGCCACGGATGAGGATATAAGATTTAAGTCATTCTTCAGGATCTGTGAATCTCTTACTCATCTCTTCCGCTACGGCGAGGCGAGCCAGAGAATAATGGCCGCCGAACAACTACCCAAGAGTAGAAAGAATCAGGCACGATTTCTTCTTTTTAAGGCAAACCTCTTAGAGAACTTTCTCCTCCAGTATGGATATATACAACGTAAGGATGTAGTTGATGAAGCGAAGGATAAGGAGGATATCTTCCGCTGGACCCCGGATGAGATCCATAGACTGATCCATCAAACTTATCAGGAACTATTAGATTTCAAGGATGAACTGTTAAAAATGGAGTTGAAAGAAGAGGGATATTTTCTTAATCTCGAGAAGGTTGATTTTGGAAGGTATCCAACCCTTTTTGACTTCTATATTTTGAAATGGACAAAGTACCTCCTTTCCCGGAATTTGACTGAAGTAGAAGATAAACCCGAGATTGAAAGATTTTTAGTAAAAGATTTTAATCTACCGGTCAATCCTCAAGACAGCCCATTATTGCTTAGTGCCGAGTTGATGGAGGAGGCCGGAAGAAATCGGAGCAGGCAAGATCTGCAGGCGGGTGAGGAATGGCGGATGGAGAGGGTACTCCTGGCTGAAAAGTATTACGACGCATTTGCCTATTCAGATGTCGAACCGGACGGGACACCGAAGAGAGGCTTGAGCCTTGCTGACTGTATGAAGAAGACAATTGAGTATCTGCTTGAACTTATGGAGGATTTTAAGACCGCTGAGGCGAAGGCACAGGCTGGTTATCACGCGGCCATCATCTTAAAGAATCAGGGCCAGGCCCGGGCAGGGGTCGAGTTGTGCCGAAGGGTTGAAAGGAAATTTTCTAATACTGATGGCGCCCGCAGGGCAAGAGTTCTACGCAGGGAAATCGAGATGCCGGAATTGAGTCTTGCGACCAGAATGGCAATGCCCCCGGCCCGGAGGTCTTTGACTATTATGGTAAAGAATATCAAACTGGTCTATCTTCGTCTTTATAAACTCGACCCAGATGTTTTGAGAGCGGAATGTGAGCAGTATCGCCAGAATGAATATGGCCGGAATTATTACCGTTATGAAGGTTGGTCAGATATACTGAATGGCGGTTTTTTAAACGAGAGATGGGCACGGGACTGGCTTAAAAATATCCTGACCCTTGTACCGCTAAGGACCTGGCAGGTGGATACTGGAGACAGGGGTGATTATCTCTTCCATTCAATGACCATCGACCCACCAGATTTAGGTCCGGGGCTATATTTAATTGCAGTCAGTAAAGATGATAGATTCCATGTCGGTGGTTCTTTGATGTCGGTCTCAATTTTGAATGTTACTGAGATTGTTTTAGTCGGGTCCAGTGGTTTGACCGAAAAATCCCTGAAGGCATACTATGAATTTATCGAAGGCAGGGGAGGGATGAATATTGAAGATGAAGGCTTTCGCCTCTATCTCCTCGATGGCCAAACCGGTAAGATGATCCCTGATGCCCAGTTGATGATCGATACATACTTTTACTACCGACAGGATATTAAATCACTCAGTCTCAAAACTGAAAATGATGGTTGTGCCCGGTTGTCAATTCCAGTTCTGGCCGGTCCGAATCAATATAACTACAACCATATTGACCCCAGGGCAAATTATAAAGAATCCTGTGCATTCTGGTATAACCGACAGGCCCTTAATCACTCATTCCCGAACCCTTTTGAGATATTCATTGAACTTGACCGTCCTATCTACCGGCCCGGGCATAAGGTTCAGGCAAAGGCAGTGGTTGTGCGCAGGACCGGACAGGGTTTTAAGAGTATGGATAATGGTAGTATAGAATTTTACGCTACGGACCCGAACCATAAAGAGTTTTTCAGAACCCGGGCTGAACTCAATCAGTTCGGGAGCGTCGGTATCTCTTTTGATATTCCTGCGGGAAGACTTCTCGGGCGCTATATCTTGAATGCTCAATTCAATTATGGCACTTATCAAACTGCCGTGGGTGTGCCTTTTTCGGTCGAAGAGTATAAGCGACCGGAGTTTGAGATTAATCTTGAACCAGCCGGGGAACCATATCAGTATGGCCGACCGGTTAAGATAAAAGGTTGTGTCAGATACTATTTTGGTGGGCCGGTACCTGATGCGATTGTCAAATATCGTATAAAACGCCAGCCTTATATCCCCTGGTATTACCGATACTGGTTCAGTCAGATGAATGCCAGTTTTCAGGAACTCGCTGGGGGTGAAGTGAAGAGCGATGAAGAAGGTAATTTTGAAATTGAGTTTATACCAAGACCACATACGGAAAATTACTGCGATCTAGTTCCCAATATCTCACTATTCCTGGTTGAGGTTGAAGCAAGGGATTCAGGGGGCAGGACGATTACTGCCTGCCAGACCTACCGGGCCGGACAGAGAGGCAGTTATTTTCTGATTGAACCGTTAAAGGGATTTTACTTCGAATCTGAACCAGTTGAGATTGAGATCAAGATGCTCACCATCAATGATACACCGATTGAAGGTCAGAGTAGATGTGAGGTATATTGTTTGAGAGATTTTTTACCGCCTGAACCTGAATACGATAACTACGGCCAGTGGCGCAATCTCCCACACCTTGACGACCAGTTAAAGGATGCACCAAATGGCGAGATGGTTTTTAAGGGAGAGGCCCTGCATAATAAAGAGGGTCGGACAGTTGTCAGGATTGCTCCTTTAAGGGCGGGTGCCTACCGGATTATTCAGCGGGCTATTGATCGATGGGGTGGCGAGGTTATCCAGAGTAAGGTCTTTGTTGTTGTAAAAGATCTCAAAAGCCCCATCCCCATCAATGCTCTATCGATTATGCTTGTTGAGAAGGAAGAGTATAAGGTCGGTGAAACGGCAAGATTTATTATCGGTTCAGGTCTTGGTTCGGGTAGATATCTTATCGAGGTCTGGGCCGGACAGTACTTTTTGAGAAAGATCTTTATCGATGAGGATATACCGGTAAGGATTTTCGAGATTGAGGTGACTGAAGAGATGAAGGGTGGTTTTACCCTCCGCTGGTTTGGTGTTAGGGATCTTAAAATCTACTATAATCAGGCAACGGTTGCAGTTCCCTGGTCAGAAAAGAGACTGCAAATCGCCCTTGAACCATTTAAAAAAATATTACCGCCGGGCCAGGAGATTGAATGGGGGATGAAGATAACTGATATTGATAATCGCCCGGTCAGGGCTGAAGTTCTGGCATTGATGTTTGACCGTTCACTCGAATACTATGCGCGGGGTTACAGCCGGTGGCTCAATTCTCTATACAGCGCCAACCCGGTTCCCCAGGGTGCGTTCTACTCTATCCTGGCCGGACTGGTGAAGAATGTTGAAATTACCGAAGGACTTTTAAAGAAGCTTCTCGATAGTTTCAGAAAGGGTATTCAAGATTTTCAATTGCCCGATTTTCGCACCCGGCAGACCTGGGCATATGTATCGAGACCGGGAAGACGAAAGATCGGCAGAATGGTTGAGCAGGCACTACCTGAGGCGGCACCCTGCGAGAGTGAAAGTAGAGAAGGCGAGCCCGAGGAAGGGTTGCTTGCCCGGGCAAGAGAATCATTGCCCGCAGTGCCGGTCCGAAAAGAGTTTGCTGATACTGCATTCTTTTTACCCCATCTCCTCACCGATGAGAACGGGATCGGTCGATTTAAGTTCAAAGTCCCGGAGCAGTTGACCGGCTGGAAGTTTAAGGTTCTTGCCTTCACAAAAGATATCAAAGAGGCGCAGCTGATCGAAGAGGTGGTTACTAAGAAAGAATTGATGGTGCGGATCGATATCCCGCGCTTTTTCCGGGAAAAGGATCAAGGCACAATCAGCGCCATTGTCCACAATGAGGGGGCTGAGGCAGTTGAAGGGGAAATAGTTATTGAGATAACTGAAGATGGAAAATTGATGAACGAGAAGTTAAATCTTTTTGATAGTCGAAAGAAATTTTTGATAAAACCGCATCAGATTGAGACCTTCAACTGGCTTATCGATATACCTGAAGGTGCAACCGATTATAAGGTCCGGGCGATAGCGATCTCAGAACGACTTGCTGATGCGGAGGAGAGAGAACTACCGATTCTCCCTTCCCGCCAGCGATTGATCGAATCCGTTTTTGAAATCCTGACCGGCAGTGAGACAAAGGGGTTGAAGATTCAGTTGAAAGAAGATCCAACCCGAATTAATGAGGCAATGGTCCTGCAGATTGAGCCCCAGCTCGCACTGACAATTTTAAATACCATCCCGTTTTTAGTTGAATACCCCTATGAGTGTATTGAACAGATACTGAACCGATATGTGCCGTTGAGTATTGTGAATGAGATTTATAAAAGATATCCGCTACTGAACGAAGCGGTAAAAAAGATACCGAAGCGTAATACGGTAACCCCTCCCTGGGAGAGCGATGACCCGAATCGTCTGACCAGATTGATGGAGACTCCCTGGGTCTGGGAATCTGAAGGTCGACCAACCTCCTGGCCGATCATTGACCTCTTAAATCCTGCAATTGTTGAGACCCAGAAGGTAAAAACCTTTGAGAAATTGAGATCGGCCCAGCTCAATAACGGCGCTTTTCCGTGGTGGCCTGGTGGACAGCCTGATCTTTATATGACCCTCTATGTCCTTAATGGTCTGGCTGAGGCGAAGAGATATGGTGTTGAGGTTCCGGCCGATATGATTGATCGGGCACTGGGATATATTATTGATGAACTACCCAGGAGATTAAAACCTGAAGAGAATTTCATCGGCCTTGTTGCCTATGCGTCATATGTGTTGACCTCTTTTTCCGGCACGGGGCTGACAAACGCTGGTCGATGTCTTGATGCAGTAAGATCGTGGATAGAATTCCTTGAGAGGCATATCCATACCCTGACGCCGTTTGGTAAGGCATACCTTGCCTATACCTATATCCGCCTTGGTAATCGCAAACGGGCCGAAGAGGTCTTAGATATGGCAATGGATGGTGCCTGTGAAGATCCAGTTGCCGGTGTCTACTGGACGCCGGAAAAGTATTCCTGGATCTGGTATCGAGATACGGTAGAAAAACACGCCTTTTTCTTAAGAACCCTTCAGGAACTCAGGCCCGGAGACAGACTCATTCCCGGCATGGTCAAATGGCTTTTCTTTAACCGTAAAGCAAATGTCTGGAAATCGACCAAGGCTTCGGCCGCAGCGATCTATGCCCTGCTCGACTATATGAACCAGATTGGTGCTTTATCGGACAGTGATAATTTTAATATCCGATGGGGTAAGGAGCAATATTCAGTTGTTGTCAGGGCAGACGAATTCTTGGATAAACCGATGAGATGGCAGAAGCAAGGTTTTGATATAACCCGTGAGATGAATAGTGCTGAGATCAAGAAAGAGGGCAAGGGCGTGAGTTTTGCAAGTTTAACCTTAAGATACTCGACTGATCAGATTCCGGAGGCATCAACACCAGGGATGTTAGAAGTGGAACGCAGATTCTATCGCCGGGTCAAAGAGGGCGAGTCATACCGTCTTAAACCCATCAGTTCAGGCGAAGAGGTTGAGGTCGGTGAGCAGATTGAGGTGCAGATTAAGATTAATACCCGCAGTCAGTTTGAATATATGCATCTCAAGGATCCGAAGGGTGCGGGCTTTGAAGGGGAGACTCTTTTAAGTGGCTGGCGCTATGACCCTTTATGGTTCTATGAAGAACCCCGCGATTCGCTGACCAACTTCTTCTTAAACTGGCTCCCCCAAGGTGAATATATCTTACGGTATCGGCTGAGGCCAACCAAACCAGGTATATACAGGATCGGTGCAGCGATCCTTCAGTCTATGTATGCGCCTGATATGGCCGCGCACAGCGCCGGATTTATTATCAAAGTTAAACTACCTGATTGATTTCCGGTTATCCGGGTAAGAGGATCTGGGGTTTTTGCTTCCTGGGATGATTAATAATCTCGGGTGTTGCATCGTAAATCCTCGCCAGCCAATCACGACTGATGATCCGCTCCGGGGTATCGATTGCCTCGATCTTCCCCTGGTTGAGGAGCATCAATCTTGAACAGTAAAGGCTGGCCAGATTCAGATCGTGCGAGACGAAGATAATTGTCAACCCTTCTCTATTCAGTTGTTTGAGGAGTTCCATAATCTCTAATTGATACTTAAGGTCCAGATGACTGGTCGGTTCGTCGAGGAGGAGAATCTTTGGCCTCTGGACAAGGGCACGGGCGATGATCACGCGCTGGCGTTCACCTGAAGATAATGAGTTAATCAAACGATCTTTGAACCCGGAAAGGTTTGTTGATAAAAGAATCTGCTCAAACGGCTCAGGGTCTTTAACAATCCCCAGACTGAGAAATGGCTGATATGGATAGCGGCCCATAAGCAGAACATCTCGAACTTTAAAATCGAGACCGAAGTGGGTCTCCTGGGGAACATAGGCAACAACCCGGGCCAGTTCTTTCTGACTATATGAATTGATTGGTTTTCCAAAGATTTCAATTCTACCCGCATCAGCACCGATTATGTGATCGAGAATTTTTAATAACGTCGATTTACCCGCACCATTTGGGCCGATGATACCAAAGAACTCAGCCGGTTCGATATCAAAGGATAGTTCGGTCAGGACCGGTTGTTCATTATACTTAAAAGATAGATCTCGAATAAGATAGGCCTTCATCGCTGTCTTGCTTGAAGAAAGAGAAAGAAGGGGACGCCGATCAGAGATGTCACGGTTCCGACCGGCAGTTCGACTGGTGTCAGGACCCGGGACAGGGTATCGGCCAGGAGGAGGAATGAGGCACCGAAGAGAAAGGCAGCAGGCACAACCGTGCGATGGGCTGAACCATAGATCTTTCTGGTGATGTGGGGAATGATCAAGCCAACAAAACCGATCGCACCGATGATTGAGACAATGACCGCAATGATCAGTGAGACCAGGACAAAGATGAGGGCAAAGAGTTTCTCGGTATTGACCCCGAGACTCCGGGCAGTATCGACACCCGATGCGATTATGTCCAGTTCCCAACTATGGAGATAGAGAATAATGAGGAATCCAAAGATAATTAAGATTAGAATGGTATAATATGGTAACAGGTTAAGGGTCAGGACAATATTGAGATTGCCCATCAAAAGATAGATGATTTCGTTCAACTCTTTTCCCGCCAGGACCATCAAGATCATCACCAGACTGGAGCAGAGAAAACTGAGGACCACCCCGGAAAGGATCAACCTTTCCCGGTTCAGACGGCCATCAATCTTTGAGAAGAGATAGACCGTAATGAGAGAAAAGATTGCACCGAGAAAGGCAAAAAAGGGGTTGATGTAGTTGAAGAGCAGGATACTGAAGGCTGAACCGAGGGCCGCGCCTGAAGCAGTGCCGAGGGTATATGGTTCAACCAGCGGGTTATTGAGCAATCCCTGAAGGAAGACTCCACAGCCAGCTAACATCCCGCCGCCAATTATACCGAGGATGGTCCGGGTCAGTCTTAAATTGAGTACTGTCCGGGCAAGGATTTCGTTCTTAAAGAGGTCGAAAGGGGACAACAGGACTGGCCCGATCAGAAGCGAGACGAGGATTGAAGATATAAAGAGCAGGAAGAGGATGGTTATCTTCATTATCAATCACCTTTGATCAATTTGTGCATCGTCTTTATCCCCTCGACAAACCTCGGTCCGGGTCTAAAGATCAGGTCCGGGTTGAGATTATTGAAGACCCGCTTTTTACGAAATACCTTGATCTTATCCCAGCCCAGACGCCTGCCCGGGTCTGCATTATGGAGGATAAAGATGATATCCGGGTTGCGTCGGATAAGTTCTTCCTGAGCCACGACCGGGTAATCGACCGCGAGGTCATCAAAGATATTCTTTGCTCCGGCCCAGCGGATCATCTCATTGATATAAGATTTATTTCCTACCGTCACCAGGGGTTTGGGAGAAATTTCGATAAACACCCCAGGGGTGTCAGTCAATGCTTCTACCCGCAATTGATTCAGTTCACTTCTCAGACTGTCAATCAATGAATCGGCTCGAGCAGTAGCATTAAGCATTTGACCGAGGGAAGAGATGTCGTTAAAAATGTCCTCGATGGTTTTGGGCGATGAATTATAGGTTTTAATCCTGAGCTTTTCGAGTTCATTTTTGATCCGGGTCTGCTCGGGCAGGGTCAAGAGGACGATGGTCGGTCTGGCACCGACGATACGTTCAAGGGATGGGTTTGAGAAGTCACCGACCTTATATTTTTTTAAGGCATCTTCGGGATAATTACAATAGACCGTTACCCCGACCAGAAGGTTGTCCCGGCGCAGGGCGTAGACAATTTCGGTAAGGCTCGGGACCAGCGATACGACCCGGATTTGACCTCGGCTCGTTTCTGGTTTACGGCAGGAGATGAGGATAAGGATAAGAAAAAGGAGAATCTTCATATATTTTGCTTTCAAATTCCCTTTTAGAGGAAGCAAACAAAATTTCTGGCTTACAAAGTCTTAATTCTAACCCCTAAAAGAAGAGGCAGGATTTCTTCGCCTTCTGATAATATTTATTCTTTTCAATCTGGTCTTCTAATTCTTTGATTGCCTTTTCAAACTGAGCACTGCGCTCCAGGAAGTCCTTAAACTGTTGTTTAAATTTAAGCAGTTCCTGAGGGCTGATCCGCTCGATTACCGGTGCCAGTTGGCCGACCGTAATTTTGCCCTGGAAATCTTTATCCATCAGCATCTCTCTGGCACCGGCCACAAGGCTCTTGACCCCGAGTTTACCTTCAAAGACACTGAAGAGACTCGAACCATCCTCTTCAACCTTTAATTTGAATATCGTCCCTCGGACAAATGCTTGGGCGGAATTGGTTCTGACCTCATAGACATCTCTTTTTGCCATCTTGGTCACCTTGTTGACAATTTCGCCCAGCATAACGAAGAGTCTGGTTACTTTGCGACTTTTAGTCTCCTCTTTCTGCTCGATTTTTAAACTCGAATTGGGCTCGAGCCTGACCAGAGATTGATTGGCAAACTTTATCTCACCATATGATTCGGCTTTGGTTTGAATAACATCACCGACCAGCAGGTTCATATTTAATTGAGCCTTAGAAACAACATTATTCCTGGTTACCTCGACATCACCGACCATAAATGTCAACTGGGCTGGGATCTCCGCTGACTGAACAAGCAGGATTGATAGAAAGATGAGTAAAATTTTCCAATGAATTTTTATCATACTACCTCCTTGGTAGAAAATCTACATTATAAAATATTGGGTATGAAAAGCCGGGTTTCTTTTTTATAGGCTTCATAATCAGAACCATTTATCCGGGCAAGAAAGAGATCTTCAAATCTGGCTTCAAGATAGATGAGCGGTAAGCCAACCGCCAGCACATAGCCCAGAGCCAGCAGCGAACTGAAAGCACAGGCGATTGAGAAGATGATCAGGAGTGTGGCAAAATATGCCGGGTGGCGAATACGATTGTAGAGGCCGCGCCGGATTATGGACTGGGGCTTCTGGAACATAAGGAGATCGACTTTGATCCGGATGATTACCCCGATGAGCAGAATGATGATCCCAGCGATGTTAAGAAACGGTTTCAGGATGGTAACCTGCCCTTTTTTCCACCATACAAAATCACCGATAGCCAGGCCAATACAGGAATAGAAAAAGATGGCAAATAGTGATTTTAATAGTAAGTTCATATGATCATATCGTTCTTCGTTTTTAGCATCTTCGGTTATCAACCGCCCCGACTGAAAGAAAGACTGGCGTAAATAGTATTCAATGGACAACCATAAGATCAAGATATAAAGGTAGAGCGTGGAAATAAGACGATCGGGAAATTTGATAAAAAAATTCCAGAAGAAGAGTCCAAGATAAAGGACAACAAATATCGACCAGGCGAGTCTAACCCATCGGATCTTCTTCATACTATCTTAATCCGGTCATCTGATAGATAATATCTACTAAATTCTCTCCCGATTCTTTAACGGTGACAACCAGTGTCTCTTTCTTAATCTTACCTGAAGCAAAACAATCACAATTTTTAAGAATTTTTTTAATCTCGGCTGATTTCATCTTTTCCAGGCCGATGGTTAAATTACAATCGATGTGCTCTATCAAACTGTCGATGGTCCAGATACTATTTTTAAGATCAGGGGGTAATCGGAATGCTGTCCTGGGAAGAATGAGGAAATCACCTGAGAAAAACTGGATTAATCTCCGAGCAAGATAATGCTCGAATTGTTCTGGTGTTTGGATCTTGAGTTTACTAAAGTCGATCAGCGGTTCAGAACGGAGTTCAATCAGGTTCTGACGGAGGGCGATCAGTCCCTGGAGAAAGGCAGAATCTTCTGGAATATTTAGCGCATCGAATTCTTTAATAAAATAAGAAGTCGGGATATGATCGGTAAACTCGATACCGATTGCCTTTGGTCCGGAAATGCGATTGATGTTAAGGAAATTCTCATACAGGCTATCTGGTTGCACGGAGATTGTGATGATAATATCGCTTCTTGCCTTTAATATCGATAGATTTTTTCGATAGTAGAAATACAGTGACTCGGATGGTTCGGCCTCAGGAGCGATGATGATCCCAACCCGACTGAACTTAAAATTTTTAACCAGATAGCCATTCGGTTCAGCAATCGGAAAAATTTCGGGTGTTGATGAGGTCGATCTGGAAAAATCTGGAGATGCAATCAGGATTCCATTGTAATGCTTTTTTAAAAGATTGCTAAGGTCGAGTCTATTATATAGATTCTGGCTGAAACATTTAAAGGGATGAAAATAAGCGATTATGATGCTGTTGGAACGGGGAAGATTGGAAATTTTGGCAAGAGTGTTTTTGCCGTTCGGGAGAAGACAGTCATTGATATTGCCGAAGTAGTAGACCATTAAGGTATCGGTCACGACCGAAGGTTTTGTTGCTTCAATTTTTTTAGATCCACAACCGAGGATCAACAAAGTAAGGAGAAGGAAGAGATTGATCCGTCCCATTAGCCAATTCTACTGCTTTTTCTTCAGATGTCAAGTGATTTTAATTCTTGGGCCTCTTCGCTTTTTGTTTTGATTTTTTTAAAACTCCTGGGTAAAATACTCTATATCAAAATTAAATATTTTACCTTATCGACGGGATTTAATAAAAAAGCAAAATTGACTTACGAGTCGGATAGGTTTCAGCATGCCCAGAGGCCCGGGATGGGATGGCCGCAGAATTTGCATCTCCCATCTTTTAAGTTTATTACCTTTACCGTATAGCCGATTCGTTCAATCAGTAACTTCTTACACGCTGGACAGTAGGTATTCTCTTCAGGCAGTCCCGGGAGATTGCCGATATAGACATATTCCAGCCCAACATTTTTTGCAATCTCATAGGCCCGCTTCAGCGTTTCAGTCGGTGTGGGCGAGAGATTATTTAATCGATACATTGGATAGAAACGGGAGAGATGGAGGGGAACATCCTTGCCTAAATTGGTGGCTATCCACTCACACATCTTTTTAATCTCGGTGATATTATCATTTTTGGTCGGGATGATGAGGTTGGTTATTTCGAGATGGACGCCTTTCTTTTTCAGGGTTTTTAAGGTTTCGAGAACCGGGCCCAGGGTACCTGAAGTGATTGAAGTATAGAATTCATCGGTGAATGCCTTCAGGTCGATGTCCGCACCATCAAGATAGGGGCAGAGTTCTTCAAGTGGTTTCTGATTGATATAACCATTGGAATGCATAACATTGAGGATGCCTTCTTTTTTTGCCCGTTTCGCAATCGCCAGCATATATTCATAAAAAATAACCGGTTCGGTGTAGGTATAGGCAATACTGGGACAGCGGTATTTTTTTGTCAGGTCAATAATTGCTTGGGGGCTCAGGATCATATTTTCAGTCTCTTCCGGCGATTTTTGCGATATCTCCCAGTTCTGGCAATGCTTGCAGGTAAAGTTGCAGCCAGCCGTTGCCAGGGAGAAGGCGGTTGTCCCGGGGAGGAGATGAAAAAACGGTTTCTTTTCAATCGGGTCGATATGGACCGAGCAGGGGTTACCAAAGGTTAAAGTGAAGTATTTACCATCCCGGTTTTCTCTGACCCGACAGAATCCCCGCATACCGGGTTTGACAATACATTCACGCGGACAGAGCTGGCATTTGATATTCCCCTTGGTCAGGGCCTGCCAGTGCAGGGCAGGATAGGAATTGGTGTAGCCAAATTTTAAATCCTGAGCATAAGCGTTTTTCAGGAGTTTGATTGAAAGCGCAAGAGAAGTCCCCTGCCAGATGCATTTCTTCAAAAATTCCCGACGGTCGATTCTCTGTTCAAAGAAGAGTTCCATATTATTACAAATTATACAACCCTTTTAACAATTGTCAAGGGGTAGGATCCTTAAACCCGAGGATCTCTTTACGATTAGCAAATGTATAGGAGAGTTCGGCACCGAAGAGAAAGATATAGGCTGAGTAAAATACCCAGAGGTAGAGGATGATAATTGCTGAGAGTGAGCCGTAGATCTGTTGATAATTAACAACCTTGGTTATATACAGAGTGAAAAGGACTTTTGCCAGTTCCCAGAAGAAACCGGTAAAGAGGCCACCGATATAGGCATCACTAAATTTAACCTCATGGATTGGTGCAAATTTATAGGTAAGGGCAAAGATATTTATACTGATGATCAGGGTAATAATGGGCGACCGGAATGAAACAAATCTGAAGAATTTTATCCCTGCGGCACTGGCATAAAAGGTCAGGGCAATAGATGCGGTAAAGAGGATAAAAAGGAGAAGAGCAAAAAGCATCGTCAAAAGGGATTTCTTAATAAAGGGACGGTCGTCTTTATCACCCCAGACAACATTGAGTGAGGTTTCGACGGTCCGAAAAATTCCTCCGACTCCCCAGAGGAAGAAGATAAAACCCAAAAAAGCAAGAACTACTGAGGTCTGTTTGACTGCGGTAACACTCCGGACGATGGTGTCGATCCCTTTGGGGAAGACCTGTTCTAACATCGGTAGTAATTTATCGATGATTGACTCTGAGGAACCAACTATATATACCGAGATTGATATAACACCAAAGAGGAGCGGAAAGAGGCTGAACATTGTGCTGTGGGTGAGGGCCTGGGCTAAAAGCGGGCAACGGTCTTTTAAAAATTTCTTATAAGTTTTAGCCAGTAAATGACCAAAGTTACTGAAGAATATTAACAACATTAAATAATTATAGTCGAGATGGGGAGGGTGTCAACAGTAATGAAAACTGATCAGGCCGGTCATATATCCCGTTGACTTTTTAATCAATATGGCTATCATTATTTATGACATTTTTTACCGCTCTGATATTTTTTGCCCAGCAGGAGATATATATCGCAAAGGTCTCGGGCGTTATAAACCCGGTCACCGCAACCTATCTCATCGATGCCATAGAAAAGACCGAGATTAATCAGGGAATGTGTTTAATAATCGAACTCGATACACCAGGCGGGCTTGATGAATCGATGAGAGATGTAGTTAAAAAGATGCTCAATGCTAAAATACCGATTGTTGTCTATGTCTATCCTCGAGGAGCACGGGCGGCATCGGCCGGAGCCTTCATTACTCTTGCGGCGCATATTGCAGCGATGGCCCCAGGCACAAACATTGGTGCGGCACATCCAGTTAGTATGGGCGGACAGCAGATCGATAGCGTGATGAAAGATAAGGTTACCAATGATGCGGCAGCCTATCTGGTCTCTATTGCCCGGGAACGGCGGAGAAATGAACAATGGGCAGAAGATGCAGTACGCAAGAGTATATCGACCACCGCGGATGAGGCATTAAAATTAAAGGTCGTAGACATATTAGCAACATCGGAAGAGGATCTGGTAAGTAAGATTGACAATTTTAAGGTTTCGATCAAAGATACGGTTATAACTTTAAAAACCCTGGGGAAAAAAGTCGTCCAGCACGGAATGCCCCTGCGAGATCGATTTTTACTGACCATTACCAATCCTAATATTGCCTATCTTCTGCTCATCCTCGGTTTTTATGGCTTGATATTTGAACTCCAGAATCCAGGTGCAGTCTTCCCCGGCGTGGTCGGCGGCATCTGTTTGATTCTTGCCTTCTATTCTCTACATCTATTACCAGTAAACTATGCCGGAGTCGCGTTGATTCTTCTTGCCTTAATCTTTTTCACACTCGAATTGTATGTCACGACCCACGGTATCCTTGGAACCGGGGGTGTTGTCTCACTTGTCCTCGGGTCACTTATGCTTTTTAAATCAGAGATTCCATTTTTAAAAGTCTCCCTGGAGGTTATTGTGATAGTTGTTGTCTTTACGATTCTTTTTATTATTTTTCTTCTCTTCTTTGGAATAAAAGCACAATTTCGTAAGCCAGTTACGGGTCGGGAGGGGCTCATCGACGAAATCGGCATTGCCAAGACCGATGTTAATAAAGATAGCGGGACGATCCTGATCCACGGAGAACTCTGGGAGGCAAGGAGTGAGACTGAGATCGCCCGGGGAGAGAGAGTGAAGGTTATTAAAGTCGAGGGTATGATTTTACATGTCATGCGATGTGGACAATAATTTTGTGGTCAGCATTTGAAGGATTTTATCCGCCTGAACCGTTTGCGCAGAAGAATTACACCATTCCGCTACTTTTCAATGATTCAGGCCCGAGTTTAAATTTTTACATCGAGCGGCGTTATAATCTGTCCGAATTTGATCGTCAGGATTTCTCTCTCCATTATAAAAACTTCAAACTCACTGCCAGCCATTTTGGTCGGACCCCTTATCAGGAATATCGATGCGGTCTGGGATGGGCCTTTTTAGTAAAGTCTTGTTTAGGATTCGGTTTAGGAATCGATGGTCTATTAAACCAGATTTTGAACTATGAAACTGAAGCGGTCTGGGCTCTGGCCATTGGCGGAGAATTTAATTATCAAAGAGTCTATTTAACTGCGCAAGCCAGGAATATTAATACCCCGCAACTTGAGACCGGTGATTCAATTCCCTTCTGGTCTGATATTTCTCTTCAATTTCAGGCCTGTGAAATAATCGGCCTCCTTTTCGACTTTCAGACAGTGATCCCTTTTGATCCAATTTATAATGCCGGGGTGATTATTAAACCGAGTCGCCTCGGTAACATCGTTCTGGCGGCGAAGACCGAGCCGCTGAGTCTAATCTATGGATTGAAACTTTTTGTGGGCCGTATCCGGTTAAAATATTTTGGTGACCTTCATTACCGATTGGGGCCGTCCCATCGGATCGGGTGTGATTTTAAGTTATAATGCTCTTTTTTGTTATTTTATCGATAATTACCCAGATTGAATTTATCGAGACCGATACGGAAAAAGATTATCAGATCCTGGTGGATGAAATTGAAAAACTGAAGCATGCACCGCTGGACTTAAATACCGTTACCATTTATGATCTGGCCCGATTGCCTGGTCTTTCAATTGTCACTGCCTATCGCATTATTGAATATCGCGAAGAGGTTGGTCCTTATCATTCTCTCGAAGATCTACTTAAGGTCGAAGGTATGGATCGAGAGACCTTTGAGATGATTAGACCCTATCTTCAGATAAAAAAGAAAGAGATACCAGGTTTTAAATTCTGGGGTCGCTATCGTCTGGTGAGTGAGTTGCCCCGGGCTGAGAGGGGCGAAGAGATATATTCACGAACGGTCTTCGAATATCATCAGCAGAAAGGATATCTGGTAAGCGAAAAAGACCCGGGTGAAGATAATTATTTCGATTATACCGGTTTTGGTGTAGTTATAAGCCAGGGTCAGCGAAGGTTTGCCTTAGGGTCTTACAATCTTGACTTTGCGCGTGGATTAATCTTGGGGTCGATGCCGACGATCTTTGAGGGGACTGACTGCCGAATTTTCTACACTAATCGCGGCATTGTTCCTTATACCTCAGTAATTGAAGATCGCGGCTATTTTGGTGTTGCTTATACTGACTCCTTTTTCCTCAAATATACACTCTTTGGTTCAGGCATCGGCCTTGATGCCCGGCTCGACACCAGTGGTAATGTCACCTCAATTGACCACAGTGGGAATCATATCGATTCATTAACGATGAGTCGCAAAAATAACCTACATGAAGAGATACTCGGAACCAATTTAGAAAAACATATCGGTGCAACCAATCTGGGTTTACGTTCTTACTATTTGCGTTATAACAGATGTTTCGCACCCGACGATTCTCTCTCTTCATTTTACGGAAGGGATTTTTTCATTCTGGGTGGGGATATTGGGTATTTAAGAGAAGATTTCTTTGTATTCGGTGAACTGGCTCGATCCTTTAATAACCGCTGGGCCGGTACCGGTGGTTTTATCGGCGACTACTCGCCATTCAAGGTAAGTGCCGTGTTGAGTTATTTTGCAGATGGGTTTTATTCTCCCAAGAGTGAAATGGTCGACAATGGAACTGCATCGGCAATCGGCGATTTAAGATATCGACTCAGTTTTGGAACTCTTTACACCAGTATCAAACTCACAAGGCTAATTGAGAGCGATTCCAACGATTGTTATTTTAAGATCGGTGTCGATATCCCCTGGTCACCTTTCCAGGTTTCGACACAGGTCAAAAGAAGATATCGAGAAGGGCTACCCCAGTCAATCGGATCGACGGTTAATCTGAAGTATTCGCCGTTAAATTATCTGAGATTTTATTTACGTCTCGAAGAGAAGTATCTCTATCTTGAGAAATTTGAAAAAGGCATAGCCGGTTTTTTAGGCTCAGAGGTGAAATTCAAATTTCTTTCGCTTGAAGGGCGATACGGGTCTTTCCGCACTGATTCTTATAATTCACGGCTCTATATTTATGAAGCCGATCTGACCGGCAAGATAAATAATCGATGCTACTACGAAACCGGTGAGACCTGGTTTTTACTCGGGCACCTAAAACCGAAAAAAGAACTTGACCTTCAGGCCAAGTACTCTATAATAGAGAAGATTGATCGAGAAGAAGAATTTGGATTACAGTTGGAAATAAGATTTTGAAAATTTCGGCTATGGCAATGGTCTATTTATTAGGTGGAATGGTTCTGTTGTTTTTTATCTCGGTCCTCTGGCCCTGGGCAATAGGTGCGGCCTGGACACCGACACCAATGCCCATAGTGCGAAGGATGTTGACAATGGCTGGAGTAAATAAAGATGATCTCCTTTATGATTTAGGTTGCGGTGATGGGAGAATAATCATAACTGCAGTCCGAGAATTTAATGCCCGGGCGATCGGTGTTGAGATTGAACCGCTGAGGTTTATTTTTACTTGGATCAGATTGAGATTGCTCGGTTTAAGTGGACGCGCCCGGGTTGATTATGGGAATATTTTTAAGAAGAATATCAGCGATGCCACGGTGGTTGTGCTTTTTTTAACCGATAAAGCCAATAATCGACTTAGAAGGGTGGCTTTCAATAAACTCAAAAAAGGGACAAGGGTGATTTCGTATCTCTGGACTTTCGATTCTTGGCAACCGGTTGAAGTTGACGAAGAGAATAAAATTTATCTCTATAAGGTGTAGTTATGATTGATATATTGTTGATCGAAGATAAAGAAAGTTTTGCCCGGATGCTCACTGACAAATTGGTTGATGCAGGTTTTGACTTGAAATGGGTGAAGAAGGGACAGGATGGTATTGATCTGATAAGACGGGAAAGATTTGCGGTTGCCCTGGTCGACCTGAAATTACCCGACACCGATGGGATTTCAGTATTAAAGGAGATAAAAAAGGTCGATCCGGAGACATCGGTAATTATTATGACTGCATTCGGCACAGTTGAGACCGCGGTTGAGGCTATGAAATTTGGTGCTTATGATTTTCTAACCAAACCATTTGAACCCGAACATCTCATTCTGATTGTCCGGCGCCTCCTGAAAGAATATCAATTGCGGGTGGAACATCTTCTCTTAAAAGAGACTTATCAGAAGGAACTTGGTTTACCTGAGATTGTTGGTCAGAGTTCTGAGATCAAAGAGGCAGCAAGGCTCGCCCAGCAGGTTGCACCGGCAGACACGACCGTTTTACTTTTAGGTGAAAGTGGAACCGGTAAGGAACTTTTTGCCCGGGCCATTCATCTTCTTTCTAAGAGGCGGGATTATCCATTCGTGGCGATAAACTGTGCAGCAATACCGGGGGAACTCTTAGAAAATGAACTTTTCGGTTCAGAACGGGGTGCCTATACAGGAGCCTATTCACGAAAAATTGGAAAATTTGAGATGGCAAATAAGGGGACAATATTCCTTGATGAGGTCGGCGATATGGCCATTACTCTCCAGGCAAAAATTTTAAGGGTGCTCCAGGAAAAGACCTTTGAGCGGCTGGGGGGGACTTCTCAGATTAAAGTCGATGTGCGCATTATTGCGGCCAGTAATAAGGATTTAAAGGAAATGGTTAAGAATAATAAATTCCGGGAGGATCTCTATTATCGACTCAGTGTTTTTCCCATAACTCTACCCCCTTTACGTTTGCGCAAGACCGACATCCCATTTTTAGTAGAGAACTTTTTAAAACGGGCCAAGGTGAACAAAAAGATTACCGATCAGGCAATAAAGAAACTTATGCGCTACGACTGGCCAGGTAATATCAGAGAGTTAGAGAATGCAATCGAGCGGGCAATAATACTTTCCAAGGAAGAAATTCTACCGGATGCCATCTTGATACCGGAAGAGAAGAAGAGTTTTGAACAGGTCCCAATTACAACTCTCAAGGCGGCCGGTAGATGGGGACGCAGACAGGCCGAAAGCGAATTGATTAAAAGGGTTCTAACTGAAACTGGTGGAAATAAGATGGAAGTTTCAAGAAGGCTCAAAGTTTCCTACAAGACTCTGCTTAAGAGGATAAAAGAATATGGAATAAAGTTGTGATTGATAACACCTCCCAACCGCTTCTATCCCCAGCAAGAAAAGGACTTACAGAATTTATGCCTGTTACAAAATGATCAAAACAATAGTTTTTGGGTGAAAAACAGTCAAACTGTCGTAAATAAAAAAACCTTATATTGAAACAAGTTGGTTTCCCCTATTTATAGATGAGTAAAATTGGTTATTGCTCGGGATAATAGACCGGGATTTTGCCAATTGCCTGAATGAGGCAAGATGTGGATTTCTGCATACACATTCCAGACTAAAGAAAAAATTATTACAAAGCAAATAACTATTTACTTACCGAAAAGAATCTTGTCAAACGTAAAGATTCGACCTGCAATCCCTTACAATTTTGACACGGGGGAAGTATAACGCAAAATTAGTTGGCAGGGCTAATTCTTTTCTGCCCAAAATATTGTCGGGTTTTTTTGATATCTTCCTGGATAACTTTTATCAATGTTTCGGGGTCTTTAAAGCGGCGGATCGGTCTTATCCTTTTTAAGAAAGAGACCTTCACATCGCTTCCATAGATTTCCTTATTAAAATCAAGGAGATGGGCCTCTAACCACCGCTCGCCATTAGAAGGGGAAGCCTCAAAAGTTGGCCGACGGCCAATGGACATAACACCCTTAACGATCTGGTTATCAATCTCTACTCGGACAATATAGACGCCATCGAGGGGGATTAATTTATGGGAACTATCGATCGCGTCGCTGGTTTTAAGTTTTATATTTATCGTCGGAAATCCGAGTTGCCGGCCCCGACCTGCTCCAATACATACAGTCCCTTTGATTGAATATTCATAACCGAGCATCCGGTTGGCCAGGGTAATATTACCCAGGAGTAATGCTTCGCGGATCGCAGTTGAAGAAATTTTGGTGTTACCGATAGTCCTCGGTTTTATAATATTGATTTTGATATTAAATTTTTTGCCCAGGGTTTTTAAGAGTCTGGTATCGCCTTTTTGATTCCTGCCAAATCGGTGATTTGATCCGACGATAATTTCCCGAGGGTTAATTATCTCTTTTACCTGTTTGATAAAATCGAACGGTTCAAGTTCGGAAAAATTTTTATCGAATTGAAAATAATAGAGAAAGTCGAGTCCCATCGATTCCAAGATCTTTTCCCGCTCCTTTTCATCGGTAATCAAATATGTAAAGTTCGGACTGAAATAAATAATCGGCAGGGGCGAAAAGGTGACGACTCCACAGGTTGTATGAAATTTTGATGCCTGGGCCTTTGTCATATTGATAATCTTTTGATGTCCGAGATGGACACCATCAAAACTTCCGATAGTAATTATCGGTTTTTGATTTTTGAACTTAAATTTGGTGTGGGGTCGAAAAATCTGCACGGACAGTCAACAGGTAATCAAAAAGATATTGACTGGTCTTTCTTACCCGGTTCTGCCTTTTGTTTGGTGTCTGCTTTTTTACCTGCCGTCTCTTTGAGTCGGGCAATGAAGATTTTTAATTTCTCGAGTTCTTTGGTTTTTTCTGCGATCTCCTTATCAAGAGCATTCTTTACGGCATTATTTTCTTTTATACTCTTTTCCAGTTCATCCTTTCGGTTTTTAAGTAATTCAAACTCTTGTAGCCCTTTTTTGATCTTCTCATATTCAGTTACAATTTGCTTCTTATGCTTTTCCAGTTCTTCAATTTGATTATTTAACGAGAGTATCTCTTCTCGACGTTGATCGACCTTGGTCAGTAGATTCCGTTCCAGGGCCTGGGTTTTTTCAATTTTCCCTTCGAGTTCAGAGCGCTGAACCTGAAGATCATTAACCTCATCACTCAATTTGTTTCTTGTCTTCTTGAGTTCTTCAAGCTCTTTCTGGTATTTCTGTTTTTCATCGAGAAGTTGCTGGGTCTCCTTTCTCAATTCTCCAGCTGCGGTTTCCTCTTCTTTTTTAAGATATTCAAGCCTTCCCTCAAGATTATCGATTTTAGCCTGGCGCTCCTTCAACAGACCATCGAGTAATACCTGCTCCTTGCGTTTTGCTTCAACAATTCCCTTAAGCTTTTCTAAATCAGCGGAGGCTTCTTCATATTCTCTTTTAATTTTCGGAAGTTCAGCCTCGACCCGGCTTAACTCTCCCATAATTGATCGAAGCCGTTTTTCCTCCTCTTTCATATTGGTGATACGCTCAGCAATAGTGGATTCTTCTTGCTGTCTCTTTGAAAGGTCGGCCTCGACCTTTTCAAGGGCTGTCGATTTCGTGGCAAAAAGTTTTTCGAGATCTTCTAATTCTTTACTCTTATTCTTTATCGCGGGTTCAAGTTTTTCATACTCCTCACGGAGACCAGGAAGTTCTCTTCCAAGTTTTTCATACTCAGTCCGCATCTTATCTAATTTTTCTTCCTGGGTGTTTAATTCCGCGGTCTTTTTGCTGATCTCTTTTTCCAGTTTCTGATATTTCTCTTCAGCCTCGCTCAGCACCTGAGTATACTCTTTTAATTTTTCATTTAATGCTGCTTCCTTTTCGGCACCGATATCCAGCGCGCTCTTCAGCTCTTCAACTTTAGATCGTTTGTTTTCATATTCTTCACGCATTTCTTTAAGCCGTTTTTCAAATTCATTGGTCTGGGATTCGAGGTCGGCCACGCGTGGACTTAATTTCTTCTCTTCTTTGTTGAGTTGCTCAACCTTCTCTTCAAGGTCATCGAACTCAGAGCGTAACCTTTCAATATCGCTGGTCAATTTTTCTTGCTCTTTTTTCAGGGATTTGACCGCTTTCTCTTTTTCGGCAAACTCTTCTTTTAAGGGAGTAAGTTTTTCGGTATATTCTCGAACCTGCTCTTCAACATCTTTAAGTTCCAGGTCATAACCACTTATCTTGGAAACGATTTCTGCCTCCTCGGCACGGAGTTCCTTGATATGTTTTACGATCTCGCCTTTTTCTTCATTGAGACTATCAAGTTCCACCCGTATATTCTCTTCCTCACGAGCCAGGCGATCGATCTTTTCGATAATCTCTTCCTGTTTCTTTTTGAGGGATGATAGTTCCTTTTCAAGACCGGCCCTATCTTTATCCTTACTCTTAAGTTCTTTTTCAAGTTCGGTTAAATATTTTTCAGACTCTTTAATACTCTCAAGCAGTTTTTTATGTTCGGTGCGGCTCTCTTCGACCTTCTTGGTTAAATCTTTATCTTCTTTACGCAAATCGGGCAATCTTTTTTCAAGATCTTCTCTTTCCTCTCTTAATTTGGGAAGTCTACGATTTATATCCTCAAGTTCTTTGAGTAAAGTATCACGCTGGTTTGTTAGCGACTCAACTTTTTCGAGTAATTTATCTTTTTCATCCTGAAGTTGAGTCGTCTCTTCTCTTAAGGTGATGGCTCTTCGGGTAAGTTCGTCAACTTCTTTGGAACTGACCTCAGTTCCCCGGCTGAGTTCTTTATCAGCAGTTCGGAGTTCATTGACTTTTTGAGAAAGTTCCTTATGAACCGCGGTTAGATTGGCGATTTCGTCCTCGAGTTCTTTCTTCTGTTCCTTAACTTCTTTAAGTTTTGCCTCACCGGCTTCAATCTCTTTGAGGATTTCTTCTAATTCTTGTAAAAGTCCGCTATCTTCGTCTTTTTTTTGCGCCAATTCTATCTCCTGAATACAGTGATGGCGGCGAAGGGAATTGAACCCCTGACACAGAGATTATGATTCTCCTGCTCTGCCAACTGAGCTACGCCGCCCATAACCGACCAATTATAAAGGGATTTTGACTAAATGTCAATATAAAAAAATTTTTTAAATTTTCATTATTGACATATTCTTAATTATGGATATAATTGAGCAACTCCCCCTCCCGGTCGCGGCCTTCGGGCTGCGGCCGGGTTGAATTTTTGGAATATTTTCATCAGGTTAGTGGTACTGGAGGACTTATTTAACTTGACACATTATTAAAACTGAATATATTATTTTAGTATGGGTACCTTGCTCTTCAGTATCTCAGGTTTGAGAGGGATTGTTGGTTCTGATCTTACGCCTGAGATTATTACTGCGTATGCAGTTGCTTATGGCTCTTTCTTAAAAGGGGGGAAGATTGTTGTGGGAAGAGATACCCGTGCTTCAGGTGATATGATCAGACATGCAGTAATATCAGGTCTCCTTGCAAGCGGCTGCGAGGTAATCGATCTTGGTGTCGTGCCGACCCCGACAGTAAATTTGATGGTCACACAAACTGGTGCCCAAGGTGGCATCGCAATTACCGCCAGTCATAATCCCATCGAGTGGAATGCATTAAAATTTATCAATGGTAATGGTCTTTTCTTAAATGAAGATATGGCTCAAAGATTTTTCGATTTCTTAAAAAATCGACAGTTTCAGAGGGTCGGCTGGAATGAAATTAAACGGGTTGATTATCTCTCCACGGCTATTGATATCCATATCGACCGGATTATAAATTCCATTCTGGGGAGTACCCGGTTACGCCGATTAAAAGTAGGGATCGATGCGGTCAACGGTGCAGGTTCGATCGCATTACCCAGACTATTAAAGAAACTCGGGATGCAGGTCTTCCCATTAAATTGCCTGCCTGATGGTAATTTTCCCCGGCCACCCGAGCCAGTGAGTGAGAATTTAGGTTCACTTAGAGATTTAGTTAGAGAGCAATCTCTTGACCTGGGTATTGCCGTTGACCCGGATAGTGATCGACTGGCGATTGTCGATGATCAGGGGGTAGCAATCGGCGAAGAGATGACCCTGGCCCTGGCTATGGAGTTTGTTCTGACCCAGAGAAAGGGACCGGTAGTGACCAATCTCTCAACCTCCCGTTTGATCGAAGATATTGCCTCAAATTATGGAGTGCCGCTATTTCGCACTAAGGTTGGTGAAGCAAATGTGGTGAAAAAGATGAGAGAAGTCTCCGCAGTTGTTGGCGGAGAGGGCAATGGGGGAGTAATATTACCAGAGGTAAATTATACGCGTGATGCCTTGGTTGCTACGGCCCTGGTCATAAGTTTAATAAATTCGAGGAAGAAACGACTTTCTGAAATCTGTAAATTATTTCCTAAATATTTCATGGTGAAGAAGAAGGTTATTATGAATAACTGGGAAGATAAGAAAGGGCAGATTATGCAGTTTATCATCGAACACCCTCTTTTGCGCAATGCAGCAGTAGATAGGACTGATGGTTACAAGTTTACCAGCGAAGATATCTGGGTTCATATAAGATCTTCCCAGACCGAACCGATCGTCCGGATTATCAGTGAGGGTAAAGATGCACAACAGGTTATGAACTTAGTTAAGGACCTTGAACAGGCATGTGTGGGATAGTCGGGTACATCGGTTACCGTAATGCCCAGTCGGTCTTAAGAGTCGCCTTGGAACGGCTTGAATATCGCGGTTACGATTCCTGTGGTATTGCCACGCTTCATGGAGATGAACTTGGGGTACGGAAGAGGGCAGGCAAGTTAAAGTCCCTGGATGAGATTTTGACCTATGAACCACTTGAGGGTAACATTGGTATCGGTCATACCCGCTGGGCAACGCACGGTGTCCCATCCGATGCCAATACGCATCCGATTGTTGACTGTAATGAACAGATTGCATTGGTCCATAATGGTGAAATAGAAAATTACCGCTCGTTAAAAGAAGAATTATTGAACAGAGGCCACCTCTTCAGGACAGATACTGATTCGGAAGTGATCATCCATCTCATTGAGGAGAATATTCGTGAAGGGCTCTATCCCGCGACCCTGAAGGCGGTTCATAAGTTGAGCGGAAGTTTCGCCATTGCTGTGATCTTTGCAGGTGAACCCGACCGGATTGTTGCCGCCAAGAAAGATACCCCATTGATTTTAGGAATCGGTAAGGATGAAAATATGGTGGCCTCAGATTATGCCGGGATTATAACTCTCACCAGAAATGTGATCGACTTGCCGGATCAATCAATAGTAGTGGTCGAACGAGAAAGATACCAAATAACCAATTTTAATGGTGAACCGCTGGACCTGCCCATCCGCCGGATCGAACTCGATACGCAAGAACTTGATAAGGGTGGTTATGCCCATTTTATGCTGAAGGAGATATTTGAACAACCCAGGGTGATTAGAAAGAATCTCGATCTTAGGGTAAAAAATGGGGTGATCTCTTTTGGAGAAGAGTTCAAGTTTAGTGAAAGGGAGTTGAAGAAGATTAATCGAATAATTATTCAGGCTTGTGGGACTTCTTGGCATGCGGGTATGGTTGGGAAATATCTACTTGAAAAAATGGCCCGGGTCCATACCGAAGTTGAAGTTTCGTCGGAATTCCGCTATCGGGAGACAGTCTTTGATTTAAACACCCTGGTTATGACGATCAGCCAGTCCGGAGAGACTGCGGATACGCTGGCCGGTCTGCGCGAAGCCAAAACCAAATTTCTCGATGTCCTTTCGATTGTCAATGTCCCATATTCGAGTATTGCCCGGGAATCAGATGGAGTTATCTATATTAATGCCGGTCCGGAAATCGGCGTGGCCTCGACCAAAGCCTACACAGCAGAGGTACTAAATATCTTTCTCTTTGCCCTGTATCTGGGCCGGATCAGAAACTTTTTAACCCTGGATGAGGTCAATCGATACTTAAAAGAACTAAGTTTAATCGCTGAGAAGATGGAACGGGTTTTAAGCCAGGCGGAAGTGATTAAAGGTTACAGCGACATTTTTTACGAGGCACAGAATTTTATCTTTTTAGGCCGAGGTATCAACTATCCATCGGCACTGGAAGGGGCGCTCAAATTAAAAGAAATTTCCTATATCCATTCGACCGGCTACGCGGGCGGGGAGATGAAGCACGGACCGATTGCACTAATTGATGAAAATACCCCGGTGGTCGGAATTGCTGTCCGGGGAACTGTTTATGACAAGATGATGAGTAATATTGAAGAAGTTGTTGCGCGCCGGGGAGTGCCTATTCTAATCGGAACTGAAGGTGATAATGAGATAAGCAGGCTCAGTCGTTATCCCTTTTTTGTTCCCCTGTCCGATGAACTCGTCTCGCCTTTGCTCACAGTTATTCCGCTCCAACTTCTGGCTTATTTTATTGCCCTCAGAAAGAACTGCGATGTTGATCGTCCAAGAAATTTAGCCAAGAGTGTGACGGTTGAGTAGGTTAAATTAACTTTCTGTTCTTATGAATCGAAAGATTGATTTCAGGAGTTTGATTCAGGAGCAGAAAAGACTCGCCCGATTGGTGAGTTTAAAGAGAATTGATAAGGGGATACGATTTATCGGGGGCGCAGATGTTGGTTTTGATAATAACGGTGGGGTTGGGGTGATTGTGGTTGTTGAGTATGGAACCCTGAAGATGGTCGATCTCGCCTGGGCAAAAGGGAAGATAACCATTCCCTATATACCAACCCTGCTTGGCTTTAGAGAAGTATCTCTTTTGATCGATGCCTATCAATGTTTGACAATAAAACCGGATGTAATTTTAGTCGATGGGCAGGGCATTGCCCATCCGCGGAGATTGGGCCTGGCTTCACATTTGGGCGTCATGCTGGATATATCAACAATTGGTTGTGCCAAAAGTTGTTTGATTGGTAGATATGAAGAGTTGAATGAGGAGAAAGGGGAGATCAGCCCGCTTCTCTTTTCAAATGAACTTATTGGTTATGCAGTTCGAACCAGACATCGGGTTCGACCGGTCTTTGTCTCACCGGGTAACAAAGTAGATTTTTCCCAGAGCGTAGAAATGGTGATTCGTTCGGTTGATAAATATAGAATTCCGGAGCCTTTGCGGCAGGCACATATTCTTGCAAAGAGTCTGACTAATCGGCAATTGCGTAGAAATTGTTGAACCGCTGAACAGATATGTCTAAGCGTTAAAAGATTTAAGAAAGGAGTATTATGTCAGAAGTAAGAAGGGATATCGTTACTGACACCTGGGTAATTGTTGATACAGCGGGGGTAGAGATTCCTAAAAATCACATAGTTGAGATAAAAAGGACTGAAGATGAATGCCCTTTCTGTGAAGGTAAAGAATCTCTTACACCGAATGAGATTTTTGCTGTGCGTGAAAAAGGAGAGAGTAACAAGAGCGGATGGAAAGTTCGTGTTATACCGAATAAAGCGCCGATCCTGAGAATCGAAGGTGAACTGATCCGGAGTAGTGTAGGGGTCTATGATAGGGTAAATGGCATCGGTGCCAATGAAGTTATAATTGAGACACCAAGACATATCCGAAATCTCTTTGAACTTACTGAAGATGAAATCTATCTGGTTCTTAAGACCTATATCCAGAGGATTTCTGATCTGCATAAGGACTTGAGATTTCGCTATGTCCTGATTTTCAAAAATCATGGACGTCTGGCAGGGGCATCGTCGATTAACCACCTCCATTCAGAACTGATTGCCCTGCCTGCAACACCGATCCGGGTTAAACAGAAACTTAAAGGGGCTAAGGATTATTATGAATATAAAGAGCGGTGTATCTTCTGCGATATTATCCAGCAGGAGATCGATACAGGAGAGAGGTTGATTTTTAGTGATGGACATTTTGTAGTAATTGCACCATATGCCTCCCGTTTCCCTTTTGAAATCTCAGTATTTCCCAGACGCCACTCCCATGCTTATACCGAGACAACGGAGCCAGAACTTAAAAGTCTGGCATCGGTGCTCAGACGGATCGTCAAGGCCCTCTATGATCTGCTTGATGATCCACCTTACAATTTTATTCTGCATAACGCACCCAACCTTATACCCCACAAAGGATACTGGTTTACAATCAAAGATGATTTCCACTGGCATATTGAACTTATTCCGAGAATTCAACGGACGACGGGTTTTGAATGGGGAACCGGTTTCTACATAAACCGGATCGCCCCGGAGTTTGCCGCTCAGAAAATTAGAGAGATTCTATGATTAAGGGTGTCATATTTGATCTTGATAATACGCTGGTTGATTTTGTGAAGATGAAGGAATCAGCAATTGAAGCGGCAATTGAAGCGATGATTGATGCCGGACTCAAGATGGACCGAAAAATTGCAAAAGAGAAGATTTATGCAATTTATGAAAAGGAAGGCATCGAATACCAGCAGGTATTTGATGAATTCTTGATGAACGAACTGGGCAAGATTGATTATAAGATCCACGCGGCGGGAATAATTGGCTACCGAAAATTGAGGGAAGCAAATCTGGTCCTCTATCCCCATGTGAATCTTACATTGGTGGAGCTATTAAAACGCGGAATGAAACTTGCCGTCGTCTCTGATGCCCCAAGACTGCAGGCGTGGTTGAGACTCGGTCAATTAAACCTTCAACACTTTTTTGATGTTGTTGTTACTTTTGATGACACCGGGAAGAGGAAACCCGACCCGGCACCCTTTCAGAAGACTTTAAACTTGCTGAATCTTCAACCTCAGGAGACCATTATGGTCGGTGATTGGGCGGAGAGGGATATCGTTGGTGCAAAACTCTTAGGAATGAAGACCGTTTTTGCCCGATACGGCGATACATTTGGCACGGTCAATTCGGGCGCGGATTATGAAATAAACGATATCCTTGAACTCTTGCCGATTGTTGATAATCTCCGTTCGGTTAGTTAATAATTTAACAACCCCTTTAATCCTTCGGAATTTGGTATTATTCTGAGAACCTTCTTTAGAATCTTTCGCGCGTCATTTTTATTGCCGTGCTCAAGACAACTCTTTGCAAAGGCAATCGCCTCATTTTCAAACTGGCTTAAAATTTTAAATCTCATATCCACGGACCAGCTATCAAAATTCTTCTTAAATGGCTCACCACGAAATAATCTAAATGCCCGTAAGTATTCTTTGCGAGCGAAACCCCACTCACCAGCCCGCTCTAATGCCTTTGCCCTTGTAAGGGTCTCATTGAATTCCTGATAGTCAGTGGTAAAATAAAGATTTTGATTGATTAAATAAGATTCACCGTCCTGTCTTTTTATCTCTAAATAATGGGGAGGAATCTTTAATTGCTTCTTTATCCGCACCAGAATATGAGAAAATAACCTTGCCGGATTGGAACGATTTTGCCAGAAATTTTTATATAGTTCACTTAAATTCAAAGATCTTTCTGGTTCGTTGATTTTGAATATTATAAACAAAAGTATCGCGGTATCTTTGGGTGCAAGATGGAAATTGAGATATTTATGATTGCGGAAGGTGGTTATTTTGCCTAATAAATTGATATGGTAAACATTGGTCTTTGTATTAAATATCGGCAGGCGAAGAATTGCCTTGGGTAGATAAGTCGGTTTATTTTTTGTAATTCTTTTTAGAACGATTTCCGGATAGAAAAATAGATAACGATAAAAATAGAACATCAGTCCCTTTTTTAAAGCGAATTGATATGCGACTCCATATCCTCTCTTGCATAATAACCAGGCAAGTTTGATTGTAGATAATTTTAGCAGTTCTTTATCATCAGGAATTTTTTGCAGAAGAATGTTTGCAACCAGAAGCTGTCTTTTCATTTTCCTTTTTTTCAAAAATTTCTTCAATTTAGTCAATAATGACTTTGCTTTTTCTTTTTCGCCAAGGCATGCGTATGCACTCGCTATTGCCAGATAGGCATTGTTGATATCGACAAAAAGGCCAGCGCCTTTTGAGGCATTCAGCGATTTGTGTGCCAGTGTAAACGCCTCTGATGGTTTGCCTTCAATTAACGCAAAATGGGATGCGTAACGGAAGACCCGCGAGTCCATTGTCCAATCATACATATCAGCCTCTCTCAATAATTTCTGTGCATTCTCTTTATCTCCTCTTAAAAGATAGGCATAAATTGCAAGAAGTGTTTTTATTCTTTTTCTTCTATGTTCAATAAGCCCTAAGCTTGCAATATTGAGCAATTTTTCTGCAGTATTAAAATCTTCAAGCTCAATGAATATAACTGCCAGGTCGTAAAGAAAGTTATAAATCGGGTTTTTGTGTCGTATCACATCGTAATAGCAGCGACGTGCTATTCGGAATGCTTCAGTTATTTTTAGTGTTTGTACCAGGGTATGGCATCTTGACAGAAGAAGAGTGAAATGGATCGGCATCAAATCCCTTGTTTTCCTATTTGACAATAATCTCCCTATCCTTTCTGTCCATTTTTTTTGTTCTTCAGGGTTACCTAACCAGGATAGTGCAACAAGCAACGCCAATCCGATTCTTAATGCTGAATAGTTCCACTGGTTTTTGATACATTTTTGATGGAGAATTTTCACTTTTCTGACATATTCAGATATAGGTATTTTACCAAACTCCATCATCACCCTTTCCATTCTGCGTCTGGTGTTCAAAAGTTCTTCAGGTACTTTTAGGACCAATTCATTTTTAGGCATCCAGAAGATTGAATTCAAAACCTTCGCGGATTCTCTTATTTTACCATCATTGAAGAGTCGTTCAGCCTGGATTAATTTTAATTTTGTTTCTTTTGTTAGAGTTATAAAATCAGTAAAATCATTAGAAACTTTTCCTTTTTCAAATCCACAATAACCGTATCTTTTCCAAATGTCCCATATGCCCCGATAAGAGATTTTTATTCCTTTCTTAAGTAATAATTTATGAGCCTGTTTCAGCGTATGCCATGGGAAATGCTCTTTATATTTAATGACCTCAAATTCTATTTTTGGAGGTGGTCGGTTCCAGGGTTTGAATAAAGGTGGGCCTCCAAATTTTCTATAATACCTTATCCATTTAAAGACAGTTTGATAATGTAAATTAAATTTTTCTGCAGTCTTTCTCAGAGAAGATTTATTCTTAAAATATTCCTCGATAACCGAAAAATATAATCGGTCTCGTTTATTATGCATTTGCTGTAAATTTTACAAAAAAAATGAAATTTGTCAATGGCTTTTGAGATATTGTAAAAAGTGCTGATTTTAGCGATATTTAATCTAATGCTCCATCAAGATTTTGTACACAAGTAATAATATAATAGCTATGAAAGGAGTTTTATGCTTAACATAATTGTGCTTATAGTGTTAAGGCTTTTTAGCGTGGATTTTCCTATTACTAATCTTAATTCAGATGAACGATTCCCCTGTGCTGCGTACGCCAACAGTCAATACTATGTTTTCTGGACAGATTATCGTAATTATCCCCAATATGCCCTTTATGGAGCACGCATTTCACCAACCGGCACAGTAATAGACCTTAATGGAAAATTTTTATTTCAAGACAGTTGTTTTACTCCTGCAGTAGCATATGATGGTTCAAACTTTCTTGTGGTCTGGCGCGACGGATGTTGAAGTTACGGTGATATTCAAGGAATCCGTGTGACTCCGACCTGTGATCCATTAGGTTCAGCATTCTACATATATCACGATGGTCCTATGCCAGTCCAATATGCTCCGGAGATTACCTTTGGCAGTGGGAATTACTTTGTGGTTTGGGGAGATTTTAGGAGCAGCTCGCAAATTTACGGAGCCCGCGTAGCGCCCAGCGGTTCAGTACTTGACCCTTCGGGAATTCGGATCTCAAGAAACGAAACCCAATACCAGTATTATCCTTCAGTTACTTGGGGTGGGACAAGATATTTTGTTATCTGGGGTACTTATAGTCCATCACCTTACTATGTTTATGGCCGCTTCGTGAATACAGATGGAACTATGGCGAGCGATACCTTACGATTGGCAAGTGCTTCAGCATCTGTCTACTCTGTGGATGTCGCATATAGTGGAACTAATTTTATGGTCGTATGGGTAGAGATGAGTACAGATTATCCGTTAAAGGCTCGATTGATTTCAAATACAGGGGTACCTATCGGTAGTTCTTTCACGATTGCCTCCCCTGTATATTATTTCAAATCCGCGCGTGTTGTATTTGATGGGATAAATTATCTTGTTACCTACTCACTATACAGTGATAGTGTTTATCAACTCTGGGGTAAAAAATATAATACCAGTGGTGCGCCAGTTGGGTCGGCATTCAGAATTTCACCATCAACGAATAGTATTTACTATGCTGATGTCGTCCCCGGTGCCAATAATCGGTATCTCAATGTCTGGAGTGAGTATGTTTCGTCCCAGTATGATATTCGTGGGAACATTGATATTGAAATAGTGAGTATTGTGGAAACCAAGCGAGAAGGCATTTCAAAAGCGAAGATGCCGAGTATTATCAGAAAAAACATAGTGCTTCAGGAATTTTCAGGGAAAACCTTATATCTCTATGATGCCAGTGGTAGGAATATTTCCTGCACAGATAACGGATATTTTGACTGTTCAAAATTGAAATCGGGCGTCTACTTTGTCAGATTGCCTAAATCTGGTCCATACAAAGTTGTCAAGATAGAGTAGGACAAAAAAATTTTGTAAAAATATAGAGTAGGAAGGAGGTGATAGATAATAAAAAAACAACAACAACTTAGGGGCTGATAAGTGGAGTTTGAAAGGAGGTTTTATGAAAATTGCTCAGATACTTTTCTGTCTTATCGCCACTTTGTCCTCTGTTTTTGCAGGGAATCTTTCCTGGGTTTGGCAGAATCCCAAGCCTGAAGCGAGTGAATATGGGAACCTCTGTGTCATCAATGAAAATGTTGTCTTTGTCGTAGATGCGGATGGAGGAACGATTCTGAAGACCACTGATGGGGGACTAACCTGGGATATCAATTTCACACCCCATCCTGATTCTCAACCTGGCTGTTATATGCTTCAAGGCATTGATTTCCCCGATTCAATGACCGGCTACGCCGTTGGTTGGCTCCTGAGCACTCACTTTTTACGTTATTCTTATGCTATAATCTTAAAAACCACAGATCAGGGTGCGACTTGGACATTTCAATATACAGGGGCGAGGAGAACTGCACTATGTGCTGTTGATTTTCCTCAGGGGAATAATCAAGTGGGATACGCAGCAGGAGGAAAGTTGATATTGAAGACCACAAATGGTGGGCAGGATTGGATTCAAATAAATTCAGATACAACTATTAATGTGAGGGCAGTCCACTTTCCTGTAAATGCAGATACGGGCTATACCGTCGGAAACGTTGGTACTGACGCATTATTACTCAAAACAACAAACGGTGGCGTAGATTGGATTAGGCAATCAAGTCCTGTACCCATGAATGTCAAAGGTGTGTATTTTGCAGATAATCAGACCGGTTATGCTGGCGGGTATACTACGACGGGAAGTTACCCTACCGGTTACATTATCAAAACAACAAACGGTGGGAGTTCCTGGCAGCTAATTTGGCAGAAGGTTTGGACAGAGCTATATTCAGTACATTTTGTAAACTCACAAACTGGTTATGCCGGTGGTTGGGCACATCCGAATTCAGGCTGGAATGGTACTTTTATTATGAAAACAACGAATGGTGGTAGTAACTGGACCCCGGTTTTCCTCCCCAAATTTATGAACTATGAGTTGCCTATTTGTTTTGCGAATATGCAGACCGGCTATGCATTAGGATATGTTTATGCAGGAAGCGGGGGAAACGGTCAAATTTTGAAAACCACGGATGGAGGTATATCCTGGAACTTCTTGAATACCGGTCCAGAAGTACCCTTCTATGCAGTTGATTTTCCTGAGAATGACTTGAATGGATATGTAGTAGGCGGCGGCGGGACTATTTGTAAAACCACGGACGGTGGAGCAAATTGGATTCAACAAACAACAGGCACCGGTCAGGATTTTTATGATGTGGATTTCCTTGATAATCAACTCGGCTTTGCGGTTGGTGCTAACGGAACTTTTTTCAAAACCACCAACGGCGGCAATATCTGGATCCCAAAGAACTCAACCACTACCGCCACACTATATGCAGTAAAATTTGTGAATCCGCAAATCGGTTATATTGGAGGACGGGATAGTACGGGTGGCGTGATATTGAAAACAACCGACGGTGGCAATAACTGGATAAGTCAGCCAATCCCCAACAATGATCCTATTCGGAGCGTTTTTGATTTATTCTTCTTTAATGCTGACACCGGTTATGCATCAACCTGTAATCTTATTTATAAAACTACTAATGGCGGGCAAACTTGGTTGGTGAATTATAATCCGGGTACGAGTGCAGAACTCCATGCGATTGATTTTCCGGTAAACTCACAGGTCGGCTATATTTGTGGCGTTATTGGCGTTAACGGTCAGTATAAAGTATTGAAAACTACCAACGGTGGAAATTCTTGGATAGGACTGCCCCTTTGTGGTGGTATTGGGCCAGCGTTGGCGGTGTCTTTTGCCGACAATCTTATTGGGTATGTAGGATTCAAATATAGTGCATATGAGCATATGATGAAGACAACAAACGGAGGTACAAATTGGTTTGTACTTAACACTCAGACAGGACAGACCTATAATGATATTCAGGCAATCAACGAAAGTATCGTCTATGCTGTGGGCAGCGGCGGAATGATTCGGAAGACTACAAATGGTGGGCAGGTCTGGATTGGAGAAAACAAGGGTGATGGAAATATGAATGTGGATAGTCATACCCAGAGTTTGTTAGTTTATCCAAATCCATTCAGGAACAATGTCCATATCAGATGCAGGATACACGATACAGGATACATGATAAAGATATACGATGTTTCGGGACGTGTTGTAAAATCTTTTAATCTTGAATCATGTATCATGAATCATGAATCCAGTATCACCTGGTTCGGAGATGACAATCTGGGTTGTGAATTGCCTGCAGGTGTTTATTTTATCGTGCCTGAGAATAAGAGCTTTTCGCCCGTGCGGGTGGTGAAGATAAGATGATAAAGATGGTTTATAGGTTGGGGTTGGGATGCTGGTTATACTTGGTGAATGGATAAAGTTTTACTTGGTGAAGTTTTGATAACGCTGGGTTTGATAACCCATAAAGAAGTGGTTGAGGCACGATGGGTGCAGATGAATAAATATAGTGGTAAAAATAAGCCGCTTGGTGAGATAATGATTGAACTGGGATATATTACTCGAGAAGACCTGGAGCGTGCCTTGAGTCTGCAAAGAGATTTAAGAAATAACAAAGTCTAAAAACACAACCCCCTTTCTGGTGCCCCTGGGGTGCCTATGGCACCCCAGGGTAGTTGAAATGAATTTTAGAGAATATAGCACTGTTTCTCTTAACTTGGGAGAATTTTTGTGTTTGGAATTTTAAGGAATGAATCTTCTGAAAGAACCTGTGATATAGTTAAAAGCGTATTCTTCATTAAACTCCGGTATTCCGGTAATTACCGGAATACCAGAATACCAAATTTAAGTAAAAACAGCTTATTGAAACAGATTTTGCATTTAATTATTCTCTCATACTAAAATTTCAACATGTTAGAGCGGTATTTGTTCTGGGTTTAATTCGTAAGAATTTTATTCCCCCCGCAACTATTTTTAATAAATAAAAGACTCACACCTGAACTTTAGCGGAGATAAAAGCCTCGCGGCTTAACTCCAGTCATAAAACCACGCCATAATTTAACTATTTAACTTTTAACCAATTTTTATATCTGCGTAATCCGGTATTTATCTGCGTAATCACAGAGTCTCAAGTAGATTTTGTGTTTCTCCCGAATCCGGGATTATCTTCAAAACTTTTTGCAAAATCTTTCGTGCATCATTTTTATTCCCGTGTTCCAGACAGCTTTTGGCAAAATTTATCGCCTCAGTCTCAAACTGGCTTAAAATCTTAAATCTCATATCCACGGACCAGTTATCAAAATTCTTCTTAAACGGCTCGCCACGGAATAACTTAAATGCCCTTAAGTATTCTTTGCGAGCGAAACCCCACTCCCCTGCCCGCTGTAGCGCCTTTGCCTGGATTAATTTTTGTTCAAATTCCCAATAATCGGTTGTAAAATATATTCCGGAATTAACTATCCGGGACTCGGTTGGACGGGATGAGATACTGAGTAAATAGCCGGGAACCTTGAGTTTCTTCTTTAACCGCGAGAGAAACCGAGAAAAATATCTTGTTGAATTTTGATCACCAGCCAAGACATTATGGTCAAACTTACTCAATAATCCAGACTTCTTTGGTGAACAGGCTTCCAGTGCTGTATAGATCAAGAATGATTGCTCCCTGGGTGTTAGTTCTTTTTTTATATATTGGCCATTCTTAAAGACGGAAAGATTACCGAGAAATTTTATATGATAAACCGGTATCTCTTGGTTAAAAATGGGCAATTTTAATATGGCCTTAGGTAGCCCGGTCTTTTTTCCTTTTTCAAGAAGATTCAAAACTATCTCCGGGAAGAATACAATCCAGCGATGGAGCAGGCCGGTCAATCCGAGGCGCTGGGCAAAAGTGCATACCTCTCGATAATCTCCTATTTTCTTTGAGCGTTTGGCTTTCAGTAAAAGGCCTAACAGACGAAAAGGGGGGAGGGCAGTAAATTTTGTAGTAATATTTCCAGTTTGATTTGTAAGAACTCTTAATAATAATTCTTCTCTTATCAATCGGTGGTTTTTCATTAAAGAAAGATATTTCTGAAGAAAAATCTTCGCTTCGTTTTTTTTATTCAACGCCTGTGCTACGGCTGATAACCCCTGGGATGCAGCAAATATGCGATTGTGAAGTTCTCCCTTATAGGCACTTTCCAGGGATTTATGAAAAAAGTGTGCCGCCTCAATAAGGTCTCCCTGGCCAAAAGATAGATAGCCATTTGCTATGCCGTAAGTTGAACGGAAGATCACTGAATCCTTTATTGATTCTGCTTTTTTGAGAAACTTCTGACACTCTAAATAATTTCCATCATAACTGTAACCATAAATGGCAATCTTTAAAGCTAGCCGCGCCCGTGCTAACTGATCATCAGTTTTTTTAAATGCCATTTTATAGAAAGACATCGCATCCCGGTACTTGCCCACAAAAGTTGAAAGGTCTCCAAAACGCTCCCAGTAGTAAGGATAAGGAAGAAGATAGAGTAGTTTACGACATTTTTTTATTATGTTTAATGTCTTAGATACTCGAAGCAGATCACTATAAGTCGATGCTTCTTCGTATAATAAGAGAAATTGCAATGAACTATTTTTAATACCCTGCATCTTTTTTTTAGCACGGTTAATAACGACCAATTTCTCTTCAGGCTTTCTAATCCAACCCAAGGTGTTCATTTCCATAAAATCCGCAATGAGGGAAGTATAGATATATCCCTTCTGCTCAAAGGATTTTCTCATACGCCGGATCTTTTCTAAAAATTGCGGACGGGGAATTTCATCGCCAGCTAAATCTAATCGGTCCAGTCTTCTTCTCAGGGAAAGAAATTTTTCTGGAATCTTCAGCAAAAGCTTAGTCTCAGGTATTGCCGGCAGGCTATTCAGTATCCTAGCTGCACCGCGATAATTACCTTCATTGACAAGTTTTTCTGCCTGTTCAATCTTATACTCCAATTCCGATGTCAGGGGTACAAAAAGGTCTAATGGCCCAAATTTCCATGCTCTTTTTCTAATAACCAGTCCGTATCTCTGCCAGATCTGCCAGATACCCTTAGATGATATTTGAATTCCTGCTCGGTTAATTAACTCTTTTGCCCGGCTTATGGTAAGTGAAGGTTTTTGTTCTTTTAAGAGCATAACTTTTTTCTCGATCTTTCTGGGCACTCTTTTTTTGAATATTTTCTGCTTTTTTAACCTTTCGGCTCCTCCGGCCCGGTAAAGTTTCACCCAATATGAAAGGGTCTTATGGGAGAGCCCGAAGGCTCGGGCAACTTTTCTAAGTGATAGCCCGGTTCGGAGATAATCATCTACCGCCTTGACTTTTGTCTCAAAGGGCAGATTTGAAATTCTGGGAAAAGGCATGGAAATATTATAGAAAAAATTAGGTAAGTTGTCAAGTGACAAGCATCAAAGAACATAACCCTATCAAATATCAGGGATTATTTTGATAGGGGTAAATAAAAAATGGGCATTTTTTAATATAATAAAGATGCTAAATAAATAAGCGCAAGGAGGTTTGTATGAAAAAGACGATGTTTTTGGTCGTTATGATATTCGTCTCCTTTGTCGTGGGTGTTGGTGAACGTATAATCTTACAAGCATCTGAAGATGTTTATATTACAACCCATGTGGATCCACCTATGGCCGATCACGCATTTCTGAAATTCAACATTTCTGCAGTTCCAGTCGGGATGAAGATCGACTCGGTCTACCTTCAAGTTTATGTGCACCGGGTTTATCCCAGTTGGACTGGTAATGTAGTTTTCTGGAATGTAAACAGTCAGACTTGGACCGAGGCTGATGACTATCGAACAATATGGAATATCTCTACTTCTGACTTAACACATCAACCATCAGGGTTTGGAATGTCTGTAGGTTTGACAAAATCTGTCGACCTCAAGACAATGTTCCTTCGAGATTACAACGCAGCTCGCACCTATACAAGTATTAAAATAAGCGAGTATTCACTGCAAGGTGGCGATCCGCTTGATAAGGGCGATTTTAATGATTCTCTATCGCTAGGCTTCTCCACACCACCAGGAGGTATTATGAGTATTTGTTTTCGGCCTCATGAATACGGTGATAGTGCCCAGCGACCCTATTTGACTGTATATTACTCAGCAAGCGAAGTTGAAGAAGAGTCTAAAAATCTTTTAAACCACCCGATGCTGATCGAAAATTCGCCTAACCCGTTCAGTCATCAAACGATGATTAGAATTAGTGCAAAAGTATCTGATGGTAGATTGAATATCTATGACGTAAGTGGCAATTTGATTCGGTCTCTTTCGGTAAAAAAATCTTCGATCCTGATCTGGGATGGTAAAGATAAAAACGGTCAAGAGGTTCTCCCCGGTGTCTATTTTTGCCGATTTATCATAGGCAGACAGATGGCTGAAAGAAAAGTTATAAAAATAGAGTAGTTTGCCCTGTCAATTATTATTGAATGGCAGGATAGACTTTATCTAACCGAGGATCCGCGTTCTGGTTTTTTTCTGACATTTTAATTCTTATTGACAAAATACATGATGTGAATATATTATATGTACTTTTATCACCGTTGGCTGTGCTAAATATGACTTATCAAGATTATAGGTCTTAACATAGGAGTAGATATGAAAAAAATATTCTTTCTTCTTTGGATCACCCTTTGCATAGGTCAATTAAGTACTTTTCAATTTGATACAATCCCAAATACCTTTACCGCGGGTGATTCTTTCCGGATAGTGGTCACAGCCCGGGATGCAGGCGGAAGCATCTATCCCTATTCGGGAGGGGCGACAATTAAGGCAACCCGGAGTGACCATTTCAGTTACAAAATTGTAAATTTCAATAACGGTTACTGGAGAGGCAATGTTCTTATTACCCTGGCCGATACAATCAGGTTGAGATGTGAAGAACCCGGTGGTCGTTATGGAATAAGTGGTTTGATGACCGGGCAACCCAATGCGCCGGCTCGATTGCTGGTCCTCTGTCCGAATGAAGTAATTCAGCCTGGTGCACCCGGTGTATTTAATTCGCTCAGTCGCAGATTGGGTTCAGTTCAGATTCAAACCGCAGGTTATCAGTTCAGCATCACGGTCTATCTTACTGATATCTGGACTAACCCGGTAAATTTTGGAAGTGATACGATAGTCTTCTCTTCATCTGATAATTTTGCGCTGATTCCAATGGGGCGATTAAATGGTAATGGTCAGGGTATCTTTTCGGCTACACTCAGGACTGCCCTGGTGTCGGGCCAGCGAATATTTGCAAGTGATCGAAATCGACCGGGTATTGGAGATACAAGTTCTTATGTGCCGGTGGTTGCTGGAAATTTCAGTCAATTGCTGGTCCTTCTTCCTAACGAAATCCATCTGCCCGGTGATACAACCACTCAAACAATCAACACCCCGGGTAAATCGAGCATTGGGCCGCCTGTTCAATATCTGAGAGAATTCTTTCCAGTTACGGTTTATGCGGTTGACTCCTGCTGGAATCGGACATCAGCACCTCAGGATACGATTGTAATACTATCCAATTTCCCTGATACAGTTGTTCCTCCGAAGAACAACCTCACTAACGGTCAGGCCGGTTTTCAGGTGGCCTTCCTTACTGCGGGTGATAATCAGAATATCTGGGCAAGGGACTTGAATAATGGAATAGTATCCTATCCAACCCTGATTAAAATTGAAGCCCGAACTGCAAAGATGAATGTCGATGTTGTGCCTGATACTGTCCTGGCGGGGCAGGAGGCCGAGATCCGGGTGAATGTACTTGACTTAAATGATAGCCCGATAAAGGGCAAATTGACATATTTCAGGGTTAAAAGTGGCAGCGGCCGGATGATTGACTCAATCGGTTATACTGATTCGCTTGGTTTTATCGCCCGGCGTTTTATTTGCGAACTTCCTCCGCAGGATGAGATTGATACGGTTCAAATTATGGCTGATACATTCTCTTATTATGCCCGGGTCTTTGTATCGATTCTCGACACATCGATCATTAAAGGGAGGATTATCTCTTATCCCAACCCCTTTGGTCATAATGAGAAGAAGATGGTCTTCATCTATTACCTGCCCCAGGCCTGTAATGTCCTCTGGGCAATCTATGACCCATTCGGTAATCTGATAAAGAAGGAAGAGATTATGCCCGGGGCACGCGGGGCGAGGATGGGAGCAAATGTTATGGACTGGGATGGTAAGAATGAAAAAGGCCAGCGGGTAGCGAGTGGTGTCTATGTGTTAAAGCTGAAGGCCTGGTCACACACGAATATCATTACTAAAAAAGAGCATCGAATCGGTGTTATCTGGTAGGAGGTGAGATGTTAGTTATTCTATTCCTGATTATGGTTGGTGATGGTGGGATGCCCGGTGCTTTTTTGAATTATGGTTTGACTCCGCGCACCCTCAGTATGGGTAAATCGTTTACCGGACTGGCCAATGATGCCGAAGCCGGTTATTATAATCCAGCCGGTTTAGTTCAACTGATGAGCCACGATTTAAAACTTGCCCATTCACAACTTTATGGTGGCTTTAGAATGGAATACTTAGGCTATGGATTTCCCACCCGAAGATTTGGTTATTTTGGTTTCACCCTGATAAATCATGGGGTAGAGGATGTTGAGTCGCGGGTCAGTTTGACTGAAGTCGTTGGGACCTATTCCTACCGGCAGAATGGAGTTATCTTCTCCTATGCCTATCAATTTTTAAAGGAACTCGGTCTGGGTGGCAATATAAAAGTGATCACGAGCAATATTGCCAATTTTGGTGCGGTCGGTTTAGGTGGTGATGCAGGATTCTTTCTATTCCCTAAGGGTTCGATTACATTTGGTGGTGTAGTTCAGAATCTTTTTGGACCCAAATTGACATACCATACAGTAGAAGATGTATTTCCGCTCACCTTTCGTATTGGTTCGGCGGTGAAGTTTTATCGAGATCAGATCATACTCTTAGGTGATCTGGTGAAACCGGGTTCAAACAGTCTGACTCCCCATATGGGCCTGGAATATCGCCTCCTGCCGATCGTCACACTCAGGGGTGGAGTGGATAAGAATGAACTCTCGGCTGGATTGGGCTTGAGAAAAGATTGGGGTAAACTATCTCTGGCAATTGACTACGCAATTCTTTTTCATCACCAATCTAATTATCTCTTACCCCTCACCCACAAGATCGGATTAATCCTGAACTTTGGTGGATTCAGGACCTGGATTGAACCTTCGGCCAGAAGGTTTTCTCCTTCTCCCACTCAGAAGGATAATATCGTTTGGCTCAATCTTCATTATGTGACGAAAAAGCCGGTTAAGCGCTGGCAACTGGTCATCAAAAATGACCTGGGCGAGATAGTTCGGACATTTTCGGGCTGGGATAAGCCGCCGATGCGATTGACCTGGGATGGGCTGGATGATGTTGGGCGGGTTGTGCCGGACGGCGATTATTATTATGAGATCATCATAATCGACAGTGGGAATGAGAAGGTAGAATTCTATGACTATCTGACCGAGGTTAAATCCCTCGGACCGAAGGGGACGATCGAGATGATTGAACCTAAGGGTGAAGAGTGATGGCCTTTTTTATCCTCCTCTTTTTAACCGAAATTGTTAATTATGAAAAACTCGCCGCATCTTATGAGACCGCCCATCGTCTCTTTCTGCAGAAGGACTTCCGGGGAGCGCAGCGCCATTTTGAATCGCTGCTCCATAATTATCAGGAGAGTGAATTCAGCGCGGAATTGAGGTTTCGCCTGGCCGAATGTTATTTCAATCTCGGTGAATATGCCCGGGCCCGGGATGAATTTGAAAACCTTTTAAGAAAGACAAAGGATTCCTATCTTGAGCCTGAAGCGTTGTATGCCTTAGGTATAATCTCGGTTCTGTTAGGCGACTTCAAGGGGGCTGAGGAATATCTCCAGCGGCTATTAAAAAATCCGGCCTATCAAGATGAAGAAAGGGCGAATTTTGCAATGGGTGTCCTTTATTACTTCCGGCGGGAGTTTCTGTCAGCCGAGAAAAAATTTCTTAAACTATCAAGTCCTGAAGCCAAGTTTTATCTCGGTAAGACATATGCAATGCTGGGCAAGCCACTGATTGCTCTTGGTTATTTTAAGCAGGTCCTGGCCGAAGTTCCTAACACGCCAATTGCTACGCTGGCCAACTTTTCAAGTGGCGAGGCTCTTTTCCTTAATCAGGATTTTGATGGGGCAAAGATAAAGTTTGCTGATTTCATAAACCATTTCCCGGAATCACCCCTTTATGATTATGCCCATTATTTCCTTGCTGCCTGTCTATTACACCAGGGAAGGTATGCTGAGGCGATTGAACATTTTGCTCCCCTTACCAAACACCGGGATAATCTTTTGGCTGCCCACAGCAACTACTTTTTAGGTATCTGTCAGACCCGGCTCGATAACTCCCAGAGCGCGGTTGCCAGTTTTCAGCGGGTGAGGGCCAACTATCCTAACACAGCTATTGCTTCCTATGCCAATCTTCAATTGACATCGGCCTTGCTCAAGGCAGGTGATACACTTCAGGCATTGGTTAGTTCCACACAACTTGTGACGATGTTTACGACCGGAGAACTCTCAAGTGTTGGTGATTATCTCTCGGGGATGATCTATTTCAAGATCAAGAATTATGTTCAGGCGGCAAATCATTTTGAGAATATTTTGAGTACCTATCCCAGATCACCTTTGCGTGAGCCGAGTGCAGTTATGTTATTATCCTCACTCAATAACCAGGGTAGTTATGAGCGAGCAATCACTCTCGGTATTAAATATTTAAAAGATTTTCCAGTGGTCAATGATCCGTGGCGCGGTCGACTTATCTTCTTTCTGGCAGAAAGTTACTACTACGGCGGTAAATATACTGAAGCCGAGCAGAACTACTTGAAAGCAACCAAAGACTTTTATGGTCTTGAAATTACACCCTATGCTCGGCTCGGTCTGGCATATTGCCTTTATCATGAGGACCGAAATAGTGAGGCGGTCGAGGTCTTTAAATCACTGCTCAATATTATTCCTAAAGATACAATCTTTACCGTTGCGGCGTACCTTGGTTATGGTTACAGCCTTTTCAACAGCGGTGATTACCTGAAGGCACTTGATGCCTTTGAAACGATTGCCAATCAATTTCCTAAACTAAGGGAGGCTGCGGTTAATGGTCTATTTTATGCGGGGCTCTGTTACTATCGGCTGACCTATTATGCCCAGGCAATAGAATCCTGGGAGAAGCTGGTCCGTTCATTCCCTGAAGAGATCAAAGCGGGCGAGGCCGGTTTTCGGGCCGGTGATACATATTTTAAGGCCGGTGAGTATGATAAGGCAGTTGCCTTATTCCGGTGGGTTGTTGAGAATCATGTCCATACTAAATTTGCTGTCTCTTCGCAACTGGCAATTGCTCAATCCTTCTATAATCAGAGAAAATATGATGAAGCAATTCGTGAATATCAGAAATTTTTAGACCTTTATCCTACTGACCATCAGGCCGCTAACGCCCGGAAAGGCATGGAGATGTGTTATTATCGTAAAGGGGTTGATAATCCGGCTGATATGCGCATCTTTGTTGAGCGTTTTCCTCAGAGCGATCTGGCTGGGGATGGACAGATGGACCTGGCTCGCCGTTCTTTTGAACAGGGCAATTATTCCCTGGCTGCAGAGGAATTTCAACGGGTCGTTATAAATTTCCCGAACAGTGCCCTGGCACCCGAGGCTCAACTTATGGTTGCTGAGTGTTATGTAAACTTAAAAGATTGGGCACGAGCCTCAGAGGCATACTCAAGATACTTGCAATATTTCCCTAACCATAAGGAAAGGGCAGCGGCCTTTTTTAATCTCGGGACGAGTTATTTCCATCTTGAGAAATTCGATCTTGCCCTCAAAAACTTCCAGGTTGTGGTCGATTCCTTTGCATCTTCAGAATATGCCGAGAACGCCAGGTTCAATGTCGCGGTCTGCCATCGTAAATTGGGCGACGAAACCAAGGCGGCAACCACTCTTGAACTGTATGCAGGTAGTGTAGCCGAAGCGGATAAGAAGAGCCAGGCGAACCTTGAGCGGGCCCGGATCCTGGTCGAAAATAGCAAATATAATGAGGCCCTGCCGGTTCTTCAGGAAGTAAAACCGGTTAACGACAATGATGCGGCTCAACTCTATTATTTGCTTGGTGAGTGTTATCGAAATACTGGAAATAGTCAGAAAGCGATTCAGGCATACAGTAAGACACAGGGCATAAATCTGATTGATAATCAATTTAAACTCAAGGCTCTCAGTCAACTGGCTTTGCTCTATGAAAAGTCAAAACAGCTGAGTAAGGCGATTGAGGTATATGAGTTAATATTAAAATCGAGCAACAACCAGGAGATAAAAAGTGCAGCTCAGGCACGGATCGATGTCCTGAGTAAGCGCGGTAGATAGCAGGAATAATCAGGATGTTCATTGGTATAATAGCAAGGAGGCATAAAGATGATTGCTGGTATCAGCATTGTTGAGATTATGAAGATAAGCCCGGTATTTGATCTATTGATCGGTTGTTCAATTCTTGCCTTAGCGGTAATGTTAGAGAGGTTTTATCGATACCGTCGCATAAGATTGGATCCGACATCGTTTATGGAGCGGGTCAAACAATCAGTTACCCATAATCGTTACGAAGATGCGATAAACTACTGCAGTTATATCAATACCCCGCTCACCAATGTGATTAAGATTGGTCTTACTAACCGGGACAAAAAACCTGAAAATATCGCTGAATTGATGGAGGCAGCCAGGATGCTGGAACGAATTCACCTTGAAAGATTTCTTGGTGTGTTAGGAACCCTGGGTAACTCAGCCCCATTTATTGGATTGCTGGGGACGGTCATCGGGATTATCAGGGCCTTTAAACTCTTAGAAGTTGCAGGATCGGCTGGCCCAACCGCGGTAATGGTTGGCATTGCTGAAGCCCTAGTGACAACGGCGATGGGGCTCTTTGTTGCTATCCCCTGTGCAATTCTTTTTAACTACTTTATGAACAAAGTCAAAAATTTCTATACGGAGATGGAAGTCGCCAGCAAAGAACTCCTTGTTCTAATTTCTGAAGGTGCGCACAGAAATCCGGCCGGAGGTGAAATTAAATGAAGAAGAAGGGTGTCGAATTTACACCGCCGATAACTGAAATCAATGTTACCCCGCTGGTCGATATCTGTCTGGTCTTGGTTATTATCTTCCTCTGTTTCGCTCCGGCAATCTATCTCTCGGGTATAACCGTGACCAGGGCCAAGGCGACCAGGGCGGCCTCGCAGCAGGCGCCCACTGAAGTAAAAGTTAATATATATCTCACATCCGAAGGCCATATCGTTCTTAATGAAGAGGTGGTCGAAGCAGAAAATCTTGCAAGTTTGGTTGAGCAACTCCTTTTACGCAGTCCAACAAAGACGGTTACAATCAGCGCCGACCCCGAGGTTCGACATGAAAGGGTCGTCTGGGTTCTGGATCTGGCCCGACAGGCAGGGGCGGTAAATTTGTGTATTCTGAAACGGCGCACCGGTGAAGGTTAGGAGGAAGAAATGGCAATGCAGGGTGGCAAAGGTAGTGATGAACCGATAACCGATATCAATGTTACCCCGCTGGTTGATATCTGTTTGGTCTTGGTGATTATATTTATGGTCACAGTTCCGGTTATGATGGTTGTATCACCCCTCAAGGTTGATTTACCCGAAGCCAGGACAATTGAAGCCCGTGAGGATGTCAATATCACCGTGGCTTTAGACCCTGAAGGGAGAATTGCGGTGGATGAGAAGGAAGGGACAATTGAGGAATTACCGCAGTTGTTGAAAGCGGCTTTTGAAAAGAAGGGTGATCGAATGGTGATAATTCGAGCAGACAAGGATGTCTATCACGGACAGGTCCTTCAGATTATGGATCTGGTGAAGAGACTGGGTGGAACCAGGATGTCGGTGGCGACGATTCGCAAAGAAAAGTAAGGAGAAACTAAGGTGGTCTTGGTCTATCGTTATCGAATCCCGGGCAGGATGTATAATTTTTTCATCGTCTCGATGATCCTGCACCTGATACTTGTGTTATTCTTTTCAACCCGGAAGACAACTCAATCCGGACTCTTTATTACTGAAGTCAGTTATATGGAAGAAGATCTACTGGCTCCCGAAGCGGCAACCAAACCTTCTGGGAGAGTTGGCTATCTCATCCCACCCAAGGACTTTGAGGGGCTTGAAGGTCCAGGTGGTGGAGGTGGAGGTGGTAGTGGGACAGGGACGATTGGTCCATTAACTGAAACGGCAGTTGAACCGGTAGTCGACCTCAGTGCCCGTCTCGACCGGTCCCAGGCAGAAATAAGCCTGGAACGGTATGAAACCGAAGATGAAGGGGCCCTGGCAATAGTCCGGATTGCTGACCGAACCACTGGTGGGGTCAAATCGACTGAGGAGATCCTTGCCGAGAAACCGATCTCGCTCTCAAAGAGTTTAGCCCGGGCCGGTTCAGGTGGAGTCGGGGGTGGCGGAGGAGGATTGCCAATCGGTGGCATTGGTGGTGGAGGCCTGGCACCCCCACAACCAACAATCAAGATTGAGACAAAACCGCCGCCGATTCGCTCCGCTCAGACCTATGAGACGGCAAAACCTGTAGTTGAAGAGAAACTTGCGACCGGGACAAAGAAGACGAGTTTCTCCCTGGCTGGTCCAATTGCCCAGCGAGGTATTCGGACCAAAGTCTTACCAGCATATCCCGCCTGGTGTCTACAACAGGGTATCAGCGGATCAGTAACAATCCGGTTCTGGGTATATGCTGATGGTTTGGTAAAGGAGTCGATGCTGGTTGAAATTTCTTCCGGCTATCCGGATCTTGATCAAAGTGTGATTGAGGCGTTAAAAAAATGGCGTTTTGAACCGCTACCGGCAAATGTCGTCCAAGAGACTCAATGGGGTCTAATTACCTTTCATTTTGTCCTTTCATAACGATTTTATGAGAAAGATTGATAAGGTCATTTTATTTACAGCCCTGGTGGTGATACATAATTTATCATTTGGACAGGGGGACACTTCTAAGCCGAAATCCGGTTATGAGTTGAAAGAAGAAGTGATTAAGGGTGAAGCAGCAGTAAAAATTCAGGAGACCAAGTTTTTCATTGTTCCACCAATTAATCCGGAGGCACTGATCGATTCAGTGCTCGGGCAGAAACGATATATCTTTGATGAGAAACTTTATGCCACGATTGATGGTTTGAATACACCGATTTTGTATTTACATAGTGAATATTTAAGGGTCCCGCTTGTACCCAATTTAGTCAAAGGCGATCTCCTCCTTTTCTTACCCCGTTTTGAAAAGGCGATCTCTTCCTGGGAACTGGTAATTACCGATTCCCACGGTGAGGTTATGCGCCGGTTTGCCGGAAGATCGGATCCCCCTCCATCGATCCGCTGGGATGGTCGAAAAGACAACGGCTCAATGGTCAATCCGGGTGAGATCTATATTTATACCTTTAAGGCTTTTGATGCATTACAGAATGAAACAAGGTTACCAGGACCAAGCCCGATTAAGATCAACGGTATCATCTATTATGAAGGGCGGAACTGGATTGCCTCGGTCTCAGGTGATGTTATATTTACCAGAGGGACAGCTAATTTAAACTCCGGGGTGGGGGTATACTTTGATGAACTGGCCAATGTGGTGAAAGAGAATTTTAAGAATGAAGCGGTTATTTATTCCTACACTGAATCTGAACAACTATCCCAAGCAAGATGTGAGATTATAAAAAATGAGATTGGTAAGAGGGTTGTTTTACCACCAGATGGATTAAAACTTGCCCCCCGTTTTGTCCCCGGGCTTGAACCTAAATTTTCAAAGATTGAAATCATTATCCATTAGACTGATTATCCCTGGGAAAAATATTTTGATTTTTGTAGTAGAATCTTAGAATATGCTCAAGTATAAATATATCGAGCACACCGCCGATTTGGGCATCAGGGTTTACGGGCGGAATCGAACCGATCTTTTTAAAAATGCTGCCCATGCAGTATTTGAAACAATGCTGACCATCAATCGTACTGAGCATCTGGCCCGGATTACACAATTTTTCAACCTTAAAGGTGACTCGCTGGCTGAACTTCTCGTTGAGTGGCTGAGAGAACTCCTCTTTCAGTTTTATACAAAACAGATTGTTCCCGAAGAGTTCAGGATTAAATTTCGAGGCACCAGGCAACTTCAGGCTCAAGTTAAATTTGTAAAATTAGAACGGAATAATTTCCGGGTTAAGATGGAGATAAAGAATGTTACCTATCACAACCTTAAGATACGTTCCACCACCAAGGGCTATAGAACCACAATTATTTTTGATGTCTGATCAAGATTACTTCCTTTCTTAAAAACCGACCTCTAAGTAAAACTGGGGTTAATAACTTTTCTTCCTTATGTTTATCGTGATAATTATTAGCGAAACAATAAATGTCATAATAGATATTAAAGTGCCGATTCTAAAGTAAGGTGAATCAAAATAGAAAATAATCTCGTGCTTGCCGACCGGCAAGTAGATAGCGCGAGACGTATAATCGGCACGATAAACCGTGGTTTTTTTACCATCAACCTTTGCCTGCCAGAGTGGGTAGAAGTTGTCAGTCAGGACCAGGAATCCTGGATTATGGAGATTGGCCTCGATCTCGATCCGATCCGGTTTGTAACTGGTGATTTGAACTTGGCCCTGGATGATTGTGTCTTCAAATTGCGGCACCCCGGGATTAATTTCAAGAATGACGGTCTTGCGGGGATTATAGGTATCGGACTTTATTGTGGCCATTATGCGTTTATCATCATTAATTATCTGATATTGGGGCACGAGAAAGACACGCGGGAGAAAATGGAGATTTTCAAAGATCCGCAGCCTCTGGCCCTGATAGAAAAGTTTAAAATAGGCAGGGTTGATGATAAGCCGGATTGTTTTGATGGTGGCATCGATTGTTGGATCAGGGTGAAAATCCGGGATCTGGGATAGGTCAAAATTGGGCATAATTACATACTTTACATTGAGGAGATTAAGAATATTGGGATAAAAAAGATTGGTCGGCGAGAACATCACTGTCTTCTCGGCGCCGATAAATTCCTGATAACGGCGCAACTGATTACCGTGCTCACCGCCGATACTCTGGATATCAAATAGCATAAGATAATTATCGGAGCGGTATTCTAAGGGATAGACACGGAATAGGGATTTGTCCTCACGGAGCACATGGACCGCTTCATCCGGAGCGAAATACTTTGCCGGATGGGGAACGGTCTTTATAAAATTCTTCTCAATCCGCCACATATCGAGGAAGAAGATAAAACCAGCAATGATGGTGAAACCAACAAGGCTGATTTTTTTACGATTCAGCATAAATACTAAAATTGCATATATCAGTGAGATAACAGATAAGATCAGTAGCCCATTTTGAAAATTTTGAAAATTATTGGAAAGAATACGTTCTTTCTCTCCGGCCAGGGGTGTGAGGAGGTCGATGAAACCTGGAGCAAAGATTATTGCAATAATCCAGAAAATAAAGAATAACCCTCCCATGTAAAATATTATATTTTTTCTTTTCTCTACCTCAAGATTAAGAATTTTCTCACCACCCAGCCCGGCCAGAACTGCGATTGAAAAAGCAAAGAGGTAGAAGATCTGGGAGGGTGCACGGAATTTGCTAAATCCGGGCAGCGCAGTATAGAAAAGCCAGTAAAATGGCGTGTGGCCACCCCAGGCAATGATTAATGAGAATACTCCGAGAAAAGTAAAGAACCTGGTTAAAGGATTTTTCCAATCCTTAATAAAGGCAAAGGGGAAGAAGAGTAAGGGGAGGATGCCAAGATATTCAGTGTGAAGTTTGAAGAAATTTCTGCCCCAGTAGTTGTCCAAGATACCTGAAAAATGGGGTGTGAGGAGATTGAAGATCTCCTCGGGCGGCATTGACCAGGAGGTAGCAAAGGCGTAGCCACGACCAGCCCCACCCCGGGGGGAGAATTTTAAGTAATAAAAAACCGGCAAAATAAGGCAGGCGGCAAGGGCAAGCCCGATTATGGCGGACAGGATATATGAAAGACCAGGTTTAAAAATTAATTTGAAACCATCTCTCTGCCAGATATTGATGGTTTTAAAAATTACAAAAAATAATGATGCCAGGGCTAAGTAGTAGGCCATCTGGACATGGGGAGAGAGGACAGCAAAGCCGAAAAGGAATCCGGTTAAGATAAAATAGACAATTTTATTGCGGTCATAACCGCGATTTATGAAAAATATTACGCCAGGCAATAGGCAGTTGACAATCAAGCGGCCGGTATGACCAGCATTGATGAGAGAAACGATACATCCAGCCAGCATATAGAATAAACCAGAGAGGAATGAAATCGGAGTTCGAACCCTTTGATCACGGACAAACAGGTAAGTAAAAAGACCGGCAACAGGGAGATGAATCAAATAGAGTAAGATTGGGACAATATGGGGGGCAAAAATTATACGCAGAATTATTGTTACCGGGTAAAGGACATCGCCGTGCAGGGCATCAACAAGGGGGACCCCACCAAAGGTAAAGGGCTGCCAAAGATTAAACCCGTGGCGCGCGAGGAATGCCCGGTCCATATAGTCCCGTCCCAAGAAATCACTACCCGCAGTCATTCGGCCGCTGAAGAGTGATTCCCACAGCATAAGGAGTGCAATCACAAAATAAATGAGTAAGACCAGATGGGTTTTATCAAAGAGTGTGGTGAGAAAACTCTGTTTGATTTCCTTGATTTTTTTTTCTTTTTCTTTCTTGGCCATTTTTCCTCCTTGTCAAAACTTGATGCCCTTCATTAAATTTTTTTATGCCGGGGTCTTATTAATAACCCAATTAAAAATACTATAATTTCAAAACTCGTTATCCAGATCCGGGATATAAAACTGACGCCGATGGCCAAACCGGTGGGCATAATTGAAGATAAACTTAAGGACATAATGCCTTCGCGGACGCCCAGACCACCCGGAGCAAACGGGGCCAGAAATCCAGCAATCCAGGAAGTGGTATAAACAAAAATAATAAATGGTAAATAAGTTAAGGTAATTTCATAAAAAGAATTTATCACGAAATAAAAACCAATAAGTTGAGCGATCCATAGCCCCCAGAAATAGAGAGAGAGTAACAGCAGGTGGGGATAAGATAAAGGGATGGTGATTTTATCCTTCTTGAGTATCCGAAGAGAAAAGTTTATTGATCGGTTGAGAATTGATGGATGAAGAATAACAACGCCCACAATAATTAATAGGAATAAGATCCATAAGGGAAAGTGGGCTCTATTTTTAGACACCAAAATAGAGATAAGTGCAAGTACTACTCCCCAGATTATGGTTAATATTGTCTCTATTAAAATACTTAGAGCCACATTCAGTCCTTTTAATTTTACCTGTCGTGCCATATAAATGCGACCTAAAAAAAACCAGATCTTCCCCGGCATATATTTCCCCATCTGGGAAGAGCACATAATCCAGAAGGCATTTCGAAAATCTAATTTTTCTCCGAGATTTTTTAAGATTGAACGCCAGGCGGTTACGAATATCAGAAAAGTAACAAAAAGCAGAACATAGGAAACAATGATTGGAATAACACTGAAGTGGATTTTATCAAAAGGAATATTTTGCCAGTTTCTTACAAAATCTCGAATCAAAAAGAAAAAGATTACAGTAATCAAGGCTGCGGATAAGGCCTTTCTTAAAGCTGGATGCATTTGTCAATTATAACTCAATTGGAAACATTGTCAACAAGATAGCCGATGTTTACCGATTGACTGAAAAAGTTGACAATTATATATTTAAGAATATAATGGTACGATGGATTTTGATGAATTTTCTTTTAAAGTAAACGAATTGGTCACATCAATAAAAACAATTAATGGTGGTGCGCTCGACTTTTTGAATAAATGTATCAGGGCTTATTCTTCAAAAGCTCATCTCTGGAATAATTTTAATGACTTGAGACTTGTCAGCAGATTTTCGCCACCGCCTCAAAATATTTTAGACTTTGGTTGTGGTATAGGTATCCAGTCTTATCTCCTCTCGGAAATGGGCTATAAAGTGACCGGACTGGAAACAGTCTTTGATAAATCTCTGGAAGGTTTTTTGAAAAAACGAGCCAGAGTTCATATTGAAACACGCGAGAACAGTATGACCACCGTGTGGCGGTTAATCAGAGATCAAAGTTCTGATATTATTTTTGATGTTTATGATGGTATCAGATTACCTTATAAAGACAATTCTTTTGATATTGTCTTTGCATATGCAGTTATTGAACATATTCCCAAAAAAGATGTCCCCGCAATGATCAAAGAGATCGGACGGGTATTAAAATCGGGAGGTATTTTTTATATTTTTCAACTTCCCCAGAGATACTCATATACCGAATTTCTGGCACGAACACTAAATATAGAATCGCATGAATTTCTCTGGAGTTTTCGAGAAATTACTGACATCTTGAAGCCTGCAGGGCTTGAAATAATTTACACAGCGAGAGCCGATATGTTCTTTAATCACCCATATAGATTGATAAACCCCTTTTTTTCACTAATCAAATTTATAAATAAATTTTTCTTACAAACTCCGTTGTCTTATTTCTGTCACCATCTGACGATTGTGGCCCGAAATAAAAAATAATTATTGACATTACTGCCGTTGTAATTGTGTTATTAAGAGATTTTTATAATTTTAAGGTTAATTATGTTGTTTTTACCTCCATTTATATTTTTAGCACAGAGTCCGTGGCCATGTTTAGACACGACCGCTTTCATACGGGAAGAACAATTCTGATTGGACCAGATTCATGTATATTGAAATGGCGATTTTTAACGGCAGCCAATGTTTCTCTTCCCCAAGTATTGATTCAAGAGGTGTAATTTACTTTGGTTCCGATGATGAACATGTCTATGCAGTAGATCCAAATGGCACATTAAAATGGCGATATCACACTGCCAGTAATGTTCCGTCATCGCCAAATATTTAACGAGATTCTGTTGTATATATCGGATCCTGGGACAATTCGGTATACAATCTTAGAGCCACAGAAGGTGTTTTGTTGTGGCGTTTTGCTACGACATACCGGGTTAGCTCTTCAGCAGTTGTCGATGATAGTGGAACCATCTATGTCGGTTCTGATGATTACTATTTATATGCAATAAGACCGAATGGAACATTTAAATGGCGGTATCTAACTGATTGGATTGTGCATTCTTCCACGGCTTTAGGTCGAGACACTACCATCTATGTTGGTTCAAGGGACGGTTACTTGTATGCAATCCGTCCCAATGGAACACTTAAGTGGCGATACCTTACTGGCGAAGGCATTTTATCGTCACCGGCCATAGACGATAGTGGTATTATATACTTTGGATCTCAAGATGGACGCCTTTATGCACTGCGTCCTAATGGTTCACTAAAATGGAGTTATACAACTGGTGGCCCAATCAATTCGTCGCCAGCAATTGGTCCAGATCGAACACTCTATATAGGCTCAGCTGATGGTTTTCTTTATGCGATTTATGAAGGAACCGAGATTGAAGAGGAGGATCAACAAAACCAAAAGCAAACTAAACTTGTAATTTATCCCAATCCAGCCAAATCGAATGTGGTATTAAGGTTATTTGGTATATCAGATGGTGGGGAATTAAATATCTACAACATTTCGGGCAAAGAGATTAAAAGATTTACTCTGCCGCCACAAGTTTCAAATGGCGCTACACCGCATTGGGAACGAAAAGACGACGAGGGGGAAGCCGTTCCTGCCGGCGTCTATTGTATTAAGTTGGTTTCGAGGAATATTGAGCTAAGTGAAAAAATTGTACTGATCGAGTAGTTCTTTCAGCGACTTGATCTGATATTTTGCGTTTATTTTATAGCCGAAGGTCAGACATTTGGCTCGTATACCGGCCATCAGATCAGTTGGCGTGTCACCGATAAAGATGACTTCATCTGGTTTAACTTTCAATCTCCTCATTGCCTTGAACAACATATCCGGTGCGGGTTTGGGCTTTTTGACCTCGTCGGCGCAGACGATTACTTTAAAATATTTTTTGATTCCTGTCTTCTGAATCATCTGCCGGGTTATATCACGATGTGAGTTTGTTACACAGCCGAGCAGATAGCCCTCCTTCTTTAACTTAGATAGAACTTTTTTAGCGTCAGGCGTGACCTTGACAAAACGGATATATCTGGGAAATCTCTGACTGTAATACCTGCGGACTGCCTGAATTGTCTGTCCGGGCATAAAGTACTTGACATCCTCCTTGGTGCTTTTTCCCCATTCCCGCTGAAATTCCTTTCTGGTGATGATTCGGTAACCAAAATGGTTTAGTGTATCGTTGAAGAGTCGAAACCAGGCCTCATAACTGTTGACCAGGACTCCATCAAGGTCAAAGAGAATTGCTCTGATTGGAGTCTGATGTCGGAATTTAACTACCGGTCTTTGCTTTTTTTGCTTCTTCAATTATCTTGGTGGCAATCTCTCTGGGGACCTCTTCATAGTGGTGGAATTTCATTGTGAAGAAACCGCGGCCCTGGGTCATTGATCTTAACGAAGTAGAATATTTATACATTTCAGCCTGAGGGACAAGGGCCTTTATTCTCTGTAATCTACCTTCGGCATCCATACCGAGAATCTTGCCCCGTCGTGAATTGAGGTCGCCCATTACATCGCCCATAAAGGCTTCCGGCACAACAACCTCGACTTCAGATATGGGTTCGAGTAAGACCATTCCCCCTTTTTCAGCGCAGTTCTTGAAGGCCATCGAACCAGCAATCTTAAAAGCGATGTCCGAAGAGTCGACCGGATGGAAAGATCCATCGTAAAGAGTGACCGAGATGTCCGTAACCTGATAACCGGCAAGGATCCCCTCGGCCATTGCCTCGACTACACCCTTCTCAACGGAAGGGAAATATTTTGAGGGGACCGCACCACCAAAGATTTCGTCTTTAAATTGAAACCCAGTGCCCCGGGGTAAGGGTTCAATCCTCAACCAGACATCGCCATACTGACCACGACCGCCGGTCTGTTTTTTGTATTTACCCTGGGCTTCACTTTTTTTGGTGAAGGTCTCACGGTAGGGTATCCTTGGTTTATGCAGTTCAACCTCAACGGTGAACTTTCTTTTAAGCCGGCTTAAGATTACTTCAAGATGAGATTCACCGATGCCCGAGATAAGTAACTGTTTGAGTTCAGGGTCATAATGAAAGGAGAAGGTTGGGTCTTCTTCATGTAGTTTACTTAAGCCGTTAGATACTCTCTCTTCATCGCCTTTAGTTTTGGGGACGATGGCCATTGAGATCGAAGGTTCGGGAAAGGCCATCTTGGGTAAGGCAAGCGCTTGATCGGGCGAAGTAAGTGTGTCACCGGTCCTGGTCAGTTTTAATTTTACAAGCCCACCGATCGAACCGGTCTCAAGGGATTTGGTCTCTTCTCTTTCTTTCCCCTTAATCAGATAGATCTGGTTGATCTTTTCTTCCCGTTCCTGATTTGCATTGAGGACCGTTGTTCCGGCAGCGATCTTACCGCTTAAAACCCGCACATAAAGCAATTCACCCAGATGGGGTTCAGATACGGTCTTAAATATATAACTTACCAGCGGAGCATCAGGTGCTCTTTTGATTTTCTTCTCGCCGACGATAATATCCCCGAGATCCAGAGGTGAAGGGAGATAGTCGATTATAAAATTTAAAAGTGTTTCCACACCGATTAAGGTGTAGGCATCTCCCAGAAGGACCGGACAGATGCTGCCGGTAAGGATACCTCTTTTCAAGGAACTTTTTAATTCTCCAGCAGTAATCGTAATTCCTTCCAAATATTTATTCATTAATTCATCATCGGCATCGGCCAGGGCCTCGATAGTCTTTTCCCGGTATTCAGTAATCTTCCCTTTCAGATCAGATGGTATATCAATCGGCCGGACTTTACCGTTTTCCCAGGAGAATGCCTTTTCTTCAATAAGATCGACAAGGCCGGCTAATTTATCGGCCTGGCCGATTGGTATCTGGGTAATACAGAGCCTTTTACCGAAGGCTTCAATCGCTTCGGCAAAAGTCTTGTAGAAGTCGGTATTCTCTTTTTTTAATTTGTTAATGAAGATTAACCTTGGTAATTTAAGTTTCTCTGCTTCACGCCATATTCTTTCGGTTCCAACCTCGACTCCGCTTGAAGCATCAATGAGTAAGATTGCGGTATC
>CBFGIV010000010.1:0-62341 GCA_965648915.1 Caldifarciminota bacterium | reverse complement strand
CCTCTAACCGGCGAGAGGCGATAAAGCGGTTTCGGGAATGGGTCGGGGTCTGGGGTAAGGTAGTGCCCAAAGCGGTTAAGTGTTTAGAGGGAGATCTTGAAGATCTATTAAATTTCTTTAAGGAGCCGGAGTTTATCTGGTCAAAGGTCAGGACGACGAATGCGATTGAGCGGTTATTTCGGGAGTTAAGGAAGAGGATTCGGCCGATGTGTGCCTTTACGGATTCAGAGAGTTGTGAGCGGATTGTTCTTGCTCTTTTTAACAAATATAATAACAGATGGAAGGATCGCCCTTTAAAAGCAATAAAAGAATTTACACAAAAATATTGACGCTACCAGAAAAAGACAATTTTATCTTGACATTTTTTTAATTATGTATATATGTTACACACCGGTAATGTGCTCGTCTGCAAGGTATTGAGTTTAAATATGATATCATTGCAGACCTTAGTCAATAAAATCAATTCAGGAGCCAAGGAGCACTATGGGTATAAAACGAGATGGTAAAAAACATAACCATATAGAACAAAGGAGTAGGATAATGAAGTATTCACTTCTATTCTGTTTTTGTGCATTAGTCTGCTTTGCGAGCGGAACAAACGATGTAGCGATACCAAATGCAGATATACCGAACCAGAATCTGAATTTAGCGCCGGGTGATTCCATATTCGGTTTTGCGGTTCGTCCCTGTACTACCTATGCCGTAGGTGTCACCTACTCGAGAGACTCATTCTTTGTTTCCCACGGTCAGAATCCTATTAGAGTTTATGTATTTGACCATAACGGAAATTATGTCAGGGATTTCGCCCAAATCAGATCCGCAGGTTGGGGCTGGCGCGACCTGGCATGCTCCAATGACACCTTCTTCGGTAGTGACGACCCTAACATTACTATGTTCGGTCGAAATGGAGAGGATTACGGTGATTTTACCGTCACCGGCGGTCCTTCGGTCTGCCGCGGACTGGCATATGATCCAGACTCTAACTTCTTCTACACTGCAGACTTCTCGTCAGTAATATATGCCATCCGCCGATCGAATGGCACAGTAGCAAGAACTTACGCGAATACTTATGCAATCTATGGCCTCGCATATGATAACAAAACTGCCGGCGGCCCTTATCTCTGGGTCTACCATCAGAATCCAAGCACTTTACGACAGTTCAGTCTCCGAACAGGCCAGTACACAACAGTCCAGTGGCCGGTTGGAGGTGCAGATGTAGCTGGTGGTTGTGAAGTTACTGATCAATGGAACCCAGCCCTTAGAACGGTAATATGCTTAGTACAAGGAACCCCTCGTGACCGGATTGTTCTAATTGAAGTCGCTCCAGGTACAGGTGTTAAACAAGAAAGGGTAATCGAACTCAAAACGGCAATAACCCCGCTTGCTGTTCCGAATCCTGTACGAGCAGGGAAGAGCTTAACCCTCACTATACCCAACACATGCAGATCTGATGTCAGAATCCTCAATGCGGCTGGTTCAGTAATTCGCACACTCAAAGTTAACAACAGGACAAGTGTGTGGGATGGAAAACTATCTAATGGCAAATCTGCAGAAGCCGGCGTCTACTTCTTCGTAGTCGAAACCGACAAAGGATTCGAATCAGGTAAACTCGTTCTTGTGCATTAATAGCAAAATCAAAAGAGCCGGGGCAAGGCCCCGGCTCTTTTTTTATTTTTTTTCTTGACATTTTTAATATTTTAGTTATAATGTAAACATATGTTTACTAAATTAGTAATTGGGCAATTCTGGTAATCTATTAAAAGAAAGGACTGTTATGAAAAAGACAAGGGATAAGATGGTTGAGTTTATCCACGCCTATCTTGAAGAACGGGGTTATCCTCCGACCATAAGGGAGATTGGCCGTGCCTTGGGTTTTAAGAGTACCAAGGCAATTAAAGTCCATCTCGACCGACTCGAAGCCGAAGGCAGGATCAGACGTGAGAAGAGGTCAGCCCGGGCAATATTTATCGAACCCAGAGGGCTGAAAATCGTGGGCCGGGTTGCGGCCGGTCTACCGAATTTGGCCTTTGAAGATGTCGAAGGCATCTTCTCCCCCTCGGTCTGGAGGAACTGTTTCCTGTTAAGGGTTAAAGGCGACAGTATGATCGGCGCCCATATTCAGGATGGTGACTTAGTTGTGGTGAAACCACAAAAGAACGGAGAGATCGGTGATATCGTCGTGGCAATAAGCCAGGGTGAGACAACGGTTAAAAGACTGGCTAAGATTAAAGGCCGGCCTGTGCTCAAACCTGAGAACGATAACTATCCCGTGATTGAAACTGATACCTTCGAAATTGTTGGTAAGGTGATCGGGGTGATAAGGATATGGTGAAAAATTATGATCCTGTGTATCGACATCGATGCCTTCTTTGTCTCAGTTGAGCAGGCATTGAATCCACATTTGAGGGGCAAACCTGTGATTGTTGGTGGATTGCCCTCTCAACGGGGAGTAGTCGCTTCAGCCTCGTATGAGGCACGAAGGTATGGGATAAAGGCTGGTATGCCCCTCTCCCATGCTTACCGGCTCTGCCCCCGGGCAATATTTCTGCGCGGGAGTTTTCATAATTATGAGGCATATTCAGCCCAATTCTATGAGATCTTAACCCATTACAGCCCGCTTGTAGAGATGGCCTCGCTCGATGAAGCATTCCTCGATATTCGAGGCACCAAAAGACTCTTCGGCGAACCTGAAGAACTTGCCCGGAAAATTAAATCTGAGATAAGAGAGAGACTATCTCTTCCCACGACCATCGGCATTGCCTCCAACCGAACCATTGCCAAGATTGCAACTGACTACGCCAAACCCGATGGTTTGATTGTCATCCCCCAGGGAAAAGAAATAGAGTTTCTCTCTCCTCTACCGGTCGGTGTCTTACCCGGCATCGGGCCAAAAAATTTTGAAATATTAAACTGTCTCGGGATAGAGAAGGTCGAGGATTTTCTCAGGACACCCCCTTCGATCTTAAATCTCGCCTTAGGTTCTCAGGCCCGCATCATAAACTTTCTTATTTATGGTGGTGATTATAAATATCTTCCTAAGACCAGATCGGTCAGCCGGGAGACAACATTTAATGAAGATACGCTCGACTTAGATTTTGTCGAAGCCATGGTCTATTATCTTCTTGAGCGTGCCTGCCATCAGATCCGCTCAGAAAATCTTCTCGGCCGGACCATAAGTGTAAAGATCCGTTTTAGTGACTTTAAAACCGTCTCTACCCAGAGGAAGATCTTTCCAACAAATTGTCAGCAGATCATCTTCCCGGTTGCACGGACTCTTCTCCACTCACTATTGAAGGAGAGAAAGCGAATCCGGTTAGTCGGTGTGAATATATCAGAACTGATTCCGGCGAATAATCAGAAAACCCTTTTTGATAAAAAGACTGAAAAACTTAAACTCTTAAATTCTGCCCTGGACCGTATCCGAAAAAGGTTTGGCTTCAGTTCGGTCTTTTCCGCCCGGGTGCTGAGATTAAAGGATCATTATCAGGAGAATACTGATGGCTACATCCTACATACCCCTTCACTCTCACAGTAGTTATACGAACGGCGCCTTTGGGATAAGAGAATTTGTTGAATATGCCGGAGAACTCGACTTCAATTCAATCGCCCTCACCGATCAAAATCTCTTTGGTGCACCTGAATTCTTTATTGAAACAGAGAGGCTCGGTATCAAACCGATCCTTGGAGCAGAAATAGGGTCCCTGATAATCCTGGTTGAAGATAGAAAAGGTTATAAAAATCTTTCAAAGATTGTAACTAAAAACTGCATAGAAAAGATCGATATGAATTTTATTGCTGAAAATAGTGATGGTTTGATCTTTATATCCCATAATGATGAAAACTTATTATTTTTAAGAAAAAAAGGCATTTCAGATAGAAATCTCTTTATCTCTATTCAGCCCGAAAATTTATATAAAATCTCTCAATTTCGACCGTTGGCGATGAATGAGATTCTGTATTTAAGGAGGTCAGATTTTGAGTTCTACAGACTTGTCAAAGCAATCAGGGCCGGAACCTTTATCTCCAAGGATATTATGGGGATAAATTATCTATTAAAACAAGCAGAAGTATCAGCACTTTTCAAAGATAGACCCGAAGCGGTAAAAAATACAATCGAAATTGCTGAGCGGTGCAGTTTTGATCTCAAAAGAGACCACTACCATCTACCCGGTGCAAATCACGCACTCCTCATCAAAATACTCGAACCTATAAAGAATAACCTCGACCCAAAAATGAAGCAAAGGTTGAATTATGAACTACAACTTATTGAAAAATTAAACTTTTCAGGGATATTCATAGCTGCATTCGAAATTGGAAGATTTGCCCATTCTTCAGGCATAACGATCAATCTTAGAGGATCTGCCAACTCTTCCCTTATTCTCAACCTCTTCGGCCTCTCGCTCACAAATCCGGTACGGTTCAATCTGCCCTTTGAACGCTTCTTGAATGAAGGAAGGAGTGAACCGCCTGATATCGATATCGATGTAGAATATCATCGCCGCTCAGAGATATTCAATTTCATCAAGGAACGATTCGGCAAGGAAAATACTGCCCAGATCTCAACCATAATCCGTTTCCGTTCCCGGTCTGCATTCCGGGAAACCTGCCTCGCCTTTGGTATCTCACCGGATGAACTGCGTAAGATTGAATTGAATAGTGGAGAGAGAATTTTTAAGAAGATAAAAAGTTATGCATCCCGACTCCAGAACCTTCCGAAAAATATCTCAGTCCATATCGGTGGGATTGTTATTGCACCTTCAAGGATCGATGAATTTGTTCCTCTGTTTCAGTCAAACAGCAGTATAATAACCCATTATGATAAAGAAGGCATCGACTATATCGGACTTGTCAAGATAGATATCCTCGGTGTACGTGGATTTCCAGCTATTGCCCCTTTAATAAATAGTCCACCCGATGAAGATAAGGATGTCTTCGATCTAATTGGCCAGGGGAAAACAATCGGCTGTTTTCAGATTGAGAGTCCACCGATGCGCTCGCTCCTTGTGAAATTGAAACCAAAAAAGATCGAAGAGATTGCTTTTGCCCTGGCTTTAATTCGGCCCGGTGCGACCGATAGTGGAATGAAGGGCACATACTTAAAGCATTGCGGCCGTGGGGAATCGGTCGATTACTTTCCACCATCGATCGCTCATATCCTGAAAGATACCGGTGGCATACCGGTATATCAAGAGCAGATTCTCGAAATCGCCAGCACCTTTGCTGGTTTTTCACTCAGTGAGGCTGATGCCCTGCGCCGGGCAATGACCAGAGCACGGAGGCGCGAACCGATTAATCTCTTAAAAGAAAACTTTTTCTCAAAGGCTCAGGCCTTAGGACACAGTTCTAAAGATATCGAACGCGTCTGGAAAAAGATCCAGGACTTCGCCAATTTCGGTTTTAACAAGGCCCACAGTATTGCTTATGGAACACTGGCCTATCTCTCGGCATATACTAAGAGGTATTATCCAACACAATTCTTTGCCTCGGTCCTCTCCAATCACGGGGGATACTATTCAACCTGTGCCTATATTGAAGAGGCCCGACGCTGGGGAATAAAAATACTACCGCCCGATGTAAATCTATCCGGGGCCTCCTTCAAGCCCATTGATGGGAAAATCGTCATCGGCCTTGCCGAGATAAAAAATTTAACCGCCCAGACGATCCACCGAATCACTGAGCAACAGCCATTCACCTCTTGCGAAGAATTTTTTAATGCAGTGATGCCGGATATTGATGAAGGAATCAGTCTGATAAAATCCGGTGCGCTCGATACTTTTAAAATCCCCCGTCCGGTTCAGTTCTTCTTACTCCTTGCTTATTTAAAAAGCCGTAAATACACCTCTCAGCATAAACTGATTGAGCAGGAAAAAATTTTAAGACCGCTCATCTTTACTGCCCGATCGATCAGTCCTGAAAAACTCTTTTCTGACCAGTATGAAGTCTTGAACTGCTCTCCCTCCTGTCATCCTCTCCGGATTATAAAACCCAACCGTAATCACTTTATCACCGAACTCAGGGAAGGCCAAAAATCTACAATCTGGGGAATGGTAATCGCCCAGAGAGTAATCCGGGATAGAAGAGGCGAACCGATGGCCTTCTTAACCCTCGACGATGAAACCGGTATCGTCGAAGCCGTGCTCTGGTCTGAAGTATACAGAAGGTTCAAAAATCGAATCAACCCTATTCTTGGCCTCAAAGGAACTTATAAAGACCAGAATTTCATCATTGAGGAAATAATCAACAGTCTATCCATATAATTGACTCTTCCGTTTTATAGTCTTATAAAAATTTAGTTTCTTACTTTACCCCGAGCAGTCTTCTTAGATAATAAAAGAATGACACCTTATGTTTAATCTCGTCTAAATTGGCCAGCAACGCTTCCCGACCTTTTTGTATCAGGTCATCAATATTGGAAAAATCGGCCCAGTGGAAATTTGCAACTGCCGGCTTTATGACCAAGTCGGCCCCGCTCAGATTATTCTGATCGAGCCGATACTTCATAATCGAAAAAGATCGCTGAAGGATATGATAACCGGTGTCAATCCTTGAACCAAACATTTTCCCCTCGGTGAGATAGACGGCTACAACAACCTTTGCGCCTAAGTTCTTTACCGCAGTGACAGGGATGCTATTAGCAACACTGCCATCAACAAAAATTCGGTTATCCTTTTCATAAACCGGGAATATGCCTGGAATTGAACAGCTCGCCTGGACCGCGTCCGCCAGCAAACCGGATTTAAATACCACTTCCTCCCCGGACTGGAGATCGAGTGCATTACAACAAAAACGAATCTTTAAATCATCAAATGTCCTGGTGCCAAAGATATTTCTGAATAGACCCTGAACCACTTCGATTTTATAATAGGACCTTCTGTATAAGAGCCTGCCAATATACATCATCTCAAAAAATTCTCTATTGAATTGGCTCAAGATATTGCGTCGGGTGGGATAAAATCGATTCAGACCAAATTTTTTAAAATTCTTAGATTGAATCACATTTGATGCCCGGGAATGGAGATTGCGAGCCGTTCCTTCTAAACAATACAGTGCACCGATCAGAGCCCCAATCGAAGTCCCGGAGACAAAAGCGGGTCTCAAACCATTTTCTTCAAGTGCCTCAAGAACTCCAATATGGGCCAGTCCCCTTGCGCCACCACCGCCCAATGTAATACCAAATTTTATCATATCCCCAATTGACTAAAACCTCAGACCAAGGCCAAAATTGTGGCTCAGACCAAACTCATTCATCAGCAGGGCATAGGAAATTTCATATTCATCGATCTCGCATCCTATCCCTCCGGTGTAGTTAAATTGCCCATTCCATAACATACCACCCCGCAGACTGATTCTTTCATAAATATACTCTATACCCATATTGGTCTCGGGATTGTTTAAGAACTTTTTCTCGAGATAAACCTTGAGGTCTGAACCCATATCAGCCCGAGCGCCGATTGTAAACCGGGTCGGCAGATCGTTCCTGTGCTTCAATTCAAAACCGATATTTTCAATCTTAGAACCGATTGAGATCTCCCTGATTCTTAAATTGCAACCAAGGTCAGCCGAAAAACCCGATTGTCGATAGTGGTCGATAGAGCCAGTAAAGTATCTCAGGTGTCCGACCATCATCAAAGCTTTAACCAGTTCAAACCCCTTACCCAATAAAAACGAAGCCTCGTAGGGAGTAAAGTCACCTAAATACTCACCTGCTTCAGTAAAACGGGAGAGGTGCCCATAATTAAGATAAAGAAAACCAAGACGCCATCCATTTCTTAAATAAAGACTGGCCGCTCCAAAATTACTGCCCATCATCCAGTGATTAATAGTTAATTTTAATAAATTCTTTACACCATCTGCCGGGCCGGAGGACATCGCCACCCCATCTTCAACCGTTACCGAACAGAAACCCAGAGCCTGAGAATAATTTGATGGATTAAGGCATAAAAATGTGCTGCCCATACTCGTGGCTAAGACAAAGATAAAAATCATCTTATCACCGCCATCTTATTTTGATAAATGGTCTGGTCACCAAACCTGTTTAAGATTCTGACCTTCACAAAATATACACCGATCGGCAGTTCGTGACAATCGATCTGAACCTGCTCGGTTGTGGTTATCTTTTTATAAAAAACTCTCTGGCCCAGAACATTGCCGATAATAACTTCACCGCTCTTAAAATCATCAACCCGCGGGATTACCAGATACGCCCTATTTTCTCTGACTGGATTCGGCCAGATTTCAACAACATCCCGGTCCCTCTGGATCTCTACCCATACTGGACTTGACCAGGCATGATCGCCGTCGGTCTGGAGAAGCTCTACATAATAATAGTAATTACCGGTGGTATCAATCCTCGTATAATCGATATGGGAACTATTAATATTTATTACTGAATCAAAAACATAACCATTTCGATAGATATACAATCGGCTAAAATCGATAAGGCCCGTGGCCTTAATTCTCAGGGTGACCGTCGGCCGTGGTGTTATTAACCGCTCACCCATCGGTTGGTTATCGACCGTAAATTCAAGATGGATGCGATCCTCACGGGGTGAAACCTCAAGTGCATAGGTCCTGCCTTTGATCAGGGCATCAAGAATATCTTCCCGGGTTAAACTTTGAGCCAGAAGGCCGGTCAGCGGGATATCGCCGTTCTGATTGACCTGATCTCCCCAGTGGCGGTGGTGGTTATCCTGATTGGCGGTAACCCCCACCTTCCAGCCCTTAGAGAGACAGAGGCGAAAATCATTCAGGGCAAGATTATGTTGATTTAATAACTCTAAGAGCCCCATCTTCTCGTCAACCTCGGGGTTATAGATAAACCCATTAAAGTTCTTATTATTATAAGCAGGATGATTGAACTGACCGGGTTTATCCTGATCGATGAACCAACTATAAAAACCATTCAGATCATTACGATCCACAGTGCAGATGCTCTCGGCTTCAAAAATATCGATATGCCCAAACCCATCAACACCAACATTACCAAATTCCTGACCGGCGAGGGCGATAAACTTGCCTTCAGTGGTAAATTGACGAGCAGTCTCTCTGAGGATGCGATATTCCTCTGGGGTCAACTGATGGGAATGGTCGGTGATTGCCAGTATGTCAATCCGGGCTGAGTCACGAGCATAGAGAAAGGCCTCGGCCGGCATCCCTTCACCATCAGAAAATTCGGTATGGGAATGGAGATTAGCAAAATAGATACTATAATTTATTAAAAAAAATAGAGCAATCATCGGTTTTTACTTATATCGACAATCCGCCCCTCAACCTGCCTGTCGACCGGTGAATGCCTCCTTATGTAGTCGGCAATTATATCTCGGAGATATGTATAGGTATCCTCAACATCCTGCGCCTCCTTGAATATCCTGTATTCACCACTACCTGAAGCCAGATAGGAATTGGTTACAACCTTATAGACCTTGTTATCGTCTAAAACCGAACCATCTTCCAGGACAACTTCAAGCAGACGATTATTCGGTAACTTACGGGAATCATACCTCATTTTCAATCCTGAGATCTGGAATATTGCATGATGGCCATTCACGCTGATTTCAAGCATCTCTCTTAAAATCCGGCCGGGGACATTCATTAAGACCGCCGTATTACTGAAACCATCAATATTATAACAATCACGATAGGTAATTTCACCGGCGGGGAGATCGGCCCTGATGCCTCCAGAGTTATGAATGGCAATGTCACTCTTAAAATATTCCCGCAGCGCATCGGTGATAAGATTACCTAAGGCAGATTCTTCCATTCCAGAACGCAGCAGAGGTCTCTTGGACAGACCGATGACGGTCTGAAAACCCTTCATCGTCTTCAATTCCCACTGTCTCAGGATATTGACCATAACCGTATCGTCTTCGATCTCCTCCGCGAGCAGATCGACAATCTCTGAATGAAAACCCGTAATTATTTTCCGCCCCGGATCGATTTCAAGATCAATAAAGCCCAAGCAGGTCAATTTCCCATAAGTCTGAAAGATCAGGGTATGATTGATCGAATCCTCAAAAGGTCGTTCAAGGCCGGTATGGCTGTGACCACCAATGATCAGATCGATACCGACCACGGAATCAGCCAAGACCCGATCATGTTTATAGCCGATATGGGTCAAGCCGATTATAAGATCAACCCCGCTATCCTTCAATGCCGCAACACAGTGGCGCGCGGTCTCCACTTCGTTCAGGACATCCTGTCCTTGAAAACGATCCGGGGTTGTCATACTTTTTAAATATTGAGTGGTTATACCAAATATTCCGATCCTTAAATCGCCTGCCCGCAAAATGATATATGGTTTCAAATAGTCCACAATCTCAGTTGAGCCCGCTTTAACAACATTAGCCCCGAGAAATGCTGCTTTGGTCTTTTTAACTATCCATTTTAACTCATCGACACCGAAGTCATAATCATGATTGCCCACAGTGATTGCATCGTAGTCGGCGTAATTGTAATAGTCAACCATTACTCGCCCCCGACTAAATTCCCCGATCGGTGTCCCCTGAAACATATCACCTGCATCTAAAAGTAAAAATCCATAATTATTCTTTTCGGCCTCGTCCCGTTTTTCCTTAATAAAAGATACTGCCGCAGGTGCATTGCCGATCGGCGGTGGAAAATTTGGATTAATCCACCAGCCCACCGATGGACTCAGAGCACCATGAATATCATTGGTATATAAGATATAGATATGTCCCGGAACATTCTGGCCAAATAAGCAACCGGCCAGGGATATTATCAGAATTAAACCCTTTATTATCTTCATCTTTTAATTGTTTAAGTGAAGGTCCAAAATAAATTTATAGATAAAAATTAAAGGTAAGAAGGAGGTTATGGATGTTCTCCTCGATATACATATTCGTTGGCCGCAGATTATTCAACTGCTCGAAATCCCGTGCCTGAAAATTTCTCCGGCTTAAGCCATAAGCAAAATCGATAACAAGGGGTTTAAGCGTAAAACCAAAACCGAAGGTTAATGTTGTTTGCCAGATATTGGTATTGCGATAATCCGGACAAAGGTTGAAACCGTAGCGCAGAAAATATTCTTGCGCAATCCTGTGCTCAACCCCGAACTTGAAGAGATAGACATTCTTTTTAGTCGAGTCAATATAATGCCAGCCCAGTCCCGCTACTTCACCCATCACCCTTGAAGGGGGCCGGAACGAAGGCTGATAAAAAACAGCAACTCTCCCCGTAAAGGGGAGTCTATTCTCAAACTGACCGATTCTGATTCTGCCGGGGAATTGGCTGGAAAGTCCACACCTCAAGTGCGTCTTATAACTTAAGATTAATCCCAGATCAATTCCATTCCCCTGACAACGCTCTTCATTCTCCTCGGTTTCCTCGCTCCTGGTGGTAAAATCGTATTTGTTATAATAATAATACTTTTGCCCAAAGTAATACGAATGGCCAACCCCAAATTTCAAATTGGGTGTTGAGAGAGCCGCCCCCTGCTTAAAATTCTTCACACATCCTTGCGAGATCATATTCTCGATACTCTTTAATTGATAAAATTCATTTCTTGCCTCTTCATAAAATTCATAATCAAAATCCCATACCGGTCGAAGACCAAGTCCCAAGCTGATAAAGCGCAATGGAAAGATTAAGGCAGCCGAATGGAAATCCGTCTCATTGGTTGAGTAATCATAAATGGCCGACTGACCGATGTTATTTCCATATTGATCATACACCCTGAGACTGCGGCATTCATTATAGAAAAGACCCTTTAAGGTCAAAGATATTGATTTTTTATCAAATAATCCAATCACCGCCACATTTTCGGCCAGGGCTGATGGCTCTTCGAGGATTGAACTACCACCGCCCAGTGCGAGCGATCGGGCCGATCCGAATTGAACATCATCACCCGGTGGATATGGACCTAACAGTGAATAGTTAAAAATAAGCAAAACCGGCACGATCATAAAATCGTTGCCTTTTTCAAAATCTGCACCATCTTTAATATCTCGTTCTTCTCCTTTTCAAACATCGGTCGATATTTCTCCTTGACCGAGGGGGCCCGGGGAATCTTTATCTTTAATGGATTGGACGGTCGATTATTGATATGAAATTCAAAATGGAGATGGGGGCCGGTCGCAAGGCCCGAGCTTCCCACATAGCCAATCACCTCACCCATCTTGATATGTTTCCCCGGTTTAAGTCCGGACGCATATCGGGAGAGATGCCCGTATCGAGTCTTATAATTATTGGGATGCCTTATTTCGACCAGTCGACCATAGCCACCTTTCCAGCCCATAAAAGTCACCCGACCTTCACCGATGCTTGAAACCGGTGTCCCGGCCGGCGCAACATAGTCAATACCGTGATGGGGTCGATATATTCTCAAAATCGGATGCATCCGTCGATGGGAAAAAAATGAACTAATCCGGCTGTAGCGTAACGGCGACTTCAACAACGATTTTCGCAAAGACTCACCATAAAGATTATAGAAATCATCGTATCCTTCAGGGTCATCAAAGTAAATCCCTTTATAGTCACCTATTAAGCCTTTATAGCGCACATAAAGAATTTTGGTGTAACCAATAACCCTTGAGTAAGCAAGTTCCTTTTCAACCAGAACCTCAAAACTGTCTCCATCTTGAGTCTCGGTAAAGAAATCGATCTCCCAGGCAAATATATCAGCAAATTTGTAAACCAATTCAGGCGTCTCGCCCATCGAGATCATCGTTTCATAAAGTGAAGAATTTATCCGCCCGGCAATCACAACCTGATGGTATTCGAGATAGGGAAAAAACATATAACATTTAAGCCCACAGGAATCGCTTTCGATGATGAACTTCTCTTTCGGACTTTTTACATAACAAAACTGCTGGAATTCACCGTTTTTACGAATTATATAAATTGAATCACACGGCTGACAGTACCGGAAGGGAAATTTCGAGGTCTTCAACAGATCGATGAGCCGAAGTGAAAATGATTGGTCAAGAGTAGTCTTAAAAAGCGCCGCCTGGAGGTGACTATTCCTTTTAAGTTTTACCGGTTCAATTGTAATAACAGGGGTTCGGTGATGTTCGATGGCCTTTTCTTCTCTTTTACCCGGACAATTAAGCACCAGCACATAAAGGAGGAAAAGGAAATAAAAATATCTACATGGAGAACGCATTGATTGATTATATTCAGGATATGCTCATAAATCAACCTTTTTTGTAAAAAAGTGCCGGGCAGAATCTTTATGCCTTATAGCCTTCCCAGGATGAAACCAAATATTCCACCACCAATAATGGTAAAGACCGGATCAATCCGGAATTTCAGAAAAATAAAAAATATAACCAGACCAAAAAGCACATAGCGCCAATCGCTTAATGTATTAAGTGCGAAAAAGAGACCGGCCGCAAGCAGAAAACCGACAATCGCCGGTTTAATGCCCTTAAAAAAATTTACTACCAGGTTATGCCCCTTGATCCGATCATAAATCTGTAAGAGACCCAGTAATAAGAGGAAAGAAGGCAGGAACATACCCAGGGTTGCAACCCCTGCTCCCATGATGCCCTGGGTCTTAAAGCCTACGAAAGTCGCCAGTATCGCTACCGGCCCGGGTGTAATCTGGGCGATGGCAACTCCATCAACAAATTCTCGCATCGTCAACCAGTGGCGTAAATCGATGATTTCGCTCTTAATAAATGGTATTGCCGCATATCCTCCACCAAAGGTGATCGAACCGATTTTTAAAAAAATGGCAAAGAGTTCAATCAAAATTGGTAAGGAGACAGCAACAACAGATACCTTCTCCTTACGATAAATTAAGATACCTAATAGACCACACAATAGAACAGTAAAGAGGACATCAAATTTCAATATCTGACTGATAAAGGCGATCACCAGTATAATGTCTGCCTTATAATCACCAACCATCCTTTTGCCCATATCCAGGCCGGCCCAGAAGAGAATAGCGGTAACAACCGGTCCGATACCACGAAGGATATGGTCAATCCCGGGGATAGTTCGGAACCGGCAATATAAGAAACTTATGATCGTAACTAAAATGACCGAAGGTAATAAAAAGACAACAACTCCTAAAATTGCACCTTTGATTCGGAAAAGACGGTAGCCGAGGTATTCAACATAATTAGGGACAAAAGGGCCAGGCAACATCTGCCCCAGTCCAACGCCAACCGACAGGTCATCTTCAGTTACCCACCCTCTCTTTTCCACCATTTCATGCTTCAGAAGCGCCAGCATCCCGGGGCCACCACCAAAACCGATGGAACCAATTTTGAGAAGAACCCAGAGGAGTCTTTTTAAGGTCGGCTTCTGCTTCACAAATTTATTATTGCTATATTCTATCTGCAGTCAAAAATCCCTCTAATCAAACTTAAAACCTTTACTCTTAAACAGTCTCAAACAGATCTCGACAACCCTTTCATCATAAAGTATTCCAGAATTTTTTATAATTTCATCCAGTGCCACATCGATACCACGCGCCGGTCGATAGGGACGATGGGTAGCCATTGCCTCAACAACATCGGCAACCATCAAAATCTTGCTCTCGAAAATTATCAAATCACTGGTAAGTCCCTTAGGATAACCAGAACCATTCAGTCTCTCGTGGTGCTGTAATACAATTTCCGCTACCGGCCAGGGGAACTCAATGTTCTTCAATATCTCATAACCGATCTCGGGATGGGTTTTGACAATGCTGTATTCAGCCTCGGTGAGAAATGTTGGTTTGCTCAGAATCTCTGATGGCACATAGATCTTTCCGATATCATGGAGGATACTGGCAACCCGGATCTCCTCGATCTGGTCAGCCATCAGACCGATCTCCTGGGCAATCGCACAGGCAAGGTTAGTAACCCGATGCTGATGGCCGGCAGTATAAGGGTCCCTCTTTTCCACCGCCGATGCCAGAGCAACCACAATACCATCCATCATCTTTTTTAATTGGCGATAACTCTGCTCAAGTTCGCTCTTATGCCTTGCCTTATCAGTAATATTGCGGATTACCGTAATCACCCTGCTCACTCTACCGCCTTCGAAAATCGGAATCTTACTGGTCTCGGTAACATAATCCTTCTCACCAACCCGGGTCGTCTCCTCGGTTACCAGCAATTTACCATTTTCGATGACCCACTGATACTCTTGACGAACCCGCTCCGACAAAAAGGGAAAAACCTCGAAAATATTGAGCCCCAGGACATCGGTTTTAAGATTGAGTTCCCGATTCCACCGCTTACACGCCTCATTAAAAAAGACAATATTTAAGTCCCGGTCAACAACATGTATCGCTTCGGGCATCATATCAATGGTCATCCGGTATTTCTCTTCGGATTCGGTCAGAAGTTTTTCTGCCTCCTTCAACTCGGTAATATCAAAGATTGCCATAAAATAGCCAATTACTTTCTCTGGCTCATAAACCCTCGGAAAGGTATTGATGTTGACCAGAAGATTTTTACCCGACCGGTCCTTCAAGTTTAATTCTTGATTTTTGACTGGTTTAAGGGATAAGATTGTCCGTAATATCCCTTCATCTATTTGCCCGGGAAATATTGCATCCAGATGCTTGCCAACAATTTCATCCCTTGAATATCCAAATAACTCTTCAGCACTGCGATTGACATCAATAATGACTCCCTGAGGATTTAAAGAGAATATAGAAACAGGTAAAAATTCCCATATATCATTTATGTAACACTCTAAATCGAAGATATCCGACTCAAGTTGTCTAATCCTGTCTCTGATATTTTGATCACCAGGTAAATCTGAATTCATGATATGGATCCCCTTTATTAATACATCTTACCTCTTCCGAGCGGACCGTTCGGTTCGGAAATTGATATTGAAGAAGACAGGAGAAATAACCTTCAAGGTATCGACAGTAGAACGAAGGAACATTAAAATCTTTAAGTTTTAAAACTGCATACCTTTCGATCTCGTTTAATACCTGAGGATAGAGCACGCCAACCGTGTAATGCTTTTCCCAGTATTTAGGGCTGCTCAAAAAGGTATCACGAGGAGATGATAAGAATCTACCAAGAATTCTGATAATAAAAGAATGCCTGGGTCCTTCATACCCCATTTCTTTATAATCTTTATCTGTCCAGTCAAAAATATCTCGAATCACCAAAAAGGAAAGAACCCGTAATCTTAAAGGAAGCCACTCCATCGCCCTGATCGACCGGTAACTTATATTGAAATTGAGGACGTTAAGTTCATCTTCAATCTTCTGAAGTCCACTCTCACTGTATTTCTTTATTATAAACTTGGCGTCGGTCTGAAAGGCAACACCGCGTACTTCCCCCTTTATCCCTTTAATCTTCTCGACATCTTCAGCGCTCAACATTCCCAACACCTCCTTTGAGAATTTATTATTAGCAATATCGAGCCTAAGTCTTTATTTAACTCTAACTGATCTTAATCACTGACTAACAAGAGTTGATCGGCCTTTTCACCTCCTCTATTCAAGTCCGAGCACTGTCCTGAAACCAGGGATATCGAGAAAACCGTGGCCACTCACATTGAAAGCAATGACCTTCTTCTCACCGGTCTCACGACATTTTATTGCCTCATCGATCGCACAACAGACTGAATAGGATGACTCTGGAGCCGGTAACCAGCCTTCAGTCTCCATAAATATTCTGGCATTCTCAAAGACATGCCTTTCATCACCAGGATAGGCTACGGTATCGATATAACCTTTGTGGCGCAAAAGACTGATGATCGGTGAACAACCATGGTAACGAAGACCGTCGCCCTTGATCGGGGCCATATCAATCTTGTGCCCCAGCGTGTACATCTTGAGCAGTGGTGTAATCTCAGCATAGTCGGCAAAATCGTATTCATATTTACCCTGCAGATTTGGCGCAACCTGACTCTGGGCAGCAATAAACTTTATCTTCTTGCCTTTAGTCAGGACATCACCGATAAACGGAAGGGCAAAACCTCCAAAGTTTGAGCCTCCTCCCAGACAGGAAATGACAATGTCCGGGTAGTCATCAAAAATCTCAAATTGCTTTTGGGCTTCAAGTCCAATGATTGTCTGATGCATCAATACATGGTTCAGGACCGATCCTAAGGCATAGGTGGCTTTAGGGTCACGCTGCGAATCCTCAAGCCCTTCAGATATAGCGATGCCGAGAGAACCGACATGGTTCGGATTCTTGTCATAGAGTTCCTTACCAACTTTGGTCATCGGACTGGGTGAGGCATAGACATCAGCACCGAGTAATTTCATAAATGAGAGACGATCCTTTTTCCAGTTATAAACACTCCGCACCCAGAAAACTGTGCACTTTAATCCAGTAACTGCTGCTGCATAAGAGAGCGCAGTGCCCCACTGTCCTGCTCCGGTCTCGGTCGTCACCCGTTCAAAACCTTGCTGTTTTGCATACCAGCACTGCGCCAGAGCAGTATTTACTTTGTGACTGCCCGTCGGGCTGAAAAATTCACCCTTATAATAGAGCCGGGCCGGTGTATCAAGCCTCTTTTCAAGATTGGTTGCCCGAAAAAGCGGTCTGGGTCTCCCGGCCTTAGCATAGAGATCTATTATACCACCCGGGATATCGATCCATCTTTCAGTTGCAAACTCCTGTTTCAAACATTCACCTATCATCAGGTTGGGAAGATTCTGGATCCGGGATGGCCCCTCTTTCGGATCGAGCGGTGGGGGTAAAGGTTCGGGCAGGTCCGGTATGATATTATACCATTGCGTGGGCATCTCATCAAATCTTAAATTGACCATATTCTTCATTGAGATCCTCCTTAAATTAAATCTTTAAACATTAAGAAAAAATCAGGTTCCTAAAAAGTTAAAGACTTTATATTCTATTATATCCAGAATCCGGTCGCTGTCAATCAAGGTTTAATCCTATTTATTTCCCGGATTTTCCTTCGTGCCAGTGAGGCAAAAATACCAGAAAAGGATAAAAGGGTATATATTATGAAAGCAACCCTGATACTTTTTAAGAAGAGATGATGGTTGTCGGCCGAGATCGGCACCGGGCCGAGATAGAAGGAAAAGATCAACATCGTTATACCCATACTCACCATCTGCCCTAAAAGTCTCATCGTCCCAACTGTGGCGGAAGCAACCCCGTAAAATTTCTTATCGACCGAACTCATAATTGCATTGGTGTTGGGTGATGAAAAAAAACCAAAACCCAAACCCAGAAAGATAAGAATTACAAAGATGGAGGTGATCGAGGTATTGAATCCTATCAGCGTGAGCAGCCCCAATCCCATAAAGCCCAGCGCCATGCCGATTGAAGCGATAATCCTCGGTTCAACCCGGTCGGAGAGACGACCGGTAAGGGGTGAAAAGAACGCCTGGGTCAGGGGTTGGGCAAGAAGTAAAAGTCCGGCCGATTGAGGAGTCAATGCCTTGATATACTGGAGATAGAGACTCAAAAGGAAACCAACGGCTGAGTTGGCGCTATAGTTTATCAATGCGGCAATACTTGAAAAAGTGAAGGTAATGTTAGAGCGAAAAAGATTTATATTGAGTAATGGCGAAGGATAATACAATTCCCAGAATATAAAGGCGATAAGGCAGATAACACTTGTGATTATCAGGGTGACACCCGATATTTTTAAAATGTGAGAAAGGCCAAAGATAAAGGTGACCAGAGTTACACCATAGATGACCGATCCCAAAAAATCGAATTTCTCGTTTCGGGACTCGATCCATTCATTTGGCAATTTAGTAATAATCAAGACAAAGATCAAAAGCCCCAAGGGGATATTTATCCAGAATATACTGCGCCAACCTAAGTTCTGAGTAAGCAAACCACCCAGGAGGGGCCCGAGCGAGAGCCCGGAATAGACCGAAGCGACATTGATCCCGAGTACCCGCCCCCGTTCCTCAGGCGGAAAGACTGAACTGAGAATAGCAATGGAGGTGGCAAAAAGCATTGTGCTACCAATCCCCTGGAGAATGCGAAACAGAATCAGTGTTAGGATCGACTTTGATAATGCCAGGAGAAATGAGGCAAGTGTATATATACCGGTACCGTATAAGAATATCTTCTTGCGACCGGCAATATCGGCAATCCGGCCAACAGGGATAAGGAATACCGCGGCTGAGAGGAGATAGACGGTTGCGATCCAGCTTAAAGAGATGGCACTCAGTGAGAGTTCCTTCCCGATTGCCGGCAGGGCAATATTGATTGAAGACCCCATAAATGGGGTTAAAAAAGAAGAGAGTGTTGTTGTAATTAAAGCGATCTTTTTGGTCTCAGAATCTAAATCAATTTCGTGCACCCTCAATTATCATTAAAAAATAGGAGATGTAAAGAGAGAAGATTACGGGCTAACCAGGATCCCGGAAACAGCACCAGAAAAATTTTAATAACTATCGCAAACGAATCAATTTCTCAGAAATGCGACCGTTTTCGGTTTTGAATTCAACAAAATAGACGCCACCGGGCAGTTGACGACCTTTCTCATCCGTTCCATCCCAGTTTAAAGAAGTGGCTGGGCAATGACCAGAGGAAATAAAACAAAAAGATCTCGCCAATCGACCGGTCGCATCATAGATATTCAAAACCCGGTCTTTTGTCCTGGAGCCAACACTAAATTTAATCTCGGTCTTGAATCTGAATGGATTGGGGTAAACCGAGAGGCAAGGTTCAGAAGATTCAAGTCTGGTAATGATCTGTTCTTCAACTGAAGAAAAATGGAGTGGTTTCAATGCATCTAAATCAAAACCAGCCGTCGGTGAATTGGCCTGACCATCGCCATCATCGGTAATTCTGATATAGCGCGCGCTGGGCAAACTGCCGGGCAAAGAAAAATCACCGCTGCCCGTGTCAGCACCACAGAGGGTCCAGGGCCCATTCCATCCATTTGAAGCATAGACTCGATAACCCTCGGCCGTTCCATCATTGCCTTCGATTACTCTGAAGTCAACACCTGGACCATTGATGAGTGGGGTCAAGCCCATATCGAGTGCGATATCCCCGCTTTTACCGAGTGAGTGGTAAAACCCGTCCGAATCACCAAGGGCATAGAATGAACGAGGGACAATCCGTTCGAAGGAATCGGCGTATACGGTCCAAGCAAACTTAAATGGATAACGGTAAGTCTGGTCAGGGGAAAGCAGAACATTGAGCCAGATTGATGAATCTGGAGGAACAACGATATTCGATACAATCTTTGATCGGTATCCATTGGCGCAGACCTTGATCGTATAGGTACCACTGGCCAGCATCTTGTGAAAATCGCCCGAGTCCGGATCAGTATAACAGGACCACCGGAGCGGATTGACGAATTCGATTCGAGCAGAGAGGGGACGGTTATTAAGCGAATCCCGGACCTGTCCTCTTAATCCCCATCCGGCGCGCATTGCCACATTGCGCATCGCCCTCATATTACGAATGCAGATTGTATCGATCTCGGCAGAACCGGATGGTTCAGGGGTCTCGATCGTTGTGCTTATTGTTCCAAATATCCCAAAGTCAGCATCTTGGAGTGAACTATATATCTGATACCAGTCATAGCCATTGATCGGTGTAAGCCGGGTGGTATCGGCGTAGATCCGTGATAAAGGTATGATCAGGGTGCTATCCGGAGGATCGACCGGATGAAAATCCCAGAGATAGTTTACATATTGGGCGGCAGAATGGTAGTTATATTCCAGAGTTAAATTGTTCTGTTCTGCATGCCTCAAAAAGAGCTGACTCTCAATCTGGGACCAGGGACCGCTCGATCCTGATACCCGGCCATTCATATATCCGCAATCACGATTTAAATCGACACCATTTGCATTCTGTCTTGTGTCCGCAATGTGGCCATCAACATTGTAGATTGGTATCACCCAGATCTCCCGGTTGTTGACCAGAGCCCGGGCCAGGGGATCGGTTGCATAACTACTCAATATCCAGTGGCCGAAGAAGAGGACGATCTCACAACCTATCTTCTCATCACCATGCATTGAACCGATAAATCGAATCTCGGGTTCCAACTCTTCAACTCTTGGATTGTCCGTTACCCTTAAAGCCAGAATTGCACGATTGCGAACACTGAAACCGATAGTATCAAGACGGCAGATTGAAGAATAACGGCTCGCCCAGTTGATGAGTGAGTCACAGACCTGGGCATATGTGTGATAAAAACCTTTTGCCCATATTGTTCTTTTATAGCCAGCATAATCCCTGACCAAGATCTTTATGTCATAACCCCAGGCCCTGAGTTCGCCGAGTTCTTCTTCATTAACAACCATACGGATAAAATCTTCACCTGCATCGACTACGGTATAATAAGGAGAGAGTTTATAAACCTCTTTATGCGGGACTTTGACCTCAATCAGGTAGTCGACATTTTTATATAAAAATTCGCCATATATGAGACAGACTCCTATCAGAACCAAGAGAATTATTCCTCTTCTCATAAATTCCTCCTTCCCCATATTATACATCTTTTTTTTAATGTCAAGATATATTGACAGTTGAGAGGCTGGAAAAGAATCAGGAGGGAAGTTGGGAAAAAGGAAAAGGGCGATTAGTGTGATATGCCCTTCGAGAGAGAATCATCTCGGCACCGAATGGGATTACTATACCTGCCCGGGAGCAGGACTCCTATCCTTTTCGTTCCACTAAAACTTTGGTAATCTTGCGGGCTGACCCCTCAAGGATGGTAAACTCTAATTCACCAAATTTTAACCTCTCCCCCTTCTTCGGTATCCGATCGGCGATATGATATATCAACCCGGCCAAGGTAGTAATATCATAGGGCGGGATTTCAATCCCGACAATCTCGCAGAAACGGTCAATCGGTATCTTGGTATCAAACTGGTACTGGTTCTCTGAAATCTTAACCAGAGGTTCTTTAGGTTCACGGTCAAACTCATCGATAAGTTCGCCAACCATCTCCTCGAGTAGATCCTCAACGGTGATCAACCCGACCACCCGACCAAACTCATCAATCACAATTGCCAGTGATGTCTTCTGCCTCTGCATCTGCAGGAAAGCATTGAGTCCATAGATATTTTCATAGATGAAATCAGGCAGTCGGACAAATTCTACTACCGGCATTGCTTCAATTTCCTCTTTCTGATGGTGCGCGATTATCCGGAAGATGTCTTTAAGATGGATAATACCAACGATATTGTCGATTGAGTCATAGAAGACCGGCAGGCGTGAATAACCGGTTTCGTGAAAGAGATTGATAACCTCTTTGACCTTCTGCTCAACCGGACAGGCAACAATATCGACCTTGGGGACCATAATGCGATTGAGCGGAGTTCGGGCCAGACGCAGAACCCGTTTCATTATCCGCTCCTCAGGTCGAAGCGAAGATTTTGGTCCGCCGGCTTCTTTCTTGATCGGGGACTTCATCTTTTTATCCATAATTGGCCCGGAGTTGTCCGCAACCCGCCATAATCTCTTTTCCCCGGCTCTTTCTTAAAGTGACCGCTACCGGACCGTATTTCAATTGATCAATAAATTTCAAAACCTGTTCATCGTCCGGGCGCTTCAGACCCGAGCCCGGTATCTCATTCAAAGGTATGATATTTATCTTACTCGGAATCCCCCTGAGCAGTCGAATCAAACGGCTTGCATCCTCGGGTTGGTCATTCACTCCCGCAATGAGGATATATTCAAATGTGACACGTCGATGCTGAATCTTAACATAATAACGAATTGCGTTAAAGAGTCTCCTCAAGGGGTTGGTTCGATTAATTGGCATCAAGCGATTACGGACAGTATCGGTTGTGCTGTTCAGTGAAATCGCAATCTTTACCGGCACCGAAAACCGGGCTAAAGATCTGATGCCCGGGATTATACCAGCAGTTGAAACGGTAATATGTCTCGCCCCGATGTTCAGACCCGAGTCCGAGTTAATTATTGAAATTGCTCTGAGCACCTCATTTAAATTCAAAAGCGGTTCACCGATACCCATAAAGACAACATTGCTTACCCGTACCTTCAACCGATCCCTTATCCTCAGAATCTGGTCAACTATCTCCCAGGCAGCAAGACTGCGTATGAACCCGATCTTCCCGGAGGCACAGAAAGAACAGCCGAGCGGGCAGCCAACCTGTGTTGAAACACACACCGTCTGACGTCTACCCTCAGGGATGAAGACAGTCTCAATCATCTCACCATCCTCAAGTCCGAGTAAAAGTTTAATTGTGTCATCACCCGCACGATGATCTTCAATAATCTTTAATTGCCCAATGTAATAGTCATTTGACAGCTTCCGCCGCAGATCTTTTGAAAGATTGGTCATCGAATCAAAATCACTTACCCCACGTTGCCAGAGCCATAAAAAAATCTGTCTCGCCCGATAACTTTCCAGGCCCAGGTCGGCCATTTCGCTCTTCAGTTCTTCAAGCGAAAAGACCTTGATATTCTTCATTAAACTATCGTCCTAACGCCTGTTTCTTAACCTTGAAAAGAGTCGGTCAACCAATTAATTCTATTCTTAAGACTGACTACTTTCCTTCGGGTGGTTTCTTCTCAGTCTTATCAGACATCCGGCAGCCCCCCTCAAAAAATACTCCTTCATGAATGATCAGCCCTTTACATAAGATATCACCAACGATGTGGGCACCCGGTTGCATCTCAATCGTAGTCTGGGAGGATAGATTGCCATCAATGCGTCCAGCAACAATTGCACTCTTACAGACCACATTTCCTTTGGCAATCGAATCCTTTCCCGCTATAAACACATCACTGGTTGTTATATTACCTTCGATGCGACCGTCCATCTTTAAACTACCATCAACCTTGAGATCGCCTTTAATGCTTGCTCCTTTACCGATGATTGTATCAATCTTTGCTTCCTTTTCCATTCAAAACCTCCTGTAAAAGTTTGGTAACAGTTTAATTATGATAACGAAATTATCATAACCATTATTAAAAATCTGTCAAGAACTGCATATACGATATTACCGAATCACGGCCAAAAAGTCGCGGTCTTTTCTTATCTCTTCGTAGGAGAAGAAAACAACACCACCAAAGCTGTAATTATTTAATAGATCAATCTGCCTTCTCAATTCTTCCGGTGATTGGAGATAAAGCCCGAGACCAACCATCACCCGCTCCGGATAGTAGACTACTTTTTCAACACCATTTAAAATCGGGGAGAGATTTTTTGTATACGCCATAAGACAGACGAAATCGATATATTCGCGATTAATCCAGGTTACCCAGTCCTGATAATACTCCCTACTTGCTTGTATCGGGTCTGGTTTGACCGCAGCCGAGAGATAGAGCGCAGGTCGCACCTTTTTAATATTAAGGTTCAATTCATAAATAAAAGAAGACAAATCATCACACAGGAATTGGAACCAGCGTCGGTAGAGATCGCTCAAACCCTGGGAACCGAAGTGTCTAATGAGAGCCGCGTCATTGTTAATAATTTCGAAGGGATCGACATAGGTTATCCGGGCAAACCTGGCGCGGGTTGCAGGATCGAGGGTAAACTCTTTCGATGGATACCGAACATAATCCAAGTGAACACCGTCAAAGTCAAAATTAGTGATAACCTCGAGAATAATTGATTTCAAATATTCTCTAACCCAGTAGTTGGCTGGTGCCAGATAATAGCCCTCCAGTCCTAATCTTTTAATCTCGGATGCTGAAAAACCCAAAATCGACTGTCCATGATAATCCCAGACAAACCAGTCAGGTCGGCAATTAAAAGGATGTCCGGGATCAACCGGTGGATTATTATAGGATGCTATGTAAAAAAGATTAAACCAGGCGTGAACCTTGATGTTATGCCTATGGGCATTTTGAAGAAATCTCCTCAGTTCATCTGACGAAAAGAGATTATGATAAGGTGCATATCGTGAAGGGCAATATGATTCACCTAAGGCAAAGACCTGGACAAAACAGTGATCGCAACCCGTAGCGATTACATCATTCAGTACCGAATCAAATCCTCTACTCAGTGACCAGCGTGGTACCCAGATCCCAGAAAAGGTAAATAGACTTAAAGAATAGAATGCAGTAAGTCCCAAAAAGCCGGGCATCCATTCCTCAAACCTTCTTCTCGGTTCCGGCCTTCTTTGATACCTTAGCTTCTTTCTTATCCTTTGCTTTTTTTACTTCGGCCTTCTTTTCTTTCTTCTCCTTTTCCTCTCTCTTCCTCTCTTCCTTCTTTTCGACCTTTTTCTTTATCTCTTTCTTCTCGATCTTCTTCTCTTCATGCTTTTCTTTAGCCACGGACACCGGACGCTCAACCAGGCTCAGAATCGCCATTTCGGCGCCGTCACCCAGCCTTGGTCCAAGCAGGTAAATGCGAGTAAATCCACTAACCCGATCTTTAAACAATGGAACAATCTTCTCGATAATCATCTTTACCATTTCGTGACTGTGGAGATGAGAAAAAAGAAGCCTTCGGGCAGCAAGGGTCCCCCTTCGAGCATAACTTAGTAAACGCTCAACAAATCTCTGGGCAGCATGCGCTTTTGCCCTGGTCGTCCTTATCTGTCCGTGAATAAAGAGAGCCCGGGCCAGGTTACGGAGTAATGCTAACCGATGTTCTTTCTTCCTTCCTAATTTTTTTGTCCGGCGACCGTGTCTCACAATCTTTTCCCTTCTTTTGGATTCAAAATTGCATCAACATCCATACCGAAAGAAAGACCAATCTGGGCCAGCACCTTTTTGAGTTCAGAGAGTGACTTTCGGCCAAAGTTTTCAATCTTAAGCATATCCGCCTCCGTTCGTCGAACCAATTCTCCTATAGTTTTTATTCCGTCTTTCTTCAGACAGTTCGATGCCCGAACCGAGATCTCAAGCTCCTCGACACTCCGCGAAAGAAGGTCGCGTAGTCGTTTTGTTTCCGCATCAATCCTTTCATAAGTGGCGAGTTCCGGCTCTTCACCTAATGCCATAATAAGATTGATATGCTCCTTGAGTAGTTTACTGGCCTGAATCATTGCTTCAGTTGGAGTTATCGTTCCATCACAATCAACATCGATCGTTAAGGAATCATAGTCAGTCCTCTGCCCAACACGGGTATTACTGACATTAAAACTGACATTGGTCACGGGTGAAAACAAACCATCAACAAATATTGTTCCAATCGGAGCATCTTCCTGCTTAAGCATCTCCGCCGGAACATAACCCCGACCGAGATCGACAATCATCTCTATTGTCAGTTTCAGGTTATTATCCGTTACGGTGCAGATCTTCTGATCAAGCGAAACGACTACCACCTCGGGGTTCTTTTCGATGTCCCTTCCGAAATACTCCTTCTTGCCCCGAATCTTGAGCATCAGGGTCCTCGGCTCATCAGTTAAAAGTTTTACCCGGACTTTTTTAATATTCAAAATAATCTGAACAACATCCTCAACAACACCAGGGATCGTGGTAAATTCATGGAGGATGCGTTCTTTACCTTTAGTCCTCTCGGCATCTATTCTAACCTGGGTAATGGCCGAACCTTGGATTGAAGACAGCAGTGCCCGCCGTAAAGTATTACCCAGTGTAACACCCCAGCCTCGTTCCAGCGGGGATATAATAAATCGGCCATGCCTCTCATTCGAGACTTTCTCATCAATAACAACTTTCTCGGGCATGAGAAAAGGCTTCAATCTCATTTTAACTCCTTATAAGTTCTTATGATCTGCTATAGATTAAATTTGTAAACTACATCATTGAGCATAATTCAACCATATCAAATAGCGCATCACTTGGAGTATAACTCAACAATCAACTGTTCCTGTATCGGAGTTGTAATATCTTCCCGCTTGGGGAGCCGCACGACCTTACCAATAAATTTTTCACGATCAAGTTGTAACCAGGGAGGAATGGTTGACGGATCTTTCGCTTCGATGCTTTCAAGAAGAAATGGATTGGACTGCAGTGAAGGGCACAAAGATATTTGATCATCGACCTTAACACTATATGAACAGATATCAATCTTCCGATTATTGACCCTTATATGACCGTGATTGATGAACTGTCGGGCCATACTGCGGGAACTGGCAAAACCTAAGAGATAGAGGACATTATCCAGCCGCCGTTCGAGGAGGATAAGCAGGTTTGCCCCGGGATTCCCTTTCTTCTCCGCCAATTTGAAGTAATGCCGAAACTGTCTTTCTAAAATTCCATAAATTGCTTTAACCTTCTGTTTCTCCCGTAACTGGATTCCATAGGAAGTAAGCCGCCTCCGACCCTCACGTCCATGCATCCCCGGCGGAAAACCACGTCGAATAAAAGCACATTTTTCAGTGAGACAACGCTTTCCACGGAGAAATAGTTTCTCCCCTTCACGACGACAGATCTTACAACGAGGTGAAAGTTCACGCGCCATCTAAACCCTCCGTTTTTTAGGCGGGCGACACCCATTATGAGGGATGGGCGTAACATCTTTAATCGCCACAATATTTAACCCAACGTTCTGGAGGGTTCGAATTGCTGCTTCCCGGCCCGGGCCCGGCCCCTTAATGCGGACTTCGATCTTTTTGATCCCTCGACTTAATGCATCCCGTGCCACCGCCTCAGAGCACTGTTGGGCAGCGAAGGGAGTCCCTTTCTTCGTTCCCTTAAAACCCACCTTACCCGCACTCGACCAGCATAGGACATTACCGCTCTTATCAGTAACTGTCACCATTGTATTATTAAAGGATGCAAAGATATGAACAATCCCGAATGGGTCGCTTCTTATCTCCTTCCGTTTCTTCTTAACCACCGTATGCTTGGGCATACTATACCTCTTTCTTTACCTTGAGGACGGCTGCGGTCTTACGTGGCCCTTTCCTCGTTCGAGCATTGGTTCGGGTCCTCTGACCGCGAACCGGCAATCCCTTCTTATGCCTGATACCACGATAACAACCGATATCGATCAGACGCTTGATATTCGCACTGATCTCAGCCCGCAACGCCCCTTCCACTCGATAATTGGCCTCAATCTGTTTTCTGATTCTGGTAACTTCATCGTCTGTAAGATCTTTAACCCGTTTATTAGGATCAACGCCAGTAGCATTCAATATTTTTAAACTCAAAGACCTCCCGATCCCATAAATTGCCGTCAGTCCAATCTCAACCCTTTTATTTCTCGGCAAATCAACACCAGCAATTCTTGCCATAAACCTCCTTGAATCTGTTTGAGTAAATCCAATACAGGGTAAATCGGTCGGGCCCCTTCTGTGTCCGGAGCCGGAAATACCTGAAATTTATATCAACCGATCTCTCATCCCTATTTTCGGGCATCTATCTTTTATCCTTGTCGTTGTCGGTGTTTTGGATTCTTACAAATTATCCGGACAACACCTTTACGCTTGACTACCTTGCAGTGAACACAACGCACCTTAACTGAAGCCCTGACTTTCATCCTTACCTTCTTCCTACTTATATCGATATACAATCCTGCCCCGGGTCAGGTCATAAGGCGACAACTCCAGCAGAACCCGGTCGCCGGGCAGGATCTTGATATAATGCATCCGCATTTTACCTGAAATATGGGCAAGAACCCGGTGCCCCTTATCCAGCTCAACCCAGAACATCGCATTGGGTAAACACTCTGTAATTGTCCCTTCAACTTGAATTAAATCTTTCTTGGGCATCAGGCAGCTCCATCGGTCAGATTGAGTGCTCCATTCTCAGTCACATATATTGTGTCCTCGAAATGGGCTGAGGGTAAACCATCCGATGTCAGTACTGTCCAGCCATCCTGGGCGGTAATTACATCCGGTTTTCCTAAATTGACCATCGGTTCTATTGCCAGAACAACACCCGCCTCGAGGATTGGTCCGGTACCAGGTTTTCCAAAATTGGGGACAAGAGGATCTTCATGCAGGGCATTACCAATTCCGTGCCCACCGAGTTCACGCACGACTGAAAAACCATTCTTCTCAACAAAGTTCTGAATTGCGTAAGAGATATCTCCAAGATGAACTCCAGCCTTTATCACTCTGATTGCGATCTTCAGGGCCTGCTCGGTAATCGAACATAGTTTCAGAATCAAATCATCCACTTCACCAACACAAAAGGTCCGGGCCGCATCCGCGAAATAGCCATCAAACTCAACCCCGATATCGATCTTAACTAGATCCGATGCTTTGATTTTCCTCCAGGAGGGGATCCCGTGAACAACCTCGTCGTTTATCGAAATACAGACCGCCTTGGGAAAACCTCGATAACCTTTAAACGCAGGCTGTCCACCCCGGGCTACTATGAACTGCTCAAGGTATCCATTCAACTCATCCGTGGTTATATCGGGCCGGATATACCTTTCCTTCTTTAATTGATAAAATGCCTCGGCGATTATCTTGCCCGCCTTTTGAATACGTTCGATCTCTTTTGCCCCTTTAAGTGTTATGAGCATTTAGCACCGCCAGAACCCTTTTATAAACATCCTCAACAGACCCTTGGGCATCAACGGAACGATAAATACCCAGAGAACGGTAATAGTCAACCAGGGGTTTAGTCTGAACCTCATATACTTTGAGCCTTTCAATAATAACTGTCTGTTGGTCATCCTCGCGTTTGATTAAAGTCGTTCCACAGTAGTCGCAGATACCCTCCTTAAGTGGCGGTAAAGAAGCCATATTATAAACACGGTGACATTTGGGGCAGAAGACCCGCCTCGACAACCTCTCGAGCAATACCTCTTCCGGCAGCACAAAACCGAGTGCATAATTAACCATTTCATTGTGACGAGAAAGGACCTGCTCTAAGGCAATCGCCTGATTAAGATTGCGCGGGAAACCGTCAAAGATTATCCCTTTGTCTCGATTCTCCGCAATAAAATCTTCTACCACATCAAGAATCAGTTCATCAGGGACAAGACTACCAGCCCGGAGATAATTCTCCATCAGCGAACCTCTTCGACTCTTAGAATGAACCTCCTCACGTAGAACATCGCCAATTGCCAGAACCTCCCAGCCCTTGGCATTGGCAACCATACGTGCCTGGGTGCCCTTCCCAACACCCGGTGGACCAAAAAAGATAACTCTCATCGCCTGCCCCGTATCCGACCTCGCTTCATAAACCCTTCATAATGATACATCAACAACTGAGATTCGATCTGCTGGAGAGTATCAAGGGCAACCCCAACTATAATCAGGAGGGTTGTTCCTCCAAAATAGAATGGGACTTTTAAGAAATCCATAAGATACCAGGGTAAAAGGGCAATGAAACCCAAAAATATGGCACCAGGCAGAGTAACTCTTGAAAGAACCCCATCAATATAATCTGAGGTCTTCTCCCCCGGTCTTATGCCCGGCACAAAACCACCATAGCGTCTCATATTATCTGCCAGATCGACCGGATTGAAGACAATTGCGGTATAGAAAAATGTAAAGAAGATGATCGCCGCGAAATAAATGAGATCATATACCCAGAAACCCGGACGGAAGATCTCCAGAAATTTCTTGAGAGAAGGGAAGAAAGTAGAGATCGTCGAAGGCAAAACCACAACACTCTGAGCAAAAATAATGGGGATAACACCCGCGGTGTTGACCCTTATCGGTAGATAGGTTGACTGCCCCCCATACATCTTTCGGCCGATGATCCGTTTTGGGTACTGGACCGGGATACGCCGGGTTGCCTGCGTCATTACAATTACTGCGGCGATGACCAGGATCATAATTATAACTGCGATGATCAGATTTATTATTGAGAAACCGGTACGCACCTGCTGGATGACTCTTGAAAAATAGATCGGATATTCTTCAAGACAACCAATGAAGATGATGAAAGAAATTCCATTGCCGATCCCCTTCTCGGTTATCTGCTCACCAAGCCACATAACGAATATAGTCCCGCAGGTCAGCGTCACCATTGCCAGAAATCGGAAAGGGACTGGAGTAGGATTGACAATCGGGATGGTCTTATCACCAAAGGGCAAAGATTGACTCTCAAGATACATTGCAATAGCCACCGCCTGAAACGCCGCCAGGCCGACGGTTGCATATCTCGTCCACTGAGTAAGTTTCCTCCTTCCCTCTTCATCCTTCTGGAGTTTTTCAATCATCGGAAAGACTGAACCGAGCAGTTGAAAGATGATCGATGCCGAGATGTAAGGCATTACACCAAGGGCAAAGATCGCCGCCCGGGAGAGTGCGCCCCCAACAAAAATATCATACAAACCAAAGACTGAACCCTGCTGTTTTAAGTTCTCCATTAATTGAGCCAATGCCTCGCCGTTAACTCCTGGCATCGGTATGTGGCTACCAAGACGATAGACAATGATGCAGAAGAGAGTGAAGAGAATCTTCCTTCTGAGATCAGGGACTTTAAAGATATTTTCAATCGGTTTAATCATAAAAATTCTCTCTATCGAATATGGATGACCTGGCCACCAGCCTGGGTGATCTTAGCCGCTGCAGACCTGGAAAAGGCGTGGGCTCTGATCTTCAGAGGCTTGTCGATCGAACCCTGCCCTAAAATCTTTAATGGATGTTTACCATCAATCAAGCCCTTCTTTTTTAATAGTTCGGGTGTAATCTCGATCCCGGGATCAAACCTTTTCAAAAACTCAAGATTAACGATTTCGTACTGCCGACGATTGATATTTACAAAGCCTCGTTTCGGGATTCTTCGATAGAGGGGATTCTGTCCACCCTCAAATCCCGGTTTTCGTTTGCGGCCGGCACGAGATTTATATCCTTTATGTCCCCGGCCCGAAGTTTTGCCATGACCTGAACCCGGGCCACAACCGACTCGCTTCTTTCCCTTTTTGGCACCTTTCTTGAATCTCAAACCAGCCAGACCGATCATTTCGCCCCTTTGTCTTTAACCTCGATCAAATAATTAACCTGTCTTACCATACCACGCACCTGAGAATTGTCCGGCAGGACCGCCACCTGGCCGATTCGGTTCAGTCCCATTGCCTTGAGGGTTGCTTTATGTCTCTTCGGACAATCGATCGGACTTTTGATCAGTCTCACTCTTATCTTCTTCAACCTTCCTCCTGCCAATCAGATAATCGAGATTCTTACTACGCAATTCTGATACCTTTTCCGGTAGACGGATTGACATCAAACCCTGAATTGTTGCCCTGGCCAGATTGGTTGGATTGTTTGATCCCAGCGACTTGGTCAGGATATTTTTAATACCGGCGGCATCGCAGACTGCTCGAACTGCATTACAGGCAATTACACCGCTTCCGACTGCAGCCGGTTTTAAGAGAACTCTACTGGCCGAAAACCGACCAATTACACTATAAGGGATCGTCCCATCCTTTACCCCAACCGACTTCATATTCTTCTTGGCTATCTCTGTCGCTTTTTTAATCGCCAGTGCCACCTCGCCGGCTTTGGCATGACCTAAGCCAACCCGGCCCAGACCATCACCCACAACAACACAGGCATAGAGTTTAAGACGCTTACCACCCTTAACAACCTTTGAGACTCTCTTTACATCAACAACGCGTTCAACAAGTTCAACCGAATTGGACTCTAAAACTTCAAACCTCCTTCCCTTGCCCCCTCCGCCAGACTCCTGACCTGCCCATGATATTTAAATCCAGCACGATCAAAAGTTACACATTCAATATTCTTCTCTTTTGCCCGCTGCGCCAGTATCTTGCCTACTGCCCGGGCCTTTTCAAGATTATTCTTTAAGTCCATCCCTTTGATCTCCCGGGTAAGCGTCGAGACCGTAACGATTGTCCGATTATTGACATCGTCAATCAGACTGCCATAGATATGCTTGAGGCTCCGATAAACACAAAGTCGTGGCCTCTCCGGTGTACCAAAAATTTTCTTACGAATACGCCAGTGCCGTCGCTCGCGACCTCTAACCTTCATGTCTGCGCAATCGCCCTCTTACCGATCTTCTTTCTCAAGATCTCATTCTTATATCTGATTCCTCTATGCTTGTAGGGATCGGGGATTTTCAGTCTCCTCAAGCGTGCGGCTATATCACCTACCAACTGTTTATCAATCCCTTTGATCACGATTTCACTTACATTATCTTTGGGTGGGGTTACTTCACACTCAATACCCTTGGGTAAGGGAAAAGCAACTGGTTTTGTAAAACCAAGAAAGATCTGTAGCCCATCCGCCGTCTTCTGTGCTTTGTAGCCAACCCCGTGAATAACCAGTTCTTTTCGGTAACCGACCGTTGTTCCGATAATCATATTTTTAATAATCGACCAGGTCAAACCATGACAGGCCTTGGCCGCTTTAGTATCCATTGTTCTTGAAACCATTAGTTCACGATCCCGGACTTTAACCTCGATGCCCGAGGGTAGAGTAAATTCTAATTTGCCCAACGGGCCGCTGACGACGACCTTCTGATCCATCGTCTTGACCTCGACTTTGTCGGGTATCAGAATCGCCTTTTTACCGAGTCGGGACATAGATTTTAAGCCTTCTCTCTCCTAAAATACATAACCAAGGACTTCACCACCGGCCTTCATCTTTCGTGCCTCGCGATCGGTAACAATCCCTTTATTGGTCGACAGTATTGCAATACCAAGTCCGCGATTGACCTTCGGAATTTCGTCATGCGCAACATATACTCTCCGTCCGGGTTTAGAAATCCTAACTAAATTTTTGATCGCTGGCTCACCTTGCTGGGAATATCTGAGTAAGATCTCGATCCGCGACGGTTTCTCATCACTATCAATTTGAAAATTATTTATATAGCCCTCTTCCATCAGGATCCGGGCAATCTCCATTTTAATCTTCGAATAAGGCACAGTTACAACCTTATGACGTGCCCTGATGCCGTTTCTGATAATTGTTAACATATCAGCGATTGGATCCATAATCCTCCATAAATAAACTTACCTTTGAAATCGATTCCCTTATCTTAAAGATACTCAATTTCGTCAAAACCCTGATTTACTGTTAAAATGAGGATTTCAATACCCGTGCAATTTTACTTCTTTGCCTTGTTAAAAAGAATTTAATTATATTTAATTTTTTAAAAAAGTCAACCCTTTATTTTTCTTTATTTTTATTATATATCACCACCCGGTCACGCCCCTCCTGTTTGGCCTGATATAAGGCACTGTCCGCCTGCTCAATTAGTCTTTCCTTTTGATTGGCACACGATGGAAAATGGCTTATGCCGATACTTGTCGTAACCGAAAAGATCTCCTCGCCGCAACCAAACTTCTCTTTCTTCAACTTATCCTGAAATTTAAGTGCGACTTCTCTTGCTTTTTTGATTGTATAATTAGGCAGAATAAGTGCGAACTCCTCTCCGCCATAACGTGCCGCACAGCCTGGTTCATCACTGAGTAGCCTGCCAATCGTTTTGAGCACCTCGTCACCCAGAGGGTGGCCAAAACGGTCATTAATATTCTTAAAATGGTCAACATCAATCAAAAGGAGACAAATCTCTCGATTTTTCTTAATCTCTTCATTTAAGATCTCATGAAACTGACGATGGTTAAAGAGGCCGGTAAGTCCATCGCGCACCGAAAGTTCTTTGACCTGATTATAGAGATTAGCCCTTATCCAGGCAAGGGAAATCTGGGCGGCAAGAAAATTCATAAATTTAGCATCCTCTTCCCTGAATCTCTTAGGCAATCGACTTTCAATCCAGACCACGCCTATAACCTGATCTTCATTCTTTATTGGCACACCGAGAAAGGAACGACTCAAGGTCCGGGGCTCACGCTTAGAAAATCTCGGACTCTTTACTGACCTTAAATCGTCCTTTATTAAATAACCACCAAAAGTAGCAACCCAGCCTACCAACCCTTCGTCGAGTTTAAACTCATCTCCTACCCTTTCAATTTGAAGCCCCTTGAAGTTTGATTTTATTGTCAGGATCCTCCCCCGATTATTTATGGTATCGGTCTCAGCAATCGCCACTGTATCGCAATCGAGCACCTCAAGCGTGGAATCTAGAGCGATACTTAAAATATCCTCTAAGGTCAATTCCTTCTGCAACCGCTTGATCAACTCATAGAGTGCCAAAAAATATGAAGCCTCGTACCGCTTGGCCTCGTAGGAACGGAGCATACCGATAAGATGGGCACAGGTAACGGCTGATAATCGTAAACGTTCACAATCCTCTTCAGTGAATGACCCCTCTTTGCGATCGACCACAATCACTCCCTCCAGTTTCTCACCAAAAACAATCGGCGCTCCGATCACCGACCGAATACCAATTTCACCGGAATAATAACCGAGCCAGTTAGCATCTTCATAATAATCTTTGATCAATACCTCGTGCCGCTCCTTACCAATCATACCGACAAAAGTCTCACCCATTCTGATGTGGACCTGATCTTTGAACTTCGTCGAACTTGATGTTCCGGCGATCAGGAGAAACTCACCCTCTTCAGGGATATAGCCAAAAATACAAGAGGTATATGCCTGAAAGGCATTGTGAATAAATCTCAAGAAGTAATTTATTGGCCTCAGGATCTGTGCATAAGACCCACTCTCCTTCACCATCCCCTCAGCGGTGCGATCAACCCTTTGACCGGTTAAAAACTGGCTGCGTGCTTCGTAATAAGCAACGGTTGAATAGGTGGCCGTTAAATCAGATCTGATCCTCCGGAAATAAAGATAGGTAATGATTATAAAGAGGCCGAGAATGAGGCAAGAAGCGACTTTTATCTCGGAACGGATCAGCGCAGCGGTCGCGAAGCTTACCAGCGATAAACCTGTAAAAAAAAACGAAATCCAGTTTGGCTCGTGGTAAAAGAGAATGATAATGCAGATAAAATTCAGGGTAAAAAGCGGCGAGGTCAAACCACCGGTCAGCTGGATTGAAAGATTGGTCAGGATCAGGATAAAAATAAAAAAGTTATCGAAAAGATTCTTTTTGAGGTGGTAAATCAGATAGGAGAGTCCAAGGATTATACCTAAAGTTATTGCGTAGGGCAAACCAAGTTTGATACTAAATATCCCGGAACCGCTTAAGATATAATAGACGCCGGATAATAATCTTATTACCATTCGCTGATTGCGGAAGGTATTTAGCTTATGTTGGAAGACACGCGCCTTAGCTCTTTAAACTCTCTTTCATCAACTGCCAATATCAAATCGTCATCCATCCCGTCTCGATCCGTTTTCGTCCATTCTGCCAATTTTGCCATAGACCGGTTATTAAACACCCATCGATTATTTATGATCGAGTTGTTGAGATTTAAATTTGATCTTTGTTATAACCCCTTCAACCATAGAAACTATCTTCTCATCGCTCGATAAAGCAAGCTCATTGAGGGCATCTAATGCCTTAGGAGTTCCAATCTGTCCTAAGGCTTCAATTGCTACCTCTTTAGTGGTAAGAAGGAGATCGGTACCAAGCAGGGACCGATCTTTAATGACCTGAACTAAAGTTTCAATAACTTCATCACCACCAATCTCGCCAATGACCCTGATCACATCCCGCCTCATTGTTTCTTCCTTCTTGTCCGGTATCCGTTTGCGTCGTTCCAGCATCTTTAAGAATCTGGGGATAACAGACCTGACCTCGGCCCTGGGTAAATAACGAGCGGCCTCTAATGATACTGACAAGTATTTGCTATTCAAGGCCTCTCTCAGATATGGTTTAACCTTTTCTCCACTGATATTTCCCAGGGCGCAAACTGCCTCGACCTGGACCAGCTCATTTTCATCCTTGATCATCTCCCCAATGGCGTCGATAGTATCTTCGGCCTTCAATTGACCTAAGAGATAAAGTCCATTACGGCGGATATACCACTCCTGATCGCCAAGTAATTTTAATACCGAAGGAACAATAACATTGCCCATTCTGACCAGAACATCGAGAATCTTCATTCGCACCGAACGATCCTCAGCATCCTTCAGAACACCCAGGAGAGGCTCTACTGCATCATTAGCGAATTTTATCAGCGCCTCACGTGCCTCATTAAATATGCCCGGCTCCCAGAGGATGGTAATCAATTCCGTAATATAATTTAAGTCTCGTATTTCACCAATCATATTGACCACTACCGCCTTCCGTTCCACAAATTCTTTACCGGTTCTCAATAAATGTTTACCTATTCTCTTAGAAATGTTATCATAGATTTCGCGAAGGCCGACATCCTTACATTTTAAATATATCTGTTTCAGGGCGTCGATGACCTTTGAAAAAACCTGGATCTCTTTCTCACCATCGGACAATGCATCAAAGCGATCGACCACCAGTTTAATAAGTTCTGTGCGCTTAAGGTCGATTAGTTTATTAGTAAACTCAAGTATACTGTTAATTGTTGTAAGTCGGGTATTGACCTCGGGCGACCGCAGACTGGGAAAATATTTTCTTAATTCCTGTTCTAGTTCTTCACTGGATAAATCTTCGACCTTAGTCTCGGACTCCTGAAAACCGCTCACCCGACTTAAAAGGAGAGTAATCTCCTCAAATACCTTAAGGGGTAATTTTTCTTTCAGTTGCGGTAAGAGATTTACCAATCGCGGGCCGGTCAATCTTTTCAACACCTCAATGACATCAGGGTCAACCGTTTCTTCTTCAGTCGCCATGGCCCGGGTACTAATAATTTCAATCAGAGTATCATCACTTAGTGTGGGTAGAAGATTCCTTATCAGATCGGCCAATCGTCGATTATCAGTTCGGATCTGGGCAATCCGTTTTTTAATATTAGGAGAAAGGGTTGCGAGGATGCGTGTAAAGATCAATGAATATTCACCCCAACTTTCCGGACCAAACTTTTCAACAACAACATTGCATAATTTCTCTAAGGTAGTGACAATCATCTTGGTCTGAAGTTCCTCCGGTTCACCACCCTTCAGACCAACTACATCGGTTAGAAAATGGGTCAGTTCCTTTTTGGTCTCCTCATCCGACACGGCCAATTTTGTCGCATGGAGCGTTTTCAAAAATATTTCCCAGTCGATCTTGACCTTCCCCCCTTTACTGGAGACTACACCATACTCAAGTTCGTTTAGCCTTATATGCTCTGCACCGGAAGACTTAATGATTGCCTCAATATTGCCGTAATCCTGGAGATCGGCCTGAGTTGAGGCCATCGTATTAAAAAAGGCTTTGATATCAAAGGCTGTCAAAGATGGATCAAAACTGACACTTCGCACACCCAGTTTGTTAAAAATATTGGCGATGCTTTTGACAATCGGTAATTTTTCTGATTCAAAACGTTCACCTTCAAAAAGGATAATATTTTCAATCAGACAGAAAGATATCTCTGAGCGGTCGGATGGGATCTCCTTAAAAAGCCCTAGCAACCTCGAAACAATCGGTTCAAGACCAGGATGGTCTTTGGGATAAGACCGGCAGAAATTAATTCCGATTCCAATCTGTTTCACAATTTCAATAAGCAGTTCTCTCGATAATGTCGACATATTTAAAGCGGCAAAAGTTCGTAACTGAGAAAAGACTGTCCGAGGTAAATTCCCAGCTTGGCCTCGCGGAATTCAAAAAAGTTTTTTGCCCGCTGATAGGAATTTTCGCCCACCAGGATACTATTAACCCGACACATCTTCTGGAGATGGAGCGCTTTATAAAATATAGAACCGAGGAAAAAACAAGCATTCACCTGGGCATCGGGTTTTGGACAGTAAATAAATGTGGTATCAGTCTCAATCCCGATCTTGATACCGAGGCTCTCCTTGACTATTTTTGTCAAACTTATCTCACGAATAGCATTGTGCATCTCCTGGGCAGCAAATAGCGCCATAAGCGGGGTGTGAGCATCTGAGGAACTCAGGCCGAATATACCAATAACCTCATCACCGATGAAACGTAGAATAACACCTTTTTTGTCTATGATTATCTGGCTCAGTCGATCAAAACAGAGTCTCAAAAGACTCATTACCTCTTCTGGATCCAGAATCTCACTGATTTTAGTAAAATCAGCCAGATCGGCCCGGAGCACCGTTAGTGGAATAGATTTGATGATTAAAGAAGATTCGGTGCCAACAAAATTACCACACTGACTACAGAAGGTATCACCGTTCTGGACAACACTGTTACAACGTGAACAATTCATTTTTCCTCTAATATTTCAGTTAGGTGCCGATACTCAGGCTGACTGAGAAAAGATTGCCGTAAATTTTCGTCCCGCAATCTTTCTTTAAGGTCATCTAATATAAAATATGCCTTGCGAAAAAAGTCGAGCGCCGCTTCACTCTGACCGTTGACCATCAGGACCTGCCCCATGGCATATTGACTGCGCCATAAGTATTCGGGTAAGTTTATGTCTTCGGCCAGGACTAAAGCATTCCTTGCCCAGTTGATAGATTTTCGATCAATCTGGGTCATTAAGAGATTTGACATCACTTCGGCTTTTTTGTGACCAAAGGAACGGCATTTTTCAATCAAATCCCTCAATTTCTCGCTGGCTTCATCCTCCCATCCCAATTTCAGGATAACATAGATCCTGACCAGTTCAGCTGTTATCTCTGTTTCTTTACTCAATCCCAGATTCAGCCGATTGTCAATATAGGTTATCCAGTCTCTTAACGGCTCGCGGTTGTCGAGTAGGGCGTTGATTAAACTGAGGTTAGCCGAGGCAGTAATTATCATATCGATGAAACTGATCTCGCTGGCTAAAGTAAAGGCCTCCTTGAAATAACGATTTGCTTTATTCGTATCACCGATCGTCAGATAGACCTCGCCTAAATAATTCTTGACCAGAACTTCGTCACGGCGATTTTTGTGACTCACCGCATAGGCGAGAGCATTCTTTAAATAATCGATGGCCAACTGATAATTACCCAGTTCTTTGTGAAGACGGGCCAGATTGATCAGACACTTTATCGTCGCCTGGCTATCGTCGCGATCCAATGCAACCCGATAACCGAGATTGTAATAGTATACCGCCATTTCGTAATTCTGTTCCTCAGCATTTAATAAACCAAGATCAACATAGACGCTGGAAATCAGATCGAGAAAATTATTACTCTTATTTATCTCCAGTGCAGCGTTCAAGTTTTCAAAAGCATCCTTTAATCGATTCAAGTAGATATAACTCAAACCTATCAGTTCCCTGAACTGGGCTTCTCTTCTTGGGTCTTTTCTTGAAGCTATGATTTCGAGTGCCGATTTCGCCTCAGCCATCATCTTATCATATTCACCGATGAGTTCATATATTTCACTTATATTATAAGATGTCTCCAGCCTTAACTCAAGATATTTTTCATCCCTGAGACTGAGTAGATCCATAATCTCATTCACTTTACTATAGGAGAAAAGGGCGCAATCATTAGCAAAAAGAGCCTTAGCCTTATCACCTGCAAGTTTATAGTAATTAATCGCCTTATAAAAATCATCTGCCCGTAAAAAATGAAAAGCAAGTAATTCATAAAACTCCTGGAGCCGATCACGATAGGTAGTTTCGATGATCTGCGCCGTCTTCTGGTGAATCTCCTTCCTTTTCTTGAGAGGAAGGGCATTATAAGTAACATCTTTCAACAGGGTGTTCCGAAAGACATATTCTGGGTCATCACCCGGACGGGTCTGGAGAAAATATCCCATTTCGACAAGATCACTAATCTCTTCGTCAATCGCACCTAAATCGCAGAGGCGGGAGATAACTTTCAGATTAAAGGTCTGACCCACAACCGAGGCATAATCAACCACCACCCTCATCCTTTCCGGCAGTGTATCCAGGCTGGCCATCAACGCCTCATAAATACTGTGAGGGATATAGTCTTCAACTTTACTTTTATCAAAATACCAGACATTTTCATCCTTATAGATGGCACGCTTAAATCTACAGAATTTTACAATCTCCCTAATAAGTAAGGGATTACCCGCCGTCGTATAATTTATGAAATTTATCAGGTCTTCATTAATGAAATCGGCCTTGAGAATATGTTTTAAATACTCAGCAATTCCCGTGAGCGAAAGCCCGCTTAAGCGCACTGTATCCTGATTCCGTAGTTTTAACTTAAAGGTATATTCAGGATGATAAAGGAGAAGAAAAAGTACTGGACGATCAATGAGTTCAGTGGCGAGATAAGTCAACAACTTGGTTGAAGCGGCATCGATGAGGTGAAAATCTTCAAAACAGACGACCAGGGCTGTAGTCTGGCTCGATCTATTTAATAACTCACGCATCAAGGAAAAGATTTTTTCCTTAAATATCTCCGGATCCGCATAAAGTGCGTTCGAATTCTCAAATGGACTTACCGATAATAAATTTACCAGCACCTCCAGATTATCGGTTGAATCGAGTCTTAATACCTTCAACCGGCCTTCGATCTTTTCTTTCACTGCCGATGGTGAGTCGGTATCTGAGATATAAAAAAAACTCTTTAAAAATCGGACAAAAGAATGATATGGTATCTGATTGCCCAGTGAGATACAATCTGCCTCAAAATATTGGATATTGCGTTTAGTTGCAATCCACTTGATCAACTCCTCTTTAATCTTTGTCTTACCAGTGCCAATCTCACCAATGATACTCAATATCCTGCTGCCCCTTGCCATTAACGATTCAACCGCGGCTCTAATCTGGGACATCTCTTCATCTCGCCCGATCAACGGAATCTCTTCCAATTCTTTAGTTCCTGACCGCTCTCTTATCCCCTTCACTTCATAGATATCTAACAATGCCTCACGGCCCCGGATGCGCAGCGATGGTATCAAATCAGTCTCGAATAGTCCCTTAAGTTGGTTATAAGTATGCTCACTGATTAAAATCTGTCCGGGCCCGGCAATCTCCTCAATGCGAGATGCAACATTGACAGTGTCGCCAATGACGGTAAAATTTGCAACATCGCTCTGAACTCGCCCAAAGAAAACTGGCCCTGAACTTATCCCAAAACGGAGATAGACATTTTCTGGAATCCCTTTCGCCTGTTCCCATTGCTCACGAATCTTCAGCGCAGATTGAACCGCATTACTGGCATCATCCAGATGGGTCTTGGGTGCACCAAAGACGCATAAAGTTCGGAACTCAGTAAATATCGTATCAGTGGTGCCATTGAATCGGAAGACTATTTCCTCCATCTCGGCAAACCACTTACGCAGAAAGAAGAAGATATCCAGGACCGGCATTCGAGTAAGTAATGTCTCAATCCCGACAACTTTGACAAAGAGGGCAGTAACAAATCGTCGTTCGCCTCCCCAGAATGCGGTCCGCTCCGAAATCTCAAACTTTGTCCGCTGATGCATATAGAAGAGATTGGTTCCACAGCGGGAACAATATTTTGTACCCTGAGTTATATTAGTGCCACAAATCGGACAACTCATTTATTAAATAATACACATTTATCAGGAATTGTCAATATCCTTAATGGCAGCAGTCATTAATATCAAGATTCAATCCTCCGCAATATTCTCAGGGTATGGTCAGAAATTCAAGATAAATTTTAAGATGGGGTAAATGCTCATTTAAGTCACAAACTTAAAATTTTATCCCTGCAACAACTTATCTGAAGGGAAATTTACAAAATGAGTTGCTCCCACAAAATTCTTTTAAGAAGATTCGGTCAAATACTGACCACACACTATTTTCTGGAATAGAGGTAATACCATCTCCTGACTCATTTGCCCCTGCAATTAAAAGAGCGGGGCCGACGAGACTTGAACTCGCGACCTCTTGCGTGACAGGCAAGCGTTCTAACCAAGCTGAACTACGGCCCCGGAAGAGGAGAGAAATTTATAAAAATCCTTAATCTTAAGAAAGAGATTATACCTAATTATAAGAAAATTGCAATACCAAAAATGGAGAGGAAAATATGGAGAAGAGGAGACAGCCCCTGATTTTAAGTCCTTAAAGATCGTGGTTTTTTAAAGATTTTTCTATTTTATCCAGTTTCCAGTTTTTAGCAGCACAAAGCGTTTCTCGATCCTGTCTAATCACCCAGTGGCACTGAGACACCAACAAAAGGAATAATCCCTTTTCTGCCCCAGTAATTTTCCAGTTCGCGGAACACACCACAGGCACCAGCCTCAACCGTGCAGAACCTGGATTTTAAACCCAGGAATGCACCAGCTGCATCAAAATAAGGATCCGAGCTTGTCGAATGACTCGGAATATTAATTAAGACCGTAGGTGGCGGCGGAATATCGAACCAGCTTGTCAACTTAAATCCACCGTAAAATTCTGAGGTCTTTTTTAAGTCCTTACTTAAGATAAAATCGAGCGCATAACAACCCAGAGGATAAGGCGCAACCACAGTTGGGAAACCTGACACCCCAAGCTTGCAGGCCAGATAGAAAGGATTCTTAATCATCAACACCTTTGATGATAAACCAAGCCCGGATGACCCTCCATTCAGTGCCACTTCAAAGCGTTCATTGATCAGGACCCATTTAATCTTTCCCTCAATAAGCGGGACTACTGATTTCAGCCGGATCGGTCCTGCGGTATCCAGGGTCTCGCTGACCACTGTAGCACCAAAATCGGCCTGCTTAAAATCTCCGACTCTGAGGATATTAGGATCGTCTGACTTATTACCAATCTTTGCAGTTTCCAGCGTCGTCAAAACCGGACAACCGAGCACCAGCAGCAAAAAAGCGAAACCGGCTAAGCGTAAGAGATTAGATAATGTTTTCGATATCGTTGGATAATTCGAGCCACAGTTTTCACGCTCCGGTACTTGCAAATTAATATTACTTAACTTCAAGGTACACCTCCTTGTAATTTGTGTGGTCAATATTTGATCTAACCCTCAACCTGACCCCCTACCTATTTTAATAACAGAACCTTTCTTGTATAATTATTTTCCACAGCCTCAAGTCTCACAAAATAGGCACCGGCTGGAAGTCTCTTCCCGAGTTCGTCGGTACCATCCCATGTAACCACAATGAGTATGGTGCACAGGGCTAAGGGCAAAAGATTTAATCCATTTCGTGGATATATGAAACCTAACTCCGATCCGTCCCTGTGCCAGAACCAAGTTTACCGATCCTGCCGCCACTAAGACGAGAAACAGTATATAAAGGTTTATAATTACCTCCCCATTACATTACACCTAGTCTATCTATTATAATTTATAGCGCTTAACCATCTGGTATAGAGCGTAGAACCCTAAACTAACTAAATCATAAACATAATTTAAAAAAAGTCAAGAACTTTTTATACCTTTTTTAAATCCGCAAACACTGTCCGAGACCTATCAATATCCATCTGCCCTGGATGTTCAAAATTCTAATCGTTCACTGTTTCTTGAGCATATCGATACCACAATCAGCTCTTTCTTGACTTACATTCAAAAATGGGGTATAATTGCACGGATTAAAATGAAAATTCTCCTTATATTCCTTATCGCTCAATATTTTGGTCAGAACAAAATCCAGTATAAGGATTTTAAGTTTTCTGTGCTCAAGACCGAACACTTTCAGATCTATTTTTACGAAGGTGAAGAAAAACTGGCCGCCTTTGCCCGGACCGTCCTCGAAGACGGATATCAGAAATTAAGAGAAGACCTCGCCACCGATATCAACTTCGAGATCCCGGTAATCATCTACAATTCACCCAACGAATTTGCCCAGACCAATGTAACGCTCGAACTGATCGAGGAGTCGGTCGGTGGTTTTACCGAGATATTCAAAAATCGGGTTGTCGTCCCTTTTGACGGCTCTTATGAAAATTTCCGCCATGTTCTGGTCCATGAACTTACCCATGTCTTCGAATTTGCAATCTTCTTTGGCGCACGGATGCAGTCGATCCTCTCCGCCGATCTTCTCTTCAATATTCCTCTCTGGGTAATGGAAGGCCTGGCTGAATTCGAATCCCTTGATTGGGATCTGAATGCCGATATCTATCTCCGGGATCTGGTTGTCAGTCAGAAAGTTATTTCACTGGATCGACTTGGCTCCTACGGTGGCTATATCATCTATAAAGAGGGTCAGTCGTTCTACAACTATATTGCGGTGCGTTACGGACGAAAAAAGATTGGGTCATTTATTCATAGCCTTAAAGCCAAAAAGAATGTGGATGATGCCTGCCGGGCAGTCTTTGGTGTTGGCCTCAACGACTTTTCCAAAAACTGGCTCGAGTATTACCAACTCCAGTACTGGCCGAGAATTAAACTCAAGACCAATTTGACCAATTACGGGCAGCGTCTGATCTCAGCCCAGAAATTCGGTTCGGTCTATAACACCTCAGTCGCCATCTCACCCAAAGGTGACCGCCTGGCATTGATATCAGACCGGATTGGAACCACTGCCATATTCATTGTCTCGGCGATCGACGGTTCGATCCTCAAGAGACTTATCAGCGGTGAATATTCATCTGGCTATGAGTCGATGCATCTCTACCGGGGCGGAATCTCCTGGTCACCAGATGAAAAGATAATCACTTTTGCTGCCAAGAGTCAGGGGAGTGATGTTTTATACCTTGTCGAAACACAGTCGGGTAAGGTTTACAAAAAATTTGTTTTTAAAGAATTACAGGGGCTCTATTCGCCTAAATTTTCACCCGATGGGAGACAGGTCACATTTGTTGGTCTAACTGATGGCCACGCAGATCTTTATACAGTTTCATTAAACGATGGCCATCTCCATCAGTTGACCGATGATCTCTACGACGATCGAGATCCCGATTGGTCGCCGGATGGAAATTCGATTGTCTTTGTCTCCGACCGACCCGACAGCGGTGAATACAAATATGGTTCCTATGCACTATTTGTTTACACACCGGGCAATTTAAGACGGATCACACCCCGTTCAAGTTTTCTGGCCTTCCCCTTCTATCATCCAGTCGAACCGTATATCTTTTTTGTTGCCGACTTTGACCAGGCCCATAATCTATATCTATTTTCGATTGAAGAGAATCGTATCATAAAACGAACCGATATCCTGACATCGATAACCTACCCCTCGATCTCCCGCGATGGTCTGAGGACTGCCTTTGCCTATCTTAACGAGATGAGTTATGATGTATGGATCGCAAAGAATATCATCAGCAAACTGGAATCGGTCGATACTACCCGGATAATTGAGAAGGAGTATGCCCAATTCGGCGAAGAGGAACTCGACCAGACTAAGGTGACAAAATATCGACCCCGATTCTCTTTTGATTACCTTACCGGCTCAATCGGCTACGCGTCGTTCTTTGGTGTTACCGGCACAAGTAACATTGCCCTGAGTGATGTCTTGGGCAATCACCGGATCTATTTCTACACCGACCTCTGGGGTAATATCAAGACCTCAGATATAATGGTGAACTACTGGTATATTCCCCAGCGAGCCGATTATGGACTTTCGCTCTTTCAACTTTCTTATTATTACCGAAGCGGTTTTGACCTCTTAGCCCGGCGCTATCTCGGTGGTTCAATCATTGCTCAGTATCCACTGACCAAATTCCTACGCACCGAGTTTGGACTGGTTGGATTTATGCTCGAAGACACCCGTTATATCGACTTCTTCCGGGATCTGATCGACACCTTATACACAGTTGAGAAAAATTTTGTTACCTATCCGGATATTGCCCTGGTCTTCGACAATGCGCAGTGGTCCGATTTTGGACCGAGGAATGGAATGCGGATTCGACTCGAATCCTATAAAACTGCCTTTACCAATCTCGATTTTTTAAGTGCCTTCATCGACTTCCGGAGATATTTCGGAATCTCACCAAGATACAGTTTTGTCTGTCGCACCGTCCTCGCCAGGAGTTATGGTCGAGATGCGGAAATCTGGTCATTTGGCGGACCATCACAATTGCGGGCATACGATTTTTACGACCTCTACGGTTCCAGAATTGGCTTTGCCAATCTTGAATTACGCCATCCTTTTATCGACCGCCTCAAGATTGCATTTCCTTTACCAATTGAGATAAAAAATATCCGGGGATGTCTGTTCAGCGATCTGGGTGGGGTCTATACTGACTCTTTCCAATTATACGAAAGAAAAGAAAACTGGTTTCGACTCAAGGACCTGAAGATGGATGTCGGCTTTGGTCTCCGGGCAAATCTCTTCTTCCTTATCTTTAAATTTGACTTTGCCCGAAAATTTGACCTCTACACCCTTGACCCTGAATGGAAGATATGGTTTACAATCGGCCCCGAGTTCTAAGAACAGTCCGAGGAAATTTGTTAATAAAAAAACTTTTCTGGCTTCTACCCCTGATCACCGCCTGTCATCCTCTTCGTCCGGTTACCAGGCCGGATTTTAATAAGATTGTTTATGAAGGTATCGGTAAACTCTCTTATCAAAAATCATTTTCCTATGAGTGTCGATTACGAACACCTCAGGTTGAGGCTGAATTTAATGGCGAATGCCTTGTCGGTCAGGCTGAGTCAGTCCGGAGCATCTGGCGTTATCCTGCGGAAACATTAGCAACCGAGATTATCGCCCTTTACAATACCCAGTACGAAAAAAAGGATGGCAACTGGGAACCACACAGTCGGGGTGAAGAGAGTAATATCCTGGTTCAGATTGAACGGGTATTGAAGCGGGACCAATTTGAGTTTTTAAGAAGCGAGGCTGATCGCTATTTATACAACTTTAAACCAAATCTTCCCCATCTTGATCCCTTGATGAAGAAACAATTCATCTCAATCCTCGCAATCGACCATCGCACCTATCTCCCCACTTATATCTATGCAATCTCAACCGACTCATCCGTCTCCTGGCAGGTCAAACTTGATAAATTCAACCATCCCTTCACCATTAACCAACCCGTCCCGAATACTAAAAAATACCTCCTTCTGACCGATTCCTTAAAGGACGAAATTAGAATCAAAACCCGTCTCTCCCTTATGCAAATCATTCACACCCTGAACCATACTGCCCGGGGTTTGGTTCTTGATGTTCCCGAGGTAATCAGTAAATCCCTCCTCCTCGAAATACTCGCTCCGGGGCAAGCCGGTGTCTATACGATTGATGAATCGCTGAAGGATGCGGCTGGTCAGGTTGTCCCTGACAAAAAGATTCTTTCATCTGATGATATCAAAAATGTTTCGGTCAAATTTAATGATTATTCCGAACCTTATATCCAGTTAACGCTCTACAAAAAACATAAGATCCCTGGCCCGGTCGTCCTCGTGATCGACAAAAAAATTTATGCACGCAAAGATAATATTGACAGATCGAAAAATCTCGATAGACTTAATTTTCCCATAAAAATGGAATACCTTCAGGCATTAATCATCTCAGCCCAGATTTTATCCGGGCAGATTAGTCCTTTAATCATCAGTGAGGTAAAGTAATGCTGGTCAGTATAATCGTTGTCCTCTACACCCTTCTCTTATTTTTACTCCTGATCTATGCCTTCCACTCCTATTTGATGCTCTATCACTTCATTAAAGACCATCGTAAGATTAAAAATCCGAAAACCTCGATAACCAATAAAACCGCTGACAAATTACCGGTTGTCACCTTTCAGTTACCAATCTATAATGAAAAATTTGTTGTCCGCCGACTGATTGAAAGTTGTTGTGCGATTAAATATCCCAGGGATAAGTTTGAAATTCAGATTCTTGATGATTCTGACGACGAGACAGTTTTGATTGTTGCCAATTTAGTCCGCAAATATCAGGGCCTCGGCATCAATATCCACCATATCCGCCGGGGCTCAAGGGCCGGGTTTAAGGCTGGTGCTCTCCAGTACGGCCTGGAATCTGCCCGGGGTGAATTCATCGCCATCTTTGATGCCGATTTTGTTATTCCGGAAGATTTTCTGCTCAGATTGATCGATGAATTTGACAACCCGCGTGTTGCGTCAGTCCAGGCACGCTGGGGGCACTTAAATTCTACCTATTCATTCTTTACAATGGCCCAGGCGATTTCGCTCGACGGCCACTTTGTTGTCGAACAGAATATCCGCTCCCAGGCTAAATATTTCATAAACTTTAATGGAACCTGTGGTATCTGGCGTAAGGCGGCGATAATCGATGCGGGCGGCTGGCAGGCAGATACCCTGGCTGAAGATCTCGACCTCTCCTATCGCGCCCAGATAAAGAACTGGCAGATTGTCTTCAGGCCCGATGTTGCGGTTGAAGGCGAAATCCCGGTCGATGCCGACAGTTACCGCACCCAGCAAAACCGCTGGGCAAAAGGGACAATTCAAGTTGCCCGGAAACTCCTGCCCAGAATATTGAAGGCCGATCTCCCACTATTGGTGAAATACGAAGCGACCGTCCATCTGACCTGTCATCTCATCTATCCTGCACTCCTAACCGTTGCCCTGTTAACATTGCCGATAATCTTTTTCAAAATCGAATTGATCGTTCCCCCTTCCTATTACTTATTTGCATCCTTCTTCGGTCTGGGCATCTTCGGTTATCCAATCCTCTACTGTCTGTCGCAGAAAGAACTTTATAAAAATTGGCCTAAAAACATTACTCGTATACCTTTTATTATTGCCCTCTGTACCGGGATAAGCCTTTCCAATACCAAAGCGGTCTTTGAAGGATTCTCCAGGAAGAAATTCGTCTTCACCCGGACGCCAAAATTTGGCATTGATTTAAAGGATAAAAGAAATTTTAATAAGAACAGTTACAGTTTCAACACGTCCTTCATCCCTTACGTTGAAATTATTTGTGGTCTCTATCTCTTCTTCTCCTTTCTCTATGTCCTCGTTAACGAACAGTTAATCCTTGCACCTTTCCTCTTCTTATACGCCTATGGTTTTCTTTACCTCGGTTTTTCATCAACGCGAGAAATTGAATTGATCCAGAATGAATCCTTAGAAGTATGGTCTCAAAAGAACTACTAAAAATTCTCGCCTGCCCCAAATGTCATGGCAATCTTAAGTATGACAGAAAGAAAGAGACCCTGCTCTGTTTTAAGTGTCTCCTCTCTTATCGAATTGAGGATGATATCCCGGTAATGTTAATCGAAGAAGCCAGACCAATTCAGCGCCAAAGCATAAAAAACCGCCGAAGATAAGACCTCGCATTCGACCCATAGAAAAGACTGATTGATGTCTATGAGACAACCTTTTTCAGACCTGAAATCGATGCATGGCGGTCTAAGAATTTCAATTATTGAGGGTATCTTTGCCCAGATCCACATCAATCTGACTGCAGGAATGTTTCTGACCAGTTTCGCACTTTTTATCGGGTTAAATAATATCGGTATCGGTCTCCTCTCAGCCATCCCTGCCTTTTTCACCGGTTTTGCTTTCTTTTCGATCTATTTGATCAAAATACTGAAAAGCCGGCGAACGCTCTGCGTTCTGCTCTCGGGCCTGGGCCGGGGTATATTCTTTATTTTCGGTCTATTGTTGATCTTAAATTTAAAAATCGGTCACGGACTCTTCTTTTCCCTAATCATCATCCACAATATTTTTATGAATCTCTCAGGTAATGCCTGGCTTTCCTGGATGAGCGATCTTGTCCCCAGAGAGATCCGAGGTCGCTATTTTGGTTTACGGAATACAATCCTCAACATTGTTAGTATGGCAACGAATGTGATCGGTGGTCGTATTCTCGATTTTTATAAATTACTCGATGCCCCGGGGCGTGGGCTGGGATTGCTCTTCACCGGTGCCTCTGTCTCATCAACCATCGCCGCCGGGGTTTTAAGTAAACAGCCCGAGCCGCCGATCGAGAAAGAGTCCCCTCAGTTTAAAAAAATATTTTTAACCCCGCTTGAGGACAAAAATTTCTTAAGTCTCTTAAAATTCATCTCATTCTGGTATCTTCTGGCCGGCATCGCTTCGCCCTTCTATCTTGTCCATATGCTGACCAATCTTCAGATGTCATATTCAACCATTGCCTTCTATTCTATCCTGGCGGGTGTCGCTTCTCTTCTCTTCCAGGTTCTCTGGGGCAAGGCGGTCGATCGGTTCAAGTCCAAACCGGTGCTGACAATCAACTTCTTCTTTGCTGCCTTTCTCCCGACGATCTGGATCTTTGCCCGAAAAGATTTTCTCCTGCCCATCTGGATCGATGCCTTTTTGACCGGGGTCTTCTGGTCAGGAATCAATATCAGCCTTTTCAATATCATCTTTAGCCTTACTGAAGAGGCAAAGATGAAAGAGGGCTATTTTGCGGTCTTCTCGACCGTCTCAGGTATCTTCGGCTTTATCGCTTCAACCTTAGGCGGTTTTATTGCCCAGACTCTATCACCAATAAAAATTCATTTTATTGGCTTTACCCTTATCAATTATCACCTGATGTTCATCTTCGCCACAATCGCCCGGTTGATCAGCCTTATCTTTCTGGCCCGGGTCAAAGAAAAAGAGGCCTATCCGGCAATTGAGGCTCTCCAGCTGATGGGCGATTATGCTCTCAGACGGGTTGTGCTCTATAAGGATTTAATCCTTAACACCTTGAGGGTTCAGAAATAACCTCCCTGCTTGTCCGGTGTCAGATCTGGACATTGGACAAAAGGTTTTTAATCTTGAAAAACCACTACCAAATTTAATATTTCCATCGATACTCAAGACAGGATCGGAAAGTTTTAAAAAATTTAGCGACGGATTTAACTGGAGGAAGGTTGTGCAAAAATGTAGCAGCAGAGCCTGGATCTGTCCGATAAGATTTAATGGAGCATCCAGATTTATCTGGACAGAAGAAATCTGCGTCCATCTTCAGATGGACGCTCCAGAACCATTGTGCTTAATCCCGGTGTCTATTTTGTGTGAGTCGGGAGTGAGGAAAAGATAATTATAAGGAAGAAGTTGTAATTGAATAGAAACTTCCGATATTTAGGAAGAAAATCTATTCTCCTGCCTGTGCAACAGGACGCAGACAGGTGCTATGCACAGGCAAGGGTTATTCCTAATAATGGATCTTGATGAAAAGCGGACTTGCACAAAGTGAAGATTTGCCTCTCATAACCTTATAACGACTAAACACCGATTTGAGGGGAAATTTCAATTCTGATATAGGTAAAAACCCTTATTTAAAAATAAGTAGTTTTCTGTATTGACAGAATTTTATATATGAGTAAAATTGGGCATCCGGTCAGGAGAATAGTTCAGAAATTTTTTAGTCATTGCGAGCCTGCTCGGGGCAGGCGTGGCAATCTCATTTTTGACCTGTGCGGATAATAACATTATGTATTTTTGTGATTGGTAAGTCTTAATTGGAGGAAGATTGAACAGAAATTCAGGGACAGGGTTTTTCCCTGTCCTTAAAATGGTTAAATTTTTGCTGAGACCTCTCTCTCTCTCTCGAGAGCAAATACCGCACTAATCGCCCTTTTTTCTTTTTCCATCCCCCATCCTCTATCTTCCATCTTTTACTCTCCATTCTCCATCTTCAATCTATTTCGACCTTCGACTCCCGGACTCTCAGACTCTTTTGCCCCTCAACCCGGAGGTGTATGATGATTTAAAAAAGAGTTACACTTGTATCACAGGAACTAATCTGTAACATTGGTCTTCAACAAAAAAAGGAGTTAAAATGAAAAAATGGCTAATTATAAACAAAAACCTTTTCATTATGTTGCTGGGCTTGTTCATCTTAACTTCGATAGGCTTTCCGCAACAAGAGATATGGGTATATAAACACCAGGATGGGGCTGGACAGGGCAGGCATAACGGTCTGGGAAATGCTGTTGTTATTGGCCACGATGGGAATATTTATATTGCAGGTACTACCGCAAAAACAGAAGGCAGCTTCGCTTCATATTTTACTGTCATCAGTCTTACGCCTAATCGTGAATTGAGATGGGAATATTATCATCCCCAAGAACACCCGATCCAGGCAAGCGATAATGCGCTCTCCCTTGTTTATGGTAAAGATAACAGGATTTATGCTGTGGGTAAGTTTCTGCGGGCAAACGGAGACGATGATATACTCGTAGTTTGTCTTGACAGTAAAACTGGGAACAATATCTGGAGCAAACTCCTTGGAACAGTCAGCAATGATTGTGGTTACTCAATTACCTATGGTGAGGACGGGAACATCTATATTTGTGGCCAAATAACAGGGACTCCCTTATATAAATTCTATGTTGCCAGTTTAAACCGGGATGGTGACATCCGCTGGGAATATAGTATTGCAGGTAGTGGTACAGGAAGTAATAAAGCCCTTTCAATAATATACGGACCGGGTGAATACATTTATGTAGCAGGTTACCTCACAAACTGGAATCCGCCAAACGGTCAACTCTATGATGCTGTGGTGATGTCCCTAAATACATCAGGGCAATTGCGCTGGACATATACCTATAACCCTTATAATTTTGACGACTCCGCCACCTGTGTTATTAAAGGGCTCGATGGGAAGATCTATGTTACCGGCAGTTCCAGTGCTAGTTATTCTTCTACCTATTACGACATTTTTGTCAGTTGTATAGATACTGCTACAGGGAATCTGCTCTGGCCCCGGGTCTTCAGATGGAATGGAACCGGTCCTTCTGGTCATGCTGACGGTGCTGCACGGATTATCTATGGAAATGACGACAATCTCTATCTATGTGGAAGTTCAGACACGACCTGGAGTAATTCTTATAGGCACGCTGATTTTTATGCAATGAGTCTGGTAAAGGACAATCCGACTGTGCCCCGTTGGTGTTACAGATATGGCCCAGTTAATAATAAAAATGATTATGCTTACTCAATTGCTTACGGTCTTGATAATAATATTTATGTTGTTGGGCAAAGTGCTTATACAAATAGCGATGCTCAATATACTCTCATAAGTTTGAATAAAGATAATGGCAATTCACGATTCATATATCTATATCCTACTCCTAATCCAAGTTCTAGTTATACGCATTCCGCTTATGATGTGGTTTACGGTGCCGATGCGAGTATCTACAGTTGTGGGTATTCATATTATTTTGCAGTGGGGCGTTCTTGCTCGCTTACTGTTATCAAACATGGTATTCCGAATTGCCTTGGTAACGGCACTACCCATCCCTCCCAGGCCCGACATCTTGTGAAAGACCCCTTCTCCCCAAACCTTCATATGGTCTTTGAATATGATAACAGAATCTATTATCGACTATCAACCGATAATGGCACCACCTGGTGTGGGGCAGAGTATCTGGGTCGAGGTCGTGATCCTTCAATAGCCCTTGCAATCACCCACTTTTTTGCAATGATTCCCTGTGTGGCTTATTGTGATATTGATACCGCAAACCGTCTCCATTATCACTGGAATGAAACCGGGACCTGGCAGCATGCGATTTTACCCGTCCCTGGTGCCAATCCGTGCACGCCCTCGATGGTTGCGGCGGGCAACACGGTCTTTATTGCTTATGAACTGCGATGGGAGTTAGGAGAACAGGAACGCCCTTGTATAATGTGTAAACATATGATTTATAATGACCCGCTAACACAGGTTGATGAGTTGATTACCGGGAGTGATGTAGGAACGCCTGATCAGCCTTCCCTGGCGGTTGATAATAACTATGGTATCCATTGTGCCTGGCACTGGTATAATGGATATGACGACGATGATATTGCTTACAGTTACCGCGACCCGAATACCGGTCAATGGACACCCGCAACCAAAGTCAGGGAGTGGCCGACCGATCCCTCAATGCACCCTTTCTGTGAATTCTATGGCGATTCAGTCTTTGTCGCCTGGAGCGAATTTCGAAACAACGATTGGGATGTCTGGCGGGCAGCAAGACAACATATAATTCCTCCCCCATCTTGGCAATATTGTCCTGTCAGTAATACGCCATCTTTTGCTTCTGAATCACCTACTGAAGCTGGACGAGAATTCGTGGTCTGGGCAGAGCAGATTTCCGGCAACAACTACGACATCAAATACCGCAGATATAAACCCGATGGAAATATAGAAGATGGCTTTGTTGAGCAAAATACTACTTACTCTTACTGGCCACACAGTCAATGGGAATTTAGCTCACCAATTACTTACCTTTACACTCTCCGAACCGAAGATAACAATTCGATTTACTTCAAGCGTCAACAATTCACAGACGATACTGGTGACCAAGGTTTTTATGCGGTTGAAACCGGCAAGCAGACAATCTCGCCCTACTGCACAAAACGGGATGGTTTTATTACCTATCCACAATGTCCGGTTGACATCGCCAAGGATGAGCTTGCTTATGAACTGTCTTTTTTACATCCCGCCTACAGTTATAAAATCAAGGCAGTTGTTTATCACGAAGGGATTGCTAAGACGGCAAAGATTTCTCTTGACGGAAAGGAGATTGCAGTATATACTTTCCCGCAAGCAAAGGTAGAGACGCTTACATTCTGGATTCCTGCGGAGATGTATCGGCAGGATCATAAGGTATCTTTGAAAATGGCAAAGGTAAATGGTGATTTTGTAGTTATGGGTCCGATAACAGTATATCAGTATGCTAAGAAAGCAAGTGCTCCTGGTGGCGGTGGCTCTCAGTCTTCAGTGGTTTCAGATTTGCTTAAAGATACAAAACTTAAGGTTTCGCCTACAATTTCGAGCAGAGCCTTTACGATTGCTTATCATCTTGGGGCGACAGCAAGAGTTACGATAGAGTTATATGATATTACAGGCAGAATGGTGATGCCTGTTCTTAACAGGACTCAGAAAACAGGTGACCATAGAATTCCCGTTGATACCGGTAAGCTATCGAATGGTGTTTACTTCATAAAATTCGACAACTCGGTCAAAACTGAAACGAGAAAAATAATAATAAGCAGGTAGAAAAAATAGAGTGCTGGGGAGGACAAATTCCTCCCCAGCACAAGGAGAGCATAGTTGAAAATAAGAATTTCATTCTTCCTGCTTTTGGTTTCGTTGCTTTATTCGCTTAACTTTAAGCAGATTGCGTATATCCCGAAAGGCATTACCTGGAGTTATGGATACATACAGGGTCTTGATATTAATAGAGATGGACAAAATGATATAACTTTTTCATGCACTACGCCAATACCTTTAAGTTTGAATCGATTTTCAAAAATCAGCCTCCTTGATACTGCTTTAATTGCTTACTATGGATACGAGTCCTTTAATCGGTTTATATTCAGAGATTCTATTTTCTATACTAATGTATTCTGGGATATTGGCGATTTAGATGGCGATTCATTGTACGACGTTGTTATTCATGGGATTTGGGATACCCTGAGTATCTATGAGCAAGAAAGCTTGAATACTTATCCCAAGAAGCGAGTCTGGAAATATGGATTCCCCCCGCAAGTATATAATTGGCAGCCAATGTATATCGTTGACCTTGATAAGGATGGTAAGAAAGAAGTCTTATGCGGTGACGACCGATTTCTTTATGTATTCGAAAATGTAGGGAATAATCAATATCAAATAGTTTATTTTGATTCAGTTCCCAGAGATCGTGGCAAATTTTCCTTTGCAGTTGATGATTTTGATTATGATGGCAATATTGAATTCATTGCTTCAAGTGACGATGGTTTTCGTAATGTGCTGATTTATGAGTGCACCGGCAATGACCAATATCGATTCATTAGAGAAGAAACCGTGCCCTGGCCTACTAATTGGGATGCAATAAAATTAGGCGATTTGGATGGTGATGGAAAGAAGGAATTTCTTATTGGTGGGGCTTATGGTGGTATCCGATTTGCCAATCTAATGGCAATATTTGAGACAGTTGGCGATAACCAGTTTGAGATTATCTTTATGGATTCAGTCGAAAACAGACTTTCGCCATTCGGTTTTCACAGTGATTGCGGCGATGTGGATTCGGATGGTAAAAACGAACTTATCTGGGCAAGTATTTCAGACTGGATGATTTATACTGCAACTGGAAATAACCAGTTTCAGCGAATCTATTCACAATATAACGGCAATAATGGTCACAATTGCACCAATATTCACATCTATGATTTAAATAAAAATGGTTATCCTGAGATAATTGAATCCGGCGGTAATGAGACTCATATTTTTGAGATTGAAGGAGTCCGGCTTTTGTATCCCAATGGTGGTGAGATTTTAAAACCGGATAGTCAGATTACTATAAGATGGCGGAAGTTTACGCCACCGGGTGCTGATTCTTTTATGATTTTCTTCTCTTCTGATAACGGTCGCACTTACAATGATACGATTGCCAGAGTCCCATTTCCAGATGAATCTACTTTCGTCTGGAGAGTCCCGAATCGTCTTTCCGATTCCTGCAAATTGATGATTTGGGCTTATGGACCGCCCAGGCCAGGAGAGAATAAACCCCGAGGCACGGCCTGGGATTTCAGTGACAGCACCTTTGTGATTCGCCAAACTGGCATTACAGAAGATACTCGATACTCGATACTCGATACTGGATTGAAGATTTTACAGAACCCAGCAAGGAGAGAAATCAGATTACAGATATCAGAAGACAGGGGTCAGAAGTCAGATTCAAGAAGTCAGAAAATAGAGTTAAAGATTTATGATGTCAGCGGGAAGATGGTGAAATCATTTAATCCCGGGTCTTTACCTCCTGCTATTCCAATGAATCCTGGTGTCTATTTTGTGCGGTTTGAAAGTAAGGATAAGATAATTACAAAAAAGGTGGTGGTAATTGAATAAACAGCCTCTGATATTTACAGGAAGAATTTATTCTCCTGCCTGTGCAAAAGGACGCAGACAGGTGTTACGCCCAGATAGACTTGTTAACCAGACAGACCATATCATCAGGACGCTGCTTTTTAATTTTCCTCCTCACAAAACCCCTTGACTTTAGGCAAATTAATTGTAAAATAAATTTATGCATGATGATAATATCGATGTCAAAGCACTAAACCAAAAGATAAAAATCGGTGAACCAGTCTTTCTAAGAAACCTGCTCCTCTTTCCTCTGACCAATGGCAATGGTAAGATTGAGAATGTTACCAGCATTGACCACCTGCTTGAAAAAAAACTCTGTGAGATCGAAGAGCTCCATCCTCCCCGGATTGATGGTATCAGGGTCAGAAATCGATCTGACCAGCATCTCCTCCTGATCGATGGTGAAGAGGTCCTGGGTGCAATGCAGAACCGGATTACCGCCGCCTCCTATCTGGTTGAAACTCAATCCGATCTTGTAGTTCCAACCGTCTGTGTTGAAGAAGGGAGATGGGAGAGTAAAGATGCTAACCGGTTCTTTTCCGGCCGTTCGGTCTCTTACCCGACACTGCGGGCAATTCTGGCCAGGAATACGATCCGTGGAAATCGGGCAACCGATCTAAAAAAGAGTCAGCGTCTTATCTGGCAGGAGATCGAACGCAAATTGTCAATCACCAGGATAAATTCTCAGACTTCTTCGATGCACGACCTTTACGATGGATTGAATGACGAGATCAGCCATTATCTTGAGGATATTAAAGGGATCGAAGATATCTGTGGTGTGATTGCGGTCGTCGCCAATAAATTCCTTGCCCTGGATCTCTTCGGCTCCAACGAACTCTTCAAAATCTTTAAGGAGAAGTTGATCAAGAGTTATGTGCTCGATGCCCTTGAGCACCGGGACCGGGTAACTTCAATACCTGAAGGATTACCTGCAAAATTAGTTCAAGAATTAACTGAAGCGAAGATGGTCAGGCTCAGGTCACGGGGTCTGGGCTTCGAATATCGGCTGGAGGCACGCCGGCTCTTAGGCCGGGCCTTGGTCAGCCAGCCCAAGTCAAGAATAGGAACCAGACTGCTCCATCTTTCTCTATTCCCTGTAAATTGATCGACGCTTTAGCCACCGGTCAGTCTGAGTATCGATGTAACGATTAAACATATATGATAGGCAACCGACTGGGCAAATATGAAATAAAGAAATGGCTGGGCGGAGGCCAGTTCGGTGATGTCTATCTCGCCTTTGATACAATTCTCAATGCCGAATTTGCCCTCAAGATCTCACGGATGCGCGAAGATGAAATATTGATGCTCAAAGACGAGGCACGGCTTCTGGCCTCTTTGAACCATCAAAATATTGTCCGGTTTTTCAACATCGATAAGATCGAGGGTAAATTTGTAATGGTGATGGAATATGTCGATGGTCCGTCACTCCGGGAAACAATCCGAAAAGAAAAACATCTCGAGATCGAACCGGCCTGCGAGATTGTTCGTCAGATTCTCGAAGCCCTGATCTATGCCCATAACCTGAATGTCATCCACCGGGATTTAAAACCCGAAAATATCCTGATCAACCGTGAAGGCGTGGTCAAACTCACTGATTTTGGTCTGGCCCGTTTTATAAAGCCCGGTTCAATCTCAGCCTCAACTGCCGGTACACCTCTCTATATGGCACCCGAAGCCTGGGCGGGCAAATTCTCCCCCGCATCTGATATCTGGTCAACAAGTGTCATCTTTTATGAAATGTTGACCGGAAGGCCACCTTTCCTTGCCGACAATCTTGAGGAACTGCGGATGAGGATCAAAGAAGGCGATTATCTTCCAGTTTCGAACTTCGAGCCTAAAGTCCCGGAAAAGATTCAAGACCTTATCCAGCAGGGGCTCAAACCCGATATTACTGATCGCCCGACCCCAACCGATTTTCTCAACAGTTTGACTGAGAAAAAGAGGGGGATTCCCCTGACTGAAATTGCTCCCATCAAACCGATTCCGCCCGAAATCGTTACGCCGACCCCGACCCAGGCAGAGATACTGGCCGACCTCTCTGGTCCGATTATCCTCTTTGGTGCCCCTGGTTCGGGCAAGACCACAACCCTGACCCTGGCAGTGTTGAAAAGACTGAATGACGGAGTCAGGCCCGAAAATATCCTGGTTGTGACCTTTACCAATAAAGCAGCAAACGACATCAAAGCCCGTCTGAGAAAGATCCAGCCCGGGATGACCGGACTGGATGACCTCTGGATCGGGACATTCCATTTTCATGGACTTAAGATTTTGAGGCGCTGGGCCCAACGGCTTGACTTCAGTGAGGATTTTGAAATTGATAGCCCGGAGGAGATTGTTAAGCGATTGAAAATCCCGAGCCCGGGTCTTTATAAGGTAAAGGCAATCCTTAACACCATTTCAATCTTTAAGGCCTATGGTAAGTTTCCCGATGAGTTAAACTTAGATTCCCGCTGGCAGAAGACCTGTGTCCCGTTCTATAAACATTATCAGCAACTCGCTAAAGATAATAATATAATGGATTTCGATGACCTGATCCTCTACACCCTGAGGTTGATCGAAGAGAACGACGACATTAAAGAATTCTACGCCAATAAGTTTCAGGCCATCTTTGTTGACGAACTCCAGGATACAAATTTAGCCCAGTACCAGCTGGTGAAACATTTCGCTGCCGTGCATAATAATATCTTCTTTACCGGCGATGAAGACCAGGCAATATATGGCTGGCGTGGTGCAAAGAAAGAATTGATGTATCAGGTCTATAAGGACTTCCCGCAGATTCGCTCATTTATTCTCAACTACTCCTTCCGCCTCCCCGAAAGAATTGTCCATCTGGCAGAAAATCTCATCGGCAAAAACCGGAATTTTAAAGAACATATTGTCCCGATGGCGAAGACCGAGTCGGGTGATGCGACTGTCTTCCCGGCGGACAATGAAAAGGAAGAGGCAAAATTCGTTGTCAGGGAAATTGAGCGTCTGGTAAAGGAAGAAAATCGTAATTATTCAGAGATCGCGGTCCTTTTCCGGCGTAATGTTCAGTCCCGGCTTTTTGAAGAGACATTTTCTCATGCGGGCATCCCCTACAGCCTTATCGGCGGTGAAAGGTTTTATACCCGTGAAGAGATCAAGATTTTAACTGACTACCTTACCGCCGTTAACCAGGATAATGAACGCCTCGGTTTAGAGGCGATCGGCCGGATTTTTAAATTGGACGACCGAAACCGCGCAAGACTTGCTGAACTTATCAAGGAAGGGGCGGAAAAGGATAGATCGAAAAAAATTGCCTCAGCGCTCAAGGGTTACAAAATCTTCAAATCCCATATCCGGGACAAGAACCTGCTCTATCCAGTGCAGATTCTCGATGCCATCGTCACCGCCTCAGGCACAGCCCGGACCGAGTCCGAGCGGAGCGAAAACATCAAGGAACTATTCAGGGTTGCCCAGCCCTTTGCCCGGGGTGAACTGAGCCATCTCCTTGAACATATCCGCTTGATTGAAAACCTCGACCTCCTCGATTGGACCAAGGATGCGGTTAAACTTATGACCATCCATTCAGCTAAAGGGCTCGAATTCCCTATCGTCTTTCTAACCGGTATGGTTGAAGGCCAGTTTCCACTCCTCAAGAGCCTCAATGACCAGAAAGACCTTGAAGAGGAACGGCGTCTCTGTTATGTGGCCGTAACCCGGGCCCAGGAGAAGATATATATAACCTATCCCCAGATCTACCAGGCAAGATATCAGACCCCATCCCGCTTCATCGTCGATATGATGGGAAGGTGAAGTGAGAAAAGAGGTCAGACCTGAAAGTTTGAATGCTCTCTCCTCGATTAACGCTCGGTGTCTGACAGGGCAGGCTGATCTCTGTCCAATCTTCAGATCTGACACTGATCTCTAACCTAAAATAAAAAAGCAAGCAACTACCGACTGAGGTCTCAAATTAAAAATTCGGTCCGTTACTTCAACTTTATTACCTTCTGCCGTTCTGGACAACTACCAGCCTGAAGTTCAACAAAGTAAACACCGGCCGCCAGATCCTTCGCATCCCAGTGAATTACAGCAGGTGCTACGCAGTAAGCACCAGGCAATGAGAAAACTTTAACCAGCCTTCCACTTGCGTCATAGATTTTTAATGCTATATCCTTTTGGTGCCTAGAATTTAGTATATAATTTATAACTGTCTTTGCGCGGAATGGGTTGGGCGAAATTTTTAGAAGGGGAACCGGGCTTTCTGGAATTACACCCTCCACCACTTCTACTAAGCGCCCCACTCTCAGCAGCCAGACATCGCCTCCACCTGCCCCAAACGAATGTGTTAAGCCGGTAACTATGTATTGACCAACACCTATCTGATCGACCGACCAACCCATATCATCTCTCGTCCCTCCGTATCTTTTTGCCCAGTTAGTGTCACCATAGGCATTGGTTTTGAGAAGCCATAGATCAGCGTCCGCGCCACTAAAGGATCTTGTAAATCCGGCGACAATATAGCCACTGTCCGGCGTCTGCTGACCGGAGAAAGCAACATCTTCATATGACCCGCCGTAAGTCTTTGTCCATATAACATTACCACCAGAATCGGTCTTGACAAGATAGACATCGTTTATTCCGTTACCGCTGAATGACCGGGCAAATCCAATTATGATATACCCACCATCGTATGTTCGTTGAACGGAATGGCCATAGTCATAGTCACCCCCTCCAAATGTTTTTGACCAAATTTCGTTACCGAGAGAATCCGTTCTAATAAGCCAGACATCGCTCTTTCTGCTAGCGAAGTCTCTTTCTGTTGCGCCGGTCAGAATATATCCACCATCAGGCGTTTGTTGAATGTCTCGTGCCCAGTCCCAATTCCGCGTAGGGCTGTAATATTTCGACCAGACCGAATCGCCCTGTGCGTCTGTTTTTATTACATATGCATCACGATCGGTGCTCGACCACCATATTTGCCCCGCAACAATATAGCCACCGTCACTGGTCTGTTCCACTGCATAACATTCATCATTATTCGTTCTTCCGTATTTTCTTGTCCAGAGGGTTTCACCATTGGCGTCTGTTTTTATAAGATAAATTCCCTGGCTGCCAAACGACTTGGTATTTCCCGTAATAATGTATCCGCCATCCGCTGTCTGGCGCACTGCCCGGTTGTGTCCCACTTGTCGTGGAAATTCTAATGGCTATAATATACAAAAGGAGCTAAACCATGAAATATGCTGAAAAGATGACCTGTCTGCCTGACAG
>CBFGIV010000009.1:0-62402 GCA_965648915.1 Caldifarciminota bacterium | reverse complement strand
ATCCAAAATTAACTTCAACTCTTTATTAATAGCCGGGATCCAATGAAAAGGTGAAGTATCTATCTGGACCAGTTTACCGGCTTTTTCGGCTTCAAATCGTTTCCTTGGTCGACGTTTATGCTTCTGGTGGGGAAAATGGAGTTGGGCTTGAGATAAGATCCGGCGGACCGTTTCGCGGCAAATCTCAATCCCTTCCTCTCTAAATAAATCGGCCAGGTGGGCACAGTTGACCTCGGGATATTGCTTTTTAAAACTGATTACCCTTAACTTAAGCCCCACCGGGGTCTTGTTCCATGGTGCTTTGCTTCGTTTTTTCGGCAGGAGAGCCATTGGACCACCCAGCTTAAACTTCTTCCAGAGCCTTTTGGCCTGACGATAAGAAATCTTTAGCATCTCACTGGCTTGTTTAAGAGTGATAAGACCCCTTTTTACATCGCTGAACATAATAACCCGATCACCCGCCTTTCTTTGCAAAACACTCGGCTTAACCAAATTTCCTCCTTTGAAAGATTATAACCAGATTCTCTCAAAAGAGGAAGGGGACATTTTCGCTGTGCAGTTAATAAAGCTAATTTTGACCTAAAAACCATTGCTACCTCTGATTCAATTCAATCCTATAGAGCATTTGCTTCACACCAGGGGACATTTTCGCTGTGCGCCGACAGTGGGTAAATTTAAAGTTGACAAATTTTAATCAGTTTCTATAATTGTTTCTTACGGAGGTATTTTTTGGTTAGGTGGCGGTTAATTATTTTTCTATTATTCGTTAACCTTTCGTCCAGCCAGGTGATAATTACCGATGGTGAGGTCCAGAGGCGGATTAGGGATTTAAAATCAATGGATAATATGGCAGAGGCATCGGCTGTTTTGATTTCGGCCGGGCAGATGGCGGTGCCGGGTCTACTCGATTTAGTAAAAGACAAGAATCTTGACCCCTATGTTCGCACCAAGGCAATTGAGTTACTGGGTGAGATCGGAAGCCAGTCAGCAGTCGGACCACTGATCGGATTGCTCAATGAGCCTCAATCTACAGTTCGAGCTGAGGCGGCAAGGACACTGGGGAGACTTAAGGGGGTTGAGGCGGTCCCGGAATTGATTAAGCTGCTGCAGGATCGGCACGATGCGGTCCGGGGTGAAGCAATTCAGGCACTGGGTTTGATCGGAGATAACCGGGCTCTGATACCCTTGATTAATGCCTCAAATGATGAAGTCTTTATCAACCGGGCAAAGGTGATGTGGGCGCTGGGAGAACTGAGGGACAGTCGATCCCAGTCGGTCCTGATTGCAGGCACAAAGGACTCTTTTGCTGTGGTTCGGGCCAATGCGGCATTATCCCTTGGGCGGATTGGTGATTCCACCAGTTTCTATTATCTTGAACCCTTATTATTCGATGAAGACTTTTCGGTCAGGGAGAAGGCAATCCAGGCCCTCGGCTTAATCGGCGGAACTAAGGCGGTCAGGGCGATTGGTCGACTGGCCCGGGACGAGATGGCTGTGGTCCGGTTGAGCGTGATTAAGATGCTTGAGTCTCTGGGCACGGTTGAAGGTGGAGTAATGATCTTAGTATTATGCCAGGATAATGATACTGTGGTAGCGGGTCAGGCTAATGCTGCTGCACAAAAGATCAGTGATAATGACCTCCTGGAGATTGTTGCCAATGATTCGTTGAATATTTCCCTGCGGCGTAAGGCATTAAATATCCTGAAATCAAAAATGGAAGAAGAGCGAGTCTTGCAATTACTTTTAATTACTTTTAAAAATTCTCCAGCAGAATACATTCAGGCAATCGTTGAGGAAAGGGTGATTAAGGGTATGAATCGGGAACAGGTAAAATTGAGTCTGGGTGAACCAGAGACCTGGCAAATAACCCCTGAAGGCGAAGAGATCTGGACCTATGTGCGGTTTCCTTATAATATAGTTTTTAAAAAAGATATTGTCTGGACATTAAAAGAGAAGAGTGAATGAGGGATTATTCTTTTTTAAACAGATCAAGGAAACGGTCTTCGTATCTTTCAAATAGGTTATAACGATCGAGCAGTCTTTTTAACTCCAGGGCCTTGTCCCGATTATTTCTGGCCTCAATGAAAAGTTGTTCAATCCTTCTCAATATCTGGGGATTGACCTGGTCTGGCTCTTCAGTCGATTTTTGATTCTCAATGAATGTCTGGACCTGCATCTCAATCTGTTCGAGTTTCTGATCGATCTCGGCAACGAGCTGGTCGAGTTCGGTCAGGTCAATCCGGACACCGAGCATATTTTCCAGAACTTCGAGTATTGCCCGCCAGGCACGGGGGTTGATAAAGTTTGTAGCATACAAGGGAATGGTTGCCAGGAGGCATAAGGTCTCAAAACCCCTTTTCTGGGAATAGCCTAAAAATAAACCATTGAGACCAGAAATGCTGCCCCGGTCGAGTATCTGGATGCCGAATTGCCTGAGTTCGGAAAGAACGGAAAATGAACCGCCAACACCATAGACCAACGACCGGTCTTTATAACTTGAATTGATGGGAAAGGCGGCAACGGTAATTATTTTTTTTACTTCGAGATGCTGAGCAAAGTCCAATGCAAGATTGATTAATGATAACCCTGCCGCTTCTCCTAACTGGATCTCATTCTCATATACGACAATGGGAAATTCCATGCTGGCATAAAATATACTCTGGGGAGAATCGGGTAACCTCCCAACACCCTGTTCAACGAGAATGGCATCAGGATAGTAGATATGACTCAGGTCGATTTCAGCGATCTCGACCATATTCAGTTTTCGGCGCAGATAACTGATTGCGCCAATGGCCACATTGCCCATTCCTGGCCATGCCGCAATGAGAGTTGGCCGGGTAAGCTTAATCTTTTTTTTGATCTTTAATGACATAATTGTATGTTTAAATTTAACCATTTTGATTGATAAGTCAATTATAAAATTATCTAACTCGGCGGCGATTATACACTACCCTTTTACCTGTTGCTCTTGACAGTTTATAAATTTTATATTATCATTAAATTTCTATGGATTTTATAAAGATTAAAGGGGCTCGTATCCACAATTTGAAGAATATCAATGTCGATATCCCCCGCAATCGACTTGTCGTCATTACCGGAATATCCGGTTCAGGCAAGTCGTCGCTGGCATTCGATACAATTTATGCCGAAGGCCAGCGACGCTATGTGGAATCACTTTCAGCTTATGCCCGCCAATTCCTCGGAATGATGGAGAAACCGGATGTTGATGAGATCGTCGGTCTCTCACCGGCGATTGCGATTGAGCAGAGGACCGCCTCAAAGAATCCCCGTTCGACTGTTGCGACCGTAACTGAGATCTATGATTACCTGAGGGTTCTCTTTGCCCGGATCGGTGTCCCCTACTGTTATAAATGCGGTAAAAAGATATCAGCCCAGACCGTGGATCAGATTGTCGACTCGATCCTTGAGTTGCCCAGTGGAACCAGACTCGATATTTTAGGTCCGCTGGTCCGACAGAGAAAAGGGGAGTATAAAGAACTATTAAATAAAGCAAAAAGGAGGGGTTTTATCCGGGTGCGGGTTGACGGCAAAATCTCCGAGATCGATGAGGTGTCAAATCTCGCCCGGTATAAAAAGCACACGATTGAGGTAGTCATAGATCGCCTGACGCTTAAACCGGATATCAGAAAACGACTGGCCGATTCGATTGAGATCGGTTTGAAAGAGGGCCAAGGGATTGTAGTGGTTTCGATAAATAATAGAGAAGATAAGATCTTCAGTCAATCCCTTGCCTGCGTTGATTGTGGAATAAGTTATGAGGAGATTTCACCACGGATGTTCTCTTTCAATAATCCCTATGGTGCCTGTGAAGTTTGTGATGGACTGGGTATCAAGATGGAGATCGATCCGGATAAGGTTATTGTCAACGAAGAACTCTCGCTTCTGGAAGGAGCAGTTGGCCCCTGGGGTGAACCCGGCCGGTGGATGACTGCCCTTTTGAAGGGGCTGAGTGAAAAATATGACTTCGATCTGGATTCTGCTTGGAGGGATCTACCAAAAAAGATCAGGGAAATAATACTATATGGCGATAAAGCCCCCTTGACCATAAGATACTATCGGAGCGATGGCTCAGGCTGGGGTGAATTTGAAGACTATTATGAGGGTGTGATACCAAGGCTTATGCGGCGTTATCGGGAGACGACCTCGGCGATGGTCCGGCAGGAGATTGAGGAGTATATGGTGATGACGCCCTGTCCAACCTGTAAAGGGGCAAGACTCAAGCCGGCATCACTATCGATCAAAGTATGTGATTTGAATATCTATGAAGTGACCAGAATGTCAGTTAAACAGAGCGCAAAATTTTTTGGCTCGTTAAAGTTGAGTGAGAAAGAGACCCTCATCGCTAAGGATTTAATAAGAGAGGTAGTACGGCGACTCAGTTTTCTCTCCGAGGTGGGTTTAGATTATCTGACCCTGGATCGAACAACTGATACTCTCTCTGCCGGTGAGGAGCAGAGGGTGCGTCTGGCAACCCAGATTGGTTCAGGACTGGTTGGGGTATTATATGTGCTCGATGAGCCGAGCATCGGTTTACACCAGCGGGATAACAAACGACTCTTGAAGACCCTTACCCATCTCAGAGACCTCGGCAATACAGTTCTGATTGTCGAACACGATGCGGAGACGATCAACAGTGCGGACTGGATTATCGACCTTGGCCCTGGTGCAGGTAATGATGGCGGTTATGTTGTTGCCACCGGCACACCATTGGATATACGAAATAATAACCGATCAATCACCGGGTTGTACCTTGCGGGAAAGAGAAAGATTTCGGTCCCACAAAGAAGGAAGAAGGATAACCGGTATCTCATTATTAAAAAGGCGCAGGCGAATAACTTAAAAGCGATTGATGTTGAGATACCGATTGGCCTCTTTGTCTGTGTCACCGGTGTTTCCGGATCAGGTAAATCGACCTTGATCAATGATATCCTCTTTCGGGCACTGGCCAAAGAATTTTATGGTTCAAGGATACCCCCGGGTGAACACGATAGAATCCTGGGCATCGAATATATTGATAAGGTCGTTAATATCGATCAGTCACCGATCGGTCGAACTCCAAGGTCCAATCCGGCAACCTATACCGGTGCCTTCACCCCGATTCGAGAACTATTTGCCCAGTTGCGGGAATCGAGGGTGCGTGGTTATAAACCGGGGAGGTTTTCATTCAATGTCAGCGGTGGTCGGTGCGAGACCTGCGAGGGTGATGGGACGATTAAGATTGAGATGCATTTTTTGCCCGATATATATATCACCTGCGATGTCTGTAAGGGGATGCGTTACAATCGGGAGACCCTCGAGGTTCGATATAAAGGGAAGAACATCAGTGATGTCTTGAATATGAGTGTTAGCGAGGCATTAAAATTTTTTGAAAATATCCCGCCCATCAGGCGCAAACTCGAACTGCTTAATGAGGTTGGACTGGGTTATATAAAACTCGGTCAGTCGGCTACAACGCTCTCAGGGGGTGAGGCGCAGAGGATAAAACTGGCTAAGGAGCTGTCCAAGATTGCAACTGGCCGGACTCTTTACATCCTTGATGAACCGACGACCGGTCTCCATTTTGAAGATGTAAGACTCTTGCTCAATGTCCTGAATCGACTGGTCGATAGAGGGAATACAGTTGTGGTCATCGAACATAACCTTGAGGTTATAAAATGTGCTGACTGGATAATCGATTTAGGACCGGAAGGGGGCGATGAAGGTGGCGAAATTGTTGTTGCCGGCCCACCGGAGACGGTCGCGACCGATCCCCGTTCCTATACCGGGCAATTTCTTAAGCCCCTCTTAAGTTAACACCTTCTCTGCCTGAGTGTAGCTCAATTAAGTTCTTCTTTTGTCCTTTTATCACCTGATTGCTCCATCTATTTTGTCACGAGCAGTTTTTTAACAAATTCTCGATCTTGAATTTTGCTTTTTACAAGATAGACTCCGGCGTTTAGTTCTTTGAGAGAAATGGTTGCTGTGCCCTTGAATTCTTTCAGATTCTCTTCTCTTACCAGCCTGTCGGCCTTCTGGAGAATAGAGGTGGCAAAGATTTGCGCTAATCGGAAATTTTGTTATTCATTTCGTTATAAGTAAAGGCTTGAGGTATGGACACCCCGGAAAGGGTATCAGGCATATAAATCGTTTTTTCAAGCCATTGAGCATAAAAAGGGATCGGTAATAAAAAAAGATCATTGCAACCTCCATTATAAATATTTTGACAAATTTTAAATTCTGGTATGTAAAACAGATGAGATGGTAGATCATCTTCTCCGAAGAGATTTTATTGCTTTTGAGAAGAGACGAAAAAACTATTGACATCGAGGATTTTTCCTGTATATTGGCGAGGCAGCGTAGTTATGGAAGAAAAGAGACCCAAAGACCGCATCGATATCTCAGAAATTATTCTCTGTCTGGGTAAGATTGCCCAGGTGCTTAAAGAGAATCCACAAGAGGCAATTAAACAATTGCGGGAAATTGGTGAGAAACTCGATAGTCAAATTCCTTATCGGGACGGCCACACCTTAAGGGTGGTTGCTTATTGTCTGGAAATTGCCGATATGCTCGGTTTTACACCTGAGGAAAAGAGACTCCTTGAGGCGGCCGCTTTACTTCACGACTTTGGTAAGATCGGTGTGCGTGAAGATATCCTGATGAAACCCGAAGAATTGACTGAACGGGAGAAGAAAGAGATAGAGACCCATGTCTTGAGGGGCTACTTTATTCTTGAAGGTTTTCGGGAAATGGCTGAAATCCTGAGTGGAGTAAGAAGTCATCATGAGCATTACAATGGATCGGGTTATCCAGATGGCTTAAAGGGCGGTGATATACCTTTGATCGCACGGATTATTACAGTTGCTGATGCCTATGATGCTATGACTTCAGACCGGCCTTATCGTTTGCGACGGACACCGGAAGAGGCTGAGGAAGAATTGTTGAGACTCTCCGGGATCCAATTTGACCCGGCAATTGTCAAAATCTTTCTGGTCTGCCTCAAAAGAAAAAAGTTAAAAGCTTGAATCAATAAGGACTATTCTTTCCGGTATTTTTTTACTCCCTCTTCGTAGAGATCGCCGCCCCGGACATCGTTAACCACGATTACCGGAAAATCTTCGACTTCGAGTTCGGTGATTGCTTCAGCACCGAGGTCTTCATAGGCAACGACCTTTTTGGCCTTTATGTTTTTTGCAATTAGTGCCGCAGCACCACCGGTGGCGGCAAAATAGACCGCCTTATACTTCTGCATTGCCTCTTTCACTTCTTTAGACCGGACCCCTTTACCAATCATACCTTTCAAGCCGAGTGATAGAAGCAAAGGGGTATAGGGGTCACAGCGACCTGATGTGGTCGGTCCAGCCGGACCAATTACATATCCGGGTTTGGCCGGTGCTGGCCCAGCATAGTAAATAATCTGACCTTTTAAGTCGATGGGCAGAGGCTCGCCTTTTGAGGCTAAATCGAACAGTCGCTTATGGGCCGCATCCCGGGCAGTATAGATTTTGCCCGTAATCAGGATACTATCACCAATCTTTAAATTCTCAACATCTTTATCAGTCAAAGGAGTTTTAATCTTGATAATTTCAGGCATTGCTCATCTCCTCTTATATTATGGCACTTTTGTGCCGGGCGGCATGACAATTTATGTTTACCGCAACTGGAAAGGAGGCGATATGTCGAGGATGAACTTCGATAAAGACATCGAGTGCTGTAACCCGACCACCAAGCCCCATCGGACCGATGCCGGTTCGGTTAATCCTTTCAAGCAACTCTCTTTCCACATCAGCATAGAATGGGTCGGGATGCCTCTGCCCGATATCACGGAGCAGGGCCTTTTTGGCCAGGAAGGCAACATACTCAAATGTCCCACCGATACCAACACCAACCACTATGGGCGGACAGGGGTTAGAACTGGAGCGGATTACACGGTCAATTACAAAATTCTTGACACCTTCAATACCGGCTGCCGGTGCCATCATTTTGACCTCACTCATATTTTCACTACCGCCACCTTTGGGTGCCACGGTAATCTTTATCTTATCACCCGGAACAATTGTGGTATGGATAATCGCTGGTGTATTGTCCTGGGTATTTTTACCTTTAATCGGGTCGGAAAGGATTGATTTTCTTAAATAGCCTTCAGTGTAACCCCGTCGTACACCCTCATTTATTGCCTCAACAATATTACCGTTGATATGAACCTCAGACCCCAGTTCTAAGAATACAACGGCAAAACCAGTATCCTGACACATCGGGATCTTCTCATTATGAGCAATCTCGGCATTTTTTAACAACTGGTTCAGGATATCCCGGCCCGTTGGTGATTCTTCAATTTCCAACCCTTTTTTTAATGCCTTGATAACATCTTCGCCCAGATTATAATTTGCATCCATACAGAGATTCTTAACAGTCTCAACGATCTTCTCTGTTGCAATTTCTCTCATTTTTACTCCTTAATAATTTTTAATAATCTTACTGCCCGGTGGTGCTAAAATGTGTCGTTTGCTTAGAGTTTTTTTAATTAGAATTGCCTTATGTAACCGTCACCGGCGACTTCTGTTCGATCATATGCTCCAGTTCCTCGATATTCGGAGAATAGTCGAAGGCCGTCTCAAGAGTAATCAGTTTTCGGGCATATAGTCCATAGAGTGCTTGATTCATAGTCTGCATTCCATATTTCTGTCCGGCCTGAATCGCAGAATAGATCTGGTGCTCTTTCTGATCACGGATCAATGCCCGGATCGCAGGTGTTGCAACCATAACTTCAGCCGCCAGTACACGACCGCCCCCGATCTTGGGTAAAAGCTGCTGAGTAACGACGCCTTCACAAACGAATGCGAGTTGGGCACGGATCTGCCCCTGCTGGTGGGGAGGAAAGACATCGATGATCCGGTGGATCGATTCTGCAGCCGAGTTGGTATGGAGAGTAGCAAGGGTCAGGTGTCCGGTTTCGGCGATGGTCAAGGCGGCGGCCATTGTTTCCGGGTCACGCATCTCACCAATCATTACCGTGTCCGGATCTTCCCGGAGGATATATTTCAAAGCATTGGCGAATGATTTTGTATCAGAACCAACCTGACGTTGATTGACGATACACTTTTTATGACGGAAGAGATACTCAATCGGGTCTTCAACCGTAATGATATGACCACGGCGCTCACCGTTGACCTTGTCGATAATTGCGGCCAGGGTCGTAGACTTACCGCAACCGGTTGGACCGGTAACGAGGATGAGCCCTTTAGGTCGTGAAGCGAGTTCGGCGACGACCGGTGGAATACCGAGTTCTTTAAAACCACGGATTTCAAAAGGAATGGTTCTCAATGCGGCGGCGATACTGCCTCGCTGGAGGAAGGCATTACCTCGAAATCTTGATAGGCCGGCAATCCCGAAGGAAAAGTCAAGCTCCCATTCCATTTCAAACTTTTTCTTCTGCTGGTCGTTTAAGACACTGTAAACAAGCTGTTGAATTGATTCCGGAGTCATAACTTCATAGTTTGAAGGTATTAGTTCGCCATCGACACGGAACATCGGCGGGGATCCAATCGTAAGATGTAAATCGGTTGAATCCCGCTGAATCATCTCTTCAAGTAATTGTCTCATTGTTACTGCCATATATACTCCTTTTTAATAATACTCTATAATTAAATTATAATGAAGATGTTTCTCTCATTAATTCTTCAATTGTTGTAATACCCTTTTTGATCTTATCGATGCCATCTTCCCTTAAGGTTTTCATACCCTCTTCTCTTGCGACAGCACTGATCTGGGCCGATGATTTCCCCTGCAAGATCATTTCCCGGAGCGTTGGTGAAATGGGCATCACTTCATAAAGACCAATCCGGCCTTTGTAACCGGTATAATTACATTCAGGGCACCCCTTACCTTTGAAGACTTTACCATCAGGAAAAGTATCCGGTGGGATGCTAGCATCCTCAAGGAGCTTCTCTTCGACCTTAATCTGGGTCTTACATTTGGTACAGATTTTTCTAACCAGACGCTGGGCCTGAATCAAGACCAGGGACCCGCCGACCAGATAGGGAGGAATGCCGATATCGACCAGTCGATCAACCGTTGTTGGCGCATCATTGGTATGGATGGTCGAGAATACGAGGTGGCCGGTAAGGGCAGCCCGGATTGCAATCTCTGCCGTCTCATGGTCACGGATTTCACCGACGAGGATAATGTTGGGCGATTGACGCAAAAAAGCCCGCAGGGCCGAGGCGAATGTCAAACCAATCTCTTCGTGAACCTGGATCTGATTAATACCATGCAGATTATATTCGATGGGATCCTCAATGGTCAATATCTGACGGTCAGGGGTATTGAGCCGGGCGAGAGTGGAGTAGAGGGTTGTGGTCTTGCCGCTCCCGGTTGGACCGGTGATCAGGATAATTCCGTAGGGGCTTTCAATTGCCTTGAGATATTTCTTCAGCGCTTCTTCAGCAAATCCCAATTTTGAGAGGTCGAGCATGAGTGAGCCGCGGTCGAGGATCCGCATAACAACCTTCTCTCCATAAAGGGTGGGAATAACTGAGACCCGAAGGTCGATCATCCGGTCCTGAACTTTGATATTAATACGACCATCCTGGCACTTACGCCTTTCCGCAATATCCATCTTGGCCATCAGTTTGACGCGAGTGATGATTCCCGATTTGAGATTATAGGGGGGTGGGGTCTGTTCTCTTAAGACACCATCGATTCTGAACCTCACCCTTATCTCTTTTTCGAAACATTCAATATGAATATCAGATGCTCCTTTAGAGACTGCATCCGATATATAGAAATTGACCAATTTAATGACCGGTCCGCCCTGGGCATCAGCCTGGAGCTGAGCAACACTCTCTTCTTCTTCGGTTCCGGCCTCGAGGATTTCCATGTCCTCAATACCTAATTCTTTAACCTCGGCATCGGTATCGGTTACCCGGGCAACTTCCTTACTCATTGTATAGTAACGCTCCAGCGCTTCCCGTAGTTTGGTCTCCGATGCCAGGATTGGATTGATCTCCATACCGGTTATAAATCTGAGATCCTCCATCGCCGAGATATTTGACGGGTCGACCACGGCGACGGTCAATTTTTTACCCACTCGTTCGATAGGTAAAATTTCATAACTGTAGGCCTTTTCAGCCGGAACAAGACTTAAAACCGCTTCTTGAGGAATTACATAGTCAAGATCAATAATCTCAAGACGATAGAGATTGCTTATTGCCGCCAATATTTTCGATTCTGATACAAAGTTTAATTTAACGAGGACCGAACTTAGCCGTTCTCCGGTCAAAGCCTTTTCTTTCTGTGCCTCTTTTAATTGCTCTTCGTTAATGAGGCCCTGTTTTAGCAATTGTTGGATAAGTTTCTCTTCCATATTATTCTACCTTTGTCTCCCGAATTATTTCATCAACTGTAGTTATGCCCTGGCGTAGTTTATTGAGACCGGACTCGCGGAGGGTTGTCATGCCTTCTTCTATCGCAATCTTTTCCAGTTCATGAGTCGGAACTCTTTTGAGGATTGCCTCACGTACCCGGGCAGTAATGAGCATTACCTCAAACAGTCCAACCCGCCCTTTATAACCAGTCCCGCGACATTTATCGCATCCCCGGCCTTTGTATAATTGAAAATCAATCTGTTTGGGATTGAGCCCGGCATCGAGCAGAACACTTTCTGGAACCTTGACTGGTTCCCTACAATTCTCACAGATCTTACGAATCAACCGCTGGGACTCGATACAGAGCAAGGTTGAGGCGAGGAGGAAGGGTTCGATATTCATATTGACCAGCCGGGTTACAGTAGCAGCCGCAGAATTGGTGTGGACGGTGGAGAGAACGAGATGTCCGGTAAGTGAAGCACGGATTGCGATCTCAGCGGTTTCAAAATCGCGGATCTCTCCGACCATAATGATGTTGGGGTCCTGTCGCAGATAGGCACGTAATGCTGACGCAAAAGTTAGACCGATCTTTTCATTTACCTGGAGTTGATTTATACCATGGAGGCTGTATTCGATAGGGTCTTCAGCAGTTATGATATTTAACCCGGGGTCGTTCAACTCGGTCAGAGCAGAATAGAGAGTTGTCGTCTTACCACAGCCGGTGGGTCCGGTTACAAGACAGATCCCATAGGGTGTCTTTATCGCCCGGCGAAAATTTCTCAGTGTCTCTTCTTCAAATCCCAGAAGATCGAGGTTGAGGGTAATGGCGGAGCGGTCAAGCAATCTTAAGGCAATCTTCTCGCCGAAGAGGGTGGGTACGGTCGAGACCCGGACATCGACAATTCGGCCCTTGACCTTTGCTTTGATGCGGCCATCTTGGGGCAACCTTTTTTCTTCAATCTTTAATTTAGACATAACCTTGATTACGGTCGCCAGGGCTTTACGGAGCCGGACCGGTGGCTTCATAACTTCATGGAGAATACCATCAATTCGATACCGGACGCGTAGATCTTTTTCATAAGGCTCGATATGGACATCAGAGACATTTAATGTTACTGCATCGGTTATTATCTTGCTTACTAATTTCTGGGCTGGCCCACTATCCTCAGCAGTGATGGTCTCACTCAGATCTTCCTCTTCCTTTGTCTCAACCTCCTCAACCGTGCCGACCAGATCCTTCATCTCCTGGGTTTCAGTCTCGGTGGTTTCGATTTCGTGCATCACATCCTGAAGCATCTTCTGGATATGATAATACTTCTCAATCATCTTCAAAATTGAATGTTCAGAAGCGACGACCGGTTTGATCTCAAAACGGGTGGCAAATTTAATATCTTCGATTGCGGCCAGGTCACTGGGATCGGCCATGGCCAGGGTCAGAATCCTGCCGAAGCGCGATACCGGGATAACAAGATATTTACTGGCTAGTTCTGAAGGGACAAGTTTTAAGATATTTTCGCTAATCTCGACCCCGGATAGGTTGATCGAAGGAACTGCAAACTGCTTTGAGAGTGCATTAAGTAACTGCTCCTCGGTTACATAACCGAGTTTCACCAGGCAGGAACCGATCCTTGAGCCATTTTTCTTCTGTTCCTCCTGAGCATGGGCAAGCATATCTTCATTAATTATGCCTTCCTTAATAAGGATTTCACCCAGCTTCATAGCCATAATATAATCATACTTAAAATAGGAAGTCTGTCAAGGCATATTTTTGATATAAATATTTTAACCCAACCGGGTATTAAATTAAAAAATCCTTGACAACTTTATTAAACCATCTATTATAGGAAGGCGTATAATTGAAATGAAAGACCTAAAAGGAGGTTTTATGAGATGGTTATCAGTGTGTGTCTTGATTATTCTTGTCTTATCAATAGGTTGCCGAAAAGAGGATGACGAGGCCCTGATCCAGGAGCTTTTAGACAATTCTGGATATTCTGCCCCAACTGCGGTTACGGATGATGGCACAACTACGCCCAAACAGGCATTCGGGAGTGAGACCGACAGTGTGATACCATATGTCCGGTTTGTTCGCTTCATTCAACGTCCGGTAACCAAGGAGATCACTATCCAGGTGACCGGGGATTCGGCATTGGCAACGATAAAAGCCAGACTTACAGGAACGTTCTATGTTCAGGATACAGAGCAGGGTCCAATCTATCAACGGGCAATTGAGGATAGTTTTGTCCGCCAGGTGAAGTTATATAAGGATACAGTATGGCATATCCTGAGCATAACCGCCGGAGATTTCAAGACGGTCAATGCAGCCCACCCGATAACGATCACCGAGGTAAAAGCCGAGGTCAACCGGAGGCAGTATGTCTGGAGACTAACGAGCCCTACAGAGTTTCTAACCAAGAAACAACTGCCCACCTTCGAACCGAGTGATACGGTTCTGGTTACAGTTACAGTGAGTGTTAGCGGTGATTCTACTTGGTCTTTCCTCCATCATGGCCGAAAGAGTGATATCACCGGCGCTGGGATTCATATTAGGGACCCATTCTACAAGGTCAGCACCCATGTCTTCCGCAGGGCCTGGGTCATTGCCTCAGACAATATCGGAGTAAATGAACTACCGGCAGTGCGGCACGCCGCAGTTGATGCCATTGGCTGGCAGACACTGTGGGGCAAAGCCGGTGGAACATATTACTGTCGAGCCTGGGCATTGCCTTATATTGTCAAGAATCCTGGACAGGAAGAACCCGGGGATCGATAGGTGATTAATCTTTTTGATATTAAGAGCGGCCTTTAGGCCGCTCTTTTATTATTTGCTTAAAAATCCTCCGTGTACTGACCAACACCTTTTCTGCATCACATTTTTAGTATTTCCCATATTTTATGTTTAGGAACCGGGCTTGTCCCTTTTATATTGGCAATTACGTTTTTTTCAAATATAGTTTCTATAATTAAAACATTTAATCAGCTTTTTTTAATCTGGAGGAATGATCGGGTTATTTGTGGGGTTTTCTAACTCGTAACAAACCTGCCTGTGTTATGGCAGACAGGACCTCCATCATACTTGCAGGTCTATTATTTTTCATACCTATATCAGATGGTTTGAATTAGGCTGTCTGTAGACTTTAAGAACTCAGGTTTTTCAGTGTCGCCAAAGATTTTTCTTTCCTTCGCTTCCAGCTCAGCGAGCTTATTCGTTATTCCTGAGAGAGTTTTCTGTAAATGTGCATCCAGTATCCTGTGATTCGTCTCTATCCCCTTAGCCATAGCAAGGAAATGCTCTTTCTTCCTTGCAATCTGGCTGTAGAGTGCAAACTCGTGGTCGAACTCACAGAAGACCAGACCTACAGCCGGACTGACGGAATTATTTCTATCGGTAGAATAGCCGAACCAAACTTTCTTCTCCCCAAATATGTATCTGGTTTGGTTGGCCTCCCTGGCAACGATTTCAATCTGTTCACGGGTTACATCCAAGATGAACAAGGTATGCATCTGCAGCCAATTCCAGTTTCCGAATATTGGATAATAGGAAAAGCCACGGCTCTTCAGTATCTGAGCCAATTGCCACTGCCTCTGAAAGTTTTCCCGCTTTGTACTCCGGTTATCGAACGCCGAAATGATTCCGAATCTTCTAAGACGGAAACAATCCAGCACGTTCCTGAGTAAGACGCTGGATAACATCGACCTAAAGTTCGATGGACCTTTACCGACGATAATCAAAAAACCCATATTACCTTCTAATAATAGCAACAGACATATAACTCCTCGCAGTAATCGGTTCCCCTGACTTCTTTCCTCAAGTAAATGAATTTCGTGTGAAGAACGCGAAGGGGGAAACTGTGTTCATTGTAAGCAAAACTCTTTTTGGTCTGAAGCCTATCATCGACACAAGAATGCAGGCGAATTAGATTGTTAGCTTCATCGCATTCAAAATACCTGAACCGAGTTGTCCCTGATGAAAGCATTTTCGAACTACTGAAACAGACAAGCAAATTCGTCCTGCCTTCTCGATCATATTCGCTTGTGATTACCGTCCAAAGTCAGCGAACATAGCCATTGTTTCTTCGATTCCCATTGTGGATGGAACACTTTTTTATTTTCATCAAGCATCTCAATCTTCCTGTATAATAATACCGGAATTTAGGAAAGAGTAGGGAAAAATCTTTCATGAAATAACATTTTTTCTTTTGAAATATCAGGGGATTCAAAGTCGTATCGGAAATGATACGTTGTTCGTGTATAAGTCTTGTTATTTAAGAACATCGAAACACAGATAATTTCATGTTCGCAACAGAACTGGAGCACTCACTGCCCCTGCTTCTTTTGTATGGTTCAATCCTGCCTTTTCCCCAATAAGTAACAGTACCAGTTGTAACTACTACAAACTTAGCCACATCTTTTTGGAATAATCCTGATTCTATTCTTTTTTTAAATTGATTTGAAATCTTAGATTGACCATATTTAATAATGGAGACATCTTCGTTTTACGCCGGCACATTTGCGTATTATTGTTGACAGAGTGGTTTTTTTTGATTATCATTTATCGATGATTGTAATCTATGAAGGGCAGTTTTTTAAGAACTTATTACCGTTGGTCTATCTTCGATCGACATTCGATTTAAGAATCGGTTCAGGGAGATTGATTGATAATTTTAAGAGATGTTCAGGCAATTCAGAGATTAAATTTCTAACCAGGCCTATTTTTGATCAAAGCAAGATTATAAACGAAAGGGGGCCAATCTTATTCTTCGATGGCCAGTTTTATCTTGAAGAAATAGTCCGGTTAAAGGGTCCGGATGAGGTTTTTATCTCAGGTGGTGAAGTTGTTGGTTTTAGAAAGAACCAGCCCCCATTCCCTGAAGCGATTGAGGAAATTCCCAGGTTCATTAAAAAGATCAGAAAGCACCGTTCGCTCAGAGGAAGATTATTGAAATTTCTCTGGGATTTTGTTGAGTATAATCCGGTTGCAATTTCTAAGTCATTCAGGCCTAAAAAAAGTTCAGGCCGATTGGGGAGAGGTATTTCTATTATGGGTCCGGAGAAGAATCTTATCGTTAAAAGAGGCGCGGTCGTTTATGACTATTCAGTGATCGATGTCCGGAATGGGCCAGTAATCATCGATGAAGAGGCAGAGATCAGACCGTTCTCTTTTATTGAAGGGCCCTGTTATATCGGTAAGAGGACAATTGTTGATGGGGCAAAGGTGCGGGGTGGTTGTAGTTTTGGCCCGGAATGCCGGATTGGTGGTGAAATCGAAGCGACTATATTTCAGGGCTACAGTAATAAACATCACGAAGGTTTTCTCGGCCACAGTTTTATCGGTGAGTGGGTGAATCTTGGTGCGGGCACAACAAATTCTGACCTGAAAAATAATTATAGCGAAATAAGAGTTATAGTCAATAGACGCGCAGTGAATACGGGTCTCATAAAAGTTGGCTGTTTTATCGGTGATCATACCAAGACCGGTATCGGCACTCTTATCCCGACCGGTGGGGTGATGGGAATCTTTGTGAATTTCTACGGGGGTGGTATGGCACCATCCTGTGTGCCATCTTTTAAATGGGGGACATCGAGCAGATTGGTCGAATACAGGATTGATGAGGCTATTAAGACGGCCCGAACTGTAATGAAGCGACGGGGGGTGGTTTTAAGCAAGAAGACCGAAAAATTTATCAGAAAATTATATGGCCGAATTGATCGGTATTGATGTTGGGGGAACAAATATAAAGACAGCTCTGGTTGATAGGAACAGGGTTATCAAAAGATTCCGTTTTCCAACCCGAGCTCGGGAAGGTCTTGATACTGTAATCGGTCAAATTGTTAAAGCCGTTTTGATTTTTAAGAAGAAGACCAGAGTCGGTATCGGTATTGCCGGCCTGATCGACTCTGAACAAGGGATCGTCCATTTTTCACCCAATCTTTATGGCTGGAATGATGTAAAACTTAAAGCAATCTTAGAGAAAGAGACCGGATTTAATATATCAATTATCAATGATGTTAATGCAATAACCATCGGCGAGTGGAAGTTCGGTGCCGGAAAAGGGGTAAATGACCTTTTCTGTTTTACACTGGGAACAGGGGTTGGGGGCGGCATTGTCAGCGGAGGAAAACTCCAGGTCGGCGCCAGTAGTATGGCAGGTGAGTTCGGCCACACGACGATAAATTTTAATGGTCCACGGTGCAAATGTGGTAATGTGGGCTGTCTGGAGAGATATGTTGGGGCTGAGTATATAGTTAAAATGGCAAAGAGGATGATTCGGTCGAGAAGATCAACGCTGAGAAGTTACAAAATTCTCACGCCTAAAATAATCGCTCAGGAGGCAAGACATGACCAGGTTGCCCGGGAAGTTTTTAATAGAATCGGCACCTATGTCGGATTTGGCCTTGTCAATATAATACACCTGCTCGATCCTGAAGTTATTGTGATCAGCGGCGGTATTGCCCGGGCCGGAACCGTTCTGTTGGAAGCGATTGAAAAAATCCTGGTTAAGAGGGTGATGAATTTTAACGAACGGAAGATAAGAATCGTACCGGGTAAATTCGGCGATGATGCCGGGGTAATTGGTGCAACATACTTTGCCCGGCATTTTAATTCAAATTTATTTTAAACTTACTGATGCCGAAGGGGGGAGTCGAACCCCCACATCCCTTGCGGGACTACGGATTTTGAGTCCGCCGCGTCTCCCAGTTCCGCCACTTCGGCCCAAGAGATTATAATTAAAAGTGAAGAAGATTCAAGAGAAAATTGAAAAGATGCGGATTTTGTTTTTTTCTTGACTTTTAAATAATTTTTTATATACTATGGTAAAGGCTGGTAATAACAGATAGGTACTTCAGCCTGCGGATCAGATAGTCTGTTATTTAGGTTTTTAAATTCCAGTCCTTTTACAGGAGGTCTTTTGGCTTTTACAATTAAGACTGAATTAGATACCAAAAAAGAGGTCGAATTTGAACTCGGTCTGGAGATGCTCGAGGACTATGTCGATAAGGCGATTGATGATTTTAAGGATCGAATCGCGATCGACGGATTCCGCAAGGGTAAAATTCCCCGAGAATTGATAAAGCAAAAGTTTTATGAAGAATTGCGGGATGTTGCACTGGAGAGGTTGATAAATGATTCTTATCAGAATCTCCTGACCGAAAAGAACTGGCAGCCGGTAAGTGAGGTAACAGTCAAGGACATAAAGACTGAAGGGAAGATAAATTTTACCCTTGAGATCGAGACAATCCCTGATTTTCAACTCGCGAATTATATCGGAATCGATCTGGTGCGCGAGAAGCCAGTGATTGATGACCGGATGGTGGATGAGAGGCTTGAAGAGTTAAGGGAAAGGTATGCCAAGTTAGTGCCGGTCGATCGCAATGCAGGGGTTGATGATGTCTTGATTATCGATTATCAATTGTTTGAAGGTGATAAGCAGATTGAAGCCCGGGAAAAGATTATGATTGAGATCGGTGATCGGCGTAACAATGAAGACCTGAATCGGGCTCTGGTCGGGATGAGTAAGAATGAGACCAAGGAATTTTTAATAACTTTTGAAGACCGAATGGTTCGTTATAAAGTTAAGGTTTGGGAGGTTAAGGAAAAACAACGGCCGCTTTTGAGTGATGAATTCGCCCGAGAACTGAAATGCTCAAGTCTCAGTGAGTTGAGAGAAAAGGTGAGAGAGACTTTACTTCAGGAGGCAGAAGAGTCGATTCAGGAATACCTACTTGATCAGATCTCTCAGTACCTGATCGATCATCACAAATTTGCCGTACCGGAGAATTTAGTGCGTGAGGAATACCAGAGGATTTTACAGCGACTCAGTCTGAATGACAGTCAGGATAACTGGGATCGATTCCGACAACAGGCTGAGGATCGAGTAAGATTGCAATTTGTGCTTAATCGGATAGCAAACCGAGAAGGGATTAAGGCAACCGATGAGGAGATCGAATCGCTGATCAAGGTCCAGGCAGCTCTTTTACAGACTGATTTTGAAAAACTTAAGAAAAAAGTGGACGATGTGGGTAAGCGATCTCAGTTTGCAGCGATTATTGAGCGAGAAAAGGCTTTAAAATTTATTTTAAACAAAGCCAATGTTATCGAAAAAGGACTGATCAAGAGTCCATGGGAGGCCAAGTGATAACTATTCCCTATGTTATTGAACAGACCGGCCGCGGGGAGCGCGCCTATGATATCTATTCAAGATTGCTTAAAGAAAGAATTATCTTTATCGGTGCCCCAATCGATGATGTTGTTGCCAATCTGGTCATTGCCCAGTTACTCTTTCTTGAAGCCGAAGATCCGGATAAAGATATCTATCTCTATATCAACTCACCGGGTGGGATTGTCTCTTCGGGACTGGCAATCTATGACACCATGCAGTATGTAAAATCGGCAATCTCGACCATCTGCATCGGGATGGCGGCGAGTATGGCCGCAGCCCTGCTAGCCGCAGGGGCAAAAGGGAGAAGATTTGCTCTACCCCATTCCCGGATTATGATTCATCAACCTGAAGGAGGGTTTCAAGGGCAGGCGACTGATATTGAGATTCATGCCCGTGAAATACTCAGGGTCCGTCAGGTCTTGAACGAGATCCTGGCCAAACATACCGGTCAGACGGTAGAGCGGATTGCCCGGGATACGGACCGGAACTATTTTATGGCCGCCCTTGAAGCCAAAGAATACGGTATCATCGATGAGGTTATTGAAAAAAGGGGTGAAAAGTTATGAGGCGTGAATCACGCTGTTCTTTCTGCGATCGCCCCCGTTCATCCGTGCGCAAACTGGTTACCGGAAATTCGGCAAATATCTGTGATGAATGTATCAGACTGTGCAACGATTTGATTCAGGAGACGGACAAGGCGCGAACTCCGCTTAAGAATTTCGCACTTCCATTACCGGCTGAGATTAAATCATTTCTGGACGATTATGTAATTGGCCAGGAGCATGCCAAAAAAGTCCTTTCGGTCGCCGTCTATAACCATTACAAGAGAATCTTTAATCCTCAGAATGAGATTGAACTCGAACGGAGCAATATTCTCCTCGTCGGCCCGACCGGGGTAGGTAAGACCTTGCTCGCGGAAACACTCTCGAAACTGTTGAAGGTCCCTTTCTCAATCTCCGACGCCACCCCCCTTACGGAAGCCGGTTATGTAGGTGAGGATGTTGAGAATATTCTGCTCAGACTGATTCAGGCGGCAAACTATGATATCTCGGCGGCGGAGATGGGAATTGTCTATATTGACGAAGTTGATAAACTTTCAAGGAAAAGCGATTCACCATCAATAACCAGAGATGTCTCAGGTGAAGGTGTTCAGCAGGCTTTGCTCAAGATCTTAGAAGGCACCATCGCCAATGTCCCACCCCAGGGGGGCAGGAAACACCCGGAACAGCATTACATTCAGATTAATACCAAAAATATTCTCTTTATCTGCGGTGGGACCTTCTGTGGTCTGGATAAGATTGTCGAAAAGCGGCTCAAGCAGTCGGGGATGGGATTTCTGGCTGATCCCGCAAGTAAAAAAGATTATAACAAAGACGAATACCTCCAACATATCGAACCGGACGATCTGATTAAATATGGATTGATCCCGGAATTTGTGGGCCGGTTGCCGATTATTGCCGGGCTCCACTCTTTAACCAAAGAAGCGTATATTGATATCTTGACAAAGCCGAGAAATGCCCTGATCCGGCAATATAGCCGGTATTTTGAGATGGAAGGGGTTAAGTTGACTTTTACCCCTGAGGCCCTCAACAGCATTGCCGAAATCGCAATGGCCCGGGAGACCGGTGCCCGTGGTCTCAGGGCGGTTATTGAAAATAGTCTCTTGGATATAATGTTCCGTCTGCCGGGGCGCAGCGGGGTTGTTGAGTGTATTATCACCGAAGATGTTATTAAGAACCATGCGGAACCTGAGTATGTGATGCTGCATAAAAAGAAGAAAGCCTGAGGTGAATAGTGGGGTTGTACCAATGGCTCTACTGCACATTTACCCGGCGGCATTTTAATCAGAATTTAAATTTTAAGAGTTTTTATAAAGCAAAAAAATTTCTCCTCATCCTGCCGGACTCGTTGATTCGCACCATCGACATTCTTCCCGGACTGGCGGGATTGATTAAAGGACATCAGAATGTTGCCGTTTCCCTAATCATCCCCGAGGATCAAAAATTTATCTTTAACTCACTCTATTCGGAACGAATCCAGAAGATCTTTTATCCAGGGTCGCTCAAAATTTCTAATGCGGTTTTTAAGAGACTTAAATCCCGGCTGGCTGAGAATGACTTTGATATCCTGGTCGACCTGACTGATAAGCCCAACCGGGCCTTTGCCTACCTGGCGAGGGCTCGCTACCGACTCAATCTTAATAATCATAAATTCTTTCCCTATTACAATGTAGTTTATAAAACTACCGACCTGTCCCGGATTTTCTTTTTATGGTGCAAGACCTTCCCTAATGCAGTATCACTCTTTCCCGTAAATAAAGAGCAGAAAAGTGCAATCAGAAAACAACTGGGGATAGGGCGAAATCGGCCCTTGCTTTTTATTAACTGCAAGGATCAGGATTTACAAACGATTGAAAGGGTTAAAAGAGAATGGCCCGGGGCCTGTATCATGTTTCAGGGACAAAGTGGATTAGGCGACGAGCGGACGATCAGCGTTGACGCTGATAGTGACCAGGTCATCCCATTGCTAACTATGAGCCATGCCTATTTTGGTCGGGATGATGAGATTGGTCATCTGGCACGAATTTTTCAGAAACAGATTTTATGATAATAATTATCGGCATCGTTATTATCGTTTTGCTGATCGCGGCAATTATTATTTTACTGGTACTCCGTCAATACCGGGCCGAAGTGATGGGTAGATTTTTAGGGATTGATCTCTTGAATGCGACAATTGAAGATATCGGGGAGTTGATTCGTCAGAGTTGTGGTTGTGAGGCAATGTTGATTTTTGGAAAAGATCGTGATGGTGTAAAGATTATTAGATTTACCGGTTGTAGTGAACCCAATTTTCTGCCAGATGAAATGGAATTTTTGAGTGGGGGTGGGGCGATCAGGTCGGACGAAAAGAAGTATATGGTCGAAAATCGATTTGTCCGTTTATATAATTATCGATTTAGGTTTGGTAAGATTGATTATCTGATCAAAACCTACACCCGTAAATATTTTTCCCTCCGATATATAAATCGCAAAGTGATCAATGATTCACTTAAAATTATTCAATCGGCTTTTCAGATTCGAGCGCTATCCAAACAGAGAATGAAAGAGACTCAGATCATTAACGATCTCAATCTGCGGATTGCGGCTTTGATGGATAAAGAGCGAATACTTTCGGCTCTGATCAATGCCTCACGAGAACTCCTGATGACCGAAAAAATAATTCTGGCTATAGCCGAAGAGGGAATTTTAAAATTTTCACCAGTCCAGGAACTTGCCCTGCGTGATCTCCCTTTAAGTTTATACAATCAACTTTTCTTAAAACGAACAAGTATGGCAATAAGTGATATCGACGATTTTCCGGAGATAAAGAAGATTTTACCTCAGAAGGATATTAGGTCGGTTCTTTTTGTGCCGGTGATGGTTAAAGGCGAGACTAATGGTCTATTTATTCTCTATGATAATATGCCCCATAACTTCAGCAGTGAAGATATTACAACCCTCCGTTTTTTAGCCAATCAGGCCTCGGTTGCGCTTGATCGGATTAATTCTTTCGAAGTTTTGAACCGCGCCTTGGATGAGAATCTGGCATTACAGGATCTGGCTCGTTCCCTGTTGATGACCATGGAATTGGAGTATCTGGTTAATCTGATCATTAAGAAAGCCAGAGAACTGTTGGGTTTCGACCGTTTGGTCCTTTCCTTCTTAAACTATGAGACCGAGTGTTTCGATCGGGTTGCAGCCGCCGGTATCCCTTCCGATGAGTTTCGTGAGTTTCAGAAAATTCACCCTCCATTAAATGATTTAAAGACTTTGATGAACGATAAATTTAAGATCTCACATTCTTTCTATATCCGCTATAAACAGCGCACCGCCCAGCTGGAGGATTATGTTATAAAATATACTTACGGTGAAGACTATCTCTCTGATGTCCCGGCCGGGGTCTGGCATCCTAACGATATTCTGATCGTCCCCATCTATAATAAAGAAGGTAAACTTAAAGGTATAATATCGGTGGACCGTCCGGTCGACCGCAAGATACCGACGATCAGGAAGATCCGCCTGCTTGAGACCTTTGCCGATTTTGTCGGACTGGCAATAGATAATGCCGAGATGTTTAGGCGGGTAGAGAGTCTGGCTTCGTCGCTGAAGGTCCTTTACCAGTCGACCGCGCACATCGGCGCGATTACATCATCATTTGATGAACTGATTAAAAGGGTCTTTTCAACTATTCGCGATCAGCTTAATTATAAGAATGTTGCCATCCTGCTGATCGATCATAAAACCAACGAACTCTATGTCCATTCATATCAAGGTAGGTTCAGTATAGGTCCAGATTCGCTAAGATTAAAGGTCGGTCGGGATGGGATATGTGGTCTGGTCGCTAAGGAAGGTATTCCACGTCTGGTACTTGATTCCACGAAAGAAGTAAACTATGTTGGGGATAAATCAGAAGCCTGCTCGGAAATTGCCGTCCCGCTCAGTGTTAAAGGTAAGATTATTGGAGTTCTTAATGTCGAACGCGAAGGGAAAAATTCACTCGATGATAATGATCTTGTCCTTCTATCAATTCTTGGTTCCCATATTGCAGTTGCCCTCGAGAATTATTCGCTTTATGAAAAGGTCGAAACACTTTCCGTGACCGATGAAATGACCGGTGCTTACAATTATCGGTATTTGATAAATTGCCTGAACGGAGAGATTGAACGTTCCAGGCGTTTTCATCACTGCTTCTCACTCCTTATGTTCGATATTGACGATTTCAAGAAGTATAACGATACCTATGGACACCTTTATGGGGATCTTGTGCTGAAGGAATTTTCGGAGCTGATTGCCAAGAATATCAGAACCAGTGATATTCTTACCCGCTATGGGGGGGATGAATTTGTTGTCCTTTTACCTGAAACCGATAAGGTTGAAGGTTTCAGTCTGGCCCAACGCCTGCAGGCGCGAATCGAAAATCATGCTTTTTCCAATGGGACGAAGTTGACCGCCTGCATCGGCATTGCAACTTACCCGATTGATGCCCAGGAGGCAGGCGGATTGATCGATAAGGTTGATCAAGCATTATATCGAGCTAAAAATAAAGGGGACAATGCGGTTTCGGACTAAACTAACTTCCAAGGTTCTCCAGATATATTTTCTTATTGGCATCCTGATTATTGGTTCAGTAACATATTACTATGTTCATCGCCTGATCCGGCGGATCAGCGAAGAGACTGAAACCACTTCGCGGATCTTTGCAAAATATGTTGCCGGACCCAAGATTGATGAGTCGGCAATTGTTGAACTTCTCTTCACCGAGGTCATCCAGCGTATCGATTTCCCGGTTATTGTTACTGATCCGGGGGGTAACCCCACGATCTGGAAAAACATCAAAGAAAAAGATATCCGGCGGGTGCTGACCCGGTTAAATAAAGAACGACCGCCGATTCCGATTGTTATTACCGGGGCTGATGAAACCGTTGTCGGTTATCTCTACTACGGTCTCTCTTCCTTTGCCCGGACCTTGAAGTTTCTCCCTCTGATTGAGACATTCTTTTTAATACTTTTCCTCAGCACCGGGTTCTGGGGTTATTTGATGTTTAAGAAAAATGAAGAAGAGAAGATCTGGACTTCGCTGGCAAAAGAGACCGCACATCAGCTGGCAACACCACTTTCTTCACTGGTTGGCTGGATTGAAACTATGAAGGGCAACTTCAATCCTGAAATTATCGAGGGGATTAATGAAGATGCTAAGAGGATGAGGATGGTGTTAGAGAAGTTTTCGCGTATCGGGCAACCGCCAAAGTTATCAGTTAAAGAACCCCGGCCGATTATTGATGGTGTGGTCCACTATATGCGCCGAAGGGCCCATCAGGGAATTGAGATTTCAGTAGATTATGAAAGTAACGCCAAGGTCCTCACCGATGAGATTCTCTTCGGGTGGGCAGTGGAAAATATTATAAAGAATAGTATTGATGCCATTGGTTCAAATTCCGGAAAGATAGGGATTAAACTCTATGAGCAGTCCAATCAGGTCTTTATTGAGATATCTGATACCGGACCGGGGATCACCTTAAAGAAGGAGGACGAGATCTTTAAGCCTGGTGTGACCACGAAAAAGTATGGATGGGGATTGGGGCTGGTACTGGCGCGAAGAATCATTGAAGAATATCATAAGGGTCGTCTGGTCTTAAAGGAGTCTATGCCTGGACGGACAACTTTTATGGTTGTCCTTCCGCGTTTCCAGGAGATAAAAAGTGAGGCATGATGAAAATCTTGTGGATCGATGATGAAGTTGATTTAATGAAACCCTTTGTTTACCTCTTAAACCAGGAAGGATATGAAGTTAAGACATCGACATCGGGTGAGGACGGTCTGGTGATGTTTAAAAAGGAACCTTTCGATATTATCTTCCTCGATGAGATAATGCCGGGGATCGATGGTTTGGAGGTGCTGAAGAAGATCAAGAGTAAGAATCCCCAGCAGCTGGTTGTTATGATTACGAAGAGTGAGGAAGAAGAACTCATGGAGCGGGCCTATAGCGACTGGGTTGATGACTATATTACCAAACCCTTCAGTTTTAATCAGATACTTTCCGTCCTCAATCGCACCTTGAAACGAAGAAAGTTGATAGAGAAGAGTGTTGTCGCCGAATATGCTCAACAGATGAGGGATGTCGAACTCCCTTCTTCTTACCGGGGCTGGATAAATTATTATGAATCCCAGGTTGCCTGGGATTTGAAATTACTTGAGCTCGGCGATCAGGAATTGAAAGAGATTCATGATAATAGAAAAAGCGAGGCGAATAGCGCCTTTAATAAATATATTGAAAAGAACTATCGACATCTGCTCGAAGAAGGCCCGATCTTCTCGCACAAATTTTTCTCAACCATTGTTACACCATATCTCCGGGAAGGACCGGTCTACTTATTCATCCTGGACTCGATGCGTCTCGATCAATATAATAAGATCCAACCCTATCTGAGAGATTATTTTGAGGTTGCAACCGATTACTATTATTCGATCCTTCCTTCGGCAACACCTTATGCGCGCAATGCATTAATGGCGGGCCTTTTGCCCTTAGATATTGTTAAGCATTATCCTGAATACTGGACATTTGAAGAGAAGGGGCAGAATCGATTTGAAAAGGAACTCTTTCTTGAACAGTTGAAAAGGCTGGGCTACGGGCGGAAAGAGGTTCAGTTCTATAAAATGGTGACATTAAACGATATCGATAAATCGATCAACAATGTCCTTGCCCGAGAAGCAGATATCGTCGTCTATATTGTGAATTTCATCGATATCTTAATCCATTCCATCCCCGGTCGTGAAGATATGAAAGGGCTGTTGAATGATGAAAGGGTCTTTCTCAATCTCCTTGGTTTCTGGTTTCCAACTTCGCCTCTCTTTGAACTCCTGAAGCGGCTGGCTCATAAAAAACGAAAAATTATTTTAACCAGCGACCATGGCTTTATTCGCGTCAAGCGGCCGGTCCTGGTTTACGGCGGCCGGGAGATTTCGACCAATTTGAGATATAAATATGGACCGGCATTGAGGAGTGATGCTAAGGGGGCGATTGTTCTTGAGAATCCGTCCGATTTTATGCTGCCGGCCGATAATGTTTCAGTGCGCTTCCTCATTGCCCGTGAGGACTATTATTTTATCTATCCAACAAAACCGAGTGAGTATGAACAAGAATTTAAATACACATTACAGCATGGCGGGATTTCACTGGAAGAGATGATATTACCGTTTGGAATCTTAAAACCGAGATGAAGAATATCTACATAAGTTTAGGTTCAAATATCGGTGACCGTCTGAGCAATCTTCTAACAGCTGCCCGAAAAATGGGGGAACATTCGATCGACCTGGTTAGAAGTTCACCGGTGTTTGAAAGTTTACCCTGGGGAGACCGAAATCAACCGAGATATCTGAATCAAGTAGTCGAAATTGATGTTGATTTTAACCCGCGGGAGTTATTGAAAGAATTACAGACAATTGAGATGGAAATGGGTCGTAAAGATCACGGCTGGTCAAAACCAAGAATCATCGATCTTGATATTATTAGTTACGGCACAGTGGTTATTGATGAGCCGGATCTGAAAATCCCTCATCCCTATATGGCGGAAAGGAATTTTGTCCTTGTTCCTCTTTCGGTTATTGCTCCGGAATTTGTTCACCCGGTGACTAAATTGAGTATACAAGATATGATACAAAGGATTGATTGTAATGGAATTAAGGTATATTGCCGTTGAAGGCGTGATCGGTGTTGGTAAGACATCCCTGACGACCGCACTGGCTAAAAAGATTGCTGCTCAACCCATACTTGAAGAGGTCGAGGAAAATCCATTCTTACCGAATTTTTATAAAGACCCGAAAAGGTTTGCCTTTCCCACCCAGATCTACTTTTTACTATCCCGGCATAAACAGCAGGTAGCGATCTCCCAGATTGATCTATTTCATACCCGAATTATCTCAGATTATCTCTTCTCTAAAGACCGGATCTTTGCCTACCTTAATCTTGAGGAACAGGAGCTGCTGCTCTACGAGAAGATTTTTCAGGTCTTAAAGACGGATCTCCCCGTCCCGGATCTGGTAATATATCTGCAGGCTACCCCGGAGACCCTTATTCAACGGATTCGCAAACGGGATCGGATCTATGAAAGAGATCTGTCTTACGAATACCTTGTCGAATTGTCTAATGCTTATAATTCCTTCTTTTTTCATTATGACGACTCCCCCTTGCTGATTGTTAATACGGAGAATCTCGATTTTGTAAATAATTCCAGAGATTTTGAGGCAATTTATAATGAGGTGATAAATTTTACCGGAAGAAGAGTCATATTTTCCAGAGGTGAGATTAGATAGAAGTATGGAGATGGGGAGGGCACAGAGGTTATTAAGAAATTTTTGATCTGAGGACAACTCGGTTAAAACCGATACCAACGAATGGGAGGTAGAAGGGTATTGCAGGAAGCCTGAGCCGGGCATCTCCGGCAGTGCCGGTCAAAAGGATGAAATAGATGACTATACTGGCGAAAAATATAAAAAAAAGGCTATTTTTATAATAACTGCAGTTCCTGATCCCGATTAACAGCAGGCTATACGAAAAGATTAAATATAATTCCAGCCCCAGGCCGATAATTATCTGCCAGAGCGATTTATGGTGCAGCCAGCCTGATACCATACTGAAGAGGCCAGGATAATTCTTTGGATTATATCTCCTATTGCCTGAAGGTAGTCTGAGGACATCGGCAAGGTACTGGGTTTCAACACTGAAGAAGAAACGGAAGATACCGAGGAGGTAGTGTTTGAAATTTAGTCCTGGATAATTAAACAGATAGTGAAATGCCAGTCTATTCCAGTATTTGACTTTCTGGAAAGAATTAAGTTTTTCCGGGATCCGGCCGTCTCTGGTGATCAGACTTTCGACTTCGATTGTAAGTTGATGGTTGACGCTATCTGCTGATTTTTTTCTCCGTTCCATTTCCGCCTCGCCAACAAAAAGATAGAGTAGATTATAAGACCCTGAAGTCGAGAGACGGAAGGATTTAAAAATAAAATAATTTCTGATTAACCAAGGAGAGAGAGTTAAGAGAAAGAAAAAGGTAAATATACATATCTGATATAGTACCATTTTTATTTTTTGTGCCTTTAGCATAAAAAGCTGGATAACGACCAATATTGGTAGATATACTGATATAGGGCGGGTTAGTGCAGTAAGACCAAAGAGAATGGCGGTGAGTACCAGGTTGAGATAATTTTTTTCGGATTGATGACTGGTAATTATTTTACAGAAGAAAAAAACACCCAGCAGAAGTAAGAAGATGAAGAGCGTTTCACTGATACAGGTGTTGGTAAAGATAATAAGAAAGGGATCGAAGGTAAAGAAGAGCAGAGCAGAGAAAGCAATTTGAGGACCAACCGACCGGGCGATGATTGAATAGAGGATCAGAGCAGAGAGAGTGCTAAGGATTATTTGAATAACAATAATGATCCACGGCGCGGGACCAAAGATTTTGTAGCCAAGGGAGATTAATAAAGGATAGAGTGGGGTACGCAGAGCATCAGGCGGGCCGTCTTTTTCATAAGCGAATTGGTGGTATTTCGCCAGGTTTAAGGCTAATTTGTGATAGCCGAGGCAGTCAGATTGTAAAATCCGGGAAAGGGTAATCGTATCCCAGGGGCGGATGGTGAGGAAAAAGAGAAAACGGGAAATGAGTGAGAGGGTGAGCAGTATAATAATTGCACGGTAATTGATACTCCGGGCCATCACTGTAATTAAAGGTGAAAATAGATTTAAGTCAAGTTATTTTTGGCCTCTTTCTCTTATTTAAGGTTGATAAGAAGTTTTGAGTTTTTTCTCTTTTTGGAATCTTTCCAGGGCAAGTTGAATCAGACGGTCGATCAGTTCTCGATAGGGAATACCACTGATCTCCCAGAGTTTAGGATACATACTGATTTTTGTGAAACCAGGGATCGTGTTCAATTCATTAACAAATAACTCCTGCTCATTTCTCAGGAAAAAGTCGACCCGGGCCATCCCTTCACAATTGAGTGTCTTAAATGTTTTGATCGCCAGTTCCTGAACTTTTTTTACAATCCGGGGCGAGAGTGCTGCCGGTGCTTTTAAGAGCGCACCATCTTTGTCGAGATATTTGGCTTCGTAAGAATAGAATTCGTGCCGGGGGACAATTTCACCCGGTAGGGATGCGATAGGATGCTCATTGCCCAATACTGAACACTCGATCTCCCTGCCTTCGATAAATTCTTCAATCAGGATCTTCCGGTCGTACTGGAAAGCATCCTTTAATGCAGACCGGAAATCGTTTCTCGTTTTAACTTTGTGGATACCAACCGATGAACCGAGATTTGATGGTTTGATAAAGAGGGGTAACCTGATTTTCTTCTTTATCAAGTCAAAGTTAATCTGGTCAGCGTTATTTTTATGTAAGACCAGAAATTTAGGTACGGGTATCTTTGCCTCTTGCAGAAGTCTTTTGGTAACTTCTTTATCCATTCCCACCGCTGAGCCCAGAACCGAGGCACCGACGAATGGAATATCGATGAGTTTCAGGAGCCCCTGAACTGTTCCGTCTTCACCAAACGGACCATGGAGTACCGGGAAGACAACATCGACCGATTTTAAAAATTGGAGAGAGGATATATTTAAGAATTGCCTTTTGCCCTTCCCGGGGATGAGGGCGATGATTGAACCATGCGGAATCAATCTGATTGCTTTGGGATCTTCCGGATTGAGGATAAAATTATCATCCGGGTAGAAACGCCAGGTTCCCTCCTTATCAATACCGATTACGACGACTTCGTACTTATTACGGTCGATGGCCGAAATTACATTTTTTGCAGAGATCAGTGAAATCTCGTGTTCGGCCGATTTGCCGCCGCAGAGAATGCCGACACGGATTTTCTTCTTCATAATTAGAACAGACTATTTTATATATATATTCACTAATGTCAAGGCTATTCGCGGTTGAGCCTTCTTTAGCGAAATAAAGTATTAAATCTCTATACCTGACAGGTAGGGGTTATGGATAGAATTACATGTCTGATATTAGAGAGGAACACCCCTGGTAACCCGGCAGGTTGAAAGAGAACGCTTTTTAGTCCAGAAGAGATTATTTTAAGTATACCAGTTTTCTCGTAACCTGTGCAGGACCACTCTGGAGTCGAATAAAATAGATACCCGGCTTAAATTGAGTAGTCTTCAAATCAAAGTTCAACTTGCTGGTTGGCTCAATCGCTTCGCAGGTAAATTGTTTAATTAAACTTCCGGTAGAATTATAGACGGCAAGAGAGACCTTTCGGGCACAATGAGCGGTGATACGAAAGTTTACTGTTCTCCGGGCTGGATTGGGATAGATTTCGAAGTTGACACCGGTTTTTAGTTGAAAGAGTTCTTTTTCTCTCTCTTCAATGTTGACTGTGGGTTTGATCTTATAAACCCAATTGTTGCCACCTGTGGACCAGAGATACTTACCATCCCAGGTAAGACCCTGTTGTAATGATCGACTGGGTGAACTGAATTGCTCCTGAATCGTCCCATCGATTGTGTCGATACGATAGATAATGCCTATTGTCTGACAGCCCACATATAAGTCTTTACCATCAAAGGCAAGTCCCCGGGGATTGTAACCGGTGTTATTGGGAGCAGGGATACTTCGAATCAGGTTCAGACAGGTATCGCACTGATAGATCCGGCCATTCTCTTCACCAACCCAGAGGTACTTACCGTCCCAGGTCATACCGTTCGGCTTTCCACCAAACGGTGGTGTGAAGGCGGCGATTATCGAACAGTTGCTGGTGTCATACTTAAAAACCTGTGCTGCCTGCCAGTCAGTTGCCCAGAGATAACGGCCGTCAAAGGTCATATCACGATTACCAGAGGTTGGGGTATAACTATTGATCATATTACCCAATGTATCGACTTTGGCAAACCATCTGGTAAATGCTTCGTCATTCCAGAGATACTTACCATCCCAGGCAAGGCCCATAGAATAACCGGTGGCGGGTGAGCGAAAGGAATCGACGACTTCGGCATTGAAAGTGTTTTGATAAGGGACCGGATTGATGAGGATACCATTCTGATAAATAATTTCACCGGAAAGCAGTACAGTTGTTGAGATCATTAAAAGAACAAATATATTTTTCTTCACAGACACCTCCCTTAGCAGATTATAGTTAAATTACAAATTAAGTCAAACCAAAATTTAAGCCGGTTTTTAAAAATTATCGATTAGATCAACAATCCCTTATTAAATGTCAAAAAACAGTTGCTTAGTCGATCTGCTTCCTCAGGAAGGTCGGGATTTCGAGATTGTTCTCATCGATTTCAATCTTTTTAGTGGTCCGTTCTCGATTTTTATCCAATCTTATAAAAGTTGGTCGCTCAATGTCGCTCTTGGTGGATTGGAAGGCACCGAGATCGGGGATCTCAGACGAAGTTGGGATTGTTTTATCTTTGAGTCCGGTAGCGATTACGGTTACTTTTACTTTACCATTTATCGATGGGTCCTGGAAGAAGCCTGGAATAAGATACGGTTCAGATTCAGTGGCAGTATAGATTAAGTTTGTTGCCTCATTGATTTCAGTCATCGAAAGGTCTTCACCACCGCCGATATTTATTAATAATCCCCGGGCACCCTTGATTGAGAGATCATCAAGGAGGGGCGAGGAGATGGCTCTGGTTGCGGCCTCTACGGCACGGTTTTCATTTTCGGCGATTCCCATTCCGATTACCGCTGCGCCCTTTTCCGACATTACCGTCCGGACATCGGCAAAGTCGACATTTATGATACCCGGGATCGTGATGATTTCAACAATCCCTTTTATGGCATTGAACAGGGTCTCATTACCAAACCTGAGTGATTCGTTTGCAGGCATATTCTTGGGAACGATTGAAAGCAGACGGTCGTTAGAGATAACAATCAGGGTATCGACTCTCATCCGCAACTCTTCAATGCCCATAAGGGCATTATCCATACGCCTTTTACCTTCGGAAGACCAAGGTTTACTCACCACCGCCACAACCAGGGCATTGAGATTTTTTGCCTCTTCAGCAAAAATCGGTGTGGCGCCGGTACCGGTGCCACCACCCTCACCACAGGTAAGAAAAACCATATCGGCGTCCTTAAGCAGTTCTCGAATTTCTTCCCGCGCATCTTCGGCGGCCTTACGACCGATTTCCGGATCACCACCTGCACCGTGTCCATTGGTGAGTTTCTCTCCGATCTGAAATTTGTTGGGTGAGAGATTTTTGCTCAGTATCTGGAGATCAGTATTCACAGCAATTGTTTCGACACCTTTGATACCATCCTCGATCGCAAAGTTTATCGTATTACATCCAGCACCGCCAATGCCAACCAGTTTAATCTTTACGATATTTTTTGGGTCTTCAATAATTTCGAACATAAAATGCCTCCTTCTTAAAAGTACTTGATTAGATTTTCAAAGCGATTTTTTAATACATCAAACATGCCTTTACCTTTTTTCCTAGGTAGTAAATCACGGTTTTTCATTTCCAGCCCATAGAAGATGAGACCGATTCCGGTGGCATAGATTGGATCAGATATTATATCGGTCAACCCACCCACCTTCTTGGGAATACCGATCTTGACTGGGAGGTTAAATATCTCTTCAGCCAGACGGTCGATATTCTTGAGGCGGGCAGTTCCACCAGTAATCACGACGCCGGCAGCAATTAAATCGGCATAATCGGTCTTTTTAACCTCCTTGTGAGCAATCATCAGAATCTCTTCAATCCGCGGATTTATGATCGAGATCAAAAATTGTTTTGATATCGTTCGATCCTCCCGCCCACCAATTCCGGGCACAATAATAGCCTTATCCTTTTCATCGGGATCAAGTTTTGCTGAACCGTGAAGGAGTTTAATCTCTTCGGCCCGATTGGGTGGGGTACGGAGCCCGATGGCAATATCATTGGTGATATATTCACCCCCCAGGGGGATTACCTGAGTATGACGGATGGCACCATCATAAAAGATCGCCAGGTCGGTAGTGCCACCACCAATGTCAAGGAGGATGACTCCAAGATTTATCTCATCCGGTTCAAGAACCGCAAAGGATGAAGCCAGTGGTTGCAGGACCAGGTCTTTAACTTTAAGCCCGGCTTTTTCGAGGGCCCGATGAATATTCTGTGCCGAAGTGATTGCTACAGTAACAAGATGGACAAAGGCTTCAAGTTTTACACCCGCCATCCCGACCGGATCTTTAATCCCCTTTTCATTATCGACAATGAATTCAACAGGAATTGCATGGATGATCTCCCGATCAGGGGGGAGGGCAATCGTTCGCGCCTGCTCGATAACCCGCTCCACATCCTTTCTGGTAATCTCAGTCCCCGGCTTGGAGATTGCCACCATAGCGTGTGATGTAATACTCTCAATATGAGAACCGGATATTCCAGCATAGCAGGAATCGACTTTGAAGCCAGCCATCTTAGAAGCAGCATCGACGGCTTTTTCGATAGATTGGACCGCTTTTTCAAGATTGATTATGACCCCCCGCCGCATTCCCTCAGATGGAGCCGAGCCAACGCCGATGACTCTAAGATTCCCGGATGCGTCGGGTTCAGCAATAATTACTGCAATCTTTGTTGTGCCCAGATCAACACCGACAATCCGGTCCGCTTTAGCCATAACACCTCCTTGGCAATGATAGACTAAAGAACAAAATATAAGAAATGTTTATAATGGTTGACTTTTTATTCATTCTATTTTCTTCAGGATTATCTGATTCTTAAACCTGAGATCGATCTCAAAATCAGGGGGCAGGTCGAGCAGGTGGAGGCTATCAATGAGTTTTTTCCTTTCAACGAGATTACCGCCACCGATAATAAGCCTCTTGCCCGCGTATTCGTAAATTCCCGATGATGAATCGATCGTATTTAATGAGTAAGTTGCAATCAGGTCCGATTGGTCGAGATAGGCAGCCATCCGGTTTCTTCGAATCTGAACCGCCGAAAAAAGGACAAAGACGATAATAAGCATCAGCACGATGATAATCAGTCTAATAATATGACCTCCTCGGTAAGTTTTACTTTTTTTAATTTATAGACCCGATCTTTGATAAGTTGGATCAGCCTTTTTACATCCCGGGCCCGGGCCTTTCCACAGTTGATAATAAAATTGGCGTGTTTCTCGGAGATAACCGCATCACCAATCCGTTTTCCCTTGAGCCCGCATTCTTCAATCAATCTCCCGGCACTAATGGTTTTCGGATTCTTAAATATTGAACCGGCACTCTTACCGCGCGGCTGGTGCGCCCACCGATATTTCTGAAGATATTCCTCACGAGCACAAATTTCCGTCCGGGCGGCGGGTTTGAGTTTTAAGACTGCCCGAGTAATGATTGTATTCTTACCGATATTGGAAGAACGGTAAGCAAATTTTAATTCCCTTTTGCTATAGCATTTATGCATAAGATTACCATCTACCGCCCACAATTTTTTTACGCAGGGGCCAATTGATTCACCAAAGGCGCCGGCATTCATCTTCAGAGCACCACCGACTGACCCAGGGATACCAATGGCAAATTCCAGCCCGCTGAGTCCAGCGTGGTGAGCGGTTTTAACAACATCGATGAGTCGGGCACCAGCGCCCGCAATTAATAAGTTGCCCCGGTGTTCGATCTTAGTAAAACTACCCTTCAGCCTGATAACAGCACCATTAAAACCACGATCAGACACCAAGATATTTGTTCCCTGACCCAGGAGAAATACTTTTATCTTTTGCTCTTTGAGTACACGGAGTACGGTCAGTAGTGATTTAAGGTCATAGACATCAATAAGATAACGAGCGGGGCCACCTATACCGAAAGAGGTAAGTGGTCCGATCTTAACCCCTTGACGAATACGGCCCTTTATTTTGCCTTTAAGTAATTTAATAATTCTTTTCCGATCTGCCATATATTACCTGCACCGAGGGTTATGATAATATCTCCCGGTTTTATTTCTTTCTTAATATAATCAAGGATCTGGTTGAAATCCTTAAAATATAAGACGGCGTCGTGCGCGCGGCGGATTCGTTTGGCCAGGACTTCCCCATTAATTCCCGGGATGGGCTTCTCACTGGCTGCATAGATCTCAGTTACAATAAGCAGGTCAGTGGCAAAGAACGATTTTGCAAACTGGTCGATAAGATGGTAGGTCCGGGTATAGCGGTGGGGCTGGAAGATAGTAATTATTCGCCCCTGGGGAAGATAACGACGTAGAGTTTCAAGTGTAACCGCAATCTCAGTGGGATGATGGCCATAGTCATCGAAGATTTTTATATTATTAACTTCGCCAATTAACTCCAGTCGACGATGGACTCCGGAGAAGGTCTTGAGGGCTGAGGCAATCTTTGCAAATTCAATCCCCAATTCCAAGCCGACACCGATACCCGCCAGTGCATTCAGGATATTATGATTACCAGGGATATTAAGTTCGACTGTACCCAGTTCGACACCTGAAGCCTCAACCGTGAACCGACTGCCCCAGGCTGTGTAAATTAGATTTTTTCCAACGATGTTCGAGGCAGCATTAAAACCGTAGGTGAGGGTACGGCGCGTGATTTTGTCTTTGATTTTCAGGTTGACCGGATGTTCATTGCAGAGGAAGACACAACCCCAGAATGGAACACGATTGGCAAAAGTTATGAAGTGTTCCTTGATTTCTTCAAGGTCTTTATAATAATCGAGATGTTCAGCCTCGATATTGGTTATGACTGCATAGGAAGGGTTAAGGAAGAGAAAGGACTTGTCGCTTTCATCTGCCTCGCAGACCAGGTATTGACCCTTGCCTAATGAGGCGTTACTGCCGTTTTTCACAATCCCACCCACGATTATGGTCGGTTCCAGACCGCCATTTTCAAGAATCCGGCCAACGATAGAAGTGGTCGTTGTCTTGCCGTGTGTCCCGGAAATCGCAATACCGATTTTCATCCGCATTAACTCGGCAAGCATTTCCCCTCGCGGGACGACAGTTAAATTTCGCTTGCGGGCTTCAACCAGTTCCGGGTTCGATTGGTCGATTGCTGATGAATAGATGACGGTATCACATTCTGAGATATTTTCCTTTTTATGTTCATAAGTTATCTTGATACCAGTCTTTGTTAGCATCTCGGTTGTTTCTGAGCGTTTAATATCTGAACCGGTGACTTCGAACCCCAAATTTTTCATTATCAAGGCCAGGCCAGACATTCCAATACCACCGATACCAATAAAATGGAGCCTTTTTACTTTACCAAACATATTTACTCCTGAAGATATCTATCTTCACCTAATATCCGGCAGGCGATTCTTGATGCCGAATTATGCAGGACAAGTCTTCGGGCCTGTGTACGCATCTTCTGAAGATGATTACCATTGGTCAGGAGGTGATCGATTGTTCTATTAAGGCGTTCAACATTAAGTTCCTGTTCTAAGATGACGACAGCAGCACCATTAACTTCGAGATAGCGGGCATTGGCAGTTTGATGGTCATAGATCGCATAGGGGAAAGGAATCAGGATCATCGGGATACCAAGGGTCAAAAGTTCATAAATGGTATTACTGCCACTGCGTGAGATCGCCAGAGTTGAATCCTTCAGATATTCCCAGGGTCGATCGGTAAAACTGACCAATTCGATATTTTTACCTGATGATTTCTGGATCAGGGAGGCATAATCGCGTGTACCGGTTATGATTATAAATTGCAGATCCGGTCTCTGCTCAGCCAGCTGGATGGTTATTTCATTAAGTCTTCGAGCACCCTGACTGCCTCCGAGGACTGTTATCTTACGAGCCCGAGGTTGATAACTTACATTCCTGAATTCACTCCGGATAGGAACGCCGACCAAAAGGGTCCGCCCAGGGATCGGTCGCTCCAGCGGAAAGGCAAGGTAGGTAAGGGTGGCAAATCTGGACACCAATCTCGTAACCAGACCCGGGATTCGATTCAACTCCAGGATATAAAAAGGTATGCGACGCCAGATGGCAGCCAGTATCGCCGGCATCATACCAAAACCACCGGTACCAAAGACCCCTTTGATATTTTCTGACTTCATAAAGACATTGAGGCGCAGGACTGAGAAGATCAAAGAAAGAATAGATTTAAACCGGGTGATGAGATCTTTTCCCGCAAAACCAAATGCCTTGATATAGAATTTTCGATAGGTAACTTTCTGGAGAATCTGGTCTTCAATGCGGCCCGGGCGCACGAGCAGGATAACCTGGACACCCATCCGGGTTAAGTCGTGAGCTACTTCAATTGCCGGGAAGATATGTCCACCCGTACCGATTGCGGTGATGAGTATCTTCAATCAATCCTCCAGCGTGAAACATTTAACACCAGGCCAGCACCAATCAGGTTGGAAATCAGGGCTGAACCACCGAAGCTCAAAAAGGGTAAAGGTAGACCAGTAGGCGGAAGAATTCCGAGAGAAACACTGACGTGGCAAAGGAAATAGACAAAGATCAAATAGGAGAATCCAAGGACAAGATAACGACCAAAGTCATCCTCGACGAATCGTGCAATTCTGATGCCGCGTCGATAGAGATAGAGATAGATGCCAAGAATGAAGATGCTACCTAAAAATCCAAACTCTTCGGCAACTGAGGCGAAGATGAAATCGTTATAGGGACAGGGTAAGAAGAGAAATTTCTGTCGACCTCCACCCGGGCCAGTACCCAAAAGCCCGCCCGAGCCGATGGCGATGAGCGACTGCTTTATTTGATATGCGGTCTGTCCGCCAAACAAAGAAGCAAGACGAAGTCGCGCATGGGGATAGGAGAGGTAAAGGAGAGTGAGCGCACTTAAGACAATTATCATTCCAAGACAGAAGTAGCGCCACTTTAGCCCGGCGGTGAAGAAGAGGAGCCCGGTGACAAATATCAGAAGTGAAGCCATAGAGAATGAAGGTTCAATCAGGATCAGAATTATGACCGGACCGATGATCAGTAAACCGGGCAGGATCGTCTTTCGGAAACTATTGATGACTTCTTTATGGCGGGTTAAGAAAGAGGCGAGATAGACAATGAGCCAGATTTTGGCAAACTCGGAGACCTGGAGGTTGAAGAGCCAGCGTCGTGCGCCATAGGATTTATGTCCCAGGATGAGGGTCAGAATCAATCCAAGAAGGATCAGTATATAACCAACAAATATGAAAGGCTTAAGCCTCTTGTAAGGTATATTCATCACTACGAAAAAGAGGATAAGGCCGATAGCCAGTTTGATAAGATGACTCCGCATATAATAAAATTCACTATTTTGACCCCGAGCCCAGGCATAGTAGAAAGAACTCGAAAATACCGCAACCACCCCGAGTCCTAAAAGAAAGAAGATGATCAGCAGATAGACACTATCTGGCTTTTCCAATGGCTTTTCTAACGGCATCTTTAAATACCTCACCTCTCTCTTCAAAATCTTTGAAATCACCGAACGAGGCAAAACCAGGATTGAGCAGGACGGTGCCCCCTGGGGGGACAATTTGTAGTGCTCTGGTGACGGCCTCATACATATCGTTGACCACGGTATAATCTTTAAAACCGTGTTTCTTGAAATAGTCAGCCAGATCTTCTTTATTCGCACCAATGATGACCACTCCCGATGCCTGGGCAATTACGAGATCGAGATAAGATTTACTTTCGAGATTCTTTTCATAACCACCGAGGATTACGACCTTTTCCCCTTTTACCGCCTTGAACGAAGCGACCGCGGCGGTTGGATTGGTACACATTGAGTTGTTGATAAATGTGATATTGTTAATTTTGGCAACAATCTCGAGGCGGTGGGGCAGACCCGTGAATGTCATGAGTGCAGGTACAATGGATCGATCATCAATGCCGATAATGTGTGCTACCGAAGTAGCCGCCATCACATTCTCTACATTATGCATACCCGGTAGCGGTAAATCCTGAACATCAATCATAAAATTGCCCCGGTTATAAATCTTGCCGTCTTGATAATAGATACCATCAACTATGTCTTCTTTAGAAAAATAGACTTTCTGTGCCCGGATTGCATCCGATCTTGAACGTGTGATCAGATCATCATAATTCAGGACCGCAAAATTGCTCTCCTGCTGATTTTTAAATATACGAAATTTCAGATCGATATACTCATCGATAGTCTTGTGTCGATCAAGGTGATCAGCAGTAATATTGGTGAGTACAGCAATCCAGGGAGTAAAACGGTCGATCCTTTCCAGTTGGAAACTCGAGATCTCGAGCACATAATATTTATATTTAGGCTCTAAGAGGGCGCAAGAGAAGGGCTTGCCCGGAGCGAGGTTCCCGCCGAGAAAGCATTTTTCCCCGGCCGCATTGAGAATATGGGCAATAAGTGCAGTCGTTGTACTTTTACCATTGGTCCCGGTGACAGCAATGATTTTATCGTTGATTGAGCGATAGGTAAATTCAATCTCATCGATGATCGGGATTTTCTTTTTTCTTATATTTCTTACAATTTCTTTATCTTCGCTGAAACCGGGGCTGGTAATAACCAGATCCAGATTGTTAATCTTTGCTAATGGCTTAATCTTTTTGTCCAATAATAGTCCACGAATTTCTGGATCGACCATTGCTGGGGGCTTCTCTTCATAGGCGTAGAGATCAATTTCTTTGTCGAGAAGGAATTTAACTATGTTCTTTGTTGCTCGTCCGAGACCGAGGATTAAGATTTTTTTCATCTTAGTTTTAACGTTGAAAGGGCTAAAAGGACAAAGATGATTTCGAGGATCCAGAGGCGAACAGTTATCTTGGGCTCGGCCCAGCCCGCGAGTTCGAGATGATGGTGGAGGGGCGCCATGCGAAATAGTCTCTTACCACGGGTGGCACGAAAGTAAATTACCTGAAGAATAACAGTTACTGCCTCAACCACAAAAACACCGCCAATCAGAATAAGAAGAAATTCATGCTTAATTAAGACTGCAGTAGTGCCAATCAGACCACCAAGAGTTAATGAACCAACATCACCCATAAAGACCTGGGCGGGAAAGGCATTAAACCATAAAAAGCCGAGGGCAGCGCCGAGGATGGAGGCGGTGAATATGGTAATTTCTCCAGCATTGCTGACGAAGATAATGTTTAAGTATTTACTCAGACCGGTATGACCGGTAACATAGGCAAGCACAGCATAGCCCGAGGCGGCAATCCCGACCAGACCGATGGCCAGTCCGTCGAGTCCATCGGTCAGATTAACCGCATTGGAAGCACCAACGATTACCAGGGCAACAAATAATGGATAGAAGAGACCGAAGTTAACAATAAGATTTTTGAGGAAGAGGAAATTGGTCCGGGTAGCAATGTCCGGATCGACCGGTAAAAAGGTGAGAATCAAGCCAACAGTGAAACCATACAGTGCCTGCCAGAAGATCTTAGTTCGTTTATTCAATCCCCGGGGTTTTTTCTGGTAGATCTTGATGTAATCATCATATAAACCCAGTGCGCCTAACCAGACCGTGCCCAGGATCAGGAGAAGGATATTGGAATTCGTGAGATCACCAAGGAGTAACACCGGGACCAGGAATGAAAATATGATCAGGATCCCGCCCATTGAGGGAGTCCCCGCCTTCTGTTTATGCCGGTCAGGAACCTCGTCCCGAATTGTTTGACCGATCTTCCGAACTGATAATATTCTGATTACGACCGGACCTAGGATAATAGCAATAAGGATTGCGATGATTGCGGCATAGGCGGCACGGAAGGTTATATAACCAAAGAGGCGCAATGGACTGAAGACTTCACGCAGGGGATAGATTAAATGATAAAGCAAAGTCGCCTCCTGTTCTACTGCAAATGTTCGATAAACTGATTGACAAGTTCTTCCATTTTTAATGCCCGCGACGCTTTAAACAGAATCAGGTCATTGTCTTTGAGGTTATCCAAGAGATATGCGACTGCCTCGGAGCGGTTGTCAAAGTGAATACCCTGAAAGAGCTTTGCCTGGTCACCAATCGTGATCAGCAGATCGATATGTTTACGGACATATTCACCAATCCTCCGATGAAGTTTTACCGACATTCTTCCCAGTTCCAGCATATCACCAAGAACGGCAATCCTGCGTCTTTTTAATCGTGAGATAAACAGAATTGCTTCCTTTACTGAATTGGGATTTGCATTATAGCAGTCATTGATTATTAAATAATTTTTAATCCTGATGGGTTCTAAGCGCATTGGTTCAGGTTTTAAGGCGCTGATTGCAGTTTTCTGGATCTCTTTTTTAACCCCCAGTTCAGTGGTGAGTGCGATTGAACCGATGATATTTTCAACATTAACGCGGCCGAGGAGATGAGTCTGGTAGCGGTCTTTCCCAATATAGAAGATGCTCCCGGTTTCATTCAGGATAACCCGGGTTGGATGGTAATGGGCGTTGCGATAGAGGGAAAAGGTGACAATCCGGTGATTGGTATAAATGTAACTGATGCGCGCGTTGACCACCGCAATCGAATGCGGGGGAAGATTTTCGATAAGGGAAAGTTTCTCTTTTATCAGATCATTACGGGTTTTAAAACCACCGATATGGCCATAACCGATATTGGTCAAGACCCCGACATCGGGTTGGGCAATCCTGCAGAGTTGTTCGATCTCACCTGGGGAATTGGTTCCCATCTCAAGGACACAATAACGGATCTCAGGTGTGAGACGGAGCAGGGTTAATGGTAAGCCGATCTGATTGTTCATTGTCCCGGAGGTGATGAGGGTTTTGTCTTTAATACTTAAAATCTGGCCCACAATATTTTTGGTCGTTGTCTTACCATTTGTTCCCGTGATTGCAATGACCAGAGGTGAGAATTTCTTTCGGTAATAATTGGCGAGTTGCCCGAGTGCTTTCTGTGTGTCAGCAACGATTATCTGTTGGCTGATATCTTTGATTTCGCGCTCGACGATAACCGGGGCGTTGGTCTTGCGATAGGCCTCGAGGGCAAAGTTATGACCATCAAAGTTTTTGCCTTTCAGGGCAAAGAAGATTTGCCCGGGTCGGGCCTGACGCGAATCGGTTGTAATTGAGCCAATATTGTCGCAATCAGGCCCGACTAACCGACCCTGTAACGCGGAGGCAATTTCGCTCAACTTAAACATTTTTGTGCGACCTCAAAATCATCAAAGTGCCTGATCTCATCTTTGACAATCTGATAGGATTCGTGCCCCTTCCCGGCAATTATGACACTGTCTCCCGGCTGAGCCATTTTGATGGCAGTGGTGATTGCTTCGGCACGATCGATAATGATCTGATAATTATTACTCTTGATCCCTTGCACAATTTCCTTGATGATCGATGCTGGGTCCTCATCTCTCGGGTTGTCACTGGTTATCAGCACGAAATCAGCGAGTTCCGTTGCAATTCTTCCCATCAGGGGCCTCTTGCCCCGGTCACGATTGCCACCGCAGCCAAAGACGACGATAACTTTTCGACGGGTAAATTCCCTTACTGCGCTGATCACATGCTTTAATGCATCTTCGGTATGGGCATAATCGATAAAGACCGATAACCCCTTATCGTTGGGCACCGGTGTAAGTCGGCCCGGTACCGATTTTAGCGCACCAATTCCCGCGCCGATAATCTCCGGGTCAATATCAAAGGCAATCCCCACACCAAAAGCAGCAAGGATATTATAGATGTTGTGTCGACCAAGCAGGGCCGAATCGATATGATAGTTATTCCCTTTATAATGAATGGTGAATTTTATTCCCTGACCGGTGATTGACTCAATTGATGCCTGAATAATGGAATCATTGTTATTCTGTGGTTCTCCCTCAAGCCGATAACCAAGTCGATGTCCCTGATATAGACTTTTAATATCTTGAGCCAGGAGATCTTCCAGGTTATAAACGACCGTACCGTCGGTGCGTATTAAATTCAAAAGTCGCAATTTGGCGTTGCGATACTCTGCAAAAGTCTTATGAAAGTCGAGATGATCGCGGGTCAAATTTGTGAAGACACCAACCGCCAGCGGTATCTCATCCACCCGATTCAGGGCCAGACCATGGGACGATATCTCCATTACCACATGGGTGATACCATTTGTAACCATTTTACTGAAGAGAAGAAAAAGATCGAGGCTCTCCGGTGTAGTATTCTTTGCGGTAATTTCTTCTCTTCCGAGATCATAGTAAATAGTTCCGATCAATCCACATTTTAAGTTTGCCCTGGTAAAAATTGATTTTATCAAATAAGAGGTGGTCGTCTTGCCATTGGTCCCCGTTATCCCGACGATCTCGAGTTTTCGGGCTGGCTCATCGTAATAGCGATTTGATACGATACCGAGAATCTTCCTTGGATTATTTACTTTGATGTGCAGGACCGGAACCTTTTGATTAAATTCATAATCGGTAACGATTGCCTTCGCGCCTCTCGCTATTGCATCATTTATATAGGCGCGACCATCCTGACTGAAGCCCTGCAGGGCAAAAAAAAGAAAGCCGGACTGGATATTTTTTGAATTGTAACTGATACCGGAGATCTTTTCATTCATACCCTTTTCTGGTATCGCCGTAAAATCAATGTTCCGAAATAACTCTTTAAGATCTTTTAACATAAATTTGTTGATTATATTTTGGTAGATTGATTACTCGTTTAACGACACGACTGAAGATTGGGGCACACAGATCGCTTGCCCATTTCCCTTTTTTGGGCTCATCGAGGGCGACAGCAATTAGAAGGCTTGGATTTTCTGCCGGGAAGAATCCGATGAAAGAAGTAATAATTTTGTCGTGGGAGTAATTACCATTTATAACCTTCTGGGCAGTCCCGGTCTTACCAGCGATCGAAATCCCCTGCACTGCTGCCTTCTTTCCACTGCCGAAGGTGACGACGCCCGCAAGAATTGAGACTATCTGATGGCTGTGTTGAGGGGGGACTGCCTGACGGACCAATAAAGGTTCGTTACGATGCACGGTCTGGTTTGCCTTTTTGATCTCTTTGATAATATAAGGCCTATATAATTTACCACCATTGGCAATGGCCGCATAGGCCTGTGCGAGCTGGAGGAGAGTTGTTGTGACTCCCTGCCCAAAACAAATATTGGCGAATCGAATATTACTGGTTCGGTTATTCACCTGGATATTACCTTTTGCTTCACCGGGCAATTCGATACCGGTCTTCTCCCCGAATCCTAAGTTTCGTGCCAGTAACCCGAATCGATCCCGGTCAAGCGTCTGTGAAATCTTTACTACTCCGACATTGCTTGAATAACCGAAGGTCTCTTTAAAATTTATAATACCATAGTCCCGATAATCGTCGATGCGATGCCCGCAATATTTAATATATCCTCCCCGGGCATCGATGATATCTGTCTCCTTCCAGCCTTTTTCGAGAGCGGCCAGGGCAGTGACAATCTTGAAGGTCGAGCCCGGCTCAAACTCATCACATACTACCATATTACGCCAGGGCTGTCCGGGTCGGTTATTAATCAGGGCAAGGATCTCGCCGGTTTGAGGATTTAAGGCAAGCCCCATACCGGCAGTGGCGTTGCTCTCCTCAATCTGTTTTTTGATCTCTTCGTAGAGAATCTCCTGAAGGTCGAGGTCGATAGTTAGATAAACATCAGAACCAGGTTTGGATTCTTGGCTTGGATACCGATGGTAAGGGAAGCCGTCGCCTGATGGTTTCTTTTGAAAAATACTGAATCCCTTTTCGCCTTTCAGAAAATCATTAAGTTCATATTCTAAACCTTCAATCCCCTGATTATCAGCGTCGACCTTTCCCACCATACCGGCAAACAGTTCATCAGCCGGGTAGATTCTTTTCATATCGTCGACGATAAAGATGCCGAAGATATTCAATTTTTCCAGGGTCTCTTTTTCCTGGGTGTCGAATTTGCGCTTGAGCCAGAAGAAATTTTTCTGACGGAATTTTTTAATAAGTTCGTCATAGGAACCGAAACCGGCATGGTCTAAACGCTGAGCAGCTCTCTTCTGGTTTTTGATAAACCTTGGTAGGACATAGGCTGAATAACAATGGATACTGGTAGCAATTAGCCGCCCTGAGGCATCATAGAGATCGCCGCGCCTGGGCAGGAGTTCGATCTTTTTCTTATGCTGGATTAAGGCCAGGGATCGATAGTAGGGATACTTGATCACCTGGACATAGAAGAGGAAGCCGAGGATTATTAACCAGATAATTGTTAAAAAGAGGTTGACTAAACTGATTCGTCTCATCTTTCGATCAATCCGATAATCTCTTCATCCCGGGCGGGGTGCATTCCGAGCTCGAGTGCCTTCTGCTCGATCCGTGGCAATGTTGAATATAACTCGACCAGCGCAATCGATTGCCGCTTTTGATCCAGGAGGCGATTATATTCGATCTTTAATCTATTAACTTCGTTAATGAGCTTCAGTGCCTGACTCTCACCCCATACATATAAGAAGAGTATGAGGATGATTGATAAAATAATCAGCAGTTTCATCTAATCCTCTCCGCAGCCCGGAAACGGGCACTGCGCGCCCGGGAATTACGGATGATTTCAATATCTTGCGGACGGAGGCATTTCTTGGTTAAAATTAGCATATTGTTAGCATGGGCTTGCTCACGCATAAAATTTTTTACAATTCGATCTTCAAGCGAATGGTATGAGATCACGACCAGACGTCCTTTTTTTTTAAGGCCCCACTCGCTTCCGTGAGGCCAATTTTGAGATTTTCCAGTTCATTATTGACCACGATCCGGAATGCCTGAAAAACCTGAGAGAGGGTCTTTTTTAAGTATTTTCCGGGCACCAGCCGACTGATAATCCTTCTGAGATCAGTTGTAGTTTCAATTCGATTTCTATTTTGATATATCCCGCGGGCAATATATCGGCTGTTGCGGACCTCCCCAAAGCGGGAAAGGATAGAAGTAAGTTCTTCTAAGTTACTCTGGCGGATTAAAGTCAGGCCATCGAGTTTCAGTTCCGGATCCATACGCATATCAATTCGACCGTCGATGTCATAACCAAATCCACGTTGCGGATTGGTTAATTGATAATAAGATACACCTAAGTCGAAAATTATCCCATCGACTTTATCAACATCGAGATTCTTCAGGATCGATTTAAGGTGGATAAAGTTGCCTTTGACCAGTTTGACTCTTGCGCGATACGGTTGCAGGTTTTCGGCCGAGGATTGCAGTGCGGCCGGGTCGCAGTCGATACCGATAAATTGAGCGGTTGTTGTTTTTTCGATCAGGGCTTTAAGATGGCCGCCTCCTCCAACCGTGCAATCGAGATAGATACCTTTGTTATGGGGGTTAATATATTTAATGGTCTCTTCGACCATCACCGGGATGTGGAATGGCATAACCGGTCCCCGATTTAAAAAGACTTATCCCCGCCAGTTTAAATACGATGCGCAAAACTTTTTAGAGCGGCACGGCGCGTAGGATAGATCTCAAAGGGATAGAAACCATAGAGTCGAAGGATATCGTACAGGTAGGAGGAGACATTGACCAATTTTATATCCCCACCATAGTCCTGATACCGTTTCTGCCATTCAATCAGTTCACCGACGACCTTATAATTCATATGGGTAACTTTAGCCAGATCGAGAACAAGATTGGTCTGCCCTTCTTCAAGAAGTTTACGGAGCCGGGCCGCGATGGTCTTTATCTCCTCTTCATCCACTTCGCCACTCAAAGATAAGAAAATAACCTTATTCTCTTCCAGTTGCATCAATTTCATTTTGCCTCCTTAAATTCTGGATATCTTCAGCATCGTTCAAAAAATGTTTCTGGATCTCTTCCTGAAATAGTTTAAAATTCTCGATCGACCATATTGAAAAATGGTCGAGTTCTCCGGTAATGATGACCTCCTTTTTTATACCGGCAAAATTGAGGAGTCGATCCGGAATGAGCAATCTCCCCTGCCCATCTATCTTATCTTCTTTAATACTGAAGGTATAGTAACGCCGATAACGGCGTACCTGGGTCTTATTAAAGGGGAGAGGAAAAAGTTCCCGGTCTTCGAACTCTTCCCAGATATTCAAAGGATAGACCTCAATACTGTGATCATGCCCCTGAGTCATAACCACTTCGCCATTCGAGAGGGTAATTAAGATCTGGCGAAAATGGCTCGGAATCGAGAGTCGATTTCGATCGTCGAGCGTATGTTCAAAAAATCCACGAAAGCGAGGTTTTTTTCCCATTCTGTCCCATTTTATCCCCAAAATTGGTTTTGTCAAGTATTTTTTTAATAAATTTATATTTTTTTCTTTTGATATTTCAGAAGTTATAAACACGATAGAATTTCGATGTTATTTTTTGTTGTATTTTGAATTATTGCATCTCATTTTTGAAAAAAGTGAAGTTGCTTGACAGGATTATCTTTCTTATAGATTTGATTGACTTGTTGCGATTGTTGGAGCATAATTTAGGCGATAGAAAAGCATAGAGCATGGAGGTTTTTTATGAATAAGAGAATCTATCTTCTTATATTGCTACTGGCCATATCAGTAATCCTTAATATATATCTTCTCTTCTTTTCAACTGGCCATCAGGGGTTGCTCTTTGCGAAGGATGGTGGACGGGATTGTCTTAAGCAACTGAATGACAGGACATATGCCGAGAATTCGACAACTGAACCTTTAGTCGGCTCGCCGGTGCAATACTTCATCTTCCGCGATGAGAAGCGGAATAAGATCATATATCTCTTCAAATATAAAGACCAGATCACCTCAGAGATTACTGATGAAGATTAAGACGGCCATATATTTTTGTTGACTTTTCTCCTATAGCCAGTAAAATCTTCGTTCCTTATGAAGGTCCTTCTGGCTGGTTTTAATATTGATACTGAAGTCCTGGCCGAACGGGCAAAGGTGAAGAGGATCGATGTCACCCCGGAGACAATCTCAGCTGCCTATGCCCGGATCAGCCGGAGCCCATTGCCGGTTGACCAGTTGCGAAAGATAGCAAGGAAAGAGGTGGTGAAGGCGCGACAATCGAATCGGACGATTATTTTTGAAATGGGCCACCATTCAGTAGCCGAACACGCAGTCTTTAATCTTGATATCATCGGGGTCTCTCGTCTGGCTGTGGAGGAGATTGAGAAGTTCCGGCTCAATTCCTATACGGAAAAGTCCCAGAGATATGTCACCTTAAAAGGTGATTATGTTGTACCTCGTGAACTGCGAAATTCGAAATATCTTGACGATTATCTTGAGTTAATTGAACTTCAGAATCGCACATATAAGCACCTTTTTGAAAGATTAAAAGAAAAAAATTTATCTCTTCTTAAAAGGAAAAATCTGGATAGGGCTCAATTACGCAACATTGAGAACCGGGTCAAAGAAGATGCAAGGTATATCTTATCCCTTGCCACCCAGACCCAGCTCGGGATGACGATAAACGGAAGGAACCTTGAATTGATGCTCAGGAGATTTTCCGCGCATCCTCTGGCCGAGGTCCGGGAACTTGGCACTGAAATTTATCAGCAGATCAAAGAAGTGGCGCCATCGATTATAATTTTCCACCGGGCAGGTGCCTACGAAAAGGATACTTTTCCAAAGAATATTTACCGGGAGAAAGAGAGGTCGTGCCCAAAGAGTGTGACGCTAATTGATTATACAAGGAATGGCGATGATATGATTATTGCGGCCTTGATGAACTCGACCTCTCAAGCGCCTTTCAAGGTTGCATTGAGCCGGGTTAAGAAGATGGGCTGGCATGAGCGACAGGAATTTCTTAAAGCGCGGCTGAAAAATTTACAGTTATATGATGCACTTCCCCGGGAGTTTGAATATGCCTGTTTGACTTTTGAATTGATTGTCTCGGCTTCCTGTTTTGCGCAATTGAAGCGGCACCGAATTGCAACAATAACAAGCCAGTTATATGACCCTGATCTCGGGGTAACAATCCCCGAGGCAGTAAAACGGGCGGGTGAAGAAAAGCGATTCTATGATATTATCCGAAAAGCCGAAACCGTCTATAAGAAGATAAAAAAAGAAAAGAATGAGATGATTGCTCAATATCTCCTCACCAACAGTCATCGCCGGCGGGTGCTTTTTTCCTGCAATCTCAGGGAGCTCTATCATATCTCCCGCCTGCGTGAGGATATGAGTGCCCAGTGGGATATCAGAAAGATTGTCGGGGCAATGGTGGCTGAGGCTAAAAGGGTTATGCCCCTGACCTCTTTTTTAATCGGTGGTAAGGATAGATTCCCTCAGATCTACCATGGAGTATATGGCAAGTATCCCAGAGTGATAAAGGGTAAACTCCCCGGGATCAGACGAATACGGTAAACTAAAGCATATTTAATCTGTCTAAAAATTGAGTTGTGAATCTGGGATTGAGTTATTTTAAGGAGAGTTCTTATGTATGGTCAAAAAGTTATGGAACATTTCTTGAACCCACGGAATGTCGGTGAGATTGTCGATGCCGATGGTGTGGGTGAAGTGGGCAATCCAGTCTGTGGTGATATGATGACCTTCTATATCAAGGTCAAGGATGGGCGACTTGAGGATGTCAAGTTCAAAACCTTTGGTTGTGGTGCGGCAATTGCAGTCTCAAGTATGGTGAGTGAGATGGCAAAAGGGAAAACGATTGAAGAGGCGCTAAAGATTACCAATGATTCGGTTGCAAAAGAATTGGGCGGTCTGCCGCCTAATAAGATGCACTGTTCAAATTTAGGGGCAGATGCTCTACACAAGGCAATAGAAGATTATCTCTCAAAAAAGAGAGGTCAGAAATGAAAGCCGAGAAGAGCCAATGTATCTGCCCTTACTGCTGTAAACCGGTATATGGTGATAAACTTTTTTGTAAACCCTGTAAGATTGAACTTGAGAGATGTCCGATCTGCGGGGGATTGAAACGGAAGTCGGCCCGGCTCTGTCCGGTGTGTGAGAAGAAAAAGAAGAAATAACCATCAGATCGATAGTGCCGAACTGAGTGTATGAGACCGATGGCCAAAATTCATATAACCGGCAAGAAGCAAGGCAATATAATCCTTTATGCAAAGCAATGAGGAGATGGAATCCAGCGGGTTAATTCCCGAATCTGGTTATGATGCGGAGAAGATCCGAAAGGCATTAGGATTTTGAATAATAATTTCGCTTTATTGACCAACGGTATCAAGGGGGACGATTTTGATATTATCTGCCCTTGCGATTATCGCGATAAAGAAGAGCCGAAATCTGCATTTCCGGAAATCTGCCCTATTTGTAAAGCAGACGAAGAGTGGTTTGATCGATTTATATAGATTACCGAATTATGTCGGTCTTTCTCTTTACCGATATCGAAGGTTCAACGACCAAGTGGGAGAAGCACCGTGTTGAGATGAGCAGGGCACTGGCCCTTCATGATGAGATAATTGGTCGATTGATTGGTGAATACGGGGGTAAGGTTATTAAGCATACCGGCGATGGTTTTTTTGCTATTTTTGAAAGAGGCGAGCCTTTACAATGTGCAATTGCTATTCAAAAGGAGATCGAAAAGCAGGACTGGCGACAGGTTGGTGATCTGAGGGTAAGGATTGCTTTGAATGCCGGTGCGGCCGAAAAGCGGGGCGACGACTATTTTGGCCCGGTGATTAACCGGACCGCACGCATTCTCAGTGCAGGCTGGGGTGGTCAGATTATTTTAACCCCGGAAGTGAGGATGGCGACTCACCTCCCTGCTGGTGCAGTCCTGCAGGAACTGGGTAGCCATCTGTTAAAGGATCTCACTGAGCCCCAGGTTTTATATGGACTTATTCACCCGGATCTAACAATCAAAGATTTCCCCCCGCTCCGTTCTCTATCGGCTCACATCCATAATCTACCGGTTCAATCAACCCCTTTTATCGGCCGGGAGAAAGAGGTTAAAGAGATTATTGCAACAATTCGCCGGCAGGAGTGTCATATTCTGACTTTGATCGGACCGGGTGGCATTGGTAAGACACGTCTTGCCTTACAGGCCGGGGCTGAATGTATTGAGGATTTTAAGAATGGTGTATATTATATACCCCTTGCACCATTAGGTTCGGTAAATTTCCTGATCCTGTCGATTGCCGAAATCTTGAAATTTACATTTTACAGTAACGAGGAGATCAAGGATCAGATTATGAATTTTCTTCGTGAAAAGGAGATGCTGTTGATAATGGATGGTTTTGAGAATTTCCTTGAGGCAGCAACACTCCTCGTCGAGATCCTGCAGAATGCGCCACGGATCAGAATCCTTGTTACTTCACGAGAACGGCTCAACCTCCAGGGTGAATGGATTTTTTATGTTGATGGCCTTGCCTATCCTGAAGAGAATAAAGGTATTGAAGTTTATGATAGTGTACGGTTGTTTATCCAGAGTGCCCAGCGCACAAATCCTTCATTCATTCCCGCGGAAGATGAAAAGTCAAACATCGTTAAAATCTGCCGGCTTGTTCAGGGGTCACCACTTGGTATTGAACTTGCCGCCTCGTGGACCAAAACCCTCTCCTGCCTGGAGATAGTTCAGGAGATTGAGCGGGGCCTCGATTTTCTGACAACCAGATGCCGGGATGTGCCTGAGCGCCATCGGAGTCTGAGAGCAGTGTTTGAATCTTCCTGGAGTTTGTTGTCAGAGGAGGAACGGAGGATATATAGAAGACTTTCGATCTTTCGCGGGGGCTTTACACGCACCGGTGCAGAAAGAGTCGCCGGAACCAGTCTGGAATTGCTTACTTCATTTGTTGACAAATCATTATTGAAGAGGAAATTAAGTGGAAGATACGAGATGCCAGAGATACTGCGGCAGTATAGTCGAGCCAAACTCGATGAAATTCACCGGGAACGAAAAGCGGTCGAGGAGGTCTATGCCCGTTATTATGCCGAGTTTGTTGATCAGGTATATGCCCAGTACTTTTTGACCGAACCGAAAACTTTCTTTAAAGAAATCGGCGAAGAGATCAACAATGTCCGGGCAACCTGGGACTGGATAGTAGAGAATCGGCATGAAGAATTGATTGGTGAGATGATTGATGGATTTTATGAGTACTATGTTAATCTTGGCTGGTCGGCTGAAGGAGAAAAATCTTTTGCCCGGGCAACTGAGCAATTTTCCACTATCAGGAATAATGTCCTGGGACGGATTTTGCTGAAAAGAGCATTTTTTAATTTTCGACTGGCACAGTATGATAAAGCCCAGCAATTTGTTGAAGAGGCGGTTATAATATTCAAGGAAAGCAACTATCAATCGGGCATTGCCGATTTCTATAAACTGAATGGTCATATGCATATCATCAAAGGAGAATGGACAGAAGCAGGAAAGGCCTATGAAGAATGTTTGAGCGTCTGGAAGAGGCTCAATAATCGATATGAGATTGGCTATGCGATTAATCATTTGGGTAGCCTGGCAAGCCAGATCGGGGACTATAAGAAAGCCGAGGCGCTCTTAAAGGAGAGTCTCGATATTTTTAAGAACCTCAATTGCGAAATAGGTGCCGCCTATGCGATGGGGAATCTAAGTATTGTTAAAATTCTTAATAAAGAATATAGCGAGGCCCAGAGACTGATGGATGAAGTTCTGGAGATATTTAAAAATTATGGTGATCGGTTTAATACCGCGGTTACGCTTCAGACGATGGCTGACATCGCACAGGAAATGGAAGATTATGATAAAGCCAGAGATTTTTATCTTGAGTGCTTCGATATAAGAAAAGAACTTGGTGACCGGCGGGGCATGACAATAGCCCTCAATAATTTAGGTCGGGTCTATCTCCACTTAGGTGAAGAAGACAAATGTAGGGAATGTTTGAAAAAGGCAATCAAATTGGTATTAGAGGCAGGCTTAGATTTTTTAGTAAGTGATGTGTTACTGAATATCGCCGAATTTTTTAGCAAAAAAGGTGAAGATATTAAGGCGTTTGAATCGGTGGCTGTTTCGTTGAGGTTCACCTTTGAGACCAAATTAGATAAAGAGCGGGCTGAGAGATTATTTTCGGGTCTCAAAGGCCGGATCCCCGAAGCTGAGGCAAATCTTCTTCTGGAAAAGGTCCGGCAGATGACTTTTAAGGAACTGGCCAATCAGTTTTTAAGGGACTGGTAAGAACAGAAGATATGGTAGAACTCGATAAAAGAATTGTTCTGTGCCGCGATTGCCAGCAGGAAGTAAGTTCCCAGGCCCGGACCTGCCCTCACTGTGGTGCTTCTTATCCGGCAAATCAAGATTGGTCAGGTTCAGGTTTTGAATGGAAATCGAATGCCACCATCTATGGTTATCCCCTTATCCATATTGCCTTTGGTAGAGATAAAGAAGGAAAAGTCCGGGTTGCCCGGGGAATTATTGCGATCGGTCAGTTTGGTATCGGTTTGATTACCTTTGCCCAGTTTGGTATTGGCATATTGTTTGGTTTTGGGCAGTTCGTAGTCGGTTTTGTCTGTATTGCTCAGTTTGCTGGTGGAATTCTGTTCGGACTGGGACAATTTGCGTGTGGTTATGTGGCGATTGGACAACTCGCAGTTGGCTATTATGCCCTGGCCCAGATGGGCCTGGCTAAATATCTCTGGAGTATGGCGCACAAGGACCCGACGGCAATAGAGTTTTTCCGTAACCTGTTTGTTCAGATAAAGAACTTTCTCGGCAAATAGAAAAACCCTGACCTTCTCCGGTCAGGGTATAGCGGGGGCTGGATTTGAACCAGCGACCTTTGGGTTATGAGCCCAATGAGCTTCCAGACTGCTCTACCCCGCGATCGTGCTCAGTATATTCAAAAATCGATTGGAGTCAAGGATTAAATTTATTTCAGAACAACTTTTCATAATCGAATTACCTGAAAATTTGATATGATTTTAATTATTTTTCTCTTAAATCAAACATTTAATAGATCTGAATTTTTACTTAAAAAAGAAGAGGCATTTCGATCACGCAATATTCTCACTTTTATCGAATATGCCCGCGACCTAAAAAAGCGGTTTCCCGAAGAGTCAGAGATCTATTTTGGCCTGGCTGAAGCCTATCTGCGGGTCGAAAACTTTTCCGAGGCAGTGAAGACCCTTAAGACGCTTCTCCATCCCCACCCGGAGGAGATCATTCTGCACCGGGCAATCTCTCTGCTTGAGCAGTCTGGCCGGCTGACTGAGGAGGTAGGGGTTTACAATGAATTCAGAAGGATAAAAGGCAAAAATCATCTCTTCTCTTTTGAAGTTTCTCATCTTTATGAGCGATTGAATGATTACCGGTCAGCAACCAGGGAGTTAATCAATAAAATCAGACTGGACAGTCTGGCCCGGAGACCACCGGTTTTGAACTCGGTGATCGATCGACTGGTATTGCTTTATAAAATGGATAAAGATATCATTCAACTTGTTCAGACCGCTATGATCGATAAGAAGGTCAGGAGCAGAATTTTGGCAAGGCTATATCTTGTTGATAAGAGATACGATCGGGCATTGAAGGAGTATCTGTTTCTCGAGGATAATCTTCTCCTTTCAGAATTTGGCGAAATCTGTCTCAAACAGGGGCTTGATAGTCTTGCTCTGGTTTGCTATTTAAGATTGGGTAATAAGGAAGAGGTTGCCCGTCTTTACCTGAAGATGGGTAATTATGAACAGGCGCTCAAGGCATTGGAGGACAGCGATGATTTGAGATTTCAGATCTTGAGGGTTGAATGTCTTATTAAGATGAGGCGGCTGGATGAGGCACTGAAGATTGCCCGGTCGCTATTGGAACATAATACTTCACTCAGATTATATCTCTTGACCGAAGATATTTATCTGCAGAAGAGAGATTTTGGTGAAGCACAAAAGGTTCTTAATAATGCGATGAAACTTATTGACCGTGATTCACTCGCTTATATATTTTTTGAGAAGGCAAATTTAGCACTTTTTCATTTCAAGATCGATGAAGCCGTCGCTGGTTACAACTGGCTGGTCGAACATTTCCCTACCAACCTTCTGGCCAATGATGCCCTGGAGAGGTTGCTGGTGATCAGAAAGGCCGGAGGGGATACTGCGGCTTTGAGGATGTGCTGTTCTATCTGGTATTTAATCAAGATTGATTCGACTCGTCAGGCAATCGATTCCGCACGGAAATTTATAAAAGAAAAAAGATGGTTGGCTGAAGAAGGGTATCTTATGCTCATCAATATCTATGCGTGCCGTAAGGAGTATGACTTAGGTATCGGTGCGGTTGAAGAGTTTGAGGTGAATTTTCCTAAGAGTGAAAGGATGGGGAGGGCATTAATCATCAAGGCCCGAATCCTGAAAGAACTGGGGGAGAAAGATAAAGCCCGGGAAACACTCGAATATATCATTATGAAATTTGGATCAGCCCCGGAGGTTTTATTATCCCGGGAGATGTTGAATGATTTAAGGCAGTAAACCGCCAGATCAAAAATTATTTGACAAGGCCAAATTTTTTTATAAAATTATAAAAATGTTTTTTTTAATTTTTCTTTTAACCTGTCCCTCAGTGATGACCGATAAGGTTGATACTGCCTTGCTGGTTAAAACAGGCCGGACCGGACCTTTTATCGATACCGCTTCAAATGGTCTTGTTGAAATTGTTGACCCGGCCAGGATGAATTCGATAGATATCGATATTTTTCGTGAATCAGCCCGCTTGGCCTGGAACGAAGGTGATTTTGATCAGGCAATTCTTCTCTACGATGAGATTGTTCAAACGGTGCCAGGCGATCTTGAGGCCCGACGCCGGCTGGCTGAGATGCTTGCCTGGCATGGAAAATACCGGAGAGCAAAATCGGAATATAAAAAAGTCTGTCGAATTATGCCCGAAACCGAAGTTGCCATTCCCCTGGCCCAGATCAGTTCCTGGGATGGTGATTATCATTTAGCATATACTCTCTATAAAGACATCTTAAGTCGGGAACCAGAGAACTTTGACGCCGTCTTCGGGCTGGGACAGATCTATCACTGGTCGGGTAATTACGAAAGGGCTTATCGATATTATCAGCGGGCACTGGGATTGAATTCAGAAAGTGATGAGGTCCGGGAGGCAATGGCTCAAATAAATCGATTATACTATCCTGCCTTAGAATTCGCGTACCTTTCCACAAATGAGCATAAAGAGATTTATACAAGAACCTATCAGACCGGCTTGACTTACTATTTGATTAGAAATTTGAATCTCAAGGGTCTCCTGACTTACTCAGATCTGATCTCGAATTCGGAATCAGAAATGGCTGAAGCCGGGGTGATTGAGACTGAATTCTTCTCTCCACCCTTCGTATTTACAGGTGCTTACGGGTTAAAAGAATATTTATCAAATCGATTCTTTCTCTATAACTTTGGTATCACCGTGCGGGACATTGATCAGGAAGTTCTATTGAGATTAAATCACGCAGACATTCCCCAGAGTTTAAGGGCGATCAGGGGTGGTATCAATTATAACCAGGTTCAGGTTTATCTCTATCATTATGAAGGGATTAAAGGGCAGGCTGATTTCAGTCGTTATTCCGATGGTAATGAACGATGGCACTATTTTATTGAATATAAGCCCCGGGTTCTTTTCCCCCAATTTAAGTGCGGGTTGAGGTATGAGTATGATTCTTTCCGGGATACTTCGGAAATTTACTGGTCACCAATAAAACAGAAAGTCCTGGCACCGACCGGTTCCATCTTCTATTATCATTCATTGGGTCAGAGTATCGATCTTGACTTTGCTCTTGATTGCACCTACCCTTTATATTCTAAGGAAAGGGGTTTAAGAGATGCAGTGGGCTGGACATACGGTGCAGATTTGACTCTGGATTGTCGGCCGGGTTCATTAGCATTAAAATATTTTTATTATCATTCAATCAACTGGTCGATAGAAAGTTTTGGGATTTCAGTAAACATCAGATTTTGAAATGATAAGATTGCCAAAAGCGATCAAAATTTTGCTTGAATATTTTCAGCCGGTTTTAAGAAAAAAATATACCTTACCCCTAATTCTTCTCTTCTTTCTACTGATAGTAGGGATTTATTATTCTATAGATGCAACTAAAAAGAGATGGGGTGAACTTTTCTGGGGTTATAATACTGATGAGAAGGTTGTTGTTCTCACTTTTGATGATGGTCCGGACTATGTCTATACTCCGTTAATATTGAATGTACTCAGACAAAAAGATGTAAAAGCGGCCTTCTTCGTTATCGGTGCCAATGTCGAAAAATTCCCGGCAATCTTAAGAGAGATTGAAATTGCCGGGCATGAAATTGGGGTTCATACCTTTTCACACTCTCCTAATATCTACTGTTCCCCTGATGTTTATAATCGTCTCTCGATTTTCAAACGAATTCTTAGAAAAGTCCAGATTTATCTCGATTTGAAGAAAGCTGAATGGGTTATTCGAAAAGCGGGTGTAAAGCCGACGCATTATTTAAGACTGCCTTTTACGGTTGCCAATGATGGAACCAGGGAAGCGTCAATCGCACTCGGTTATCATATTGTTGATGCTTCCTGTGATCCCCGTGATTGGGAGGAGCCGGATCGGCAGAGGATCCTTAATATTGCGATGAACGAGATCGGTCCAGGTGGGATTATTCTTCTGCACGATGGCGGTGGAAATCGGTGGGAGACAGTTCAGGCCCTGCCGGTACTGATCGATACTTTAAGAAGGCTCGGTTATCGGTTTGCCAGAATGTCCGAGATGAAAAACTACCCGAGATTGAGTAAGGGATTCTATGTGCGTAGCAATCTCACAGTGCTCGGTCTTTTACACGATATTTTCCGAAATACTCAAACGGTGCTTTTAATTCTCTTTGTCCTCTCAACCCTTCTTATCGCCTTCAGGTATATCGGGATGTCAATTCTTGCCCTGGGACATTATTTGAAGATCGAACAGATTATAGATGAAGACTATCAGCCCCTGGTCAGCATTCTTGTCCCGGCCTATAATGAAGAGAAGATCATCGCCAAGACGATCGAATCTCTGGAGGCTCTGGACTATAAAAATTTTGAGGTAATTGTTATAAATGATGGCTCAAAAGACCGAACCGCAGAGATTGTCGAAAACTACTTATGGGATCCGCGGATCCGGCTTATAAATAAAACAAACGGTGGAAAATCTAAGGCATTGAATACCGGGGTCGAAGCAGCGCAGGGTGAGATTATTGTGATTATCGATGCAGATACTCAGGTCCTAAAGAAAACCCTGAGCTATTTTGTTCAGCATTTTAAGGATCCGAAGATCGGTGCGGTTGCCGGTAATGTTCGAGTTGGTAACCGGCGGAGTATATTGACCCGCTGGCAGTCGATCGAGTATATTGTTGGGTTAAACCTCGACCGAAGAATGCAGTCGTTTTTAAATTGTATAACGGTTGTCCCTGGTGCCTGTGGTGCCTATCGTAAGCAGGCCCTGCTCGATGCCGGGCTCTTTACCGAAGATATCTTGATTGAAGACGCTGATATTACTGTGAAGATCAGAAAGGCGGGGTATCAGATTGTGTATGAGGAAAAGGCAATCGGTATAACCGAGGCGCCGATGTCGGTAAAAAATCTCGTCCGGCAGAGATACCGCTGGACCTTTGGTAATATTCAACTGTTTTTGAAACACAAAGATGTCTTTTTTAATAGTCGGTATGGATTTTTAGGCCTTTTTGCATTTCCCTACAATTTTATCTTCGGCATTCTCTTACCAATTTTTGTTCCGCTGGTCGACATCGTCGTCCCGCTGAGTTTCTTCCATTTTGGTTATGATTTTGGTACAATACTACCCTATTGCATAATATTTGGGTGTCTTGAGGCATTTACTGCACTTCTGGCCGTTGCTATGGATGGTGAATATATTGAGGATTTTATATTTATGCCCCTGCAGAGAATTTTTTATCGCCAGTTACTCTGGTGGGTTCTGATGAAGAGTATCTGGCGGATTGTCCACAGGCCGGTTCTGGGCTGGATGAAGGTTGAGCGGACAAATACTGTTCCACCGGTGAAAGAGATTCCATCCTTAGAGTTAAGTTCTAATCCGCCCCGGGTTACTCATTTACGAAGGTCTTAGATTTTCATACAATAAAATAGTCTTCAACTAACCGCATAGATTGAAGAATTGAAAAGCCAAACTGGATGTCCAGACCCAACTCTAAAGTTTAATCTATGGGAAAATTTGGTCACTATGTTTATTAACCGAACCGAATCTGGATCGATTGAGATCGATAATACCCCTTCAATAATCGAGCACTTCAATAAATCTAAAAAGAGGGAGGCTGGTTTCTTTCAGGTGACCTATTGGCTTTCAATAAGTAGTGATGAAGTCTTTTCAGGGCTGAGGTCTTCTCAGTATTACCAATTTTTGCCTGTTTGATTGCTTTTCCCAGAATAGTGATAGAATTATCGTAGGTTTTTTGATCAACCGGATAGGGTGTTCCATCCTTACCGCCGTGGGCAAAACTGTAGCGAGCCGGGTCGCGGTAACTGGGCGGAACTCCATAAATCAATTCTGAAATCAAACTCAGCGCCCTTAAGGTCCGGGCACCGACGCCCTCGGTCCCGAGTAATTTCTTAAAATCTTCGGGCTGGATTTCATAAGTTTTTATTAAAATTCGATAGAGTGACCGCGGGTTTAAATCCTTAATCTCGACCCGGTGTCTTGATGGCAGTCTGAGGACTTTTAAGTGATCGATGTCTTTCAGAACCCTTTCTGGCTTTTCGCGGGAGAGTTCGGTGATTAAGTTTCGTGCGCCATCACTCTCAGCCGCAACCAGATTCAGAGGTTCTTTTATTTCATCGCAGCAGACTGCGCTATGGGGTTCGCAGACAAGATCTTTTATCTTATCGGAAAGCCAGTGGTATCTCCGGGCATAGTGGTTCAATTCATTCATCCCCTGCTGGATGACTGCCCACTTCCCGGTTTTTGTAAATATAAAAGTGTGGTGGTATAAATTATATCCATCCTGGACCGCGTTATTGTCGACTTTAGCAGACATCCGACTGGCATAAATCAATGGGGCTGAAGCCAGTGAATATTGCTGTCCGATTATCTCAATCTCGAGTGGAGTCTTTCTTGAAACTGCACCTTTCCCGCCACAGACAAATATTCCGAGTTCATTGCTTAAATCTTTAAGCCCTTCTTTTAATGCTCCACAGACCGTGGTCGTAACACCGCTCGAATGCCAGTCAAAACCGAGGACACAGCCCAAAGCCTGAAACCAGAAGGGATCAGCAAGGCGATAGAGAAGTTCGTCCGGGCCATATTCTTCAACGAGCAGGAGGGTTATATTCTTAGCCAGCATTACCATCCGTTCGAAGATCCATTTTGGTGCCCGGCCGTGATGAAGAGGAAGATAGGCAATACCGGTCCGCATATCATATTATAGAAGAAGATTGGGTATCGGTCAAGGAGATGTTTCCTTTCCCTCTCTGTTTTAAGTGAGATCTTGAGAACCTTTATACTCCGTCATTTAACCGAATAATGGATGGCGATCGCTTTTCTTCAAAGTTAGTAACTATCGGGACAGTCTAAATCATCAAGTCAGATTGGACTGCAATTTCGAGATAGTCTTATCGAAAAAATCTTTTATGAATTTGGCATCATTTAAAGATTCCAGGGCTTCTTCTTTTGTATAACTCTCTTCCCAATAGAATGCAGGTGCTCTTTTCTCTGAAAGATCTTTTGAAATCTGAATGATTGACAGACTTACTGTCTCCTCAACAGGGATTCCTTTCCGTTTTAATTCATTAACACAGATCCTGCCAATATCGTGAATCTTGGGAAACTCAATATTGAGTCCAGCGAGTAAACTTTTCAGATACAGCTCGACCGATTCCTGGGATCGACGGATTGTGTGATTCCAATCCCTATCATTAAAAGCCCTTTCAGCCTCACCAAGTATGCGAAATGCCTCAGCGGCTAAATTTTTTGAATGTTCAAAATTTGTCATAATTCAATAGATACCACTTCCCCTGCCTTCCAATCGGGCTTAAGGTCCCAGAACCAAATATTTTGTGCGATCTCTTTTCTTTTCGCTCCGAGCGTGACGAGTTTTTTTTCAAGCCGCCTTAATAGAGATTTTAGATTATCTGATGGGTCATAAAGAATCTTTCCTTCATACAGTATATCAAGAAGTATTAAGGGATTTTTCCTGAGGCGGTCCTCGGTGGTGAAAATTGACGAAAAGTAAGGGGGGAGTTCTCCTTCAACATCCATCTTTACCTTTATATATTTTTTAAAATTTTTGATTCGATCACCCTTAACTACAATAAGTAAATCAATATCTGATTCAGGTCTTCCTGCACCACGGGCGATTGAACCAAACAGGGCAACAGAAATTAATTCAGGGCCCAGTTCTTCATTCAGTTTTGATAAAAAATGTTCAATATAAGTCTTATATGTCTCGTAGGAAATTTTATTAACTGCATTCATAATCGTAGCAACTTTCTATTTTTCATTATACCGAAAATCAATTCAATGTCAATACTTTGAAATCAGCCCTGCCGAATACTTTTTCAAATTTTCCTATTTTTAGAGGTCGGGGTCATTAGAATTGATTTTTTAAGCAATGTAATAAAAAAGGGTAGACAACGCCCTGCTACTATGTTATAATAACAT
>CBFGIV010000008.1:0-64111 GCA_965648915.1 Caldifarciminota bacterium | reverse complement strand
GACAATCGAGGCATAAGATTTGTTTAAGTTCTGAGAAAGCTCATCAAGGGTTCGACCAAAGGCTTCAAATGAACTCATCTGATTGGTCTGGGCTGAAACCAGCCGGCTATCAATCTCATCAAATTTACCGGCCAGCACCTGGATATGTTCGCGGGTCGATGTAAGCCCGGCATTGACCTCTTTCAGGAGTTGACCCAGGTTCTCATTGAGCAGGGCGATTGCCTTAAAGATATCGACCAGGCTGCTGACCGCGGAATTGAGGGTCTGCACCGTCTGCTCACCCGCAGCCCGGCTCATACCCATCTCCTGGATCAAGGGAGCGAGTTCCCGCTTGGTGGATTCAGCGAAGTCACTGCTCAAACTCTTAAATCCGGTATCGAGGTTTGTGGCCATTTGGGTAAATTTCTCGTCAAGGTGCTGATCGATCTGGGCCAGCGTCCGATTTAAATCATTAAGGGTGTTGATGGTATTGGTCGACATCTGGACCAGCGATTCACTTACCTGTCGACCACTGTTCAGTTCCTGGAGCAGAGAAGCGGCCTCTTGCTTAAATCCCTCATTGATACTCGATCCGATCTCTTTAACGATATTGGTCGTGTGGGTGTCGAGTAGATCCAGACCATGGGCAACATCATTGAGCACCGTCATTGCATTATTTGAGAACTGAACAAAGACTTCACCGGTGCTCTGGAGTTGAGTCAGAACTCCAGCCAGCGGTGCGATGCCTTTTTCAAAATTTCTCTGAATTTCAACCAGTCCATTCTTCAGGTCATTAACCGCCGCGAGGACAAGGGTCTTGACATCCGAAGAGACTGCGGCCAGACTGTTCTTCATATCATTATTGATTGTGGTAAGCAACCTTTCCAGAGAAGGGCCGGTCTCGACCGATGCCTGCATCGGTGTCTGCAATTTTTCTAAGGCCTCGATTAACTTCTCCAGACTACCGGTTGTGCGGTCGATACCCATTATGGTTATCTCATTACTCTTACGAATCAGGTCGAGTTTAGCCAGGACCGCATCCTGGAGGGTCTGGAAATTTGTTGAAAATATAACGCCGATCGTTTCGGTCCGCTCAAAAAGCAATTTACCGACCTCGGCATTGTTCTTCTTTAACTCAGACAAAAGCATTCCCACTCTCTGACTTGAACTGAATAAAGAACAGGTGGCATTGGCCTTGTCATAGATCATACATTCATCTTTTAAGCATTCGGCCCGTTCGACCGTCTCGGCCGTCTCTTCACCTACCACCCGATTGTTCTCATCAACTTTTGGTGAAATCCGCTTAAAGACAATAGTGATAAAGGGGCACTTCATTGTCGCCTCCCTTCTAAGATGGATCTCTTTCCGGTTAAAAATCTCTCAACCAATTTCACTTCATCGATTTGTATCCGATTCTTGAATTCTTCCCGGCTTAGTTCCTTAAGCAAACCGATCGCCGCCGCATAATTACCAACTGTTTCATAGACCTCAACCAGGGTCAGGGTAATACGCTCATCATCTTTATACGGCTTGAGTAATTCAAGCGCATCCAGGGCCCGATTGCGGGTCAATAAGATCCGTGCCCTCAAGAGTGCCTGCTTTCTCTTTGTCTCCGGGTCTGAAGGGATGAAAGAGAGAGCCTTCTCTGCCTCATCATACTGTTTCAGACCGAGATAGACTCGAGCCATCTCCAGCCGACTCTCCTCAGTAGTCTGGTGCTTAAGAACCTCAAGACGGTTGTTCAGGCTCCGCTCGTGCAGGGTCTGGATGGTTCGATAGACAGAACTTTTATTAGGAGAGATCCGCAGGGCCTTGATCAGTGCATTACTGACACCAGCCATATCACCCAGATTATTTAAGAGATTGGCCAGCCGCAATCTCAATTCCACCTTGTCATTGATCTCAGTAGCATACCGTTCACCAAATTCCAGTGCCTCCCGGGCACGCTGGAAATCATTCTGGGCACTCAGGATATCGGCCATCAGGAAATAGGCACCCATAATATCCGGTCTCCGTTTAAGCATATTCTTGAGACGAAATAAGACCGCATCGGCAAAGGAAGGGTCGGTGTTAAAGAGTCGGGACAGGTATGTAAGTGCCTTCGCCTCCTGGGCAATCTCTATATATCGGTCGGCCAGGAAGAGCAGGATCTCGGGCACAAACTGCTCCTCTTTTAATTCTGATTCAACAAAGTTGATTATCGTTAAGATTTCATGTGGAGCAAAATCCTTCAGCCGGCCCAGGGCCTCGATCCCTTCTTTAAATTTACCTTCATCGAAACAGAGTTCGGCGCGAAAATAGTAAGTCTGAATATGTTTCGGGTTCTTATCCAGAATCTCATCGGTAAACTCAATCGTCCAGGTGCGATAGGCCGGACTGACGCCATACATCTCCCGGGCAACCGACACCGCATCATCCAGGGCATTATATTCGAAGTAGATGCGCGCCAGCAGGCGACGGGCCTCAGGATTCTGCGGCTGAAGACTGCAGATCGTCTTCAGTCCGCTGATGATCTGCTCGAGAAGTTTGGGGTCACCTTCAAATGCCTTCCGGAAATAGTCAACCGCGGGCTCATAAAGACCTTTGTCCGTAAAGGCCTTTGCCTGATTAAGAAAAAGTTCGGGTGAAGGTGCTTCGGCCTCGAGTCGGTTATAAATCGGTAAGATGCGATCGAGCAGACTCTTATCCATCTCCCGGGCCTGGTCAATCTCACTGATCCCCTCGCTGTAGTTCTTCTGATCGAGAAGTAAAAGGGCGCGCGCAAAATGGACCAGGGCATTGGCCGGTGCCAGTTCCTCAAGCCGCTTCAACTCTTCCATCACATAGTTGATCCGGGTGGGAACAATCCGCGCGGTATGGAGTAACTCTTCAACTGCCTGATTCACCTTCCGAGCAGCACCATAGGCCCGGCCCAAGGCAAAATGGGCCGGGATATTATTCTTGTCGATGGCGAGAATCTTCTCGAGGCCAGCAATCACCTCGCCGGTAAATTCAGGATTATTCTCCTGGGCGAGCATAAAGGGTCGAACCGCATCGGTCAGCCGACCTTTGGCAACCAGGGCCTGGGCCTGCCGGAGATTAAAATAGGCGCCATCCTTAGGGTTTACCGCCTCGACCGTTATACGACACTCTTCAATGGTTCGGTCATAAAGCCCTTTATTGAAAAGGCTGTCAACGAGGAGACGCCTGAGCATTACATCTTCGGGGTGGGCCTTGACGATATCGTAAAAATCGTCGATAATCTCGGAAAAGATTGAAGGATCGACCATCTGGGCAGCCCGGAAGAAGCGGGCACTGGCTTCAATATTACCATCCCGGAGATAGAGCCGGGCGACATAGACCATCAGCGGGACTGCTCCGGAGTCATCCTGGATAATCTCGACAATCCCTTTCTTTAAAAGTTCACTGCGACCCGGATCGATTTCGAGACACTTCTGGAAGGACTCGATGGCCCGGGTATAGTTCTTCTCATAGGCATAACTTCGGCCAATAACCAGTTGAATCAGAAATTCATCCTCACCCTTGAATTCCTGGTAAATGGCACGACCCGAACTGACCAGGCTCTTATCCGTCTTGATCAATTCATCGACCTTGGGCAGAAGTTCGAGCGCCGTCTTTGGTTCAGCCTTAACCCGGCTGGCAATCAGCGAAAGGGCCTCGGCAATGCGCTTCTGCTGTCGGAGAATATCGATAATGATCTTGATTGCCTGCAGGTTATCAGGCGCACTGTTGAGAATCGCCCGGACTCCCGCTTCGGCCAGGCTCTGGCCCTCTCCACCCCGCTCGGCAAGATTCTCAAAGATCAGAACCGCATTGTCAATTTCACCCTTCTTGAGATAGACCAGACCGAGGAGATTGAGCGCCCGGAGATTGTTTATATCTTTTTCGAGAATCGTATTCAAGTTCAGGAGATATTCATCGACCAGACCGGGATCAGTCTTGAATGACTCTTCAATAACCTCGGTGGCGTGCTGGGTATCGCCCTTGCGCAGGTAGCCTTCAACTAAGGCGGAAATTACCTGGGGGTTGGTGGGATCGCTCTTTAAGACCAGATGATAGCGTTTGAGCACCTCATCGATCTTACCGGGGTCGATATCGATGACCTTGGCATACTCCTCCACGGCCAGACTCGCACGATGGGCGTGGAGATAGGCATCGCCCAGGGCGAAGAGGACCTTGGTCTCTTTCGGGGCAATACGCAGAAGTTCACGGAAACCCCGGATCACATCCTCGATCCGGCCCGGGTCTAAATTGAGGAGACGATTGAGATTGCCAATGGCATTGTCGATATCCTTGACTCCAACCTCGAGCGAAGAGAGAAACTGGAGAAATTCAACCTGGATATTGGCAGGCAGGGTGACCCGGGAAAACTCCTCGTGGATGCGTAAGTTATAGGTTTTATCAAATTCAATCGTCCGTTGCGCCGCCTGTAAAGCCTCTTCGTAACGGTGAAAGGCAAGGTAGAGACGCATCAGGTAGAACTGGGGTTCGGGTTTGCCCCACCGCCACCGGCCCACACTCCGTGCCCATTTCTCAATGACCGAGAATTCTCGATCCGGGACCTCAAAAAATTTCTCCGCCAGTTCCATTGCCCGTTCGATCCGACCCAGGAAGATATTGACACTGGCGAGCTGAATCAGGATGTTCAATTCCCGGGTGGTATAATCTTTGGGTGATTTATTCTTGAAGGTATTCTCGTAAATCTTGGCATAGCGGACATCAAGCAGTTGCAGGTCACGCGGGACGAGGGATTTGAGGGTGCGTTCGATCTCTTCAAAATCTCTTCGGGAGGTATAAATCTCAAGTAGAGCATCTCCAGTCTCAATCGGCGCTGAACCCCGATAGTGGAGATCGGAGAGGACACCAACCACCTCATCGGCCCGCTGGCCATCGATGGCCAGTGCCTTGCGCAAACTTGCCACGGCGTCGATCCGTCGACCGGACTCGAAGTAGTCCCGTGCCAGTTCAACATAGAGATCGAAATCCTCCAGGGCATCCGAGACCGAACTTTCGAGAATCTTTATTGCCTGGTCAAGTTTGCCTTCATTCTTGAGTTTCTGTGCCTTTTCAAGAATCTTTTCTCGATCGCGACTGGAAAAGAATTCAAGCATCCTTTAAAATCTTTGCCTTACGTTTAATCTCTTCTTTCTTGTAATCGAGAACCTTAAAGAGGGAATGGATCGGCTCCGAACCCGATGCAATCAAGATTCCGGTCAGGATTCGATCAAGGATCTGTGGTGACCGACCTTGAGCCGTAAAACCCATCAATTCCAGGAGTCCAATCCTGAAGAAGAGAGTTACAGCAAGCGAGAGGCCGATCGATACAATCCAGGAAGCGAGACGCCGACCCCGGGGAAAGAGGTAGAGAATCTTCTCGGTTACCCGTTCAATTAGAATCGCAAGAAAGAGGAGGAGGAAGAAGAATTCAGTCATAGAAGACTAAAAATTTTTGGCGATAGCGAAGATACTCTTCAGTTGTTCATCGGTCTTACGCAGACGATTACAGAGGGTGCGGGTGAAGACCCAGAGCAGTTTGTAGGCGAGATCAGTATTCCGCGCCAGCAGATTTTGAAAATCATCTTTGGCAATCGAAATCAGGATCGTATGGTCTTCATTGGCAATCGCATTGGCCGACCGGGGGGCATCGTCGATCAGCGCCATCTCACCAAAATATTCACCACTTCTTAAGACCGTAAGTGCCTCTTCCCCGACGCCCGGGACAATGGTTGAGATCCGAACCGATCCCGAGACCACGACATAAAAGGCGTCACCCTTTTCGCCCTCCTTAAAGATCACCTGATCCTTATCATAGACCTTCTCTTTAGAGATCGATATAATAAGATCGGTCTCCTTAGGTGAGAGTTCCCGAAAGAGATAGATCCCCTTAAATAGTTCCTGCTGCTGCATCAGTGGGCTTCCATATAGAGGCGGATTTTATCGCCGACATTAACCTTGTGCGTGCGCCGGCGCCAGGTCACAATCCCGGCCGAAGAGTTTGGACGGGTACTGACCACAGCAATCTCGCCGACAATCAAGTCGGGCAGGATCCGGCCACCATAGGTCTTCTCCTCATAGATCCGGAAAAGGTCGCCCGCGGTAACATCGTGATTCGAACCAAGATTTATATAGACAATCGCATAATTTTCGGTCGTCACCTTTGCCTTGCTCAGGACATAGGCAATCTGGCCTTCAAGGAGACGCTCGGTGGGTTTGAGGGTAACATTCACCGGGATTTCGAATTTCGGATAGGGCATCAGAAGTTCTCCAGGGTTTATGATATCATGGGAAACCAATACCTGACCGGTTGAACCTTCTCTGACCTCTTCAATCTTCAACTTGCCGAGGATCTCAATTACCCTGCCTAAAAAGCGTCCGGTCTTCGGGTCGTTCACACCATCGCCCACCCGATAGATTGAATACAATTCACCCGGACTGGCCGGATTGGTACCGTGATCGATGTAGACCTTCATAAAATTCGTAATCTGTTTATGTTCGGGTTCGCTCTTGATGATCTTGCCAAATGGGACAATCTCCTCTTCGGAGAGATATCCGACCCGGTGTATCAAATCTTCAGAAAAGACCTTCTTTTCGGGCTCAACCAGAGAGACAACGATCTCTTCTTTCCTTGGGGGTGGTGCATAGTATACGGTCTCAGGCGGAAGCGACTCCTCTTCGGGTTTGAGAACAACGGTCTCAGGCGGAACAATCGGGATCGACTCGGCCGGGACCGCTAAGAGGGATTCGGGTGCAGGTGGAATTACAAAAACCTGTTCGGGATAGATCCAGTGGGGATCGCTGATCTTGTCAAGATTGGCCCTCCAGATATAAGGCCAGAGAAAGGGATTCTGATAATAGAATCCGGCAATATCCCAGAGGGTATCGCCCTGTTTAACAATATGCGTTACTTCCTGGGCAAAGAGGCAGAACATCATAGATAGACAGATCACAATCTTTCTCATCATTCCTCCTTAGATGTCAAAGAATTTTACAATGATTTACTAAACAAGATTTTTTTAGAGATAATATCGAACAAGCTATTTTTATCAATATCATTATAGCCATAACTGATGTATTGTCAACAATAATTCCGTCACTTCTCCGAATTTCTCTCCATTTTGACGATCTTCAACTTCAGGTCGGATAAGAGTTCATTTAATAGTTTAGATTCGGTTTCAGTAAGGTTGCCTCTGGTCTTCTCTCTTAAGATGTCGAGCAGATCGATTGTCTGCCGGGCCAGAGAGAGATTCTTCTCAATCTTTTGATTTATCGGATTGGGCATAAGTCCCATATTCTGCATTGCACCTGCGGCCAGCATAAGGACTAAAGAACTAAAGTTCAGGTTCTCTTCGATCTTTTGATCTTGCTTCTTCTCATCATCCATAAAAACCTCGCTTAAAGATTTATTTATCTAACTTATATCAGACCCCTGAGGAAGAGATTCCTTACCCGATAGAATCTCTTATGGAAATGGTATACCCTCGGCACCCTTGGACCAATCCCACAGATTATCTCGTAGATTATCGTCCTCGCCCGCCGGGCCAGTTCTGAACAGGTTATTTCAACATTCCCTTCACGCCCGATCAGTGTGACTGTATCATTTACACTTATTCCCGGGATATTTGTTACATCGACCATCATCAGGTCCATACAGATTGCACCAACAATACTCGCCCTCCTTCCCCTGACTATGACCTCGCCGGTATTGGAAAGACACCTTGGATAACCATCACCATAACCAACTGAAAGCGTGGCAATCCTTGATGGCCTCCTGGTCCTGAAGATAGGGCCATAACTCACAGGAGTTCCTTTTGGAACATCTCTAATATTAACAATTATTGTCTTTAATTCGAGAATTGGTTTAAGACCGATAGAATTCCTTATTTTTGGAGACGGGGTCAATCCAAACAGAGAAATTCCAGGTCTGGTAAGGTTGAATTTGCCATTGTAGTTTTTCAATATACCTGCTGTATTTGAGATGTGGAAGAGTTTAGGTACTATACCGGCATTGTACAATTTTTTCTTCAACTTCTCAAACATAACTACCTGTCTTCTGGTGAATGCACGATCTGTATCTGCAGAGGGGAAATGGGTAAATACACCTTCAAGCGTGAAATTTTTAAAATTGTTGATCCGACAGATAATATCGAAGGCAAGGTTATAGGGTAATCCGGTTCGGGTCATACCCGTGTCGATTTCGATATGGACCGGTAACTGCCGCTTCCGGAACCGGGTTTTGAGTTCGAGCAGTTCTAAGAAGGATATGTCGCTTATTGTTGGTCTTAAATTGTATTCAAAGATTGCATCGATCTCTTCGAAGGGGATCGGGCTTAAGATCAGGATCGGTCTTCTTATGCCACATTTGCGGAGTTCAATACCCTCCTCAACACTGGCCACACCAAACATATAGACGCCGGCCTTCTCAAGGGACTGACCGATCTCGATCGCTCCATGGCCATAGGCATCAGCCTTGATCGGTGCCATAATCTTAGCACCCCGGGTGAGACGTTTGATCTTTTTATAATTTTCGAGAAGCAGGCTCAGGTCAATTTCAGCCCAGACACGACCATAACCCATAAGAGATTTTAATATAATATTTGAAAAAATCAAGGGGATTTTAGAACGCCTGAGTAAAAACCCGCATTGTCCTGTTGACTTTTATCAACTTTGGTTTATAATCTCTTTATGAAAATATTTATCTCCTGTGATATGGAAGGAAGTTGCGGGACCTTTTCTTGGAAAGATTTTGAAGTCTATAAGGAACGTTACAAGAAGATTATGACCGAGGAAGTCATTGCCGTAATTGAAGGTATCAAGGCAGGACCGTTTAAAATCTCCGAGATCGTCGTCAACGATGCGCATGGCAGTGGCGACAATATCTATTTTGAAGAACTGCCCGGTGGTGTCAGTCTGGTCCGGGGCCATCCCCGCCGTCTCGGTATGATGGAAGGGATCGATCGTGCTACTGATCTGATCTTCTTCCTCGGCTATCATAGCCAGGCCGGGACCGAGGGATCGGTGATGGACCATACCTATGCCTCCTCATCCATCTACCGGATAACAATTAATGGTATTGAGGTGAGTGAAGCATTAATAAATGCAGGTATCGGTTCGGATTTCGGGATTCCGGTCGGCCTCATCTCGGGTGACCTAAAAACTATCCAGCAGGCAAAGAGATTCTTTGGGCCCGGGACTGAATATGTAATCACCAAAGAGAGTATTTCACGCTTCGCCACCAAGACCAGATCCCTGCCGGATGTCCAGACTGAATTAAGATTAAAAGCCCGGCGCGCACTGAGCAGGTTAAAACTCTTAAAGCCGATCAGGTTTAAAAGGCCGCTCAGGGTTAAGATCGACCTCCTCGATACACTGAGAGCCGATCTGGTTGCAGTTGCCCGGGAATTTAAGAGGACCGGCGGTCGAACCATTGAATTTCAGAGTAAAAATTTTCTTGAATTCTTTCAAAAGTTGCGAATGGTCCTGATGATGGCTGCAAGGGCCCGAGACTATACATAGTTGAAATAAGTTGCCAGTCTGAAAAAAAGAGATTATCAAAAGATTGATATTCTTTCTTCAAGGAGACGAAATGAAAAAGATAATAAGAATCACCCCTCTGCTTTTGCTGATCCTGGCCTGTGCCACAACCGGTCCAGGCCGGAAGAGTTTTATTCTTATTCCCACCCCGGTCGAAAAGGACCTGGGACGGGAAGTTGCTAAGGAAGTAGAGTCTGAAGAAAAACTGCTCGATAACAGTGAAGTCCAGAGTTATGTTAATAGCATCGGCCAGAGGCTTGCCCGGGTATGTGATCGGCGCGATCTGAGATATACATTTAAGGTAATTGCCAAGGATGAAATTAACGCCTTTGCCTGTCCGGGTGGTCATATCTATATATATACGGGACTGCTCAAGATCCTCGATAACGAGGCACAACTGGCTGCGATCCTCGGCCATGAGGTCGGTCATGTCGTTGCCCGCCATTCAGTAAAGCAACTCCAGAAGGTCTACGGCTATAATATTCTTATGGAGATTGCCCTCGGTGATAAGATGGGCAAGGCGGCGCGTCAGGCAGTCGATGGTTCGGTTGGACTGATCCTTCTGGGCTTTGGCCGAAAGAATGAATTTGAGGCTGACGAACTGGGAACGCTCTACACGAAAAAAGCCGGACTTAATCCTCAGGCGATGATTCAGGTTTTTGAGAAGTTTAAAAAGATGGAAGGCTCTCCCCCTTCGACCCTTGAGAAACTCCTTTCGACCCATCCTCCGACATCAGAGCGGATCAGTAACTGCAAGAAACAGATCAATAAGATCGGTGGGACGAGCCTGCCTTATAATGAAGAATCGTTTAAGCGTATCGTCAGTTTAATCCCGTGAGCCATAATGAAGTGTGGCTTGATCGGTGCCGGCCGGGTCGGGACCGCCTTCTTTTTCCATCTCAAAAAGACCGGGGTTAAAATTTCCGGCATCTATGACATAGACCGAAACAGGGTTTTAAGGGCGGAATCCATTCTCGGAAAAAAATTCTATCGACCATTCCCGGATCTAATAAGAGAGAGTGATATAATCTTTATTGCAACCCCCGATTCAGAAATCAGCAAGGTCTATCATCAATCCCGGCCCTATCTTAAACCCGGATCCACCCTCTTCCATTTTTCTGGTTCGACTCGTGCAAAGATACTGAGACGCAAAGATGTGTACCAGGGTTCGCTCCATCCCCTGGGCACATTTCCTGACTACCAGTCGTATCGCAAAATCAAGTCGTATTATTTTGGCCTTGAGGGAGATAAGAGGGCGGTTGCTACTGCAGAGAGAATCCTGAAAAATATGGGCATAAAATACTTTGTACTGAGATCAAAGAAGAAGATTATCTATCACCTCGCCTCGGTCTTCAGTTCAAATCTTTTAATCGGCCTTCTCGCCATTGCCGAATCTTTAGCCCGAAGATGTAATTTAAGAAAGGATGAATTCACAAAATTCTTCGGACCGCTCATATCCGGGGCAATTGACGATATCAAGACTAAAGGACTGGTGGGTGCGCTCTCTGGACCGGTCGAACGCGGTGACCTCAAGACGATCAAATCTCACTTAAAAATTCTGGCCAGCATCGATCGAAGATACCTTGAGATTTATAGACTCATCTCCCGCGAAATCTTGAGACTCACTGAACACTCCCGGTCGAGCAAAATCTATAGACTACTCGATGGTCGTAAGTAAAGAGTGTCTCGCCTGCATTCGCAAAGATGTCCTGACTCTCGGTCGGACATTACTCCGATCCGAAGATTTTAAAAGACTTAAAGACCGGATTGAAAGGCTGCTTGAGAGTATCGAATATCATCGACTCCCATCATATTATATCACCCTTGCCCATCGTATCCTTAAAGAATTCGATCCTGAGATGGTGCCGTTGATCAAACAGCGGGAATTGACCAATCAACAGGTTAACCGGATCTTAAATCGATTTGGACGGGCTGGACTTAAACAGAAAATCCGATGGGCAACCTGGGCGAATTCTCTTGACTTCCGGACCGCGGGTGTAGGTTACAGATTCAGCAGTTTTCATTCTCTTTATAAAAAATTGAACAGGCGACTGGCGGTCGATGAGCGAAAGGAGATTATTAAGTTGATTAAAGGCGCCCAGCATATCCTCTACATCCTCGATAATGTTGGCGAAATTGGTTTTGACCGGCTATTGATCGAAACCATAGGAGAGGAGCGAAAGGTCATCTGTGTGGTGCGGGGCGGAATTATAACCAGTGATGTCATCAGAGAAGATGCCAATTTTTTTAAGATCAACAAATTTGCCCGGGTCATTGAAAGCGGGCCAGATACACTCGGTATCTTGAAAGAAGAACTTTCACCGATGTTGAAAAAGGAGTTTAAGGAATGTGATCTGGTGATCGCCAAGGGTCAGGCAAACTACTACTTCTTCTCGCAGTACCCAGGGATCACAAAGGCAAGAGTAATTAGTCTCTTCACAACAAAATGTGATCGAGTAGCAAGGAGATTTGGTAAGACCGGAAAGATTGGAATTGCAAAAGTTATCAAAAGGGGACAGCCCCCTCTTAAGAAGTTCTGAAATATCATATGGCAAGAGACCGAAGACAAGTTGCAGATGGTTATACTTATCATATCATAAATCGTGGCAATGCTGGATTGATGGTCTTTAGTACCGAATTTGAGTTTCGAGGTTTTATCAGGATCTTATCTGAGGGTATTCAACAGTATCAAGTGGCTATCTATGCATACTGCACAAATCTTTTGTTATTCAAGAAGACACTCACCTATTAACAGTTATGCGCTATGTCGAGGGAAATCCGGTTCGGGCAGGGTTGACCAAATCAGCATTAGACTGGCCCTGGTCAAGCCACCAGGAGAGACTCGGACTAAAACCAAAAAGACTAATTACAGAGCCACCGATCGAGATTATGGAGAACTGGACAGAATATGTAGACGAACCCCTAACCCTCAGGGAGTTGGATCAAATAAATAGATCCGTAAAACATCAAACACCTTTTGGAAAACATGAGTGGCGTGAAGTATTTTTTAATAGACTGAACAAACCACCCCCTGATAAATCATAACTTATCCTTAGGGGACTGTCCCCTGAGGCGGAAGTAATGGCTGCGCTCTTCATTGATAATCATATCGATGGTCTGGTGCTGGTCAGGTGGTATAAAATTCTTCATCTCGGTATAATAGAGAATCGATTCTAATTCCCTTCTTATCGCAAAGTCTAATGCGGCAGAGACCGTCTTCATCTTCTTGATCTCCAGATCCAATCTCCGGGTTGGGAAGACAATATTCTCAACATAGGCACGGAGGTATTTATAGTACTCGCCAGGATAGGTCTCGGCCGGTTCATAGGGCCGAACCGAATCGAGCATCTTTTCAAAAACTGCCCGGTGTTTCACTTCGTCGTCAGCCAGAACTTCAAATAATTTTCTGACCTTTTCTTCTTTAATCTTCGGACCATAGGTTCGATAGAACCTCTCACCATTCTTTTCAATCTGAATTGCAAACTTAAAAATCTCGTATACATCAAATATTCTGGCCATAGCCTACTCCTTTTTTATGAAGAGCCCGAGTAAGAATTCAAACATAAAAATCTCTAATCTATAAGTATTTGTGCCGTTCAAATATCCCTTCGGCCAAACTCTCCAGTGCCTGAAAATCACTGGTCTTAGGATAACCCTTGATCATAACCGGCGGGATTAACTCAACCTTAAGATTAGTTAGGGTCTTGGTGATGATCTCAACCGTCCTCCCTCCCCAACCATAAGAGCCAATCACTGATGCATAGCGGACTTTTGGTCTCAAGGCATTGACCAGAAAAATGGCATAGATCGCTGATGGATGAGGACCGGTAAGGACGGTTGGTGTGGCTATCACAATGGTTGCAACATCAACCAGCGCCATCGCCATCTCACCAACATCCGAACGGGTTAAGTTGAAAGGCAGAACCTTTATCCCCAGGTCGATTAATGCATCGACCAGAAAGTCGACCATTGCCCGGGTACTACCATGCATCGAGACGAAGGCAATCAGCACCTCGTTCTTCACCTTATCGGAAATCCAGTCCTGATAGGCGGTGAGGATAAATTCGGGTTTTTGATATACCGGACCGTGACTGGGACAGATCATATCGATCCGGAGATCAGCGAGTTTCTTCATATTGTTCTGGATATTGGTCCGAAAAGGCATCATAATCTCAGCATAGTAGCGCTTGGCCGATCCATAAACCTTTGCTTCATCGGCCACATATAAATCACTCGTCGCAAGATGGGAACCAAAGAAGTCGCAGGAGAAGAGGATCTGATCTTCAGCAAGATAAGTAACCATGGTCTCGGGCCAGTGGACCCAGGGGGTGAATATGAATCTTAAGGTTCGATCACCAAGACTAATCGTTTCCTGGTCTCCAATCGTGATGAACTTATCCTCGGAAATCAACAAGAGATCCTGAAGCATATTCTTACATCGCTCATTGGTCACCACTTTAGCCATCGGAAAATTTTTAAGCACGGCCGGGATTGCACCTGAATGGTCCTGCTCAGCATGGTGTGAGATTATATAATCAATATGTTTGATGTTGGTCGTTCTTAAATTAGCCAGCAGTTCGCCGGTCTTGGTCGGGTCAACCGTATCGAGCAGAGCGACCTTCTCGCTACCTTTGATAAGATAAGCATTATAACTCGTACCGTCGGGTAGCGGGATGAGTTCATCGAAAAGCCTCCTGTCCCAGTCGATCGCACCGACTGAAAAGATTCCTGGTTTTATCTCTCGAATCGCCATTATTAAAAACTCCTTCTTTAGTTATATGGCCGAAATCAACTTAATGGAACAAACTTGTCTTTAGTAGCACCACAGATCGGACAGACCCAATCATCAGGCAGATCTTCAAAGGCCGTCCCGGGTTTGATATGCTGTTCAGGGTCACCAACTGCGGGATCGTAAATATAACCACAGATTGTGCACTTATATCTCTTTCCAACCCCTGTATCCTGCCTGTCTTCGCGCGGGTGAAAAGTTGGGGCGTTCTGATGGGTCAGGCCGTGTTTCACATTGTGATAGGATGAATAAGTCATCGGCTGATCATCGCTGATCGTCTCGGCATCGATGACCTTACCAATAAATATCGAATGGGTCCCAACATCAAATTCCTGCACAACTTCGCATTCGAGATAACCAACCGTATTCTCGATAACCACCGGCGTCTCCCGGGGGGTCAGACGAAATTTAATACGCTCGAACTTGTCTATATCCCGGCCGCTCCTAAAACCAAAGAGGCTAATGAACTCCATCGGCGTTGACTGACTGAGGATCGAGATCGTGAATACCCGACTGGCCCTGATACACTCCCAGGTAAAGTTCTTTTTATTAACTACAACCGCAACCTGAGGAGGTTGAGCAGTAACCTGAACTGCAGTATTGATGATCTGCCCGTTATATCTATTACCTATCTTTGAGGCTACGATATACAGGCCATAGGTAAGTTTTTCAAGTATCGCAAGTGTCATCGGGCATTATATTAAAAATCTGACCATTAGTCAATTGATTAAATTTAACAAAATCATCTCTTTATCTCAACGATCTCAGGAAGAATGGGTCTCTTTCTGAACAGGACAATCTCAGCAATCTTTGCGATACCGATCCCGATCGCCACACCGATGAGTCCCAGCCCGGCTGACCAGATATCGTTATTAAAACCTCTGGCCAAAATCACACCCAACATTCCAGTAATAATGGGTAATCCAAAAACTAAAAATATCGATTTAAAGAAGGGGCCGGTCTTAATCTCGACCGTGACCTCATCACCGATCCTCGCCCCGAGATCGTTCTTAACTCTCAGGATCCGCTTGCTGGAATCGCCTGAACAAAATAGACTCTGCCCCGGGCAGCAACTGCATCTATCTGCAGGAGCAAGCAAAACCTGAGCAAGGTTCCTATCGACCTTGATGACAATAGCAGTTTCTCGATGCATAATCTTAATGATTTCGCTTTATCTTCCGGGGAAAATTTTAAATCATTCGATATACTCGATACCATCCATATAGGGAATCAGAGGCCCGGGTATCCTCACCCGGCCGTCCCGGGTCTGGTTATTCTCAATCAAGGCAATAAATGTTCGAGCAAAAGCGACACCCGAACCGTTCAGGGTATGGCAAAAGGTCAGGGTCCGGTCCTTGAGCTTTATCCGGATGTTGGCGCGCCGTGCCTGAAAGGCATCACAATTGGAAACAGATGAAACCTCAAGCCAGGCCCCAACGCCGGGTGCCCAGACATCAAAATCATAGGTTTTTGCCGACTGAAATCCCATCTCTTTGATCGACAATAATTTGATCCGGTAAGGCAGGGAGAGTCTCTGCAGAATAACCTCTACCTCTTTGACCATTCTTTCGAGTTCATTGTTAGACTGAGACGGCGTTGTATATTTTACCAGCTCGACCTTATCAAACTGGTGGACCCGGATCATCCCCCGCACATCTTTACCGTAAGAGCCGGCCTCACGCCGAAAACAGGGTGTGTAGGCAACATAGTTCAGGGGAAGACTCCCTTCGGGCAAGATTTCATCCCGATGGAGATTGACCAGCGGGACCTCGGCGGTCGGGATGAGGTATAATGGGTCATCCTTCATCTGGTACATCTCATCGATAAGTTTCGGGAATTGGGCAGCACCGATAAAACATTCAAGATTGTTGAGCAGCGGTGGACTAACCTCAACATAATTATGCTCCCGCGTATGGATATCAAGGCAGAAGTTGATCAGGGCCCGTTCGAGTCGGGCTCCGATCCCCTTAAAGAGAACAAACCGGGAACCGGCGATCCGGGCCGAGGTTTGAAAATCGACTATGCCTAAGGCCTCGCACAGGTTCCAGTGCGGCAGGGGTGTGAAATCGAATTCCGGGATATTGCCCCATTCTTTAATAACCAGATCTCGATCCGGGACTGAAGGATGGGGTATATTGGGGATCCATAATATAAGCTGGTCAAACCGGTCCTGAAGATCTTTAATCTCCTGTTCCAGTTGATCAATCTTGGTGCTGAGCAATTTTGCCCGGGCCGTCACTTCGTCCAGATTCTGGTTGGCTTTTTTAAGGCGTCCAATCTCTTCGGAGAGTCGGTTCTTCTCCTTCTTCAGGCTTTCGACCTCAAAAATTTTCTTTCGCCGCTGTTCATCAAGAGAAACGATTTCATCGATATCAACCTTCTCCCCCCGACGCTGAACAACACTTTTGATAAATTCCGGTTCGGTCCTCAGTCTTCTGATGTCAATCATCTAACTATTGGTAATCTTTCCCGACACATCTTTAGTTAAAAGTCCATGAATAAGAATCAGGATGATGCCGATCGTAAGGGCAGCATCAGCAATATTATAGGTTGGCCAGCGCAGATCATTTATGCCCATATCGATAAAATCGATCACCTTGCCGATCCTGATTCGATCCAGTGTATTACCAATCGCACCACCTAAAATTATGCCCAGCACCAGACGTTCAAAATTGTTATTACGCAGGGTTATGATAAACAGGACAATCAAACCAATCCCGACGGTATTGATGATATAGTAGACATACTCGGCACCGAATGATATGCTCAAAACCCCGTAGGGGTTATAGCGCAGTTTGATCTGCAGAATGGAAGAGAGCAAAGGGAAAGTCTCATACGGTTTCAGACTACTGGTAACAATCATCTTCGTGACCTGATCCAATGCAAAAACAGATACCGCCAGTAAAAACGAAATAATTCTATTTTTTATGCTCGGTCCCTTTCTGGCAGGTAATACAGAATCTTGTATAGGGGATTAAGACCAGACGTTTCTTTTCAATACTTTTACCACACTTTTCACACAGACCGTATTTCTTCTTCTCGATCTTCTTAAGGGCATGTTCGATCTCGCTCAAGTTTTTTCGTTCGGAAGAAAGGAGTTGCGATGCAATCTCACGCTGCTGGGTATCTGACCCCTGGTCGGCCATATGGGAAGAGTAGGAAGAGAGATCACCGGAGAGTTCGGTCTGGGGTCTGGAAATGGCGTTGACTGAGTGTCCCAGTTGCTTTAAAATCTTCTCGCGCTCCTTCAATAATATTTTCTCAAAAAACTTAAAATCGATCTTCCTCTTCATCGTTCCTCCAAGGCATTAACACATTTTGTGCAAAGGTCAGGATAGGTATCATTCTCTCCGACCTCGGTTGAATAGATCCAGCAGCGACGGCACTTACTCCCTTCTGCCCGTTTAATATCTACCCCTAATTTGATATCATTATCATATAAAGAGCCCGCACTCAGTTTCTCTTTCTCAACCAGATCAATCCCGGAAACGATGAAAAAAGCCGGGAGATTTTCGAGATACTTATCGACTAAACTCCGGGTCCTTTCATCCTCGATCGCCATCAGGACCTTAGCCTCCAGACTCGAACCAATATTTTTTGCCTGTCGGTCGATTTCGAGTCGTCTCATAACCAGGGCGCGCACGCGGAATAGTTGTTCAAACTCCATCTCTAAATCTTCATCCCTCAGTCCGGCACTGGGCCTGGGCATTTGATTCAGGAAGACACTCTCGGCCTTGTCTCCACTCATCGCCTGGTATGCCTCCTCGGCAGTAAAACTCAAGATCGGTGCAAGTAATAGCACCAGACTCTCAAGGATTTCATAGAGGACAGTCTGGGCTGCACGCCGACCAATCGATCTTTTAGGCCAGGTATAGAGACGATCTTTCAGAATATCAAAATAGACCGCTGAGAGTTCAACCACACAGAATTGATAGAGGAGATGAAAGACACGATGAAATTCATAATCATTATAACCCTTGAGCGCTTCCTCGATAACTTTCTGCAACCGGCTCCTGATATAGCGATCGATGAATTTTATCTCCTGATCACCCACCCGATCCGATTGATAATTGAAATCAGCGGTATTTATCAATAAAAATCTTATTGTATTCCTGATCTTCCGATATGCCTCCACTACCCTTTCAAGGATCTCGTCCCCACAACGGACATCGTCAAAATATTCAGAAGAAGCAACCCAGAGACGAAGAACATCTGCACCATAACGGTCCACAATATCCTGGGGTGAGATCGCATTACCAAGACTCTTATGCATCGCCATTCCGTCTTTGTCCAGGACAAAACCATGGGTAATGACTGCCTTAAAAGGAGGCTCGCCCCGCCGCGCCATTGCTACAGTCAGGGAAAGGCTGAACCAGCCACGATGTTGATCCGAACCTTCGAGATATAGATCCGCCGGCCAGTTGTGATCGGCCCTTGATTCGAGGACGACAAGATTGGAGCAGGACGAGTCAAACCAGACATCGAGGATGTCCTTCTCCCGAATCAGGTCAGAAGCACCACACTCAGGACAGGTCAAGTTCTTAAACACCATCCCCATCTTCTCATCATCATACCAGACCTCAGCCGAAGACTCGTTCACCAGTTGCGCCACCTTACGGATTACCGGAGCTGAAAGAATCGCCTCACCACATTTTTTACAGTAAAAGACCGGTATTCCGACACCCCAGAAACGCTGACGGGACAGGCACCAGTCGGGTTGGGCAGTAACAAACGCCCTCATCCGATCGAGTGAACGTTCGGGAAACCACCGGACCTTTTCAAGTGCGGTCAATTTTCTCTGCCGATCATCATTATGGTCGATCTTCATATACCACTGCAAAGTTGTTCGAAAGATGAGCGGATTCCGACACCGCCAGCAGAAAGGATAAGAATGTTCAATCGTATCCTGTTTCAAAAGATTTTTTTCACGGCGCAGGGTATCCATAACTGCAAGGTCACCCGACTTCAGATCGAGCCCGGCAAATTCAAGCGCCTCATCGGTAAATCTTCCTGATTCATCAACCGGACAGAGAATCGGAAGATTGTAACTCCGACCAATTTCAAAATCTTCATAACCGTGGCCCGGTGCCGTATGGACCAGACCGGTCCCGGTATCACTGGTCACAAAAGTCCCGAGGATGATTTTTGACTCACGATCGAAAATGGGATGGCGAAATACCAGACCATCCAGATCACGGCCCAGTACCTCTTTAAGAATTTTAACTTCGGTTAAGCCGAGTGCTACCCGGGCAGCACCGACCAGATCCCGGGCTAAAAGATAATAGTCTTCACCCTCTTTAATTATTGTATAGATAAAGTCCGGATGGGCAGTAATAGCGAGATTGGCCGGGATGGTCCAGGGTGTTGTTGTCCAGACCATTGCATAAGATCTCTCCCGGGGCAATCCCCAGAAGATGCCATTGGGATCCCTGACCAGGGGGAACCTGATCCAGAGGGAGTAAGAGGTCTTGGTCCTATATTCGATTTCGATGTTGGCCAGAGATGTCTTACAGACAATGCACCAGTGGACCGGTCTCGGACTTCGATAGATATAACCCTTTTCAACAAGGTCGGCAAATGTCTCGAGGATCTTACTCTCGTATTCCCGGGACATAGTCAGATAGGGATTTGCCCAATCACCCATTACACCCAGCCGCTGAAATTCTCGGCGCTGGATATCAATCCACTCCTGGGCAAATTCCCGACACCTCTTTCTGACCGCAAAACGGTCTAAATCCCTCTGCCCCTCTCGAAACTCACGAATTATCTCGTTTTCAATCGGCATACCATGATTATCCCAGCCCGGCACGAACGGTGTCAGATAGCCACTCATCCCCTTAAATTTTACGACGATATCTTTGAGAATCTTGTTCAATGCCGTGCCCAGATGGACATGGCCATTAGAGTAAGGTGGGCCATCGTGGAGAATAAATTTTGGCTTATCACGATTCTTATTTAGATATTTTTGGTAAAGACCGATCCTCTCCCAGAAAGAGAGTACTTCGGGTTCTCGCCTGGGGAGATCCGCCTTCATCGGGAATGTTGTCGTCAGCAGGTTTAGTGTCTTACGGTAGTCTTCCATCTCAGTGCTTCAACATATTCAGATATGCCCGGGCCTTGATATTCTCCGGGTCTTTCTTCAAAATATTTTCCCAGACCGCTTTGGCCTCTTCAACCTTATTTCGTTTGTAAAGACAGAGGCCCAAATTGATCTTGGCTTCAAGATAATTTGGATTCTTCTTTAACACTTCTCTCAAAACCTCTTCGGCCCGCTTATAATCATGCAGGTTGATACAGGTCTTGGCCAGTTTAAGTTTTATATCGAGATAACCGGGGCTGATCTCGACCGCCCGTTCGTATTCTTCGCGTGCCTTCTTATAATCACCCAGTTCCGTATAAGTATCGCCCAGGGAGGCATAGGTATTGGCGAGTTTGGCCTTAAGCTGGGGCGAAAAACCCCTGTCCTTGGTCTCGAGTTTTGCTGCGATCTCAAAAGATTTAATCGCATCTTCAAACTTACACTGTTCATTAAAGACAATCGCCATATTTACATAAGCCTCAATATAATTCGGGTTCAGTTCTACCGCCTTTTTATAACACTCGGTTGCCTTTTCAAAATTTCCCAGCATCGCATAGACCAGACCAAGCGCATTATGGACATCAGCGTAGTTGGGATAGACCTCAACCACCCTGTTCAGTTCCTGCAAGGCCTCTTTCACCTTGCCTTTTTCATAAAGCTGGAGTGCATTATCGTAGATCTTCCTGGTCTCTCGGTCCATAGAGGGTAAATTATAAGGAAATTTTAAAATTTGTCAATGGAATTCTGATTTAAAAGGATAAGACGACTATAAAAGGCGATTCTTCAACAATCTCTTAAAATTTGTAAGATAGCGAGAACTTTCTATTGACCGTGCTAAACTCATAGATCTTCTGGTCGATGGCAATATCGAGCGAGAAGCGGGCAACACTGATTCCTCCGCCAAAAGTCGGTCCGGTCCGGGCACCTTCCATATCCCAGAAATATCCACCGCGCAGGGAGATGAGGTCCTGAAAATAAGACAACTCTAACCCAACGCTCTTCCACGCCTCATAAGCCTCATAACCGAGTTGATCAAAAAAAGGTTTGTCTTCATCAGCAAACATACCAACAAGAATCTTGGTAATATCTGATGTCAATGTGATCCGGAAAATCTTTGTCCGGAGCGGTTCGATCTTTAACCCCAATCTTAATGTCCTGGGCAGGGGATCAGATGCCCCTTCAGAGACATAACTGATGTTTGGACCAAAATTCTGTAAAGCCATACCGAGGGCTAAAGGAGAGAATGGTCGATAGAGGACACCAGCATCAAAAGCCCAGGTTGCTCCCGTCCCCCCCTTCTCGATACCAAGTTCGGGCATTGCCTTGAATACCCAGTCAGGCACGAGATAGGAATAGATAAACTTAAAACCGCCGCCGAGCGATACTGAGGGGATGAGTCTTATGCCGTAATTCAAGCCGGCCGATACATCAAATGTTGTATAGGTCCCCAGCACAACACCGTCTTCATTTACTACCTCGGTCTCGCCGGTTGTGAGGTAGATTATATGCAGGCCCGCTGTCCCTTTTTTGATCGGCCGGACCGCACCGAGATATTCGTAGTACATACCGGGGTGAAGTCCGGGTAACCAGTTGCAATGCATTAATGAGACAATCGTTGAATCGATAAATCCCAGTCCGGCTTGATTGAAGAAGTTAGTTGTCGCATCATCGGCAATTGCCGAATAGGCACCGGCCAGGGCAGTAGATCTTGCTCCGGGCCAGATCATCAAAAATACTGCACCTGGTCGCTGGCCCGCGCCGAATAGAAAAGAGGCGACAATCAATATTATTGATAATAAACGCATCTTAATGACCTCCTTACAAATCGCTGACCAGATTATTAATGTATTCTATTCATAATTTGAAATTTGTCAATTAAATTTTTCGGGTAAAAAAAAGTGGGGACCAGAGCGGTCCCCACCAGAAACATCTATATCCAATCTACTTAAGGACGGTCAGTTTATTCTCAGTGGTGTAGTTACCAAGGGTCAGTTTCACAAAATAGACACCGGATGCAAGGTCACGGGTGTCGAGTGAGATCTCATGTCGACCTGCCGATAGTTCAGTATTGACCAGGGTCTTCAGGGCCTGGCCCTGGAGATTGTAGAGTTTCAGATCGACCTTACCACCACGCGGAATCACAAAGGCAATGCGACAATTATTCTTAATCGGATTAGGACGGGAAGTCTCGATACCGAAATTGCTCTTCTGTTTGAAGGTCCAGTATTCTTCGACTTTAACGATCGAACTCTTGTTATATTCATTGTTGGGTGGATTCCAGTCGCCGTTTAAGTCACCAGCAATGCAGTAGATCTCCTGACGGCTCTCAATCGCCGTGAGATAGCAGCAACGGGCCTGAGGCTGGATATAGGTATCATAGTTCTCAATCAGTCCGGTTGTCCTGTTATACCTCTTGCAGTTAGCGGTGACGGTTTGCACATTCTCAAAGCCACCAAGCCAGTAGATATTACCACCCGCGGCACACGAACCACCAATTGCTACCGGTGGAGTCATTGCCGGACCCTGGCTCCAGGTAATCTGGGTAGGATTTGAAGGGTTGATTGCACCCTTATAGAGATTGGGCCAGGCAGAGCCACCAGGACGGTTGTATGCCTGGGCAATATAGATGGTATCACCGATGATTGCTGCATCACCCATATCTGCTGCCTGCGGTAATGCGGTCCCGGTTGACCAGGTATTGGTTGCTGGATTGTAGATATCGACATTGGTAACCCCGGTGCCCGTATAACCACCCATAACATAGATCAGCGTGTCACGCCAGACCGCCTCAAGCGCAGCACAGGCAGCACGGGGCCGGGCGGCTCTTGAGCGCCACGAATTTGCCACCGGGTCAAACTCCTCATTGGTATTGAGAACGGACTGGGAGTTTGAATAACCACCAATCACATAGATCTTCCCTTTTACCGCTGAACCCTTAATCCAGCCCCGGGCTGTGGTCATCGGTGCCTTGTCGGTCCAGGTATTGGCAACCGGATCATACTCTGAGCAGGTTGTTACATTCGAACCTGGCTGGCCATTCGGTGTGCCACCAATCATATAAATCTTACCATTGCAATAGACCGTGGCATGAGTCAGACGATCGGGTGTGGTTGTCGGTTTGTTAATCGCAACCCAGGGACCAAAAGAATGGAATGGATAGGGTTTGGGTGTGGAGATCTGGGTTGGATCAGCGTGCAGGGCAAAAGGTGGCAGTTCGGCCCAGACCAGACTACCCACTGCTAACAGAACCGCAACAAAAGCAAAGCATCTCATTGCATATCTCCTTGCATAATATCCTGGAGTATCTTTCGACACTCCTTAATAAACGACACCCGGGTTAGATTCTTTTTTTATCCAGGTTCCTGAAAACTCAAGGAACGGGTGTCGAGCAAGATCAAATTAAAATCATTATATCTATTTTATTAAATTTGTCAATATCAATTTCACTCCACCCAGACCCTCTCCATAACAACATCCTGACGCGGATAGTCCTGGGTATCGGTCTTTACCTCGCTTATCTTTTCGACTGTCTCCCATCCACTAATAACCTTCCCGATAATTGTATGGAGACCATCGTGCTCGGGGCAGGCCCGGAGACAGATAAAGAACTGAGAACCATTCGTATTCGGCATACCGGTATTAGCCATAGCCACTGTCCCTTTCTGGAGTCTCAGTTCAGGATCGATCTCGTCGATAATATGGTATCCTGGATTACCCGAGCCATCACCTTTAGGACAGCCACCCTGAATGAGAAAATTTTTGATTACCCGATGGAAGAGGAGTCCATTATAAAAACCATTCCGGGCGAGTTTGACAACATTCGCCACATTGAGGGGGGCAACCCGGGGATAGAGTTCAATCTCAATCAAACCATAGTCCTTAACCTGAATAAAGAGATGGGGATTTTTGAGATCAGCCCTGGGCCTGATTCTTTCCTTACCGCCACAGGATAAGAGGACTAATGTCAGGATTAAAATTTTTCTCATACCATAACTCCCTTCTAATCTTTAACCCTTCTCCATCTCCTGCAATACTGCACTATTCCACAGCTCTCGGACCGCTTCTTCTTCAATCGGCCCAACCACGGATAGACAGATGTCCTGGGGACGGATATATTTTTCTATCAGACGATTCACATTCTCGAGAGAGACATTATCTAAGTTCTTCAATGTCACTTCAACCGGCTCGATCGTGCCAGTTAAGAGTTCATTGCGCCCCAGCCGCAACATTCGACTCGTTGACTGCTCCAGGCTCAGGAGGAGGTTACCTTTAATATAAGAGCGCGCGGTTTCAACTTCACTCGCTTCAAACCCCTGGCTCTGGAGTGCCTTAAATACTGAGGCAAGGGTCAAAAAAGATTTTTTAAGTTTATCTTTATCGGTCACAAAATAAACACTGAAGAAGCCACAGTCCTCATGCATCTCGACCAGACTCTGAACATTATAAACCAATCCTTCCTGCTCGCGCATACTCTGGAAAAGCCGGGAACTCATTGCCCCGCCAAATGCAGTATTAAAGATAGACATTGGATATCGCTCCGGATTCCGGTATGGCTCGGCCCCTGAGCCCAGTGCAACATAAACCTGTGATAGTTCGCTGCGGCGCTGAACTTTGATTACTGAGTGATTGACTCTGGGGGTGGTGCGCACTCTGGGTTTGTAGGCCAGGCCCTGAAAACGGTCATTTATCCGGTTGAGCAGATGGTCAAGATTGAAATTACCGGCAATGGCAATAACAAACCGCTGCGCCAGAAAATTTTTATAAAAACCAGTGATCTTTTCCCGGTCGATTGTCCGGAGTGATTCTTCTCGTCCCGAAATCGGATAACTGAAAGGATGCGGACTCAAGAGAAGATCAAAAAGTTGATCAAAGACAAAATCCTCCGGGTCATCAAGCTGGGTCTTCAGCTCCTCCAGCACCACTGCCTTCTCCTTCTCAAGATTCTCTGGATCAAAAGAAGACTCGAGGAGCAATTCCGCAATCAAATCAAAAATTTCAGTCAGATGTTCGGTCAGGAACCGGCAGAGAATAATCACATTCTCTTTTGAGGTAAAGGCGTCGAATGAACCACCCAGTGCCTCAATCCTCTTTACAATCTCTAACGCGGAGCGCCGTCCGGTCCCTTTAAATAGCATATGTTCAATCAGATGGGTAATCCCCGATTCCTGATACTCCTCATCTCTTGAACCACTATTTATAAAAAATCCCAGCGCAAAGGAATAGAAGTGGGGGATAAACTCTGCGAGGAGCGTAATCTTATCACTAATCTTTAAATGAACCGTCCCGTTCGCCATCAGCGTTATTGCCGGGTCAAATTGATCCTGCCTAAATCATCGATATTTATGACCTTAACAATCACCTCATCTCCAACTTTAATAAGGTCTTCAATCCTTTTCGACCGCTCTTTTGTAAGTCGGGAAATATGAATCATCCCTTCTTTACCCGGCAGAATTTCGACAAAGGCACCGAAGTTGGTCAACCGTTTTACCTTACCGATATACATCCTCCCCACTTCAACTTCAGAGACAATACCTTCGATTATCCCCTGCGCCTTCTCAATCGCCTCATCTTCGTTACCGGCGATTGTTACTTTACCATCATCGTCGATGTCGATCGTCACCCCGGTCTCATCGATGATCCGTCTTATCGTCTTACCACCCGGACCGATAACATCTCCAATCTTATCCTTGGGTATACGAAAAGCTGAGATCCTCGGTGCATAGCGCGACAACTGGCTTCTTGGAGCAGAAATCGTCTTGCTCATAATCTCAAGGATATGGAGTCGGGCCTCCCTTGCCCGTTCAAGTGCCAATTTTAAGATTTCGATTGATACCCCCTGAATCTTTATATCGAGTTGCACACCCGAGATACCATTTTTCGTCCCGGCAATCTTAAAGTCCATATCTCCGTAATGGTCCTCGGCACCAATAATATCGGTCAGGAGCACATACTTTTCGTCTTCTTTAATAAGGCCAATCGAGACGCCCGCGACCGCGGTCTTTATCGGGATACCCGCATCCATTAAAGATAGTGATGCCCCACAGACTGAGGCCATTGATGATGAACCATTGGACTCGAGGATGTCGGAGACAACACGGATCGTGTAAGGAAAATCGTCCTCTTTTGGCAATACCGGCAGGAGCGCCCTCTCCGCCAGTGCACCATGGCCGATCTCTCTCCGGCCCGGACCGCGTAAGGGCCGGACCTCGCCTACGGAAAAAGGTGGGAAATTGTAGTGGAGCATAAACGATTTTGACTCCTCACCTTCGAGGTCATCAACAATCTGTTCATCACTTGCCGTCCCCAGGGTAGTAACGGCCAGACTTTGCGTCTGCCCCCGCGTGAAGAGGGCCGAACCGTGGGTCCGCGGTAAAATACCGATCTGACAGGTCACCGGTCTGATCTCACTGAACTTGCGACCATCAATCCTTATACCATCGATCAGGGCTTTCTTTCGTAAATCCTCCCGTGCCATATCATCAATGATATAAGCAATCTTCCTTCTCAGAAGCTGGGGATCATCACAATTATCTTTTAATTGATTCAGAAGATCATCGATGATCTCATTCAGTGCTTCTTCCCGCTGATTCTTCTCTCTTATTCCATTGGCACTGCTCACCCTTTCAAAAACTTCTCGACCCACCTTCTGAACCAGTTCGTCCTCAACAAATTTCGTCTCAAGTTCGAGCTTCTCCTTGCCGATCAGTCTGATCATCTCTTTCTCTAATTCAATAACTTTCTTGATCTCCTCCTGGGCCAGGGTCAGGGCCTTAATCATATCCTCTTCACTGAATTCAAACCCTCCACCCTCAATCATCATAATCGAATCTTCGGTACCGGCAACCACGAGATTCAGGATGCAGTCTTCGGTCTGACTGATGGTGGGATTAATGATAAAATCTTCACCGATCTTCCCGATCCGCACCGCGCCAACTGGAATTTTATAGGGAATCTCGGAAACACAGAGGGCAGTGCTCGCACCAATGATGCCGAGGATATCCCCTTCATTCTCAATATCGGCAGAGAGGAGGGTGCCGATAATCTGAGTCTCATTACGATAGTCTTTGGGGAAGAGCGGACGGAGCGGGCGATCGATCAATCTTGAAATCAGGATTTCCTTCTCCCTGGGCCTCGACTCCCTTTTGAAAAAACCGCCCGGGATCTTACCCGCAGCATAGGTCATTTCCCGGTAGTCGACGGTAAGTGGTAGAAAATCCGGGACCTCGTCGATCTCCTTTTTATAATTGACACAGACCAGGACAATCGTCTCTCCGTATTGAATCAGGACTGACGATTCTGACTGGCGTGCGACGCGACCGCTTTCTAATTTAAGCGTCCGACCCGCGATTTCTCTCTTAACAATATGCATTAGTACTTAAACCGCAGTCAAAGATCAAGCCTTTAACCCCTGAGGTCCAGGGCATCAACGATCTTGATATAACGCGCTTTATCTTTCTTCTGCAAATATTCAAGATGGCGGCGTCGCGCATTGACCATCTTGATCAAACCGCGACGCGAATGTTTATCCTTGGGATAGGTCTTGAGATGTTCGGTAACACACTTTATCCGCTCGGTGAGAAGTGCAATCTGCACCTCCGGTGAACCGGTATCATCTTTATGAATCTGATAATTAGTGATCAATTCACGTTTTCGATCTTTTTCCAGGGCCATATGACAGAACCTCCTTAAGGTAAATACCATCCAACTAACATAAAACGTATATCTTCATTATCTGAAAAAATCATATATAATACATTATCTGCATTTTTGTCAAATTGTCAATTAAAATGTTGTGCCGGCCCGGCCTTAACGTCGGCCAAGATATTTCTCAACCATGGCCGCAGCCATCGCCCCATCGCCTACCGCCGTTGCAATCTGTCGCTGTTCACTGACCCGGGCATCGCCGGCCACAAAGAGCCCGGGGACATTGGTCCGCAATAAACAATCGCTTACTATATAACCGTGCTCGTCCAGATTCAACAATCCTTTTAAGAATTCAGTGTCAGGATTATGGCCGATATTAATAAAGACGCCGTCCACAGCATAGTTCTCGATCGCTCCGGTATTCACATCCGTCAATGTAATTGAATCAACCCTGTCTCTACCGTTGATCGAAACGACTTTTTTCTCAAGGACCGGTCTGATATTTTTGGTCCTGAGAACCTCCTCAACAACAATCCTTTCTGCCCTGAATTCCTTCCGGCGATGAATTAGATATATCTCCTTTACAATCCGGGCCAGGTACAGTGACTCCTTCAAAGCACTATCACCACCCCCGACCACCGCAATAACCTTGCCCTGAAAAAACATTCCGTCACAGGTCGCACAATAAGATACACCCCGACCCGTATATTCCGCCTCACCGGGTACACCCAGTTTCCGATACGAAGTACCTACTGCCAGCACCACTGACTGGCACCTTATCCGGGAGGTGCTGGTCTCAACCAGAAATCTATCATCGATCAATTCGATCCTTTTAACAGCCTCATAGAGGATCGGTAGTCGATAGCGCTGGACCTGTTTCACAATTCGATCAATAAGTTCCTGTCCGCTTACCTGATCCAGCCCTGGATAATTTTCAATTGCACTGGTCAAAATCGCATTGCCACCAAGGACCTTCTTTTCAATCAGAAGTACCTTGACCAGGGCCCGGGATAGATAGAGTCCACAGGTTAATCCAGCCGGACCTCCCCCAATAATTATTGCCTCATATTCATCCTCGATCTTAGTTTTACTGAAAGTAAAGTCAATCATCTTTTCGATTGCCGTTTAATAAATTATTCCCTGTTCTGATTAAAATACTCGTAAGTCAATCTGATCCCCTGAAAAATATCTATCTTCGGTTGCCAGTTCAGTTCCTTGCGGGCCAGGTTTATATCGAGGCTATTCCTGAAAAGCTCCCCGGTGCGAGGTTTCTCATAAACTCTTTCAACCCTCGAGTTTAAGATCTGACTGAAAATTTCGACCAGTTCATTGACGCTTGTCTCTTTTGATGTCCCGATATTATAGATGCCAACCGGTGAACTGAGTGCCCGATAGTTTGCCTCGACGACATCACCGATATAGATATAATCCCTGGTCTGTTTACCATCTCCATAGATGATGCAGGGTTTCCCTTCCGCAATACGGCCGATAAAGATAGCCACCACGCCTGCCTCTCCCCTTGTATTCTGCCTTGGCCCATAGACATTTGAATACCTCAATACGACATACTCCAGACCGAACATCGCGCTGAAACTTTTGAGATAATTCTCAACTGCTACTTTTGCAACACCATAAGGAGATAGCGGATTGACCGGTGCTGTCTCTTTTACCGGCAGATCGCGGGTATCACCATAAACACAGCCTCCACTTGAGGCATAGATAAAACGCCTGATCTTGTAGCGCCGGGCGAGTTCAAGCAGATTCAATGAACCGATGATATTCACCCGGGCATCAAAGAGTGGATCGGCGACCGATTTTCGAACATCGATCTGGGCGGCATGGTGATTGATGATCTCTGGCCTGAAATCGGCAAATACCCTTTCCAGTGGTTCAAATTGAGCAATATCAATCATTTCAAAACTTGCCGATGGATTGACATTCTCCCGGACTCCGGAAGAGAGGTCATCGATCACCATCACCTTATGACCGTCCTCGAGATAACGGTCGACAATATGGGACCCAATAAAGCCGGCACCACCGGTAATCAATATTCTCATCGCACCCCTCTTTTACGGTGGATAACCGGCCCGTTCCAGAAGATTTTCCCTGTAGGCGACATTGGTTAAGAGATTGAAGAGAAAGGTATTGTAGATACCTACCCGGGAAGATGTCCGGGCACACCGGATGAAAATCGAATCCCAGGAATAGAAACGATCACGCAGGGTCTCCAGGGTCTCAACCAGAATATGGGGCTCAACCGTTGTCCTCACAACCGGTGTATGATGATCAAAGGCGTCGACATCCTCACTTAAGAGAAGCCCTTTCTTTTTGTATTCTTTATATTTTCTCGAACCCGGAATCGGAGTGAGGACCGAAAATTCTAAAAAATCTACCCGCAGGCTGGAAAGTAGATCAAAGATCTTCTGGAAATTAAAAGATTTTCCAAGATCGGTATCGAAACGGATCTTTGCCCCGGCCAGAATTCGATGGTGGTGAATTTCGTCTATCTGTCTCCTCTTCAGTTTAATAACTTCGACCATTCTGTCTGAGTCTAAAAATAGCCGGCATGGTAACCAGTCTTCTTTCAAGATGATGATCCGGACCCCTGCATCACTGAGAGTAAGAAGAAGGTCTCGATTTAAAAAGATACGACTCGAAGCCTGGACAATCCATTCTTTCTTAAATTGCCAGATCTTTTTAAAGAAGTACCGGGCGCGATTCAAATCGTAAAAGATATCATCATCTTGAAGCCAAATAATCTTCTTCTTTATTCCAGCAATAGATTTGACTATTAGATCTTCGTGCAGCGATACAATCTCCGGGTAGAGAACCTTCTCGTTACAAAAGTCAGCATAACCCGATTCACAGGAACAACCGAATGAAGTCCTGAGTTGAGAGAGATAGGGAAACATACCGGGCTTATCTTCCCAGACCCGGTCGACATCGAAAGACAGATTGCGGTTGGCGTAATACCACTTCTTGAGCCGGTTCCGACTCATATCTTCAATCACTTCGCGGATTACCGATGTGACATCGCCCCGCACAATCGCCGAGGCATATCTTGCACATAATTTCGGCCTCAAGGTCGGATAGGATCCAAAGAAGAGAACCTTCAGGCCTTGCTTCAGAAGATGGGATGAGATCTCAAAGGCGCGGCCGATTGCCGGTGGATTTACCGGAATAATCACAAGGTCGGTGCCCGAGGGGGGATCGGCCTTTTCCACCCGCTCATCAAGATATAGATATTCGATCTTCGATTTCAAACAGTGGCCCAAACGCATTGCATCGTAATCGGCCAGGCGAAAAAGAGTCGCGCCCTTCAGCGCCATACCGTCAACAAATCGTTTGGTCGGCACGACCGGATAGATATAGACAAACTTCATCGGGTTATATCATTGTACAGGGTAAAAAGAATTAAGATTACAATGATGGCAATGCCGATCTGCTGTAAGACAAAACGAACATTCTTCTTTATCGGCCTTCCGCTGATGCCCTCAAAAAAATTCATTACGATCAAGCCACCATCAAACAGGGGAATCGGGACAAGGTTAACAATCCCGAGGTTGATCGAGATAATCGCCAGCAACAGAAGAAGATTCTCAAGTCCCCAGCGCGCGCTCTCACCCGCTGTCTTCGCAATTGCAATCGGCCCGCCGATATTCTTGCGCGAGACCTCACCGGTGATAATCTTATAAAGAATTGTCACGGTGAGCAGAATCCATTCGCTACTCCTCTGCAGGGAAAGGCTCAGGGCCTCAGGGATTGAAACCGCTTTATGTTCGAGATTCATCATAACATTCATTACGCCAATCGACTCGTTTTTCATCTCATCCCACTTTACCCGGGTAATCACCTTCGTTTCAAACTCCTGGTCCGCACGCAGATAACGGATAGTTAGGGTCTCTCGGGGTGAATGGCGCACGATATCGACCAGCTCATCCCAGGTGCTGATCGCTCTATCATCAATGCTGATAATCCGATCACCCTTTTTCAAACCCGCTTTCCAGGCTGGTTCGCCCCGTTGCACAATTCCTAAGATTGGTGGCACATTTGGTCTGATACCAAGGGAGTCGAGATTAACCATTACCTTAAATCGGTGTTCGATCCCGTTGCGACCGACCTTTATCTCGACCTCTCGACCCCGGTTGAGATTGAAGATCTGGAGAGCTGACTCCCAATTTTCTACGGGCAGACCACTGATCGATTTAATCGTATCACCGGTCATAAGTCCGGCCCGGGCCGAGTAAAGGTTATCCTCAACAATGATTGAGGTATAAGGGTTAATTACAACCCCTGAGACCGAAAAAATTGAGAAGAGAATCAAAAAGGCAGAAATGATGTTGAAGACCGGACCATAAAATACGACCAGGATCCTCTTCCAGAAAGGTTCATCATACCATCCACCCTCTCCCTCTTCTTCACCAGCAATCTTAACATAACCACCGACCGGAATAATGGCAATTATAAAATCAGTATCACCGATCTTCTTTCTGAACAGGGCCGGACCCCAGCCCAGGGAGAACTTAAGGACCGGTATCTTTAAAACCTTGGCGGTCAGGAAATGGCCGAGTTCGTGAATCGTTATGGCAAATCCGAGGATAAAAAGAAAAGCCACAAGGGTGATGATCATACCAGTCTCCTCACATAATCTTCAGCCCATTTTTCACTATGCTCAATCTCTTCAAAATCGGGCTTCTTGATCACACGATGCATGGCCATGGTTTGAGCAATCATTTCCGGAATCTGATTGAATCTCATCTTGTTCTCCAAAAAGAGATTTACCGCCATTTCATTCGCTCCATTTAAGACCGCGGGCATTGTACCACCAATCTTCAGGGCCTGGTAGGCAAGGCGCAAACAGGGGAATTCATCAAAATCGGCCGGATAAAAATCGAGATGGCCAACCTTGGTGAGATCACAACTCTTTGCCAGCGAGACCATCCGCTTGGGAAAAGTGAGGGCATATTGAATGGGCAGGCGCATATCCGGCACTGAAAGCTGACTGATCAGCGAGTGATCGATGAATTCAACGAGCGAATGGACAATGCTCTGCGGATGGATCAGAATCTTGATCCGATCCCCAGTGTAACCAAAGAGTCTCGCTGCCTCGATCACCTCAAGCCCTTTATTCATAAGTGTGGCCGAATCAACCGTGATCTTCTTCCCCATCTTCCAGGTCGGGTGCTTTAAGACATCTTCGATCCGGGCTGAAGCCACCCTTGACTTCCTGCCAAAGAATGGTCCACCCGAGGAGGTGAGATAGATCCTCTTTACTGAGGTCCAGTCCCTGCTAAAAATACACTGATGGATTGCTGAATGCTCGCTATCTACCGGGATCAAAGAGAGCTGGCCCGGTGATAGGTATTTCTTAAGAAGGTCGCCATAACTGACCAGTATCTCCTTGGTTGCCAGGCAGACCCTCTTACCCATTTTCAGGGCAGCAAGGATAGGCCTTAAACCTATCACCCCTCTCAACCCAATCACGACATAGTCGGTTCGAGGGTCTTCAACCATCTCCATCATACCCTCTAAGCCCGCGAGAACCCTGGCTCGAGGCAGGGCTTGTTTCAGATTCTTATAAAGATTCTTATCGAGGATAGTTACATAACGGGGCGAGTATTTACTTGCCTGTCTTACCAGGCGTGCGATATTCGAATAACCAGCAATCCCCCGGACCCGAAAAAACTTCCGGAGATGTTCAATCACCTTCAGGGTATTAGCCCCGATCGAACCGGTTGATCCGAGAATAACTACCTCAATCATAGAGATTCTTAAGAGGGTGTAATGAGGCTGACTTAATTTGAGATTGCGCAGAGGGTTCTGAACCGAATCTTAATTCTCTTATCTTTTGAGATTTTTGCACCATCTGTTAAACTATATCGATATTTCATATTTTGTCAATCATTTGTAGTTGGTGCCGGTAGGTAATCTTTATATTCTTCTCCTCTCCCTCAAAAATATATACGGGATGGCCATAATATTCGACAACCGCCGAGTCGTCAGTAAAGACTCTTCCTGACCTTCTGATCTTTTCGTATGCCTTCTTCAGCAGTTGCGCATCAAAAAATTGTGGAGTCTGAATTAAATAGAGACTATCCCGGGCCAGGGTCTTTACCACCCGATTACCCTTAACCTTCTTAACCGTATCACTAATCGGCAAACCAAATATTACTGCCCGATACCTCTTACACAGCCTGACCCCCCTCCTTATCAGCCCCTTAGTAACAAAAGGTCGAACACCATCGTGGACCGCAACAATACCACCCTCCACCAGACTGAGACCTTTATAGACCGAATCCTGCCTTAAACGACCACCGGCTACTACATCGATCCTCTTTTTGAAATTATCCCTGATAATCATCCTGCTTACTGACTCACACCTCTCTTCAGGAACAACAAGAATTATATTCGTTATCATTCGCTCGGAAATAAATGGTTTAATTGTATGATATATCAGCGGTTTTCCTTTTAAATTAAAGAATTGCTTCATCCCCCCAAATCTCCTTCCCCTGCCCGCTGCAACAATAACCGCGCTTACCCCTTTATCTTGACTCTTGCCCATAGATTTAATCAATCTCTTTTAAGAGACTCAGTGCCTCGGGTCGATCTTCGAGAAAGAAGTCGGCTGGAAAGGTTGGCGATTTTATCTTTAGTGCTTTTTCAAGCAAAACCCTGGCATCGGTCCGCGCTCCCCGGGCGATGAAGATCCGGGCAAGGGCAATATAGGGATATGTATAATTTGAATCGATCTCAATCGCTTTTTTAAGATAGTCAACAGCACTTGCCTGGTCTCCGCCGGCAATTGATGGTAATTGGTCAAATAAACTTCCCAGACCGGCAAGGGCACGGACATACCTCGGGTTCAGTTCCAAGGATCTCGTAAAGGACTGTTTGATCGGCTTAACCAGAAAGAGTGACTTCATCTTGCCCCTGGTCTGACCTATCCGACCCAATGTTGCACCGAGGAAAAAATGCGCTTCACAACTCTCATTAAGTGCGATACTCTTCTCAAAAAATCTCCGGGCCGATGAGAGATGGGCAAGCCGCTCGTTCTTGCCTTTTGAATTTACACCGCGCTCATAATAGTATCGACCGAGGCGCCAGATCGCTTCAGAATTTGTTGAATCGACAACCAGCAGGGAGTCAATGATTCTTTTATAATCGACAATATAATTCGAGTCGAGATGCCGGTTCTCATAGAGACGGTCGGCTCTTATCAGGATTGAATCGAATTCAATGCCATTTCCAAATATCTCAAGCCCAAGGTAGAAAAGTTCAATCACTATTGATTAAGAAAGTTTAAGACGCTTTTGCTCAGTCTTTACTTACCTTGATAACGATTCCATCTCTCTTCTAACTTCGGATCCCCGATGGTCTCGAGAATATAATCACAGAATTGTCGGCCAGTCGCACCGGTTGAACGTCCGGTCATTACCAATTTCTTTTCATACTGGCCACAGATATCGAGTGCCATCTCCAGTCTCTTGCCGATCGCCGGAAAACCGATATGGTTCAACATCAAAGCACCCGCCCGGATCACACTGCAGGGATCGGCATACTGGGTCCGGCCTTCAGTAACCATCCGCGGTGCACTGCCGTGGATTGCCTCAAACATTGCATAGCGTTTGCCGATGTTGGCACTGCCCGCGGTTCCAACTCCTCCCTGGAATTCGGCTGCTTCATCGGTCAGGATATCTCCATAAAGATTGGGCAGGACCAGGACTTTAAACTCGGTGCGTCGCTTGGTATCGACCAGTTTTGCGGTCATAATATCAATAAACCAGTCATCTGCATTTATCTCCGGATAGCGCTTGGCAATTTCATAAAAGACCTTGAGGAACATACCATCGGTGGTCTTGATAACATTTGCCTTGGTTACGGCGGTGACCCGATTTATCTTATTCCGTCTGGCGTAATCAAATGCAAGTTCTATAATCCGCTGACAACCCTGAAGGGTAACCGCGGTAAAATCGATGGCAAGGTCATCATTGATCTCGATACCGTATGGGCCAAGAGCATAGGCTCCTTCAGTATTCTCCCGGAAGAAGATCCAATCGATCCCCTCCTTCGGGACTCTTACCGGACGGACATTGGCGAAGAGATCGAGTTCTTTCCGGATGGCGACATTGGCACTCTCTATATTGGGCCAGGGATCGCCTTTTTTAGGTGTTGTCGTCGGCCCTTTGAGTGTGACATGACATTTCTTTATCTCAGCCAGGACATCGTCCGGGATTGCTTTATTTACCCGGGCACGATTCTCAATGGTCAAGCCTTCGATCACCTTAAACTGCACCTTATTCTGTTTTACCTCATTCGCCAGCAGAATCTCGAGAACCCTCTGTGCCTCACCGGTGATATAAGGACCAATCCCATCACCTCCAATAACACCGATGATGATTGGCTTTACCTTGGAGTAATCGATCCACTCCTCCCCTTTCTTCATCTTTTCAATTCTCTGCAACTGCATCTCAATCAATTTCCCAAAATGTTCTTTTGCTTGTTTTGCATCCGCCATTTAGCCTCCTTAATTTAATCGACCTTAAAATCACCGTGCTTCTTAATGTGGTCCACCAGACCACCATCACTTAAAATTCTGATCATTACCCGGGGAAGGGGTGGAGAAGAGAGCTCAATCTTTTTGGTCAGGTTTTTGATAACGCCGGACTCAAGATCGATCTCCAGTTCATCACCCGCATCAATCTTATCCGTATCGCACTCGAGGAGGGGTAGGCCAACATTTATTGCATTGCGATAGAAGATCCGGGCAAATGACTTGGCCAGAACTGCACCAACACCAGCAATCTTAATAATGGTCGGTGCATGTTCTCGACTTGAACCCAGGCCAAAATTGTTACCACCAACAACAAAATCGCCCTTTTGCAGTTTCTGGGCAAAACCGGGATCAGCATCCTCAAGGACATGCTTGGCCAGTTCCGGTAGATTTGATCGAAGATGGAAATAACGCCCCGGACAGATCAGATCAGTACTGATATCGTCACCAAATTTCCAGGCTTTTCCTTTCAGTTTCATAATGCCTCCATATTCTAAAGCACTTCTCGGGGATCAGAAATCTCGCCCTTAATGGCTGAATAGGCAGCAGTCGCCGGTGAACAGAGATAGATCAAGCCTTCAGGATTTCCCATTCGACCCTTGAAATTACGATTGGCAGTGGAAAGGCAGGCCTCGCCATCACCGAGAACCCCTTCGTGCACACCAACGCACGGTCCACAACCCGGACTGATAATCGAGGCACCCGCCTCAACAAATATCTCGAGCAGACCTTCGCGCAGGGCATCGAGATAGACCTTTCTCGATGCAGGACAGATAATAAGGCGGGTATCCGGGTGTCTCTTCTCACCCTCAAGAATTTTAGCGGCAATCCGCAGATCTTCGAGCCGCCCATTGGTACAGGTGCCAATATAAACCTGACTGATCTTGATACCCTTTGCTTCATTAATCGGTTTGGTATTATCGACCGTATGAGGGAAGGCAACCTGGGGAACCAGGTCATGGACATCGATATTGATCACCCGCTCGTATTTAGCATCCTTATCCGGTTCGATCGGCCGGAAGTCCTTGTGCCGACCCATCTCCTTTAAGTAATTTTTTGTCACATCGTCCGAAGCAACAAGGCCAACCTTTGCCCCGGCTTCAACTGCCATATTGGAAAGAACAAACCGGGAAGCCATTGACATCTCTTTTATTGTTTGACCGCCAAATTCGAGTGCCTTATAAGTTGCTCCATCAGCACCGATCATTCCGATGAGGTAGAGAATCAAATCCTTGGCACCAACCCCTTTATTAAACCTGCCCGTCACCTCAATCCGAAATGTCTCCGGGACCTTGAACCAGGTCTTACCCAGTCCCATACCGACTCCAACATCGGTCGACCCCATACCCGTGGCAAAGGCACAGAGCGCCCCCGAGGTCACGGTATGGGAATCGGCTCCGATCACCACATCACCGGGTTTTACATATGACTCAACCAATCTCTGATGAATCACCCCATCACCCACATCCGAGAGGTGGGCATTGCTCTTTTTGCAGAATTCCCTTATGGTCTTATGGTCATTAGAAAGTTCCCGCCTGGGACTGGGTGCGGCGTGGTCGATAAAAAATATCCCCTTCTCTGCCCGGACTGTTTCAATGCCGAGTTCTCTCATCTGTTTTATACCCAGCGGACCAGTCCCGTCCTGAAATGCCGCAACATCGACTTTGGCAAGAACAATATGCCCGGCCCTGGCATCACCACCACACTTCTCACTCAGAATCTTCTCAGCCAGACTCTTACCCATAACAAGACCTCCTTAAGTTACATCTAAAGCGTTAGTTAAAGAAATTTGATAAAGACATCCTGATAGGTACTGAGTCAGGGAAATTTATTTAAGCCGAATAATACCTTTCTCCTATCTTACCCAGATTTTGATTTAAGTCAAGGAAAAAGAATTTGACAAAAAATCATTAATCTATAAGATTTAACTATGAAGATTCGCAATCTGAAGCCGGGCGAAGATGAGAAGTGGTCCAGGTGCACAGGCGAGACCGGCGAACCATTTACCCTCAAGAGTGATTTTCAACCTGAAAAATATATCGTTGCCGAAGATTACGGAAGGTTTATCGCCTGCCTCGAAATTCTCTACGAAAAACCCCTCTACAAAATTCTCTTCAATCCCATATTGAGAACTAAAATAAGACCAAAATATGTGTTAAAGAGATTGATTAATTATGGACTAAAACTATCAGATAAATCAGGTAATTATAAAATTATAATTTTAATTCACAGCGACAATCCAAATCTATCCTTTCTTCAAAAGGTTATACCTGAGATCGGCTTTAAGTTGGGGATGGTAAAAGAACTCTATCGACTTTCAGAGATAAGGCGAATTCTGAGACCGAAAAGACTATCCTCAATTAGATTCCGGACATTAAAGGAGGTGGGCGAAGAAGAGTTCTTAAAACTTTATAAAAAGATCTATATTCCAGAGGGTGAACTTGACCGTCTCAGTCCAGAAGATGATTTTGCTGAGTTGAAAATCTTTGCCCGGAATACTGGTGTCTACCGACCTGAAGACTGGTTTATTGCCTATTACAAACGAAGGCCAATCGGATTTACCCTTCCCCAGTGCCATGATCGCAAAAATCGATCAGGAAGTAACTTCTATGTTGGTGTAATACCGGAGATGAGGAATAAGGGTTTTGGCAAGGCACTTCAATATTTTGCCGTTCAGAAACTGAAAGAGCGAGGGATAAAGACAATTGTCGGCTCAACAGTGCCAGCAAACAGACCGATGAAAAGGATTTTTAAATCCTTAGGCTACAGACTCGAACTGATTCAGTACTTTTATATTCCGGCCAAGGAGGGATAAGCAAATATTGACAATTAACAATTTCTGGATATAATATTCATAATGAAAAGGCCCAAACTGCGTGAACTGACTGAAGCAATCCGGGCAATCTTTACCGGACCATTTACCAGTAAATTTCCCAAAAAACCTTCACCCGCGGCTATTCAATTCCGGGGCAAGATCGAATTCAATTTTGATAAATGTATTATGTGCGGTGCCTGTGTTGAGGTCTGTCCGGCCAATGCCCGCAAGATGGTCGATGACAAGGTAAAGAGAATCAGAAGAAATATTCATTATCAGGATAAGTGTATCTATTGCGGTCAGTGCGTTGCCTATTGCACAACCAAAGAAGGGATAAGGCATACCCAGGAATATGACCTTTCCCAGACCACCCGTGAGGGATATGAAAATTTTATTGAGAAAGAACTTATCCTCTGCGAAATCTGCGGTGGGGTAATAACAACCCGGGACCATCTGCGCTGGATTGCCCATCGCGTCGGCGAACTCGCTTACAGCAATCCAAACCTCTCACTCGTTCTCGCTGATGATTTAAAGACTGAAGATATCCCGCAAAGAGGAGCGATCGGTCCGTATCGCTCTGACCAGATGAGGTATCTCTGCCCCACCTGCCGTAGATCGGTCTATCTGCACGAGATCTGGGGATATTGATTTAAGAGATTGAAAAATAAGGAGGGATAGATGAGGGTCGCATCTCTGATTTTTGCATTAAGTATAAATATTCTCTTCTCAATAGATACTTATCCCCAGCCATTCGACACCTCAGAGATCCTTTATGATGATGGCCGTCCTGAGCAGTGGTTTACCGTCGGCTTTGACTTAAATGATAAAGCAGCGGTCCGCTTCTCATCACCATATCTCACCCCGCCTAGTCGAGTCCTGAGGGCGCGGCTTCTGTTTAATGCCTCAAGGACAATCAGTTATGCCCTCCTCTGCCGGGGGAGTTATTCAGAGCCAGATACAACTCCGGCGGGAATCTATCAACGGATAAATAATATCAACACACTGACTGAACCAAACTGGACCATAATCAATTTTGACTCCAATCTCTGCCGGATAACAACTCAGTATACCTGGCTTGTCTTCTGCTGGCCGAACAGCAGTTCTGGCCCGGCAATCGGTGGTGACCAGAGTTTTCCTATCAACAACTGCTCTTTCTGGTACTCTGAAGATTTTGGCTGGAACCCATTGACCAATATGGATTTAATGATCAGGATATTAGCCAGCAAAGCAAGTTATGATGTCTGTCCGGTATCGGTTGAGAATCCCCGAACCGGAGTCCGGGTCGATACACCATATACGGTCAGGGCAAAGATCAGAAATCAGGGGATGTACACGGTCTCCTATCCGGTCTACTGTTATATCCGACGGCGTGATAACCTCCTTGTCTATGCTGATACCTTCCTTGTGACAAATCACGGAATCAATACCGATATTCAAATCACTTTTACCCCCGACTGGATGCCGAAAGATTATGATGAGCGGTTTACAATCACGGTAATAACCGATCTCACCAATGACAATGATCGATCAAACGATACCATCCGTGCTTATACCAACTCTTACGGCCTTGGTGAAATCGCCTATGATGATTTCGGGCCTGAGGCCTGGATCGTGGTCAATTCACCCAATGGACCGGATGACTATCTGGCAACAAGGTTTACACCCTTCTATGCCCCTCCCTATTATCTTACGAGGTTCAGAATATTTGTCAATTCAATGACCCGTTTGCGCGATGTGAAGATCTGTCCGGATTCAGCCGGGCGCCCTGACCTCAACCGCCCTTTTGTCCAGAGAAATGACCTATCATCTTCAACCGCACCGGGCTGGATCGACATCACATTCCCGGCGGTTACCGTCAGCACACCTGGAGACATCTGGTTGACTGCCCATTATTATTCTGGCCTGATCGGTCCAGCAGTCGGTGCCGATACCAATCTACCGATCGACCGCCGGTCTTATCTCTCGTCAAATGGTGGCGCAAGTTGGATTCAGATTACAAATCAGGATTTGATTATGCGGATCTTTCACCGTGATACCCTTGCAACCATAACTGAAGATCAAAAAACCCGAATCGATCAGCCTCTCCCCAATCCCGTGAGGTCAAAGTTAAAAATTATACTACCTCGTTGCCCGGGCTCACTCGTATTCTATGATGCTCAGGGAAGAAAGGTCCGGGAGATAAGATTAAGCGGTCAGGATTCTTATGAATGGGATCTAACCGACGCTAAACAACAGAAACTTCCTGCGGGTATATATTTCTATCAGATAGCGCTTGAAAAAAAGAAAAAGATGGGTAAGATACTGCTTGTCCGATGATCAGAAAAGCAATAGTCCTTACCGTCCTTCTCCTGATTATAATCGCCTGCAATCCTCAGAATCAGCCCGGAGGCGAGATCGATGTCGATGTCGGCGCCGGCACAACCCCTGCTTATTACTGGGATGGTGGGGTCTGCTCTCTAACCGTCGCGCGAACCAGCAACTTAAACCGAATTGTCTGGGGTGTTACAAGCGGTAGCAAAAATAATATCACCTCGCCCTATTTTCAAGGTGAAGTGAAAACAGGTCTAACAAGAATTGCCAATGTTGAATCAGTCCTGACCGATGGTGTCGAATACCGGGTAAGGGTTGTCCGGACCGACGGAGCAGAAGGCTGGAACGACTTTATTCCGTCGATGTGAAGGGGCGTCCCGCCCCGTACTAATCTGGAGGCGAGACGCCTCCAGAGCTTGTGAAAAAAAGCAGGTCGGGACGGCCTGCATGCTGGTAGAGACTCATTATAAGCAAATCCGGTGCGGCTATCAAATATCCCTTGCATTTTTCAAAAAAGGTGATATAATTCTCTGTGTTCAAAACAATCGACATCATCAGGAAACTTACCAGAATTCATAACCTTTCACTTGAAGAGGCCGAGATACTGTTATCGTCATTTTTAAGGAGAGAACGGCACGCCCTGTATCTTGATAAATTAGAATTAAGAGATGATGAATATCATAAAGTCCTGACCCTGGTTAAACTTTTAAAGAAAAACATCCCTATCCAGTATCTCCTCAAGGAAGTTCAATTTCTCAACTGGAACCTGGATATTGAAGAAGGGGTCTTTATCCCGCGTGCCGAAACTGAAGGGCTTGTCCTCTTAATTAAAGAGACACTTAAAAAGAGTCCCGAGACCATCTTTGATATCGGCACGGGCAGTGGTTGCATCGCCATTGCCCTTGCCCATTATTTCCCCGATTCTCTAATCTATGCCGTGGATATTTCGGAACGGGCACTGTCGATCTGCCAGAAGAATATCAAGAAATTCGATCTGGAAGAGAGGATAATAATCAAGAAGAGTAATCTTTTTGCTCAACTCGATCCATTGCTCAGGGCTGATCTTATCGTCTCCAATCCACCTTATATAAAAACCCGAAATCTTACCCGACTGCCAGAATCGGTGAGATATTTTGAACCCTGGATGGCTCTTGATGGTGGATGGGATGGATTGACTGTTATAAGGCGAATATTGCAGATTGCTCCCCGGTTTCTCAAACCCTCGTATATGATTGCTCTCGAGATCGACGAATCGGTCATAAATGAGCTCGAAACTTTTTTACGCAATCAGGGGATATATAAAAACTATTACTTTGAAAAGGATCTCAGTAATATTTATCGTTATCTCATAATTGAAAGAGATGAAGGTTAGAATCTATATCAACCGGGAAAAGCCCCACGCCCGGAAATATCTTGATCAGGTTACCCGCTCCTTGAAAGATAATAAGATTCAGATCGTCAGACAGAATGAAGATATAATTCTGACCTGTGGTGGTGACGGTTCTCTATTAAAAGCCGTCCGCGCCTCTTTAAAGAAAAAGACACCGGTCCTCGGCATCAATACCGGTGGACTGGGGTTTCTAACTGACATCGGCATCAATAGACTCGATCGGGTAGTAAAGAATCTTAAAAAGGGTAGATATAAGATTGAGGAGCGTATGGTCCTCGAGTGCAGGATCAACCGACAGACCCTTTATGCCCTGAACGACTTCGTTGTGACTACCAGTGTGCCGGGCCGGGCGATCGAACTTTTGACTTCAATCAGTGGTGAATACCTCTGCCGATTTATATCGGACGGAATCATCATCGCCACACCGACCGGCTCAACCGCCTATTCCCTTGCCGCATCCGGGCCGATCCTGAAACCAACCCTGAATGCAATAATCATCTCGCCGATCTGCCCCCATACCCTATCGGTCCGACCACTGGTCCTCAGTAGTGATGACTGGTTTGAGGTTGAGATTGGTAAAAAGAACAAGGGCATCCTGGTTGCGGATGGGCAGGTCCATCGCCTTCTCCAGTACGGGGAGAAAGTCATTTTCAAAAGATCAAAACACCACGCCTATCTGGTCAAAGCCCATTCTTATTCATTCATCGATACCCTGAGGAAGAAGATGAAATGGGGCGGCAGGGAGGATGCTTAGTTTCTTAAAGATTAAGAATTTTGCCCTGATGGAATCTCTCGAAATCGAATTCGGACCGGGTCTGATCGTCCTCACCGGTGAAACCGGCGCCGGTAAGTCCATCATCATCCAGGCCTTAAGCGCCCTTCTCGGACAGAAGATGGATGAGACGGTTATCCGGACCGGGTCAGAATCGGCTGAAGTCGAAGGTCTTTTTAAGATTGACCGCGGATCTATCGACCGCCTCAGATCAGCCGGGATTGAAACCGAGGGCGAGATCATTATCAAACGGGTTATCGGCCGAGGAAGAAGGCAGTCATCTTATATAAATAATTCCCTTGCCAGCATAAGTCTCCTGAAAGAGATCGGCGAAAGACTCGTTGATCTCCACGGCCAGCACGAACATCAATCCCTCCTCAATGTTGCAAACCATATCGACCTGCTCGATAGTTATGGTGGGCTTGAGCCGGAGCGGTTAGCTCTCGCCCAGACTCTGAATCAGTATCAATCAACCATTCGTGAACTTGAAGAGACAGTAACCGAAGTCAATTTAATCAAAACGAAGATTGATCTCCTTCAATATCAAATCGATGAAATCAAAAAGGCTCAACTCAAACCGGGTGAAGATGAGGAATTACGAAAAGAGAGGGATTTGATCTCATCTGCTGCCCGTCGGGCTGAATTGAGTGAAGAGTTAATCAAGTTGTTGTATGAAGAAGAAAATTCGATTCTGACCAGACTCGAAATCGCCTTAAAGTTATTGAACCAATTGACCGCTCTCGATCCCTCGCTCGGTGAATTGAATAACGAAGCGGAAAAGACTAAAATTCAACTGGCCGAAATCCATCGCACCATCTTCAACTACCATAGCAAGATCGACCTCTCCCGGGAAAGGTTAGACGAGGTCAATGGGCGTCTCGATCTGATCGCCCGATTAAAAAAGAAATACGGTTCGACAATTGAAGAGATATTAAACTATTACGAAAAAATCAAAGCGGAGGTTGAGCGCATCAGTTACTCCGAGGAAAGAGTCGAAGGCCTCAAAAAAAGGGCCGATGAACTGAAGGTGCATCTTAACCAGCAGGCGATTGCTCTGTCCGAGAAACGCGCCCGAATATTCCCTCGTCTGAGTCGGGAGATTGAACGACACCTGAAGGAACTCGGGATGGATAAGGCACGGTTTAAGATTGTCAACTGCCCGATTGAGGATCCGGATGGTATTGTCCACCATAATGGTCGGGGTTACAAAACTACTGATGTTGGAATTGACCGCATCGAATTCTATATCGCCCCGAACATCGGTGAAGATGCCAAACCGCTCAACAAAATTGCATCGGGTGGGGAAATCTCGAGGATCATGCTTGCCCTGAAAACCGTCCTTGCCGAAAATGACCGGGTGCCAGTTATGGTCTTTGATGAGATCGATGTCGGTATTGGTGGAAGGGTGGCCGAGACCCTGGGGAAAAAACTTTCGAACCTTGGCAAAATCCGACAGATCATCTGCATCACCCACCTCCCGCAAATTGCCAAATATGCTGATACCCATTATCTGGTATCAAAAGAGACCAGCCAGGGAAGGACGAACACAAGAATTAGAAGACTCAATTTTGAAGAGCGCATAAATGAACTGGCACGGATGCTGGGTGGTGAAAAGATTACCAGTAGAGCATTGGCCCACGCTCGGGAGTTGTTGGGTGAAAGAGAGTGAATCGAAAGAATTCTTTACTGTTGCCAACCTCGTCAGCGGCTCCCGCCTTGTCTTTATTCCCTTTATCATCTATTTCCTTATCAAAAATCTACGCCTCTGGGCACTCATCTTTATTATGATCTCCTATCTTACCGACCTGATTGATGGCTATCTGGCCCGCCGGCTCAACCAGATCAGCTTCTATGGAAAGATTATCGATCCGGTTACAGATAAATTGAATCTCGCGGCAATCCTCATCACCCTCTATTTTACCGATGCCTTTCCCCTCTGGTGCCTGATAATCGTTCTTCTGAGGGACATCCTGATTCTCGCCGGCAGTCTCTTTCTGATTAAGTACCAGGAATCGGTCCTGCCTTCAAATATTCCAGGCAAGATAACCGGCTTCGTCTTCGGTCTGATGGTCATAATCTATGTTTTGAAGATAGAACCACTTAAACTGCCGGTTGTCTACTTAATGACCGCCCTTTTGATATTATCATTTGCAAGTTATATCAAAGCCTATTTGACTTTTATCAGGGAAAGATGAAATTGATACCCTTTACCAAGATGGAAGGCACCGGGAATGATTTTATCCTCATCGACAATCGAAAAGATTTGTTTCAGAAAGGTATCAAGGTTACCGATTTTGTTAAAAAAATCTGTGATCGAAGATTTGGCGTCGGTGCCGATGGAATGATTCTCCTCGAACGAGATAAAGAGACCGCATTCTTTATGCGTTATTTTAACTCCGGCGGTGATGAAGCAGCAATGTGCGGTAATGGCGCACGGTGTCTGGCGAAATTTGCCGAACGCCTGGGGCTGGTGAACAAAAAATTTACCTTTCGAACCCGAAGCGGGATACATCAGGCCGAAATCATCAACGATAATGTCAAATTAAAGGTTGAATCGGTAAAGGTTATCGAGATTGAAAAAAGAGTTAGTTTACCTTCAGGTGAATATAAGGGCGACTTTATCGATGTCGGTATCCCCCATTATGTAATTTATGTCGCGGAGATTGAAGAAGTTGATGTTAAAAATATTGGCCGCGCAATACGAAACTCTGATGCCTTCAAGCCCAACGGGACGAATGTAAATTTTATAAAGGTCGATAAAGGAATGATAAGAATCCGAACCTATGAAAGAGGGGTGGAGAACGAAACCCTTGCCTGTGGAACCGGAGCGATTGGTGCAGCCATCTCTGCTTCACTCCAATTCGATCTTACCTCACCGGTTGAGGTGCATGCACGGGGCGGGCAACTGATGATTCACTTTAAGAGATTAAAAAAGAATGAATTTAAAGATATCTACCTTGAAGGTCCGGCCCGCTTTATCTGCGATGGAATATATTATCTCAAATGTTCATAACCGGTGGGATTAACCTTCTGGATCTTACCCCCATCCTTTACGAATAGTCCATTCCCCTTCGTAATATAACCAATCTGGCTTAGTTTCAGTGAGCCGATCCGGCCGGGCAGGCCTCGGCGGGAAGTGAAGAGAAGTTCAAAATCTTCACCCGCAGCCATAATAAAATCTTTTATTTTAAGACCGAAAAGAGAGCAGAAGGCTCTCACCTCCTTATGAACTGGGACTTTCGACCAGTCGATCACAACCCTTGCTCTGCTCTCCCGGGCAATATGGCAGGCATCGGTCGAGAGACCATCAGAAGTATCAATCATTGCCTTGATCGACCTCTTCAGCCTGAGTGCTTCGTTAATCCGGGGTAGAGGTGTAAGATGTTTATTTATGGCGGAAATAAATCTTCTGGTTGACCATCTCTTTTTCAAAACCAGCCGACCCACTTCACTCAAACCCGGATAGCCGGTAATATAAAGAAGATCGCCGGGTTGTGCCGCAGAACGTAATTTTGGTTTATCGGTTTTACCAACAACCGCAATCGAAATTACCAGGCGATTGGCACTATCCGTATCACCGCCCCCGATTGGACAGTTAAATCTCATTGCCAGCTTCTCAGCACCTCGATAAAAGTTATCAATCGACCCTATCTTCATCTTTGATGGAAGCATTAATGAAATTAAACTGACCAGAGGGCTTGCGGCCATTGCCGCCAGATCGGAAAGTGCCGCCGCCATAAGTCGCCAGCCCAGGGAATAGTAGTCAAAATACCCTAAATCAAAATGAATCCCTTCGACAAAGGAGTCGATCGAAATTACCGTGCCATCTTTAAGGACACAGCAATCATCACCAATACCAACTTTGATCCCTCTGCCCCCCACCTTCATTCGCTGTCGGATTCGGTCAATCAGTCCCAGTTCACCAATATCGGCTATGCTCGATCCCGCACCCAACTTCATAATCAAATTCTGAAGTTCTCTTTTAAAGTCGGTGGTTTAAGTCGTTTCAAATCTTTCGAGAATCCCCTTGATCTTACCGGCAATAGCGGAGAGATTCTGGGTCATTTCGGAGAGCTGGGCAATTGATGCAGTCTCCTGTTCAACCGCCGCGGCAACCTCTTGAGCCCGTGAAGCATTCTCGGTCGCAGTCCGGGCAACGCCATCAAGGATCTGGACCAGTTCATTGATCGACTCTTTCTCTTTTTTGGAAAGTTCAAATATCTTTTTGATACCGGTTACCGATTCCGTAATCTTTTCCGAGATCTCTTTCAGGCGTGTCGCCGCATCGAGAAGGACCCAGCGAGAATTACTTATCTCCGCCGATGTCGTCTGGGTCGCCTGAACCATCTCACTGACCGACTTGGTGATTTCCTTAACAATTGAACCAATCTCAGCCGATTCCTTACGACTCCGTTCTGCCAGTTTGGTCACCTCATCCGCAACAACCGCAAAACCACGACCTTCAACCCCGACCCGGGCCGCCTCAATTGCGGCATTAAGCGCGAGGAGATTGGTCCGGCTGGCAATCGAATCAAGGGTCTCGGTTATCTTTGAAATCTTCCGGGCGTGCTGATTAACAACCTCCACCTTCTCCCTTAAAGTATCAACCCCGCGCACAATCTTATCAATATTAGTTATTGCTGCCTCAGATTCTGCCTTACCCGCCTTCGAGAGTTCAAGAATTGTGCTGCTAATCTTTTCACTATTTGCGGCCGCCTCATTGGTCTGGGCGGTAAGTAACGAAGTTTGCCGGGCAACATCGACCGATTTATTCAGACTCTCCAGCTGGAGACCCGATCCCTGAGAAATCTGCTGGATTGTACTGGAAATCTCCTCCGAAGAAGAACTCAACTCCTGGGATGTCGCCGCCAGGGATTCTGACATTTCGCTGAATTTCGGCAGGTCAATCTTAAACTCATATATCACTTCGTTAATTTTTTTTAAGAAAAGGTTCAGACTCTCAGCCAGATCCTTGATTTCTCCCTTACCCACCACCTCAAAATGTCGATTAACCTCTATCTTTCCCTCGACGATCTCCTTTATCGCCCGGGACAAATCTTTAATCGTAGTGATCTTTTTGACATCCTTCATTAAAAACTCCTTCCGATCTGGAAATGCGGTTCAAAACCAGGCGGTTCCTTATCAAAACCATAGGCAAAATCAAAACCGATCACACCCATCATCGGGACCTCAAGTCTTACCCCTAAGCCACTACCCCGCTTCAGGGCATAAAAATTGATATCTTTGATTGATTGAAAGGCATCACCCATATCATAGAATGCCAGTATTGCAAATCCCTGAGTAATTTTAAGTTTCAGTTCCAGAGAATTTACGAACAGCGCCTTACCCCCGAGATTTATACTCCCCTGATGCGGTCCGAGGGAACGGTCTGAATATCCCCGCACTCCGTCCGGCCCGGTGCCGCCTGCAAAAAATCTTTCATAGACCGGTACACGTTTAGAACTCTCCACTACACCAAGCCGGCCTTTGGCCATAAGAACAAATTTCCACCAGACCGGTAGATAGAGCCTCGTTTCTATAGTCTGTTTAAGATAGTCACGGTATGCAGTGTCCCCGAAGATAAATCCATTATTTATCGAATAGTTTATATAGGTTCCCTGGGAAGGATTAAAGAAGTAATCACGACTATCACGCACAAAGGAGAATCCCGGAATCAATGCAATCCTTGGAACCGTATCGTTCCGGATATCATATCCACCCAAAGGTGGTTGATAGGCCGGGTCGACATTGGTAATACGGGTCCGTTCAACTTTTAAAGTCCAGTAACCCCGGGTATAATCAAGCACCAGAGGATGGGAGAGGCTGAGCATCCCTCCCCGGTCCTGTTTGTAGTAATAATCCCAGAATCGGGTTGTATAGTATATATCAGCCCCGGCAGTAGCCCGGGTTTCGAAAAGCCACGGTATATTATAGCCGGCCTCGATATTGGTGAGGCGTCCACCTTTTTCAAATTTAGTGGAAAAGCGGTGACCTCGTCCAAATATATTAGGATGCATAAACTCGATGTAACCGGTCAATTTGTCCTGGGCAGAGTAAGAGACCCCGGCCCCGATTGAACCCACGGTCTTCTCCTTAACTGCATAGATCAGGTCGACATCTCCCTGATCATTGGCAATTCGATAATCGGGTTTAACATCTTCGAAAAATCCAAGATTGAATATATCGCGTTGACTTCGCATAATCTCTGAGCGGCGAAAGATGGCACCGGGCAGTGAAACAATCTCTCGTCGGATTACCTTCTCGTTGGTCTTTTCATTACCGGTGATAATTACTTTATTGATGTGGGCTGGTTTACCCTCAACTATCTGGAAGGTGATATCGACCGTGTCGTTATTCACCTTCTCGTCCGGACCGATCTGGACATAGATATAGCCGTCTTCCATATAGAGGAATCGGATTTCATCAACCGTTTCCCTTAACTTCTTGACATTGTATGGTTCACCCTTTTTCTGCTTTACTGTCTTCTTCAGGGCATCAAGGGTAACATTCACATAGCCATCAAATTTTATATCACCCAGATAGTAGCGTTTCCCCTCCTCCACCGTGATCACGATATTGAGCCAGTTGGCATCACGGTTCAGTTCATGCTTGACAACCCGGGCATCGAGAAAACCTCTCTCCCGATATAATTCAACAATTGCCTCTAAATCCTCACTGAACTTATCTTCCTTGAATTTACCTGATCTGAAAAAACTCTTCGCTTTGTTCGACATCTTCTTCCTGATCTGCTTATCAGGAATCGACCGGTTCCCTTCGATCTCAATATGCCGAATCTTCACCTTCTGCCCCTCATCGATGATAAAAACAAGATCAGACCGGTTCAGACTGTCGGGCACGCCAAGACTATCCCGGACCGTGGTGAGATAATAAGCCTTCTCCTGATAGAGATTGATTATCGCCTGCCGGGCATCAAAAATCTTTTTTCGCGACAAATTCTCGCCAGCCTTTAAGTTGACTTTTTCTCTTAATGTCTTATTCTTGAATTTCTTATTACCGATAAAGATCGGTTCACCTTTCAGGGTGGGATTTTCAACAACATCAATGGTGAGATAGACCCCATCCGCGATCAGGGTGGTATCAATCGTTATCTGATCAAAGAGACCGAGGTTGTATAACTTACGGATAGCATCGGCAATCAGTTTCGGGTCATAATTCTGCCCCTTGCTCAAGCCCGATGTCGTAATCAATAAATCGGGATCAACAAACTTACACTTTGTGTCTATGTCAACGATAACCTGACTGAAGATAGCTAGAGCAAGAAAGAGGGCAATCATTTTTCAAACTCAAATTTTAATCGATCTCCAGTCCGGGTTACTCTCACAATTATCCCTTCCTTCTCTTTTCCCTTTAAGATCTCTTCAGCCAGTGGATCCTCAAGCAACCGACGGATGGCGCGTTTGATCGGCCGGGCACCGAATTCCGGGTCAAAACCTTCCTCAACCAAAAGACTGCGACTCGCATCATCCAGTTTAATCTGCATCTTCTTTTCCGACAACCGCTCTTCGATCTCACTGATCAGTATGTCAACGATCTTCTCCATTTCACTATAGCCGAGGGCTTTGAAGACTATCGTCTCATCGACGCGATTGAGAAACTCCGGGCTGAACACCTTCTTCAAATCGGCCAGAAGTTTATCACGCATCTTCTCGTAAGACTCCTCAGGCCCGCCCCGGCTGAAACCAATCCCTTCGCTTTTCCGGATCTCGGCGGTGCCGATATTGGAGGTCATAATGACGACCGTGTTCTTGAAATCGACCTTGCGGCCAAAGGCATCGGTGAGTTGACCATCTTCAAGAATCTGCAGAAGAATATTAAAAACATCCGGGTGGGCTTTTTCAATCTCATCAAAGAGGACGACTGAATATGGTCTCCTTCTAACTTTTTCGCTCAATTGCCCACCCTCTTCATAACCAACATAACCCGGTGGTGCACCTACCAGTCTTGAGACATTAAACTTCTCCATATATTCTGACATATCGAGGCGGATCAAAGCATCTTCGTCACCAAAGAGAAATTCGGCAAGTTTTCGGGCCATCTCCGTCTTTCCCACTCCGGTTGGACCGAGAAAGATAAAAGAACCTATCGGCCGTCTTGGATCCTTGATCCCGGCTCGACTGCGCCGGATTGCCTTGGCGATTACGGAAATAGCATGATCCTGACCAACAATCTTCTTGGCAAGTTCCTCCTCCATCCTTAGGAGACGAATGGTCTCTGCCTCTTCGATCTTCGATACGGGTATCCCGGTCCAGTTGGAAACAATATAGGCAACATCTTCAACCGAAACTACTGGGACCTTACCCGAACTACCTCGACTCTGCCGCTTCTTCCTGATGAGTTCGGCAAGCTTGGTCTGTTCATCACGAAGGGCGGCAGCCTTTTCAAACTCCTGATTCTTCACCGCCTGTTCCTTCTTTATACGAACCTCGTTAAGGCGCGACTCAATCTCTGCCAGTTCCGGAGGCGATTGTGAATGGGACAATTTCACCTTGGCCCCGGCCTCATCGATAACATCAATGGCTTTATCGGGCAGATGGCGATCGCTGATATAGCGGTCCGAAAGACGCGCCGCAGCAACCAAGGCATCTTCAGTATAGGATACACCGTGGTGTTCTTCATATTTTTCCTTCAGACCTTTTAATATCCGGATCGTCTCCTCAACATTGGGGGCATTGACCATTACCGGCTGAAAACGACGCTCCAGTGCTGAATTCTTTTCGATGTAGCGACGATATTCCTCCAATGTCGTTGCCCCGATACACTGGAGTTCACCGCGTGCCAGTGTCGGCTTAAGGATGTTTGAAGCATCGATCGCCCCCTCGGCAGCACCTGCACCAACGATCGTGTGTAATTCGTCAATAAAGATAATAATCTCGTGGCTCTGGACAATCTCATTGATGACTGCTTTCAATCTCTCCTCGAATTGACCTCGATACTTGGTGCCGGCAACAATCGCTGCCATATCCAGCGCCAGGACCCGCTTGTTTCTCAATGACTCAGCAATCTCTCCGGTCACGATCCGCTGGGCCAGGCCCTCAACAATTGCTGTCTTACCAACACCCGCTTCACCGATCAGAACTGGATTGTTCTTCTTTCTTCTCGAAAGAATCTGAATAACCCGTTCGATCTCTTTCTCCCGGCCGATAATTGGGTCGAGTTTGTCCTCACGAGCCAGCTGGGTCAGATCCCGGGTGAAGAACTCAAGAACCATTCCCTTGGGCCTTACCTTCTCTTTACCGACCGCGACACTCTCTGGTTTCAACACCCGGATCACTTCGTTTCTCAAGAGTTCAAGATCGAGTCCCAGGGAACGGAGAATCTGGGAAGCCAACCCTGACTCTTCCCGCATTAAACCAATCAAAAGATGTTCGGTCCCGACATAGGTGTGGCCGAGATTTTTGGCTTCTTCAATCGAATAGTTCAATGCTGACCGGGCTTCGTTGTTTAACGGAATCTCGCTCAAACTGACCTTCTCCTGCCCGACCCGCATCGAATTTTCGACTGCCTTGCGCAATTCATTGAGGTCGATCCCTAAATTTACCAGCACCATCGCCGCAACCCCTTCGCCTTCTTTGATCAGTCCCAGCAGCAGATGTTCAGTGCCGATAAAATTATGCCTCAACTGCACTGCCTCTTCCCGGGCAAGATGCAGTACTTTTCTCACTCTTTCCGTAAAACGTTCGTACAAAAGACCTCCGATTAGATATTATGGGTCATTACCCGGTTACCACCTTCCCGCTTTGCCTGGTAGAGGAAGTCGTCCGCAACCTTTATCAGATCGGCCGATGTCCCGGCATCGGCCGGGAAAGAAGCAACCCCGATACTCACCGCAATCTCGCGCACGGCCAGTTCATTCTGGAAAAAGTCGTAGTCAAATATCGCCTTACGGAGTCTTTCGGCGATTATCACTGCCCCGCGTCGTTTGGTCTCAGGCAGGAGGATAACAAATTCATCACCGCCATAACGAGCAACAACATCAACCACCCGTGTGTTGCGCTCAAGGATTTTGGCGATATCGAGCAAGACCCGGTCACCTACCTGATGACCAAATTCATCGTTCACTTTCTTAAAATGGTCGATGTCAACCATTATCACTGATAGATGGCGCATATACCTTGTTGACCTTTCAAGCTCTTTTTTTAACTGGATATCAAAATAGCGACGATTAAAGACCGAAGTCAAGGCATCGGTCCAGATGGTATGTTTGATTCGGCTATAAAAGGCATTCGGTTGCAACAATTGTTCAACAAAGACGAAAGGATGAACCTTCAGAATATCGAGTAAAAAGGAACTTGAGAGGTTCGATATATTATAGAGGCAGAGAAGGAAGATCTGCCGCCCAGCAGTTGATGGGTCGGAAAAGAAGTCATCCGTAACTGTTTCGAAATCAAATGTTGCCTCCTTACCGGTAAGATTTATAAAGACTCTTAGCCCATCATAACCCTCGTTGATCGCCTTTTCAAATTTACTCTTCTGCCATGCCAGCATACGGTCAAGGGACGGGCGTCGCTCATAGATGATCTCAAATTTTGGTGAACGGATCGCCTTCCGGAGTAACATCGATTCTCTCTTACCACCAACAAAGACACACTTCTCATTCTCCTTGATACCGGTATTGATCAGCGGAGTAATATTTTCGACTAACTGTTTTGGCTCACGATAGAGATAGACGGCATGGACAGGGAGTTCTAACTCAATTCCTTCATAACCTAATTTAATATATCGCTTCATACTCCTTTCCTTATCTTAGACATTTCAAACCGACAACTCCACAACCCTCGACAAAGGCATTATAGGCCATCCGAATATCTTCGCTGGTATATTCACCCATATGTCCTATCCGGACTATCTTTCCTCTTAAATCGCCTTGACCATTAGCAAAAAGTATATTATGCCTCTCCTTGACATATGAAACAATCTGCGTGCCATCAATACCATCGGGGATTTTGATCACGGTTAAAGCATTGGACGGAGAGGCCGGAAAGATCGATAGTCCGGTCTTCTTGACTTCGGATCTTAAAATTTCGGCCAGTCCACGATGGTGTTGATAGACCTGGGGCAAACCCTTTTTAATGATTTTGTTTACACCAATCTCAAATGCAAAGAGGGTATTTATCGCCGGGGTGAAAGGGGTCTGCCCTTCACCGGCAAATTTTTTATAACTGATTAGATCCCAGTAAAATCTCGGTAACCGGGCCTGTTCTACTCGATTCCAGATCCGGCTATCGATCGCCAGAAAGGATATCCCCGGTGGACTCATAAACGCCTTCTGGGATGCACCAACAACAACATCAACATTCCATTCGTCCATATAGAACTCATCAGCGCCGAGCCCGGCAATACCATCAACCACCAGGGTCTTATCCAATCTTCTGGTTATTGCGCCAATCGATTTTATATCCATTAATGCACCGGTTGAGGTCTCGGTCAGGGTAGTGAAGACGGTGGTGATGCGCGGATGGGCAACAATGATCTCTTCGATGCGCTCCGGTGGTATCGACTCACCATAATTGACCGTCAGGTAATAGGTCTTAAGATTATAGCGCTCACTCAATTTTAACCACCTCTCCCCGAACTTCCCGCAGACTGCAACCAGGACCTCTTCGCCGGGTGAGAGGAGATTGACAACTGCTGCTTCCATTGCCCCGGTCCCGGAAGCGGTGAAGAAAAAGATTTCACCCCTGGTACCGAGGATGATTGCCAGATTATTGCGAATCCTACTCAACAGTTCCCCGAATTCCCTGCTCCGATGATAAACCAAGGGTCTGGTCATACCTTCAATTACATCTTCCGGGATATCTACCGGACCAGGGGTGAACAGTCTATAATGTGCCATTAAGCCTCCGGCGACAAAAGGAGCAGAGCCTCTCTCCTTTATAATCGGTATCGATGATTGAATTGGAAAAGAACATCACACATTTCCGCGATCGACAATGGTCGAGCCCCATAAGATGGCCGATCTCATGGACAACCTCGGTCCTGAGCCGGGATAATAACCGGTCGCCTTTTAAGCGAAATAATGAAACAATTGCGATCAAGTCTAACTGGTCGGCCTGACCAAAGATAAAATTCAAACCCGGAGCATAGAGGTCGACATCAACCAGAACCAGACGATAACCATCATCCTCTGACTCCAGTCGTAAATCTTTTATTATTTTTGAAGCCAGATACTGACTGCGCCGTTGATCATAACTTTCAGGGCTGATTATCATCGCCCCTTTTCTAACCAACTTCAGTTTATAAATCTCACTCAGAACACTTTCGACTTCGGTTATGATCCGATCCCGATCCTCATCTATCTTCCAGTAGCAATTAACAACGGTCGACATCATTTTTTAATAAATGGTGTCAGGAGATCGATCGGCACCGGAAAGATGGTCGTTGAATTCTTTTCGGTCGCCACCTCGGTCAAGGTCTGGAGAAATCTCAATTGAACCGCTACCGGGGTCTGGCCAATAATTGTTGCTGCCTCGTGTAACTTTTGCGCCGCCTGCAACTCGCCTTCGGCATGAATAACCTTTGCCCTTCTTTCCCGCTCTGCCTCAGCCTGGCGTGCAATCGCCCGTTGCATCTCCTGAGGCAGATCGACATGCTTAATTTCCACCGTCGAAACCTTGACACCCCAGGGGTCGGTCTGCTCATCGATTATCTTTTGCAGTCTCAGATTAATCTTCTCACGCTGGGATAAAAGATCATCCAGTTCATACTCTCCCAGGACACTACGCAGAGTCGTCTGAGCAATCTGGCTGGTTGCATATAAATAATCTTCAACTTCAAGTATCGATTTGGCGGGATCAAAAACCCGGAAATAGGTTACCGCATTCACCTTGACCGAGACATTATCCTTGGTAATTACGTCCTGAGGTGGAACATCCATCGTTATCACTCGCAAACTAATCTTTACCATTCGGTCAATGCCTAAAGGGATCAGAAATATTAAACCCGGGCCCTTCACCCCAATAAATCTACCCAGTCGAAATACAACTCCCCTCTCGTATTCTCTTAATATCTTAACCGCACTCAATATTATAATCAGCAAAAAAATTATAATAAAGACCAGCAGGCCCATCTTGCCTCCTTAAGCAGAATAATTCTATTCTGAATTGATTAAAAGTCAACTATAAAAGCAGATCATTCTACCCTTGATTATTCCCGGTGGATGAGTATAATTGTCGGGATGGTAAATCATATCGGGATCTTTGTCAACAACCTGAAAGCAATGCTTGACTTCTACGAAACCGTATTAGGTATGAAACGTCACCACCACTTCACGGTCGAAGCAAAAAATATAAAAGATCTCTTCGGAGTTGAATACCCGGCTGAAGTATGGGTACTTGAGGCTGAGAATATCAATATTGAATTAATCAGACTCCTTAAAACAGAATCAGGTAAACCCGAAATAGTTAACGGCCTTCACCATATCGCTTTCAAGATTGCCCAACCAGAAGAGATCGTTAATCAAGCCCGAGATCTTGGTCTACCAGTTAACCGGACATTCCATAAAGACCATATGGTCTATTTTATCAAAGATCTTGAAGGAAATTCGATCGAGATCTCAGAAAAGAAAGAGACAGATCGATCGATCTAACGATCCTTAGTGGTTAATTCTGTCTTGCAATCGCATTGACACCGATGACCAGAGGGAGTTCGGGTATCGTCGTTGCCTTTATTATTGAACCTTCGATGGTGAGCAACTGTTCTTCGTTCGAAGTGCAGAACCATTTAAACTTTAATGCATCCATGCCGTATGAGGCAATACCGAGAAATCCGGCAGTGCCGGTTCTGAACTCAATCGGTTGCCCTTCGAGTTCTTTACGAACACAACCTTTGATGGGTTTGGCCAGCCAGATAATCTTCAACCCCGAGAATTCACCCAGTGCCTCCTCAGGCCTTATCCCCTGTTTCAGACGGTTCCTCACATAATCACTTATGAACTGGGGCGAAGTCAATATCTTTGAAGCAATCCGTGCCGAATCTCCAAATTGAGTATTCGGATATTTCCGGGCAACCGCTTCATACTTTTCGATTGCCATCCGGAATTTCTGCTGCCTTTCGAGTTCTTTTGCTTTATTGAAACCACTCTTTGCCGCATAATCGCCACAGTTTAGTAAAGGCAATACCGTAATAAAAAATAATAGAGAATATTCCGGTAACCTCGGCTTCATTCGCTATTATTGTTTCTCTTCAGCAAAAACAACACTGATTTCTGTCTCGGCCGTGCCTTCTTCCTTCTTAATAACAACCGTGGCTTTCTTATTCTCTTTTTCTAAAAGCAGGGTCACAATCCGTGCTTTATCCTGGGTCGCATCCCATCTCGTCTTCTGGGTAAAACCGTGCGCTTTAAGTGTATTTGAGTAGTGGTTCTCAATCGTCGATAAATCATCTTTGGTCTTGAAGTAAACACTGACTGCCTTCTGTTCTTCGTTTTCCGTCCTGACAACCCCGCTGGCAACTGCACCCGGGTAGATGATTTCCGGAGGTAAACCGCTCAGATCAGCACCTTCACCGACTGAAATCTTCGTCTTGCCCTCTTCGCCTTCGATGGTGATCTTCCCGCCCTCTTTTTCAATATCAACCTTCGCCTTTTCCCCGCTTCTCTTTTCGATTGCCTTTTCCGCCATCCGCTCAGCAATCCTTTCGCCCACTTTCTCACACCGACAATTGAGATTGAGCATAACTGCAACAAAGCTTAAAAAAAGAAAAAACCGTTTTAACATAATCGGCTCCTTTATGATGGTATATTATAATAAAAAAAATCGCTCCGTCAATGATATTAAAACACCTGATGGCCCTGCGAGTGGAGAGATATTTTTCAGGGAATTTTTATCAAACCTGATTGTATAATCAAATAAAAGGAGCTAAAATGAGACTAAAATATCTAATTTTGATCCCGATCATCTGCGCGCTTGCCTATCCGGACAGCGAGGAGGTATCAAATTACCTGAATCACATAAGAATTGGCAGGCCATTAACTTACCAGAACCTCAGGATCTTTCCATTGAATCTCACCAGGACATTGGATCGCACCAGGTACATTACCCTCGACGAAGGCATCAAACACGGTTATCTAAAGATAAAAGAGACCGGTTCCGGCAGTGTCAATGAGGTCCAGGTAAAAAACATCAGCAATCACAAAATCTTCCTTATGACTGGGGAGGTTATTGTTGGTGCCAAACAGGATCGAATGATTAAAGAGGATATCCTCCTGCCGCCAAATAGTGAATGGATATCATTACCGGTCTATTGCACCGAACATGGACGCTGGACCGAAGTCAGTAAAGAATTTAAGACTGAAGAGCTCGCCGCACCCGGGGCACTGCGCCAGCGCGCAAAAGTTTCGGAAAGCCAGTCCGAGGTCTGGGAGGAAATTGCCGGGGCTCAGAGTCGACTCAGGGTCAGTGCTCCGACACAGGCATTGAAAGATGTCTATCGCGCCCCGGAAGTCAAGAAACAGACCGATCCCTATATCCGTAAATTTGCCAGTCTCCCCCACCTTTCAAATTCAACGATCGGCGTAGTGGTAACGGTGGGGGACCGAATAGTATGTATCGACCTTTTCGCCAACCACACCCTTTTAAGTAAACTCTGGGAAAAACTGCTGAAATCCTATGCCCTCGATGCAATCCAGGCAGAAAAGGCCTCAGTCACCGAAGCTGAAATTGAAGAATTTCTCAAAGATCTTGAAGACGGTGATTTTGAACAGAAAGATACACCTGGACTGGGACGACTCTTCCGGATCGATACCGAAGATGGTATAGGTTCAGTTCTGGTCTACCGGGATGCTGTTGTCCATCTCGATCTCTTTCCCAAGACTGGAACAATTAAAACCGATCCGGAAATGAATCTCGATTTCCGAAGGCAGGAGAGGAGATAGACCCGAACCGATTTCTTAGACCAAAATCGCTTATCGGATAAATATCTTCTTGCGCTTGAGGGAAAAAAGTAGATAGATGCCGATGGCAATCAGAATCAAGGGCCAGTCACGACTGAAACGGAATTGGATGATGTTATGATTCGAAGCCCAGATCCATAATCCAATGATGATCAAAAGAATTGCCCAGAAAAGGCTACAGCCCATAGAACCTCCTGATAACATACTCTCTTAGAAATACTTTCAAGCCTGGATCTTTTTCAAATAGATATCGCCGTCGTGCGATTCGATATAGATCTTCCCTTTTTCACTCTGGTAGACACCACTTAGATAATTATCCCTTTGCTCTTTGACATCAAGCGGAAGATCACATTCAACCAGCCCGTGATGAGAATAGAGTTCGATGTGGGCTTCAACCTGCGGCCCGATAAAGAGCCTCAGGTCACCACTTGTGCCTTTAATCTCAAGCGTCTTGATGCTTAATAATTCAATTTGGACATCACCCGAGGCGACCTTACCAAAGATTTCGCCCTTCAATCTCTTGCCGATAATATTTCCGGACACGGTATGAAGTGTAACCCGATTTTCCATATCGGTTAAGATGATATTACCAGAAACACCTGAGATATTAACCTCGGTTGACCTCGGCAATGTTATTTTGAAATTACCGCTGATCATCTTGATCTTCAACTCGTCGTCAGATTCAGAGACATAACCCAGACCACGCCTTTCGACAATAATCTTCCCGTTATCACTCCCGACGACTTCAATGTCACCCGAGACCCCTTTCAAAGATACTTGCTTCTTTAACCTAAACTCATTCCTGGACTCTTCATCAGTCTGGAAGAACGGATGGGCAAAACGCATCGACTTGAAGACAATATCTGGGATCTCGAAGATATCAGAAAGGTCGATTCCGATCCCCCGGTGCCTCCGCCGTGATTCACCGACACTCAGGGCCTCAAGGAGCCGGGCCGCCTCTTCGGCAGTTATCTTTCCTTCCTCGAGCAATCTTAATATCTTCATTCTTTCACTCTCGCTCAATCAACACCTCCATCTTTTCGTTCTAAGCCCTTTTGAATATGATCGCTAATAACTGAATAAGGCCGATCGCAACAATGATTAATGGCCAATCCCTCCGCCAGACGATAGATATCATACCCAATTTTGATAACCATATCAGCAGGCCCAGTATAATAATAAATACCGGGCAAATGACCTTATAGTATCCTTTCATAAAACCTCCTGAGACTTTCTCTTCCTCTCTTTCAAGATCTGGACCGCCTCGTCTACTGAAATCTTACCCTGGCCAATGGCATCAAAGATATCCCCATCTGCCTCAACTTCGACTGGGTTGAGATTTAGTGCCGACAATAGACTATCTATCTTGCTCTTCACAGTTGGATAGGATATCCCGAGAATCCTCTCAATCTTCTTGATATTCCCTTCACATCTCAGGTATATCTTTAAAAACTCTCTATTTTCAGGAGTTAGACTGCAGAATTCACAACCCGAGAAGTCACCACGAAGAGTTATATTACATTTTGAACATTTTAATTCACTTATTTTTAACATCTCATTACATAATGGACAGAATAATATTTTTTTATTCATAACTCAATTATACTTAATATTTTCAATTTGTCAACTAATATTTATTAAAAAAATTAATTTTTTATTGATTTGTGAGATTTGAGCAATTGAATGGGTTGATTAGTTGGTGGTCGTGAATGATTTTGTAACTATTTAATTGAAAGAATCTACTGACCGATACCTACGCCAGGAGTCGATATGCCTCGTTTATATCCTCAAGGGTTAGTAGTCCCAAAAGGGTACCTTTTTCAACTACCGGGACTGCACTCAGGCGTTTATCAGCCATCTTCTGTTGAATATCGAACAACGAATCACCGGGTGATGCAATCTGAAAATCCCTGCGCATAACCTGAGCAACCGGGATCTGAGGATGATGCTTGTGGACACCCGAGAGGATCTCGGTCTTGGTCAGGATCCCTACAACCCTGCCTTCCTGAATGACCGGAAAATCTGATTGGAAACTGTGGAGGGAGAGGGTTATCGCCTTAGCAATTGGATCATCCGGAGCAAGAATTTGGATATTCTTGGAATATGCCTCCTCAACTATGATTCTTTTAAGGGCGGTCTTCAACTCTACCTGCCGCCCTTCCTGAGTGGCACCAAAGAAGACAAAAAAGGCGATAAGGACAAGAAAAAAATTGCTAAACATAAATCCCCACAGACCAAGGATAATTGCGATAATCTCGCCGATCAAAACCGCGCGCCTGGTCGCCTTTAGATAGTTCATCTTCATTGCCAGGAGTGAACGCAAGACCCTTCCGCCATCCATCGGGAAAGCGGGGATAAGATTGAACAGGCCCAGGATCAGATTGGCAAATATAAGATAAAATAGCATCCCGCGCCAACTTATCTGACCAACGATCAATTTTAATTCCGCAAAGTGGGTGATGACCCTGAACTTAAATAGAAAGCCGACAACAAACCACAGGATAGTTACAATAGCAAAATTGATCAATGGCCCAATGATGGCTATTTTAAATTCCTGTTTTGGATCTTCGGGTAATGATTCTATCTGGGAGACACCACCAATCGGCAGGAGGGTAATCTCTTTGACTTTAGCACCGTATTTGATTGCGGTAAGGCTGTGTCCGAATTCGTGGAGGACCACTGATAAGAAGAGCAGGGTAATTGCGACGATACCGAATAAAGCGCCCCTCCATCCTTTACCCAATTCTATCGACCAGCTATAGGCAGCCCAGATAAGGACCAGCAAAAATGTTAGATGTACCTTAACTCCGATCCCCTTAAACTTAAAAATCAGGAAAGACCATCTCATAGCGCGCCTGGCCCGGCTCGAACGGGCAGCCTATGGATTCGAAGTCCATCGCTCTATCCAGTTGAGCTACAGGCGCAAATTTTAAGATCAGGCCAATTATAAGATACTCACCCTGACTACCGATTATATAAATTTCTCAAATTTTGTCAAATATAATCGCCGAAGAACCCACTTAAGGTCTCTGCTTACCCAATTCCTCAAGCATCTGCCGGGCTGAAGAATCCTGGGGTGCCACTCTTAACCAATCCCTGATAACCTGCATCGCATTATCAACCTGGCCACCGGAGAGATAGACTGCGGTTAACATCTCATAGGCTTCACGGAATCTCGGTTCAATCGAGATGGTCTTCCTCAGGTATTCAATCGTTCGAGCAATGTTGCCCAATGCCTGATAACAACCGGCGATCGTAAAAAAAGTGCGGGGATCGCGATAGCCTCTCTGCTCAAATTGTAAGAGATAATAAAGACAGGAGTCAAAATCACCGGTGTGCATATAGAGCATACCAATATTGTGCAGATAGGTATAGTCCTGGGGTCGAAAGAGGTTTGCCCACTTCCAGAGTTTTTTGGTCTCATCGATGCGCTCCATATTTTTATAGGTAAAACCGAGATAGAAGAGGGATGCAGCATAATTGGTGAGAAGGCGACTGGTGTTCTCATCTTTATAGACCTTATAGTTCGGGAATTCACCCTCTCTCCTTCGGCGCTCGAAATCGGGTATGATCTTGCTGAGAAAAGGATAATCTGCCGGATTAAAAAAGGTGGTATAGCGCATCTTTTTATAGAAGAACTCTTCAGTCTTTTCAATATCAATTTCAATTCCCCCGGTCTCTGAATTATTCCTGGTCGAACTATCGGGAACAAGTCTATAGACCAGGCCTTCTGCCCGGAGATATGGTTTTAAGCCTTCAAAGTTATCATCCGAGACCGTGGTCGCAAAGTAAATCGTCATCTTCCCTTTCCGACCGTGGACAAATTTTCGGGCAAAATCCTCAGGCCTGCTATCCCAGTCGCTATCCTCCATCTCGATCCCTGCATTGTTGGCGATCATATGCCAGATCATTATATCTTTAACGAGCATCAATTTGCCGTAAGAGGTGCGGTAGATCCACCGGTCACACTGATCAATCACCCGGTCCGAGAATGTGATCGGTGCGCCCCAGTATTTTAACTGTTTGATATACCAGTTGGTGTTCAGGAGAGAAAGGTTGGCAACGATCACTGAACGTTTATAACCTAACACCTCCTGGACAAACCAGAGGGGGAAGGTATCATTATCACCATTGGTGAAGACCAGAGAATTGTCCTCACAGCAGGCAAGCATATTATAACCGAAATCCCTTGGTATCCAGTTACCATAGCGGTTCTTATACTTAAAATGGGTGGCAAAGGGGATGACGGGCAAAAGCAGAATCAACCCCATACTGACATAGGGAGCAAACTTGAACTTTGAAAAATATCTCTTCACCCAGTCAATAAACGATACAAACCCG
>CBFGIV010000007.1:0-64396 GCA_965648915.1 Caldifarciminota bacterium | reverse complement strand
TTTTAATCTTTTCATAATATCCATAATACGGGGAATGCCCTCTTCTGTCAATATCCCTTTTAATATCCTTATCACCTGGTTACGATGTCTAGGTCTATCTACAAAAAAAATCTTTACAAATTTGAATAGTTAGATAAAATTATAAACCTTTAATTTTTAACTAAGGTTTTTGTCTTTTTTAAGGAGGCCTATTGAAGATTAAATTCTGGGGTACAAGAGGATCTGTGCCGTCAGCAGGACGCGACACAGTAAAATATGGTGGAAATACAGCCTGTGTGGAGATTAGATTGGCAAGCGGTGAAATAATTGTTATTGATGCGGGTACCGGTATCAGAAAACTCGGTGCAGCACTCTTACAGGAATTTGCTCAGAAGAAGACATCAGACCCAATTGTTATTCATATGCTTTTTACCCATTTTCACTGGGATCATATTCAAGGGTTTCCTTTTTTCCGGCCAATCTTTGATAACCGTTTTAATTTCAAAATTTACGGCCATCCTGGCAAAAATTTTACCTTGAAGGAGATCCTCGCTGCTCAGATTCGTGCGCCCTATTTGCCTTTCCTTTTTGAAGACCTGAGAGCCAGGATTGAAATCTTTGAATTGGGTGAAGAATCATTTTCCATAGGCGAAACTCAGATCCATTCGATACCAACAAATCATCCTAATAATAACTATGCTTATAAGATAATCGAAGATAAAAAGACACTGGTCTTTATGTCCGACAACAATCTATCTCCGCCCGAACACCAGCTGATAACCATTTTCGATACTTTTGTTCGGTTTTGTGCGAATGCCAATCTCTTGATTCACGATACCCAGTGGAGCGATGAGGAGGCAAAACTCTTTTCGACCTGGGGCCACTCATCTTACAGCCAGGTTCTTGATCTGGCAGTTAAAGCAAGGGTAAAATCGGTTGTATTCTTCCACCATGATCCATATCACAGTGATCGGGATATAGATAATTTAGTGAAAAAGGCTAAACTTCAGGTTAAAAATAGCAGGCCCAAGATTAAATGTCAGGCAGCGAAAGAAGGATTGCTCATAAAGATCTGAATGAATAGATTATTCAAGATAGATAGAGAGATTAACTCTTCGTGGGATTGTAATTTTAGTTGGTTTGATAAACTTTTTTAGATAATTTCTGTCTAAAATATAACTCCCCCTCCCGGTCGCGGCCTTCGGGCTGCGGCCGGGTCGTTTTTTAATAATCACTGATAAAATAAATGGTTATAAGGATTGACTCTCTTCTTAAATTGAATAAGTTAATCTTCGGGTTATTGACAGGTTTATTATTTTAGGTTATAATAGCATATGGCATCTGAAGAGAGACAGCGGAAGATCATCAAGACCACCGTATCCTGGGTTGAGGTTATAGTATTTGTCTTGATTCTCAGGGCATTAGTGATTCAGGCATATGTGATACCGACATCATCTATGGAAGATACAATGCTTATAGGTGATGCCTTGCTCGTAAATCGTTATATATTTGGAGTAAAAGAACCATTTTCTGGCAGATTAATTATTCCCGGTCGAATGCCCAAGAGAAACGAAATTATTGTTTTCAAATATCCATTTGAAAATAAGGATTTTATCAAAAGATGTGTTGGGCTGGAAGGTGATACAATCGAGATAATTGATAAAGTTCTTTATGTTAATGGCAAGCGAGTCGAGGAGCCTTATGTTGTGCATAAAGATCCGGTAACCTATCAGAAGATTAAGATCGATCAGAAAGAGTTTCAGAAACTCTGGGAAGACGTCAGACTGGCCGATTATTACAGCCCTTATATCCGGGATAACTTTGGCCCGGTGATTGTTCCAAAAGATCATATTTTTGCAATGGGTGACAACCGGGATTTTTCATTAGACTCGCGTTTCTGGGGTCCCCTCCATAAGAGATATTTGAGAGGAAAACCACTATTTATCTACTTCTCCTTCGAATTCCCGGGTGGGACCGGCATTGTTGATGTCTTCAAAATATGGAAATGGAAGAGTATCAGGCTTGACCGTATTGGTAAGTTGGTATAATCAGGGGGCAGACCTGAGAGTCTGAATCTTTATATCTCCTATAATTCTTGATACTTTGTCTAAATTAATTCGTTTTATTCCCATCAAAATAAAAAATTAAAAAGTTATCACCTGCTCCCTGGGGCTAATAACTTATTGTGCGGAATAACCATAATCGTTCCTTTTTTATTAGCCTTAATATAACATCTGCGGGTTTAATTGCTCCATAAATTATACCCCGCTCGCCCTCAATTGAGCCAAAGATTCTAACTCTTAGTGAACAGACTGCGCATTGAGAATTAGGCTGAATATTTATGTGGATTGATCTTATTGAAATTTTAATATCAATACTATCAACCGTATTAAAAAATTGACTGATTGCCTTATCAATATCTGAGTAATTATTACCATAATTGTCACTGAATTCTGGATCGAGGAGGGCCATAACTCCATTGCTTGATTCTTTTTCGATTGAGTTCTTTCCTTTGTAGATAGTCTTTTTTATCTCCTCGATTTCAGAGGGGAAGAGGAATTTTCTAAGGATTAGTAATATAAATATACAAAGGATTAGGCTGATCAGGTATTTTTTAATCGACAATACTGACTTCTTTAATTATATAATCCTCAGGATCGACCGGGTTGTCCCCAAGTCGAACCTCGTAGTGGAGATGTGGACCGGTAGTTCTACCGGATTCACCGACTGTGGCGATCAAATCCCCTCGCTTTATCTTCTGCCCAACTTGACAGAGACTTGTCAAACAATGGGCATAGTATGTCTTAATTCCATATCCATGATTGATCTCTACAGTTAGACCATAACCCTCCTTATACTCTATCGATTCAACTGTTCCATCGGCAGGTGCAACGATCGGTGTTCCTGAGGGTGCAGCAATATCTAAACCGGTATGCATTTTTAAATAACCGGTAAATGGATCTATTCTCATCCCGAAACCACTCATCCACCAGCCATTGACCGGTGGAATTGATGGGGTATGGGTCCTGAGCAATTCTTTCTCTTTAAGGTGCTTGGCAATATCTTCATAACTCTGGCGTTGTAATCGGGCTTCAGCAACAAGTTGTTGGAGGGAAAGATTTAAATTGATAACCTGCTCTCTAACATCCCTGTTTATATTGAGAAGCATCGAATCAGTTGGAAATCCACCAACACCCATCTGCCTCAGATCTTTATTTAATGGTTCCAGTCCGGAGTAAATTCTGAGTTTTGCGTCATATTTCTGAAGATCGGCTATAGAAAGGCGTAGTTCTTCGGTCAGGTTTTCGTATTTTTTGAGTTCATTTTTTAATGTTATATTTTCGCGTTTAAGGGAAGAGAGGCTTTTCTGATCGATGATATGATTTGAATAGTCAAAAAGGATTAGTGTAAAGGTAATCAAAATAACTAAAACCCCTCCAACTATGGCCCAGATAATTACGACTGGTAGCGAGAGGTTAAATAACCGATTTTTCTTTCCGAAAACAAAAAAGATATCGATTTTTGATTTCACAAGAGTCTTCATTATATTCTTAAATAACTATATGTCAACTTTAAAATATCATTTAAGTCTGATTGGAATTCTGTTAATGAGGGGCTGATCCCCATTCTGAATAGATGGTTCCGTTATCTTCTATTTTTGGACAGGAAAGGCTGAAGTCTAAACTTGAAAGGCGTTTGATCAATTCGATTGATTGACCGAGACTATCAAATTTCGGTATCCCGGGTTTCTCCTGATAAACCGGCCAGATCCTGCCTATTAAAAATTTACCATCCCGAACGAGTTCGATCTCAAGGATGATGGAGATGCCACACTCATTGTTCAGATTAAACTGTCCATAAGTGCAGAAATTCCCAAGGCTGTAAGCAATCAATCGCTCCCGATAGATCTCCATCCCCCTTAGAACATGGGGGCCAGAACCTATGACCAGGTCAGCCCCGCTGTCGATCACACCCCGGGCAAATTTCACAACATTACCGCGCATCTCACCGGCAAAGATCTCATTCTCGTTGCGGGTTCTCACTGCCCTGCTACCCTCACTACCACCATGAAAGTATACAATAACGACAGCACTATCCCTTTTTAGAGCAGCAACTTCCTGCTGGGCTTTTTTTATATCAAAGATTGAGTAACAGTTTGGAGAAAAGCCGAAGGCAATGAAAGCGATTTTAATCCCTTTGACAGTCAGATGGGCAATCTTACCTATCGGTCCTGAATATTGAATGCCGGCCATATCGAGCATTGCCATTGTTGAATTCAATCCATATAGACCAAAATCATTGATGTGATTATTGGCAAGACTTAATAGATCAAAACCGGCATCTTTAAGGATATTAGCATATTTTTTAGGCATACGAAAGGCGTAAGTATATTTAGACTTTTTCTTCAGGGTCATACCACCTTCAAGGATGTTCCCCTCAAGATTGCCAATTGTCAAATCGGCATCAGCAAGGAAGGATGCTACATTATTGAAGATGCTTTCAGGACGTTCAGGCAGGATCGGCACAGGGTAGGTTGATCCCATCATTATATCACCAACTGCCTTGATCTTTATTCGTGTAACAGTTGAGTCGTGCAAATCAGGGCGATTGTCTGTCTGATTCAGAATAGTTAAGGTCGTGATCAGCGCGGGTAAAAGATGCACCAGTGGATTATAGCCAGATTTGGGACAATGTCAATCAGAGAGAAATTTACTTGACATATTTTTGAAAATGATTATTTTTAGGTAATGACTTGTTGTTTTTGGAAACAGGAGGTAGTATGAAACAAATTTTAAGTGTTGGTATAATAATACTTTTTTACACTAATAACGGTTTTGCCACCTGGGTAAAACAGACGAGTGGAACAACGAACGATCTTTATGATGTCTGGTTCAAGCGTCCGCCCAGTGGAAGAGGTTGGGCAGTTGGTAAAGGTGGCGTAATAATTTCGACCCAGAATCTCGGTACAAACTGGATAGCTCAGAATAGCGGGACCAATCTGAATCTTTACGGAATTGCCTGGGATTCCAGATATTTTTTTACTAAGGAATGGGCATCAGCCGTTGGTGGTGATCAGGGAAACGGGATAGTAATCCACACAACCAACAGTGGAAACAACTGGGTGGTAAAAGGTTCGCCAAATTATGAGATCTATGCCACATCGTTTGCTGATAGTCTGAATGGCTGGGCAGTTGGAGCTGGGGGGACGGTTTGGCGAACGACTGATGGTGGCCTCAACTGGTCTTATCTGATAACGACCTTAAGAGTAAATTGGTATGGTGTCTGGTTTGTTGATAGAATGGTCGGCTGGAAGTGTGGGACAAACGGTGCAATAATGAAGACAACCAGCGGCGGTCTCAGTTGGACAACCCAGAATAGCGGAACGACCGATACATTAAGAGGGATTTGTTTTAAGGATACACTGACCGGGTGTGCAGTGGGCAAGGGCGGTTTAATCCTGAGAACGACTGATGGTGGAGCAGGATGGACGAGGATTTCGACCGGTTATACTGATGACCTCTATGATATCTATTTCTCATATTATGGTTCAATTGGCTATGCAGTAGGTGCTAATGGTCGAATCCTGGCGACAAGTAATAGTGGACAGACCTGGCAGGCTGAAGTGAGTGGTGTAAATCTTGCACTAAGGGGTGTCTGGTGCTGGCTTGACCTACCTGGAATCTGGGCGTTTGCGGTTGGTGATTCAGGAACGATTCTCTATCAATTCATTCCGGAGGGAATAGAGGAAGATATTCAGGCCACCCGGCTCAGTGAAGATTGCAGGATCTTGACCGTCAATCCCAATCCATTTAAGAAAAAGATGTTTATAAAGATCGAGAACTTGAATCCTGGTGAGGTTGCCGCTTTAAAGATATACAGTCTGGGCGGTGAATTGATACACCAGTTTGAAGTCCAGAGTTTACAAGGGCGACAGACTTTTGTCTGGGATGGGAAAGATGGTTATGGGAGGCCTGTACCCGATGGTGTTTACTTTATCAGATTAGAAGCCGAATCAATTACAATTACCCGTCCAATTCTACATATTAGATAGGGCCAAATACTTTACATTTCTTACCGTGTCAAAAGTGTAAAGTATAGGTATTCAGGTCTACTGTATAAGGATCAGTTTTTTTGTCAGATTTGAATTTCCTGGTCTCAAGAAATAGATGCCTGCAGGCAATTTATCGGTCTTCCATAAAATTCTCCCCTGACCGGTGATTGTTGCAACTTTTTTGCCGGCTGAGTTGAACACATTTATCCTTGTTGGCCTCTCCGGACCGAGACTCAAAATTATCCTGCCATTGCGACCGGGGTTGGGAGTGATGGCGAAGAGCAAATTACGGGCTGGAGCAACGGCATTCTCTTCAATGCCGATCTGGTTATGGACCCGCATCTTGAAACCATTTGGTGAGTTCATAGTTGTTATCCAGACAAAGCCCTGGTTGTTCTGATTTAAATAAGTTATCCCCTTGGGTACAGTACCGGACTTGAAAATCGTGCAAGGATGGAACCGGTGTTTGCAATAGTATCGACCGCGCAGTAACAGAATTGATCTCCCTGCCTTTCTGCATACCAGACCCGATAGGGATAGTAATTCCAGTCGATAGAGCCACAATAGGTCCAGAAACCACCGCTGATCGGGATCGCCTTACACACTGTTCCATTTCGATCGCAGATATTTATATTTACAATACCACCCGAGCCGGGTGAACCCCAGACCCAAAAACTCTTACTATTTGGGTCATAATCAATCCCCTGACACCGTTCATTATTGGAGAGAAAAAAGGAGCGTCCATAATTACCTGCAGTATCAAAGACATTGACCCTTTCGGGTGTGGGGTAGTAGGTGGCGATGAAGATGCTATCACCAACCCGACAGAGGCCCAGGGCATAGGCGGTGGTGTTAGCCCGGAACTGACTTAAAATATTTCCGAGGGTATCGATACGATAGACAGCAAAAGGAGCACTGGTGACATTCACCAGATGCCAGAGTGTGGCTCGATCATAGTAGATCCCCATATGGGGTGATCCGCCGGGTAAGGGGCAGGTCTGTCCATAAGTATAAATCGCGCCCTGTGATATTCTCGGTTCTGGATGTTATTATTTTATAAGTATCACCTTATGATAGTGGGTTTGATCGCCAACCTTGAGTTGAACGAAGTAGACCCCGCTCTCGATATCATTTCCTCTATTATCCCGACCATCCCAGACCATATTGGATGGTAAGAGATGGGTGGGGAATGAGAAGATTCTTACCAGCCGGCCTGCGGTATCGTAGATCTTTAGTTCAATATCTTTATTCCCTCCACCCGGGATCTGAAGTTTGATCTCTTTGTATGCTGGATTGGGAAAGACCTTGAATCGCTGATCGGTAATTCGATATTGACTTTTCTCCTCCACCTGAACGAGGTCGCTCCATCTAATCACCTTGGCATAGACATCGTAGTTGTAGGGATAGCGTTTCAACACCGCCCAAGTAATATAGATATTTTCTGAATCAGCATCCAGTGCCGGAGTCTCACAATAATAATTAAAGATACTTTGATTTATCACTCTATTTCTTCCTACCGGAATAGCGTTAAGATAATATTGTCCCCACAAATCCGAACCACCCATCCTTTCATCCTGCCAGCAGATGAAAAACTCATGTGCATTTCGGCAGACGACCGAGGGACTGGCGCGTAATGCTTGAATAACATCGTCATTGACTCGAAAATTACCACCAATCCTGACACCATCAGCATTAAACCGCTGGCCATAAACACTGTGTTCAAACTTTCGCTCGTCAGCCCAGACGACAATAAAATTGCCGGTTCGATCAAAGGCAATCTGGGGAGATTTGCGCAAAATCCGTAAAGCAGTATCATTAACAATAAAATTGCCACCAATACGATTCCCGGACGAATCAAACATCTGAGCATAAATATAATAATTGAATGTATTCCAGCAAACTACAAATCGGCCATCCGGACCACACGTAACTGAAGGATAGGCATTATTGTCGCAAGTATCACTTACTGAGATTTCATTGCCTATAATATTGCCCAAAGAGTCAAGGCGCCGGGTATAGATTCCGACATTTGGAAACGGGCGTAAATAAGTGTAGACAAATTTTTTCGTCAGGGAAGCAGATATTTCAGGTAAATGACCAGATGCGGCAATGAAGTGCTCTCCGAGTGGATTGCCATTCAAATCAAAGCGCTGGCCGAATATTGCATATCCGGGATAGTTAAAAGTATCAGCATCATCCTCCCATATAATAATAAAGCGCCTACCATTTCCAGCAATTGAAGAAGATTTGTTATTATTGTTAAAGAACGTATCGGAGTTGACTTTGAAGTCTTCGGTTAATGGATTACCCAGACTGTCAAATAATTTTCCATAGACATCCAACCACTTGTTTCTTGTATCAGTCCAGGTGATAAAAAATCTCTTATCCGGCCCTATAGCAATTGAGGGGCCCAACTGATAAGCATAACCTTTATCATCACTTAATAATCTGTTGTTGCCCTGCGGAACGCCATTGCGATCATAAACTTGAAATACAATATTATGGTAGAAAGGGAGGCATCGCCTGCGCCAGGCAACGATAAACCTATCATTATTACCAATAACTGTTGGTTTATCAGGTTTTTTCATAGTTATCCTTGATGAAGTATCGTTTACCATAAAATTATTGCCAATACGATTGCCGAGACTATCAAATTTCTGACCATAGATGTCACCTGAACCATTGGGTTTTTTCCAAACAATAACAAAATTTCCAATTCCGTAAGAAGAAACTGACGGATGTGCAAGTTCTGATGTATCATTGACCCTGAAACTACTTCCTATCGGTTGACCATTTAAATAAAACAAACGGGCCGAACCAGTGATTCCTGAAGTTCCTCTTTGTCCATTCCAAGTTACGACAAAGTTGTTATTTAGATGACAGAAAGAAAAATCTTTCCTGTGTGTCCAGTAAAGTCTCCCTGAATCATTAATAATAAAATTGGCGCCAATTCTATTACCTAAACTATCAAATATCTGGCCGTATATATTTTTTGACCCGGTACCAATATCTGCCCAGATGATAGCAAAATTACCATTTCGGTCGTAAGATATATCCGGGAAATTTGGGGTTATGCCCGAGTCACTCACTTCAAAAGTAGTATCGATTGGTTGACCATGCTTGTCATACAACCGTGCAAAAATTCTTCGTTTCTGAATAATTTTGTTAGTATCTGACCAGGTAACAACAAAATTTCCACTTCGGCTTACAGCAATTGCTGGATTTCCATAGCGACAGGTATCCGCAATTCTGAAAGAAGGACCAAAAGGGGCGCCTGATTGGGAAAATCTTCGGACATAGATTGTGACCCCTGCCTCATAGATAACAACAAACTTTCCTGAAGAATCACAACCAACATCAGGTCTTCGTACAGCGATATTAAAGATGCTATCTTCATTTACTTTAAAATTCACACCAATTGGATTTCCATCACTTCCTACTCTCTGTGCATAAATCCCCGCCCCGGATCTCATGTCATACCAAACAAAAACAAAATTGCCACTATTGTCCCTGCTTGCAGATACCAGATCTTTTACCCAATGTGCCTGGTAGGTCTCTTCATTGACCATAAAATCATTTGTTTGAGCATAATTTATCACAATCTTACATACTATTATGATAGAAATTAAGATTTTCATTTTAGTTATGTAACACAACAATCTTTCCCCCAACTCTTATGCTTCTATAATTATCATCACCACCAACTATACCATATTCGCAACAGATGTTTTGTCCGGGTGGTATACGGAAAATACCATACCGTATAAAGCCAGGTGGAACATAGTTATCATTTGGTCCGCCAATAGACTCATCACGATTTTCACCAGGCTTTTGATAATTGCCACGTAGAAAATCACTCTTTGTCATTGGGATATTATAGTAAGGGTTCTTTGGATATTTACCTGGTGTCTTCTGTACTTCTTCGTCCCCTCCCGGGAAATAATAGGCAAATCCTGGTGCAGGTTCTGGCCCGGTTGGATAGGCACCGTTGAAATCTGCGGCATAAGCCTCGACTGCAAGCTGGACCAATTTCATATTCTCAACCACCAGTGCCTGTTTGCCCCGTTCTTTCATCTCAAAATAGTTGGGCAGGGCAATCATTGCAATCAGGGATAGAATAAGAAGGGCGATAACCAGCTCAATCAAAGTAAAGCCGAAAGATATTTTTTTATCCACTCTGTTCTTACTTAACTTATTCAAATGTAACCTCCAGTCTCTCTTGGGCCCCGCTGGTAAATTTGTCCCCTTGACCTGGCAAGATTAAGTGAAATTATTTATGTTTCCAGCCGGTTGCACAAATACTACCAGCGGGGCTTTTCTCTTTTCCCCAGGAGTCATACATTGCAAAATTTATGCCCAAAAAAGTCTTGATATTTAAGGAGCAATTAGGTTTTATTCGATTAAATCTTTTGCATTATGCGAAAATTTGCAAAGAAGGATTTTATTCTATTTTTTTGAAATTCGCTCCATCCTCCAGAAGAACTGGATATACAAGATCGTTGAGATTAGATAGAGGAGGCTGGTGACAAAAAAGGGTAAGCCATAGGAATATCTTTCGATCAAAATTCCACCGATATTGGCACTGATACCCCGGCCGGTGCTCCAGGCCATAACCAGTAAAGCATTGGTCAGTGCCTGTTCCTTTTCGCGCACTGCCTCCATCGCAAAATTTGTTACCAGGGGCTGGGCCATATTCATCAGAGTGGCACGGAACAGGAAAGAGACTACAGCCAGGGGAAGATAATAGGTCAAACCCATTGCAATCAGGAAGGGGATAGAGAGGAGCTGGGAACCGATAACGACCGAGATCTTGCCAAAGCGCTGGGCAAGGGGCGGACTGAGGAGGAGACCGGTTATCATCAGGCCCTGGTTGATGGCAAAATAGGTTCCGATTACGCCCGAGTGGAGATGGAATCGGTCGCGGAAATAGAGGTTGATAAAAGGGATCGAAAGGCCTGCACCAAGTCCGACTAAAAATGTTGGAAGAAAGAGTTTGATGATGATTGACCAGTTGGTATCCTGTTCAATCTTTAATTCGTGGTTATTTGTTAAATTTTGCTTTTCTTCGATTGAAAGATAGGGAATAACTGCGACTAAGACTAACCCGCCGAAGATAATCAGGGTTATCTGATAAGCGGGAATGAGATTGACGCCAGTTCGCCTGATGATCTCCGGTAATATACCGCCAACCAGACTGCCGAGGATCCCGGCAAGGAGGGACAGGGCAAAATTAAGACTGAAGAGATAGGGCCGTTCCTGAGGACCGCTGTAACGCATCAGAAATGGTGCAGCCGCAACCTGAAAAAAGGTCATTGCGATCCCGGCACAGGTGCCGGTAATAATGATGATTAAATAGCGGGGTAGAAGAATCTGAAGGAGAGAGAAGCCAACGGTCAGAGGCGTTGTTATCGTCAGGACCATCTTTACTCTTCGATTTTTTAAGAAGAGTGATGCCGGGATTGCGGTGGCGATTGTCCCGATGGTTGAAAGAGAGATGATTGTGCCGATCTTTGACTCGGCAAATCCAATCTCCTTTAAGTAAAGGTTGAAGAGCAGATAAAATCCAGAAAAACCCATCCCCATAAAGAATGTACCGGTTAAGAAGAGTCGGGTATTCTTCGAAAATAGTCTGAGGTGGGTAAGATAGTCTTGAATTGCCCTGGAGATTATCACAGTAGATAAGGTTTTGATCGGATTTAAGGATTAAATTTCTACTTTCTTCTTCTCCTCCCGATCTTCATTATGTCACTGATATTTGCTCTTCTGTCAATCCTGGGAAAGATAATTGGTTTCTTAGAAGAGATCAGGGTGGTTACACCCGGCCCATGCCCTGCATAACGACAATCAGAATGGATGACAATGCCAATGGTAACTGCACCTTTTAAGTAACTACGACCAAAGACATTGTCATGATTCATTATCGCAACAAAGTCACCAAACCTTAATTTATCTAAGTTGTGCTTTTTGAGCAGCTTCTCATCCGTGGTCATTATATCATAGTCGCCGGTTCCCATTGAAGTCGAACCGATACCCGAACCCATCAATTCTCCAGGGACGATGGCGGCAACGGGAACGGTGATACCTTTCTTTGACTTATTTTCGGTTATTCCCATCTTTGCAAATAAGCCGGGGTCGAGATTGTAGATGTAGATATCGGGATAGTCAAGGAGTTTGAATCCCTGGCCATAACCTTTTATAAGAATTCGGTCATCGAGCGTCAATTTCTCGAGGGTCCTGTCCGGGAAGTCGATAAGGACATGTTCAGCGCCACCGTGATGGCCGGTGACTACTCCCTTATCGCCTTTAGCATCGCCACTGACGACCCTTGCTTCGTTACCGATACAGGCATAAAAATTATATCCAATATTTGTCGGATCATAACGATTCTTCTCGTCGAGGACCGTTGACACACCAGGCTCAATATGGTCACCAGCCCAGCCAAAGGCTGGATCACCAACTTTTACATTATAGACGATACCGCCGGTGCCGGGTAACATAAACGGCTGACCGGCCTTATCGACTGCGTGCCGGCCTGAACTACCTGGATTTACAATCTTACCCTGAATTGAAATCATTACAACCTTATCTCGGTTTGTCTTCATTAGTTCAACTCCTGTTGGTTCTTATTATATCTTGGAGGAGTGATGATGTCAATAAGGGAAAAAATTGAGTATAATCTCTACTTGACAAAATCATATGTTTGACTAATATATAATATCTTTTTTTGAGGATGAGGTATTCCGAGTAAATTAAAATGTGCGCACATAGAAAAAAACAAAAGGAGGTTTTGTATGAAGGTGTGCCTGTCGCTAATGACGATAGGAGTGTTTGGCCTCTTTGGTGCCTGGGTACCGGTGGGGAGTGTAACTGCACCGACACCTCCCGAGGTTAAGGTGATCAGGGCGGACGAGACCGAGGCAGTGCTTGAGATAAATCTCTATGGCTTTGAGGTTGATCGCATTACTGCCCGGGGCGTTAACTACGATCTTATTCGCCTGCCCGGCGAGATGACCAGTCAGGATGTTGGTAAGCCTGAGGTCCCCAGAATACCAAGAGCAATCTGTATTCCGAACGAAGCGAGAGTGGTTGCGACTATTCTTGAAAGTGAAAAGGTTGTCTTAAAAGACTATAACCTCTATCCAGCGCAAAGACCACTCACTGACCTCGATATCGAATTACCTTTTGAGATTGACCATATTGCCTATGCCAGTGACCGTCTCTTCCCGGCTCAACCTGTCGATATCTGGAATCAAGGGCAGTGGCGCGATGTCTATATTGCCAACACAGATATCTATCCAATTCAATTCAATCCTTTAAGGGGTGAACTTACGGTCTATACCCATCTGGTGATTCGTTATTCCTATCTCGGTGGTAAAGGATACCCTGAGGCAGTTGAACCTGAATTTGCCGCGATGTATCGAAGCATTATGTGCAACTATGACTGTTTAGGGATCAGAGTTGAGAAATTTCTTACACCCGGGGTTCGCTACCTGGTCTTCTGTCCGACCAAATACTATAATACTGCCCGAAGATTGATCGACTGGCATCATAAACAGGGTTTCAAGACCAAGGTCATTCAGGCAACATCTTTCCCGACGCCGCAGGCAATAAAAGATTCAATCCAGGCTGAGTATAACAGCAATAATCCCAGAATCCTGAAGTGGGTCCTGCTGGTTGGTGATGTCGCTGATGTTGCCACCTACACAGCCTGGGGATGTCCAGCATCAGATATCTGGTACTGTGATTTTGATGCCAATCTTTATGCCGAGTGCGGTATTTCCCGGCTCTCGGTTCAGGATACGCTGAACTTACGCAATCAGATTAACAAGATATTAAAATTCATCCAGAACCCACCAACGACCAACAGTTGGTTGACCAAGGTTGTCCATGTTGCCCACAAAGAACTGTATCCGGATAAATATTCGGGTTGTGTGCGCGGGATTTATAACTATCGATATAACTACTACCGCTATACGATGGATACGATGATGGGCGCGATTGCCGGGAATACCAATGCGGCCTTGCAGGCAAAGATAAATGAAGGCAGGGTGGTTGTGAACTACCGGGGCCACGGACTCCAGACCGCCTGGGATGCCTGGGGTGCGGATAATCAGCAGTGGCAGATCTCTCATATCAATGGACTGAATAATGGAGATCTCACGCCAGTAGTCCACAACTGCGCCTGTTATTGTGGGCAGATAAATTATTCCAGTCCCTGCTTATCAGAGGGCTGGATGGATAAATATCCTGGTGGGGCAGTTGCTTCGCTTGGTGCATCCAATCCTTCCTATACCTATGCCAATCACTGCTATGATTCGACCTTCTTTATTGCGCTTGGTGACACAATGCGGTTTGTTGCCAATGGCGTAACCTGGAGAGCACCGCTCTGGGATATTGCCTGGGTTATGAACTATGCCGGCGCTAATATGGTAATGAGGCATGGTTCATCGACCGGTGGTGAGAACTATAAGATGTATATCTTCCTCGGCGATCCGGCGATGGAGATCTGGACCGGACCGGCGACGCCAACCCGGCTCAGTGTTACCCATCCGACGCTAATTAATGTTGGTGCCCAGAACTTCCCGGTCAGTGTTGCTGGACCACTCTCAGGGGTTCTGGTCTGTGTATCAAAAGGGACCGAAGTTTATGCTACTGCATATACCAATTCAGCTGGACGGTGCACCCTCGCAATCAATCCAACCACCGCCGGCACGATGGATGTTACCGCAACGCTGCATGGTTATCTACCTTATGAAGGGACCTGCACGGTCCGACTGGGAGTTGAAGAGAAACCCGGTATTCAAGTTACCGAGCGGATTGCAATTACGACTGCACCATTTGGTAAGAATGTCCGGATTGTATATGCGGTGCCAAAACGGACCAGGCTCACAATAAAGGTATTCGATATTACCGGTCGAATGGTTGGTGCACGGTTAACTACCGTTGAAGGTTCTGGTCACATTGATTGGAATACACAATTACCTTCTGGCATCTATTTTGTGAAGGTCCAGACCGACCGAGAATACACACGGAAGATCGTCCTGACAAGATAAGGTTTGACAAACATAAGGGGCAGTCTTAAGACTGCCCCTTTTTATTTATCAGGAGAAGATAATATGCGCGGAGTGATTTTAACTTTATTACCCTTTTTCGTCTACGGTAATTACCTGATTAAGATCAACACCGGGGCACAAAAAGATTTCTCAATTTTGCTGAAGGTCGATATTGTACCTATAGAATATTTTGACTCAGATCTTCTGGCCTTAAGTAGAGATCAGGGTCTGTCCTTTCTTCAAAGACAGGGGATTAATTTTGAAATTGTTGATTTTCAACCTATGGATAAGAACTATTATCTGGTCTGGACGACTGATAATACCGATTTAAATGCAATTTCCAAGGTGGCGAGGATTCTTTTAAGAAGAGATAATCTTCTGCTGATAAGACTTTTTGATGAATCAGGTTTAATTACACTTAATAAGTTGAAGATAGAATTGAAGCACATATCTTTTGACCCACTGGTAATAACCGAAGGCGAAAGTAGGTTTGAAGGCATTGAGAAGGATACATTGATTCAGGAGATGGCAAACCTGGTCTCTCTGGATACAATTCTAAGCGTGGTGCGGAGGCTACAGAATTTTAGGACCCGTTACTCTTCGACCGATAGCGCTCTTGCCTGCGCCCAGTGGTTAAGAAGCAGGTTTATCAATTACGGTTTCGATTCGGTCTATGTCGAGACCTTTTCCACCACCTATGCGCCAAATATAATTTCAGTCAAAAAGGGTATGGTCTATCCCTCGCGAATTTATGTGGTTGGTTGTGGCCATTATGACTGCACCTCGCAGACGCCAACGACCTTTGCACCAGGTGCTGATGATAATGGGAGCGGGGTGACGATGGTCCTGGAGTCGGCAAGGATTTTGCGTCGGTATCGCTTTGAATATACGATAAGGCTAATTGGTTTCTGTGGGGAAGAGCAGGGACTTTTGGGTAGTGCCTATTATGCCCAGCGTGCCCGGAGCCGGGGTGATAGTATCCGCGGCGCCATCAACTATGATATGTTTGCCTACACTACACCCAATCGTGATACTCTGACGATTATCAACGATACGACTTATCGCAATAATCTCTGGCTGGCAAATTACTGTGCCGCCTGTGCTGATACCTATACCAATCTAAAGAAGAAAGTCTGGACCGGTCGAAGGGCACAGTCGGACCACGCTTCATTCAGCCGTTATGGTTATCCAGCAATTCAAGGCCGGGAGAATCTGAATGTCTCCAATCCATATTATCATACAACCGGTGATTCAATCGGTGGTGGCTTCAATGCTTATACGATGTGTTTTGAAGGGATCAGGGCTGCAGTGGCGACGATCGCCTCACTCGCCGTACCCTATCGAACCAGAATTGATGAAGCGCACAAGTTTAAGAACAGAGATCGGGAATTAAAGATTTGTCCCAGCATAGTTTCGAGCCGGACCTTTTCTTTAAATTACTATGTTCAACGCTCGGGAACAATAAAGTTTATTATCAGCAATCCTTCAGGACAGATTGTCAGGACCTGGAGTAAAAAAGTATCGGGTGGGCAATTCTATAAGTGGAGGATTACCCATCATCTCAACCCCGGTGTGTATTTTGTTCTACTCCAGTCTGAAGATAAATTCCTGACCGGAAAACTTATTGTTGAATAAATTATAGACTAATCGGTTAAAGGGTCTCGAGTAGTCTCGGCGCATCACGCAAATGAGGTATTATTTTTAAGACCTTTTGTAAAATCTTTCTGGCATTATTTTTATTTCCCTGTTCTATATAATAACGGACAAAATTTATTGCCTCGTTTTCAAACTGAAGTAAGATCTTCTGTCTCATCTGCATTGACCATTCATCAAAATTCTTCTTGAATGGTTCACCACGGTAAAGTTTGAGCGCCTCAGTGTATTTCTTCAATGCGAGGCGATGTTCATTTGCCAGGATCAGGGCTTTGGCCTGAGAGGTGAGATCGTTAAACTTCAGCCAGTCCGTGGTGAAGTGGTAGTGAATGAGTAATTTTGATTTTTTAATTTTTAATGAATTTCCTGGTAGTTTCAAGGCCAGTCTTATTCTTGATATTGTCTGGTAAAAATACTGACGTGCATTCTTTTTATCAGGCCAGAAATTCTGGTAGATTCCTTCAATATTCAAATCCTGGCTTGCGAAAAGACTGAGGTAAGCAAGAAGCGCTCCTTCTTTCGGCCGTAAATTCAGCGGTCTTATAGGAATATTGTTCCTTAATATGCGCAGTTGACCTAAAAGAAGAATCTCGTAATAGGGCTGAGCAGTGTTGAAGGCAGGTAACAGCAAGTATCCGGAGGGAAGATTTAATCGCTTCCCTTTTTTCAGATAACTATTCACTAAATCAGGAAAAAATAAGGTATAGAGCAAGAATATCCCCAAGATCTTATTTTTTACAGCAAAGTCCATTGCCCTTTTAAAAAAGTATTTTGGCCCCTGATTTGCCTGGCATAATATTAAAAGAAGTTTTTGGGGCGGGGTCAAATCAGAACCGGGCAGATTGAACTTTTTCCGGATTAAGCTGTCAAATGTTAAAACCTGACCTACCATACTATTCTTTTTAAATATCGGTAAATAGTCGCTTACGGTTCGCTCAACTTCTTTTTTCTGACCCAAGGCATACTTGGCCCCGAATGTGATCAGTAAAATCCGGGAGAGATGGGGCAGGATGTTTTCACTTTGTGCCTGTCTCAAACCCCGGGCGGCATAATCGATTGCCTGCTCGGGATTTCCCCTTAATAATTCCTGCTGGGCTTTGATCAGGTATATTCTTGATTCATAACCCCATATATGTCTGGTCCTTTCGTTTATCTCCAGTGCCTGGTTGAATTCGCCATTTGCTAACTTAGATGCCAATTTCGCCATATAGAAACTACCAAGTTGTTTATGCTCTGCTGATTTTTCCATTGCCTGGAGCCATTTTTCCGCATCTTTTATAAAACCCGCTGAGGTTGCCAGTGTTGCCATATCGGATAAAAGAGCGAGTGGTTTAGCGCTAAGGTTTTTCAAAACATTTTTACAGATCTGCAGTGCGTTCTTTGCTTCTTCAGACTTCAAGAGTGATTGGCAGCACCGGGCTTTGCACATAAAGAATGAGAAAGAGAGCCCAGCGTCCTGCAATCTTAGATAAAATGGCTCAGTATTTTTTATTAGCCGGTATTCTTTATCAAAATGGCCCATCCAGTCCAGTATAAAAATCTCGGCAAAATTTGCCCGTAAAAAAGAATAAATCCACTTTTTTTTAAAAAATTTATTTTTTAAATCACGGGCAATTCTGATCAGTTCATGCAGTGGTCTTTTCCCAAAATTCAAATACAATTGAGCAAGGCGATGGTGCAGAGGCAGAATTTCAGGTTCGATCTGGATAAGGAAACCTTCATCATTCAAAACTGGTACCCTGAAGAGAATTTTCCGGAATAATTGCAGAGGAATATGGTCTTTATGCTTTTTCAAAAATTCTGTTATCATTTTAGTCTCATTGGAAATGTAGAGAGATTTTATATACATATTGGAAATGTATTTTTTATTGAAGCCGGCATAACCCCAGTCCTGCCAGATCGTCCAGATTTTCCGGGCGGAGAGGGAGACTCCCTTTTTCTTTAAAATACCCTGGGCTAATTTAATAGTTATATTGGGATTGCTCTCTTTTATCTTTATTACTGCTCTTATCTGCGAAAAAGGATTTTTTCTGCATTTCAAAATTTCATTTATCAGAAACTCACGGTTGCTTTTATAATCATTAAGCCATCTTTGCAAAGTAGTAAAATGGACCGATTTTTCCTGTGCAAGTTTACGCAATGACCACTTACTTCCCAAATATTCTTGAATACACTCATACTTAAAAAGTAAATCATATCTTGTATGCATAATTTGAAAATTTTAATCAATATTGAACAAAAGTCAATATTTAAGACAAAAGACTAAAAAATTCTGAAATCTCAGCGATTAGAGAAATTTGAGGAGGTTGGCATGCTCATATTATAGAATAGAATATAGGATGAAAGGAGATATTATGATGAGGATGCTTTTTACAGGTTTAATATTCATAAATCTACTATTATGTCAGCAAGGCTGGGTTTCTTTACAGGGACCAGAAGGTGGGGCTATGACTTATATTATCTGCCTGCCACCCAGTTATATCGATTTGATCGGAACAACCGCTACAATGGAGGTAAATTATAGTGGAGGTGCGGGACTCTATTACTCAAGAAGTTTTGGTGCGCGCTGGCAACTGAGGGAGAAGGGGATTGATCCAACAAGAGGTGGTATTCATCAGATCGACTATGATTATAATAATCCTTCTAATATTTATATTGCTCAAGGAGGTAGTGCTAATGGTTACCGGGGCGGAGTCTATAAGACTACGAATGGGGGGCTTACCTGGCAGGATATCTCACCGGTTGATACCTGTTTTCACGCCATCCACTGTTCAAGAAAGAATCCAAATATTTTACTGGCCGGTGCATCTTATCGAGGGATTTATCGCAGTACTAATGCTGGTGTGACTTGGACAAAAATAAATGATGTTCGCTGCCAGGAGTTTGCTTGTGACCCGCGCTGTCCTGACACAATCTATGTTGCGGGAAAGGTGACCGACTATATTTACCGTTCAACTGATGGAGGATTAACCTGGACCCAGATTGGCACTAACCTGCCATTCGCAAATATATATTCAATAGCGGTTGACCCGCAGAATTCAAATATCCTGTATGCTATTTCTGATCAAGGTGTATCTCAGAGTGGTGTAGGCCTCTACCGCAGTTCAGATTTTGGTAATACCTGGAGTTTGAGGATTCAGGCCCCTTCCTTCAGCCATTTCTATAAAGTAAGGGTATCGCCCCTCGATCCCAATATTGTCTGGGTGGTTGGATTTATCTATCAGGGGAAAGGAGTCTATTTGAGCACTAACCGGGGAGTAAGTTTTCAACCCGTTTCAAATTTCGGCGGACCCAGCGGCTATGGGGTTTTGCCCCTGCCCAGCAATAGCAATGGCGCAATTGTTAGCGGTTATGGTGGTTTTCAGTTGACCACAGACCTGGGCAATACCTGGCAGGGAAGAAATTATCGATTACATGCAAATGGTGGAAGTATTGAGGCGGTGAGTCAGAATATAATCTATTCAGCTACCTATGGTGCTCGATACTGGGGGACGATTCAGAAGACAACCGATGGTGGAAAAAGATGGGTAAAAATACTTGAAGGAACTGAATCACCGGGCGTGGCGGTGGATCCAACCGATGTCAATACCGTAATTGCCTGCAACGGAATGGCGGTAAAGAGCACCAATGGTGGATCGTCCTGGTATCCTTATGAGCCGACGCTGAACCGGGTAGTTTTCTCAAGAGCCAATGCTAACTATGTATGGGGTGCTAAAAATCAGAGTCAGGCGGGTTATCCCAAGGGTATATACAAATCGGCGAATAAAGGTGATAGTTATACGCGGACTTCAACCGATACATTCCTTACCTGGGTTACAGTTGCACCCCATCCCCGGGATACCAATATTGTCCTGGCGATTGCCAACTTTAACAATTACGCATATATTTTTCGCACAACCGATTGTGGAAGAAACTGGACAGCGGTGTATACTGGTCCATATTTCCTCTATCTCTATGATATTAAATTTTCGTTCTCTTCCCCTAACATTGTCTATGCCTGTGGTTATCAGTTAATCGTCAAGAGCACTGATGGTGGATTGACCTGGAGTCAACTACCCAATCCAAATTTAGATATGAATAATCGTTTGGCGATAAATCCTGCAAATCCGTCTCAGGTCCTGATTGCAAACTATGCGGGGATCTTTTATACATCAGATGGTGGAAATTCCTGGAGCGACATCAGTTATAACCTGACCAATGCCTACGATGTTGCCTGGCTGCAGGTGGGGAATAATAATTATCGATATGCGAGTAATGATCGTGGTATTCATACCTTGGGAACTCTCGATACAATCAGCCCTTCGGTTACTGTCATCCAGCCAAATGGCGGTGAGGTTTTGAGGAGTGGTCAGAGTTATAATATCCTCTGGAACGCCAGTGATAACCTGGGGGTAGATGACATTGATATTTTCTATTCAATAAACGGTGGAGCTTCTTACAATGGAGTTGCTTATAATGAAATTAACGACGGCTCTTACAGCTGGACTGTGCCCAGGACACCTTCAAATCGCTGCTATGTGCGAATTGATGCCTATGACTTTGCAGGAAACAGTGCCTCGGATAGAAGTAATAACTATTTCACCATCGAGGACCTGGCTGTTGAAGAGAAGATGTTAGAAGAAATTAACGATGTCACCTTCGAGGTAAGAGGGTTTGGTCAGCCGAGGATTTACTGCACAGTAAATACAATGACAAAATTGAAACTCTCGGTCTATAATACTCTCGGTCAATGTTTGCTCCGATACTCTTCAGAAAAATTCGTGGGTCAAAAATCCTGGGAATTGAATCATCTGCCCGGCGGTGTCTATTTTGTGGTCTTGACCGTTAATGGTGATAAGGTTAAGATTAAAAAGGCGGTGGTTGTAAAATAACTGAGAAATTTTAATTTTTTCCGATAATTAATCGCCTTGACAATTGGATATGATTGGTTATAATTGTGGAGGAGGTTAGATGAAAAAAGCGATTGTTGGTCTCCTGCTGTTTGTTTGTCTGGTGCCGGTCTGGGCCAAGGACCTTTCCGGTCGTATTGGTGTCGGTTCAGAAATTATGCTTACGCCGATTGCTCCACTGCCCGGTGTTCCACTGATCGGAAGTTTATCATACAATGCACTATCGGTTCGGACCTATCTCGATCCCAAAGTTGGTTTAAGTGGTAATTTTGTGATGACCCTCGATGGTGAAACAACTTTGGGCATCGGCACAGGTATTCTCTATAACATTGTCTCTGAATCAAATCTCAATCTTCTGACCAAGGTCGGTTTCAATTTTGCCTTTGTTGAAGATATAGAAACCTTTCGCATCCCGGTTCTACTCAATGCCGAATTTTTCTTAAATCAGATCAACAATCTCGGCATTGAAATGGGTGTCGGGCTGATGCACTTCGACATCATTGAAGGAGATCTCTACTTCTATCTTGGAACCAGTTCCCTGGCACCAAACCTTGGATTCCACTACTACTTCTGATAGTAGCTATTTGATCGACCTGGGCTTGGTTCATTATAAAGAAGCCTGGGATCTCCAGAAAGATTTGCACGCAAGAAGGGTATCGGGTGAAATACCCGATACCCTTCTGCTTCTTGAACACTTTCCCGTAATCACCCAGGGCAAGAGCGGTCGGGCGGAAAATCTTCTCATCTCAGAAAATTTACTTAAGGCCCGGGGTATTGAATTCTATAAGATTGAAAGAGGCGGGGATGTTACCTTTCATGGGCCGGGTCAACTGGTTGGCTACCCGATATTCTTTCTTAAAGAACGCCTGGCAGGATTGAGAAGTTTTGTCGAGCGGATTGAGATGGCACTAATCGGCGCACTCGATGATTTTGGTATAAAGGCAGGATTAAAACCAAAAAATATCGGCGTCTGGATTAACGATAAGAAGATTGCTTCGATCGGTATCGCGGTGAAGCGATGGGTTACCTTCCACGGTTTTGCCTTAAATGTCAATAATGACCTCGAATATTTTAAGTTGATCATCCCTTGCGGCTTAAAGGGGGTTGAGATGACTTCGATGGCCCAGATCTTAAATAGAATTCTTCCAATGGAAGAGATTAAAGAGCGGGTTAGAAAGAATTTTGAAAAAGTTTTTAATCGAAGTTTCCAGAAAAGCACACTTGACTTTAAATAAATAATAAGTAATATATCTTGTAAGGGGGTTATTTTCTTATCGGGCGATGATTTAAGATTTTGTGAAATTTAGTCTTATATTAATTTTGCTATGCAAATAGATCTTTATTCAATTGGTGGTATAGTCCTGGCCGTTGTCTTTCTTGTTTTATGGCTGGTGGAGTTAAGATCACGCCTTGATCTTTCAAGGCAGTTACAGGATAAAGAGAATATCTACCGGGAAGAGATCCGGCGTTTCTCTCAGGATAATAAGAGCCTACTAAATCGACTCAAACAGTTTCACTTAAGTCAGACCCTTCTTCTCGATTCACTAATTCGCATTAATTCGAAAATGAAATTGCCTGAGATTCAGGAAGATATTGTTAGCCTGGCCAAGGACCTCTTAAATGCCAGACAGACTGCCCTCTTTATGCTCGCCCCGGGAAGCGATGAGTTGTATGTTGCCGCCCATCGCGGCCTGGCATCTGATCTGAGCCGAAATTTAAGATTTAAGATTGGTGAAGGCAGGGTTGGTAGTGTGGCACAACGAAGGGTTCCGATGACGGAGCGAGACTTTGAACATGAGGTGATTGCTGATCGACACCCAAACGGTAAGAAGCCACAATTTAACTTTGACCCGGCGATCTGCGCACCGGTTATTTTTCAAAATCGTCTGTTAGGGGTTTTAACAGTCGCTGATCTGCCTGTGGTTTCGGATCAGGAAAAGCAGTTGTTGATGGTGATTGCCCAGGCATCAGCCATTGCCCTGAATAATGCATTGAGTTTTGAACAACTTCAGGATTCAGCCGCTATTGATGGCCTGACCAAACTTTATAATGTTCAATATTTCAGAGAGCGATTGCGAGAAGAGGTCAAGCGGGCACAGAGATTTCAGCATCCCTTCTCTTTGATTATAATGGATTTGGATAATTTTAAGAATTATAATGACACCCATGGCCATCTTATGGGCGATCGTCTGCTTGTCCAATTTGCCAATGTGGTTAAAAAGGTTTTACGGGAGACCGACCTGATCGCCCGTTACGGTGGTGATGAATTTATCATTCTCTGCCCTGAGACCGATAAGAAACAGGGTGGACTGGCGGCCGAACGGATAAGGAAGGTTCTGGGCGATTTTCCCTTTGCCCATCGGGAGAGCCAGCCCCTCGGTCTGATCTCAATCAGTGCTGGGGTGGCGACTTATCCCGAGGATGGTTTACAGCCTGAGGAATTAATTAAAGCAGCCGATGAATCACTCTATGAAGCGAAAAGGGCCGGCAGAAACAGGGTGGTTGTCACCAAACCAATACGGCTCAAACAATTTTAATGATCGTAGTTGTTATTGGTGGTGGTCTGGCAGGTTGTGAGGCATCTCTGCAATTAAGTCAACGGGGGGTGCGGGTAAAGTTATTCGAAATGAGACCATTAAGGAATACGCCTGCCCATAAGACCAACCTCCTGGCTGAACTGGTCTGCAGTAATTCACTTAAATCCTGTGAAATCTCTAATGGCCACGGTCTTCTTAAGGAGGAGTTGAAGTTGTTGAATTCGGTGCTTCTCAAAGTTGCCTATGAGTCAAGAGTCCCGGCAGGAAAATCATTGAGTGTTGATCGTCTCAAATTTGCCCACCGGATAACCGGAATGATTGAAAATGATAAGAATATCGAATTGATCAAGAGCGAAGTAACTGATATACCCGATGGTTTGACGGTCATCGCGACTGGACCCTTAACCTCTGATCGTCTGGCTGAAAGTCTCAGCAAATTTTTGGGGCGGGATTTCCTCTTTTTCTATGACGCCATTTCACCAATTATTAGTTATGATTCGATCGATCTGAATAAGACCTTCCGGGGTGCGAGATATGGGATCGATGACAGTTATATTAACTGTCCATTGAATAAGAGTGAATATGAAACCTTCTGCAATGCACTCGCTCAGGCCAGAACCTACCCCCTGCACGATTTTGAAGATCCGGTATTTTTCGAAGGATGTCGCCCGATTGAGGATACTTTGAAGACGGGTCTTGATACCCTCCGTTTTGGTGCATTTAAGCCAGTTGGTTTTGACCGAGAGTATTATGCCATCGTTCAGTTGCGGCCTGAAAATCTTGAAAGGTCAATGTATTCCCTGGTCGGTTGCCAGACAAAGATGCTGATTTCTGAACAGGAGCGGGTCTTCAGGATGATCCCGGCGCTGAAAAAGGCAAAATTTCTCAGATATGGTTCGGTCCACAGAAATACATATATCCAGGCACCAGAGTGTCTCGAACCAACACTGGCGACAAAAAAGAGGCCGGACCTTTTTCTTGCTGGTCAGATTACCGGGGTTGAAGGATATGTTGAATCAATTGCCACAGGGCTTTTGGCTGGGATAAATATCTATCGGACAATCTCCGGTCTTCAACCGATTGTTCCACCACCCGAGACGATGGTTGGAGGATTGATTAAATATATTACCACACCCAATCCACACTTTGCACCGATGAATGCTAACTTTGGCCTTCTGCCTAACAGAGAGGGAAGGAGAGAAAAAGCAAGTAGATCTCTGGAGGTCTTGAAAGAATGGATGAGACGAGAGAAGATTTAATGATTGAGGCACGCCGGTTTCTTGATTATATAGAGAAAGAGAAGAATTACTCGGTTCAGACGGTCCGCAATTATCGCTCAGATCTATTACAGTTTTTCAGTTATGGTGAGGATCAGAAATGGAAAAGGATCGGAAAGAATGAGATCGGTCAGTTTATCTATTCGCTGATGCGTTATGGTCTTGATAATCGCTCAGTGGCACGCAAACTTTCAACATTAAAATCATTCTTTAATTATCTGATCCGGATGGGAAAGATTGATAATAATCCTGCCCGGAATATTAAGGCACCCAGGGTGAAGAAGCGTCTACCATCTTTTTTGACAATCACTCAGGCAAATGAGGCGATGGCAATACCGCCAAAGGCGAGAGATCGAGCAATGTTTGAAGTTCTCTACTCCTGTGGACTCAGGGCGAGTGAACTGGTTGGCCTTAATATTAGTGATGTTGATCTTCACAACTGCACAGTTCGGGTTATGGGCAAAGGGAGAAAAGAACGGATTGTGCCGATTGGGGAAAAGGCACGCACCGCGCTGATTGAATACTTGAAGGAACGAAAAGGGGAGACTGAAGCGCTCTTCTTAAACTATAAAGGTGGGCGTCTGACTACCCGTTCGCTCCAGCGTATTGTGAGAAGTTATCTGATGAGACTCTCTGAGGTCACCGGGACCAATCCCCATATCTTACGCCATTCTTTTGCATCTCATCTTCTTGAAAACGGTGCTGATCTAAGAGCGGTCCAGGAACTTTTGGGTCATGCCTCATTATCAACGGTTCAGATCTATACCCATCTCTCAATCGAAAGACTGAAGGAGTTATATAAAAAGGCACACCCGAGGGCTTAATATGAAGATTATCAAAAAGATAGAAAAGATGCAGAGGTGGTCAGATCGGATTCGTGCGCAGGGTAAAATCATCGGTTTTGTTCCGACGATGGGCTATCTCCACGAAGGCCACCTCAGTCTGGTAAAGATTGCAAGGAGGAGTTCAGATTATGTTGTCGTCTCGATATTTGTCAATCCGCTCCAGTTCGGACCGAAGGAAGATTTAGGTCGTTACCCGCGTGATTTTCCCCGGGATAAGAGACTTTTAAAAAAACTCGATGTTGATGTCATCTTCTATCCTTCAGTTAAAGAGATGTATCCACAACCATCGCAGACTTTTGTTGAAGTGCCCGAGTTGAGTAAAAATCTCTGTGGCCAGTCCCGTCCTGGTCACTTTCGTGGGGTCTGCACCGTAGTGGCGAAGTTGTTTAATATTGTCAAACCCCATATTGCGGTCTTCGGTAAAAAAGACTTTCAGCAACTGACGATTATCGAACAGATGGTCAGGGACTTGAATTTCGATATCAGGATTGTCGCCGGTCCTACGGTCAGGGAATGGGATGGACTGGCAATGAGTTCGAGGAATACCTATCTCTCAGAGGTCGAACATAAGAATGCGACGATTCTTTATCAATCTTTGGTTATGGCGAAGAGACTGGTTAAAAGGGGCGAAAAAGATCCAGGGGTAATAATCGATAAGATGAAGAAGATGATTACTGAAAAAGGGGGCAGGATCGATTACATAAAGATTGTTAACCGGGAGACCTTAAAAGATGTTAAGAGAGTAAAAAAAGGCGATATCATTGCCCTTGCCGTGTTCTTTGGCAAGACCCGCTTGATCGATAATATTTCAATATAATATTCTGGTGCGCAAAATCAGGGATTTGGTAATAAAGATACTATCAAGAATCCAAAAAAATCATTGACAATGATCATTATATAATTATTATTAACTTAACCTCGCTGGCTGGGTTTAGTTTTGGATTCAAGGAGAGAAATGGAAGAGACTATATATTCTGTTTGTCACTGCGAATCGCCATTGCGTCTGGCGGAATGGCAATCCTATTCTCCATTCTGTCATTCTCTATTCCCATTTGTTATCCCTGCAAAAGCAGGAATCCAGTTTCATCACGCAAAGAATCCTCTCCCTCGACAGGAGAGGACAAAGGTGAGGGTGAAATCTGTTGACTTTTGCCACAAAATGTCTAAACGTTCTTATGCATAAACTTCTTTATACATTATCCACTGAGATTTCCCCTTTAATAAAGGGAAATCGAATCTCCGTAATTTTCCCCTTTGCAAAGGGGGACACAGGGGGATTTTTTGTCATTGCGAGGAATGAAATGACGAAGCAATCTCCATTCTTTTCCTGTCATTCCGAACCCTGGACTCAATTCATTTCAGGCTTATTTCGGAATCTATCTTCTCTTTCCATTCCGAACGAAGTGAAGAATCTTATCTGTCCTCTTTTTCCGTTTTTCAACTCTCCAACTCTTCAACTCCGCAACTCCAAAATTTGAATGACCTATGATTGAAGCGATTAAAGAAATTGATTTCCTATGGATATAAAAGAGTTTTATAAGAGTTTTTTTTACATTGCCAATCCGTTTGAGCATCAGGTTAAGATGTGGGATTGTATTAGAGGTATGCATATGCCTTTATTGATCCGTGCTCCTACCGGCTCAGGCAAGACTGAGGGGGTGATTGCGCCATTCCTCGAGCAATTTGTTGAAAATAAATTTGAGATTGCGCCGAGACTAATTTATGTTCTCCCAATGAGAGTATTGGTAAATAGTATTGCAGAGAGGATTAAAAAATATATAAACAGGATTTCCAAATATATTTCAGTTGAGATTCAACATGGTGATATTTCTAACTCGCCTTTTTTTATTGGTGATATTGTAGTAACTACACTTGATCAGTTTCTTTATGGTTTTGCAAGGACAAGTCGGCAAGTTGGGCACCATATAGATATGCCTGCAGGGTCTATTGCTTCATCTATCATTGTTTTTGATGAAGCTCATATGTACAGGGATAGGTTTACCTTCTCAATTATGCGTGCATTAATGGAGATACTGCAGAAAAGTAATATCCCTTTTATCTTAATGACTGCGACGATGCCAAAAATATTAGAAAAGAGTTTATTTGAGGAAATTTTGCTTCAAGACAATCAAAAATTGGTTGGAAATATCTCCAATAAGGCAAATCTAAAAATCACTCTTGAAGATAACCCATTATATTCAAACGGTGATGTCAACATTTTAGAAGAACTTCTGAGCAGGTTAGGCAAGCAAAAAACTCTTATCGTTGTTAATCAAGTCAAGAGGGCACAAAAGATTTATGAAGATATTAAATCGCGGCTTGAACTTAGCGATGACCAGATTGTTTTGTTGCATTCCCGGTTTACTAAAGCAGATAGAAGAAATCATGAAGACAAAGCGATCTCATTAATTCCTCATAAAGAAGAAGGAAAGATGGTAATACCAAAGGGCGTTGGAGTTGTGGTTTCAACTCAAGTCCTTGAAGCAGGTATTGATTTTTCATCAGACCTTTTGCTTACAGAGCTTGCGCCAGCAGATTCATTAATACAAAGGGCAGGGAGATGCGCAAGATATGAAGGCGAAAGTGGAGAAATGATCGTTTTTCCTATTGAAGAAGAAAACAGAGGGCATTTGCCTTATGAAAAGGAGCATTTAACAAAAACACTTGAATGGTTGCAAAAGAATAAGAAATTCAACATCAAAAACTTTAAAGAGGTCTGCTCCTTTGTTGATGAAACACTTGATTATCAGGCAAACGACTATGAGGCAAGGGATACATTAATTGATCTTTATGAATGTGTTTTGTATGCCGATGAAAGACCAACGAATATACAATTAAGAGACGGCAAGCCAATAACACTCGTAGTTGTTGACCTTTCAATTGGCGAAGGTCATAAAAAAGAGGATAAGATTAAAGATGCCATTCGGAAAACAAATATACGAGATAATTCTATAAATGTTGATTTTGGTGTCGGTTGGAAGTTATTAGAAGGCAAAATTTTAAAGTATAGATTGGATTTTGATCAAGAAAAGGGCGAATGGGATTTTACTGAGGTTAAAAATGTATCACCCTTTAGATACTATATGCTTGAACAAAGTAATTATGACAAACTTAAAGGAATAATACCAGATGCCAGCAGCTTCATTATATAGTGCTCCAAATGAGAAATATTTAGACCACATTTCAAGGTGTAAAGATAAGTTCGATCTCGTTTTCCCGATGTTCGATTCTACAATTTCAAGGGTCCTCGATATTTCAATCAAACAGGGAAGTTTAGTAGATTTTCTTCTTAAGATGATTTTATTTCATGATCTGGGCAAGCTTACAAAAAGGTGGCAGGAAAGAGTTGGCACTGGTGCCAGATTGCCATCTCATTCAACGCTCGGAGCTGCTTATCTCTGGAAAACCTTACCTGATGGCATTAAAGAACCATTAAGTTTTGCTGTCGCAATTCATCACACAGATAGAGGGCTTCTTGGAGATAACATTGAAAAGCCTGATGTTCAGGCAATATTGGATGACATAGTTGATAATAACGGTAATATAGTATGGCATGATGAGATAAAGAACTTAACAGAAGATTATTTCCCTAAAGAAGCATATAATCTAAATGTATCATCCCTAAAAGAAATGGCAAGAGGGCTCAGGATATGGGCAAGAGGATGTGGAATATTTGAGCAACATCAAAGCAGAATCCATGCTTCGCTTGCTCATCATGTACTGAAACTTTGTGATATCTCTGCTGCGACAGAGAGAAAAGAATATCAAAAGAAAGACGCGGATGATTACTATGGTGGATGGTTGATGGTAGAGGAGATAAAAAATTATGTTGATGCAGTCAGGGAAAGGGTGAAACGATGAGCATAACCCTTTATACCCCAGCAACTGGATTTCCAGATTTAGAAGCTAAGATTGCCTATGGCTTGGCAAGGGTAGGGGTTGAGGCACTTGGAATGGAAAAGGTTGCAGTACATGCTGATGGTGGTTTTTATACAGTCTCAATTGATATTGCTAAAGATGAGTTTTTCAAACTTGATAGAACCTTTAATATGCTTTGTAAACGATTGCTTGCCTCCGAATATATTCCTATTACTACGCCTGGAATTAAGAAATCCGGTAAAAGAGGAGGTTTTGTTGGAAATATAACAGTAAAAGAAGATGAAAGTTTTAGTTTGGGAGTGTTTCAACAAACTGGAAGGTTTTACTGGAATAATACAAAAGATGAACCTGTTTGCGGTCATTCTGACCCAGAGGTAGTCGGCGCAGTTTTAGGTCTCGCTGCTGAATCAAGCTATCATCATTCAAGAGATAAGCTTGATTTTGAACAAAAGAAGGACAAGGATAAATATTACATCGGCAGACCTTCAAATCCAAAAAGAATTTGTAAAGTTTGTGGACTTCTATCTTTAATTGGCATGTGGTACAGTTCCTTTATTTTTAACATTATGAATAAACAGTATAAAGTTATACAAGAAATTGTTACGATTCCAATTCCTAAACAGGGTATCAAAGGGAGTAGACTTCAGGAAATTTTTTCCTTACAACATCAAATTAGAAAAGCTTTTCTTCCAGAATTACCACAAACTCTTATCCCTCTTGCATTTTTATCTAAAATCCCTTCATCTTCTGACATTCTGGACGGCTTTGATTTGTTCATTGCAGTGTTAAGTCGTCAACAAGGGTATCATGTAGATGGACTTTTCTTGATACATGTAAGCAAATATTTGGATTTTCTAAGGGCAAATTCTTATAACATTGCATTGGTGGATACCATGTTAAGGAGAGAAGCATTTACAGCGTTACAAGAATTAAATAACATAATCTATTATAATACAACTAATTCCTTACCCAAATTTGCCCGTCTTTATGTCCAGGAGACATCAACAAAAGATTCTACAAACCTTCTATATCCTGAAACATCAAAATATCTTTTACAGGAGGTTGCTATGATAAAACAAGAAATTATTGAAAACCCTGCTTTAGGAAGTTTGGCAAGGACATTGAGATATTTTATCAGAGAGAGAAAATATGGTTATGCCGATGATATCAGGAATGCAAGGAAAGAATCAAAGGACTTTGAAGACACAATAGCAAAGATGTTAAGAGAAGGAAGATTAAGGCTTGAACAAAGAGAAAAAATTCATCTGCCCACTGATGAAGAAATGAAAGAAGTCTTCAGATTAGCTAATGCTGATTTCGATAAAACGAAGACAGCATTGGTTATTCTTGCCTTTTCATTTCCTTCAAAGGGTGAAGAGGAGAATACTACATTTACAGAGGAGGTGCAAAATGCTTAAGTTTGTAACATTTGCAGTAAAGACTCAATTAAATGTCCATGACCTTAATAACGAGGCTGTTGCGGGTAATGTGACAGATATAAGAATTATGGAATTTCTTGATGAAAATGGCGTCAGACAAGAAGCACCGGCAGTATCAGGGAGAATGCTTAAACATTGGCATTATGAGGGGATGAAACATTTAATAGTAAATGGTTCATTCTCTTCAGTCCCTTTATGTGCTGGGTGTAAAGCAGGAGAGCCTATCAGACCAAGTGAAATGAGGAATAACAATTTAACACAGGTCGCAAAACAAGAAAGAGAAGCTATTACATCGTGTGTTGTCTGCGATATCCATGGATATCTGATTGCAAGAGAGGCTGAAGGTGAGCAGGAAAGAGGGACATCTGCTCGCAGAATTTCAAGGGTAATGTTCTCGTGGTTAATGCCAGCATTAGGATACGATACAACTTCTAAACAGGTGATTCATAACAGAGTCTCAACTGATCCTACAGTTATGATGCCCTTTAACAAGTCCTATGCCTCTGGCATTTATGCCTTTGTCTCTGCCCTTGATGTGGATAGAATTGGGCTTGTTGAATTAAATCTTGGAAGTAATAATCCTTATGCGATTGATGCTAACGGACGCAAAGAAAGAATAAAAGTTGCTATTGAATCGTATCGGTATATAATCTCCGGGCAAATGGGTGCATCTTTATCTCACGCAATTCCTCATATGAAACTAATAGAACTTCTTGTTGCATATTCTGAAACCGGACCTCTGCCTTTTCCTGTATCACCGATGTATTCGGATTATATTCCTAAAACAGTTGGGCTTATGCCAGAGAATACGAAGCTTCTCTACTGGGGAGATGCAAAACCTACAGGTGTAGATAAGAAAAACACGATTAGCGAAATATTCGCTGAACTTTTAACCAAAGTTAGTTAGACAATGAAGGTATTAATCTTTAACATAAGACTAAATTCCCTCTATTCAATTAGAATCCCCTTTACTTGGCAGTCTGCCCTAACATATCCTGTATTGCCACCTTCTGCTATTATAGGGATGCTTGCAAATGCTTTACAACGATATAAAAATAACAAACATCCTTTAGAATATCTTGACATGATTGAAAATAATTTACTGTGGGCTGGCTCAAGACTTTTAAGTCCTTGTGTTATTAAAAGCTATACAACTTCTGCCATTGTCAAATGGGAAGATAAGATTGGTAATAAACTTCCTAAATTTACTAATGCCCTTGGAAGACAATATGCCTATTCCAATAAATTACAGATAGCGGCAATCTTTAAAAGTGATATGCTCTCAAATAATATCCCTATTTCGACTCTCGTAGAGGCACTTAAAGCCTCTCCTCTAACCTGTGGAGATAGTGAATCACCTATTTCCCTGGATAGTGAGGTGATGAGCAGGGATGTATCTGATGATATAAAAGACGATGTCATCCAAACAGAATATCCTATCCCTTTTACAAAGGATACAAAAATAGAAGATGGCAATGGACAGGTTTACTTAATGCATGAAAGATGTAAGAAGCAGGATAATAATTTTCCATTAATAAGTTATATGGTTCCTATCCGGGAAAAAAATAAAATATTAAACCCGTCATACCTTAAAGTCAGGATATCTAATGAAAAAGTTTTTAAGATAGATGAGATAGGATATGTTTTGGCAAAACCGCTGGCAGAAGAAGAGAAAGGTAAAGCAATAGGTAAGAAAAGGAAGAGTAAGAAAAAGTGAGAGTTAAAACCTTATTTTTCCATTTTACCTGTGATGAATCTGTGAAAGGAACGGCTGATAAACTCAGAGGATTTTTTGCAGATAAATTTGGAGAATATACGCTTATTCACCAGCACTTAACTGACAACAAACTTCTTTATAAAGCACCACTGATACAATACAAAATATTCGATGGGAAACCTTTTGTTCTTGGAATTAACGAAGGTGCAGATATTCTTCAAAAAATTCATGAAGATATTGATTATTTAAAAATTGGTCGCTCTGAATATCAAATAAAAGAGAAAGCTGTTATACTGAGAACTGATTATTTTGGAACAACCGATATAAATAACTCCTACTCCTTCCTCACCCCTTGGCTCGCCCTGAATGAGAAGAACTATGAACAGTACCAGAAGCTTGGCACATGGCAGAAAAGAAAAGAACTTCTTGAAAAGATTCTCATCGGCAACATTATTTCAATGTCAAAGAGTCTTGGCTATACAGTGCTTGAGCCGATTAAGGCGAACATCGGCAAGATGAAAGAAATCCTCACCTCCCTCAAAGGCACTCCCATGCTTGGGTTTCTGGGGAATTTTTCCGTGAATTTTGAAATCCCTGAATACTGGGGGCTTGGCAAATCGGTTTCAAGGGGATTCGGGACGGTAAAGAGAGTTGAGGAGTTGGGGAGTCAAAAAAAATAGAATAAAATGGACAGAATACAGGATAATGTGGTTGAAAGTATCTGAAAATTGAGTATAATTACATATGAAAGTAAAACACCACAAAGGTAATAACCCAAAGAAAATATTTAATCCAATTTTATTTTGGGATGCACAGAAGTTAGACAGTGTAAAGAATGCACACTATGTAATTGCCCGAGTACTTGACTTTGGAGACGGGAATGATATTAAGAGATTGAGGGAAATGTATCCTCCTGAAAAAATTATTGAAGTTATCAAAAAGAAGCGTGGATTATTACCACAGACTGGTAAGTTCTGGGCGGTTTACTTTGGAATTCCATTTGAGGAGATTGCATGTTTGAAGAAGTATTACCAGAGAACGCACTTAAAATAATCAATAAATTAGCCGCCAACCTCGATGATTTTTATCTGGCGGGTGGCACAGGACTGGCACTTCAGTTGGGACACAGGAAATCAGCGGATTTAGATTTCTTTTCATCAAAAATGTTCAACACTGAATTCCTTCTCAAAACTATCCAGCCCGATAAAACCCTGCTGGTGAGAGAAGGAACAATTCATTGTGAATTAAATAAAGTCAAGTTATCATTTCTCTTTTATAATCAACCGCTTGTTTATCCAGTAATTAACTGGCGCAAAATAGAACTTGCTGATTGGCGGGATATCGTGGCGGAGAAATTCAAGGCGATTTCTCAACGAGGAACAAAAAAGGATTTTTATGACTTGTATGCAGCCATACAACTGAAGTTGTCGATAGAAGAGGCGTGTCTGGCTTTCAAAAAAAGATTTGGTTCGTCTGATATCAATATGTATCATGTTCTTAAGAGTATGATTTTTTTTGAAGACGCTGAGGATGAGCCGTCTCCAATTATCGTTATAAAAGGCAAAGAATGGCAGTGGGATAATATAAAAAAGTTTTTTATGGCTAATTTAAGAGAATTTGAAAAACACCTTCAGGACTAATACTGGTGCGTTCGCCAATTTTTTACTCCTGAAAAATAGACATTTATGCAGTTAGTCATAAATAGTTATGGCTCTTATCTTTGCAAGGAAGGTGATTGTTTTAAGGTTAAACGGGATGACCAGGTTTTTGAAATTTCTGTCAAAAAGGTCTCTTCAATTTTGATTACCACGGCTGCATATATTACGACCGATGCGATAAAGATGGCAATGGAGAATAATATTGATATTATCTTTCTTGATGAGTTTGGAGAGCCTTATGGACAGGTCTGGCATAGCCGGATTGGCAGCACAACACTGATAAGAAGAAGGCAGATTGAGATCGCCGAAAATGAGGAAGGACTAAAACTTGCCCTTTCCTGGGTGATAAGGAAATTTGAAAATCAGATTGAATTCTTAAAGAGACTTCGTACCACACGCACCCAGAAGTCTGCTGAAATTACTGCTTATATTGAAAGATTAGAGAATTGCCGAGAATCACTTGATAATCTTTCCGGCACCATTGAAGAAAAACGGGGCACGATTATGGGGATTGAAGGTAGTGGGGGAAGGGTCTATTTTGAATGCTTGAGTTTTTTAATGCCAGATAGATATAGATTTGATGGCCGAAGCAGAAATCCAGCTAAGGATGAATTTAACGCACTTTTGAATTACGCATACGGAATTTTGTATTCAAAAGTGGAAAAGGCCTGTATCATTGCCGGGCTTGATCCTTATGTTGGCATTATTCATACCGACAATTATAATAAAAAATCTCTGGTTTTTGATATAATAGAAAATTTTCGCATCTGGGCTGATGAGACCGTGGTAAATCTCTTTGCTGGAAGAAAGGTTAAACAGGAGCATTTTGACAAACTGGAAAACGGTTATAGTTTAAATAAAGAAGGCAAGGCAATGCTGATTGAAAATTTTACTGCATTTATGAACGAATCAATCCGGTATTGCGGCAGAAATATTAAAAGGACGGATATTATTCAGTTTGAATGCCATGCCATAGCGAACAGATTGATCGAGGACTGAAGACAGAGGACAGATGACAGAGGATAGAATGAGGCGATCTGTTAGGTCGATTAAGGATTTGAGAGTGTATCAATTATCTTATGAACTGGCAATGGAAATATTTGAAATATCAAAATTGTTTCCTCCTGAAGAAAAATACTCGCTAATTGACCAAATTAGACGATCATCAAGGTCGGTTCCTATTAATGTACGAGAAGGATTTGCTAAGAGAAAATACGAACAAATATTCATCCGACATCTCAATGATGCTCTGGGTTCAAGCGAAGAGACGAGAGGTTGGTTGGATTTCGCACTTGATTGTAAATACATGGACGAAAGTACTTATAAAAGATTGGATGATAAATATGATAGAGTTAACGCTATGCTTTATTCTCTTATGAATAACTGGCAAACTTATTCTAAGATATGAATACTACCTTCTGTCTTCTGTTTTCTGAGTTCTGATAAAATCATGCTTGTTTGGGTTATTTATGATATAACGGATGATAAAAAAAGAAACCGTATTGCGAAAGCGTGCAAGAATAAGGGATTGTATCGGGTACAGAAAAGTGCATTTTTAGGAACTTTAAATAAAAATCAGATTGATGAATTAAAGATGATGTGTGAAGATATTATTGACCCAGAAGAAGATTCGGTATATATATTCCCGATGTGCGAAGATGACTTCAAGAAAGTGAAATTGCTTGGTCAGGCATTTGATAAAAATCTGGTGACCGATGAAGTGAGGGCGTTGTTCCTATGAGAGTTGGGGAGTTAGAGAGTTATGGAGTTGGATTCTGAAAGCACTCCAATGATAACGCCTTCAGAGGTGATTGAGCATTTATTCTGCCCTCGTTTTACATATTTTATGAATTGTTTAAAAATTCCCCAGCACGAGGAGTTGAGATACAAAGTAATAAAGGGCAGACAGTTACATGACCGAAAAGAAAAAGAGAATAAAGAATATCTTCGTAAAAAGATTGGGTGTGTGAAAAAAGAGTTGAGCGTATATCTTGCATCGCCAAAGATAAGAGTGCGAGGTGTGGTTGACGAGGTGCTCACACTTGAAGATGGTTCTATGGCACCATTGGATTATAAATACACTGAATATAATGATTACCTTTTTCGAACTCATAAATATCAGTCTGTGCTATATGCGATGTTGATAAAAGAGATCTATAATAGACCAGTTTATAGAGGTTATATATGTTATGTGCGCGGGGGGGCAACTTTGAAAGAGATACTTTACAAGCCCACCGATTTTGAATATACTTTAAAAGTGATTGATGAGATTTTTAAGGTGATTTTAATGGGTTATTTTCCAAAACGAACTTCATATCGCAATCGGTGTATTGATTGTTGTTACCGGAATATTTGTGTGTGACTGCTCAGGCAAAATTATTTGTGTTTGTTCTTTGACAACTTATTTGTTTTGAAATTTCATAACTTGTTGGGAACTGGAGCTTGCAAATGAGGATAAAAAATGCTGCTTTTAAGGGGTTTTTGACAGCAAAATTCATTCAAAAACCCCCGAGTGAAAAATTAAAATTTGTTGAGAATAAAGGACTTTTGAGAAAAGTGCTGTTTGAAAGCAGGTTCCATTAAAACAAGGATTGAAACATAATTCTTGGCACTATTGTCATTCCACCCCATATCCAGTTTGAAAGCAGGTTCCATTAAAACAAGGATTGAAACCATATTTTGATATATTGTCGCTGGATTGAGCAAAAAAGTTTGAAAGCAGGTTCCATTAAAACAAGGATTGAAACGTACCATCGAAATCTGAATAATCGGACATACAAAGTTTGAAAGCAGGTTCCATTAAAACAAGGATTGAAACGATACATCATAATTATTGACAAAGAGGTTAAAATGGAGTTTGAAAGCAGGTTCCATTAAAACAAGGATTGAAACAAAATATATATTTCTATGATATAAACTCTGCCTACCCGTTTGAAAGCAGGTTCCATTAAAACAAGGATTGAAACCCGCAAATTCTACATTTTATCTTCATTTTAATTTGTTTGAAAGCAGGTTCCATTAAAACAAGGATTGAAACTTTATTATATTTGCCAAAAAGATTATTGCCTTTTCATGTTTGAAAGCAGGTTCCATTAAAACAAGGATTGAAACTTATTCATTAAATCGAAAAAAGAAGGGTAGATATTGTTTGAAAGCAGGTTCCATTAAAACAAGGATTGAAACCATATTTTGATATATTGTCTCTGGATTGAGCAAAAAAAGGTTTGAAAGCAGGTTCCATTAAAACAAGGATTGAAACAAATGGATATAATAAGTGATATGGATAAAATGGATAAGTTTGAAAGCAGGTTCCATTAAAACAAGGATTGAGATGAAAAAGGCCTAAGAGTCAGAAGGGTCAAAGGGGTCAGAGAGTCAAGGGTCAGGGAATTTTAAAAAAGGAAGGAATCCATATGGCAAGAATAAAAAGGTTTGAAGATATTGAAGCGTGGCAGAAGGCAAGGGAGTTGACAAAAGCAGTATACGAAATTAGTTTATCTTCTGGTTTTAGAAGGGATTTTGGTCTGAGAGATCAAATAAGAAGAGCTTCGGTTTCCATTATGTTGAATATTGCTGAGGGTTTTGCCCGAAAAACTGATAAAGAGTTTGCAAGATTTCTTGTGCAAGCGCATGGTTCTGCGGCTGAAGTTCAATCTGCATTATATGTAGCGTTTGACCAGAAATATATAACTCAAGAGCAGTTTAATTACATTTATTTTTTAGCCGAGACAACATCCAAGATGTTAATAAAGTTTGTTCGTTATTTATCGAAAGTATAGTAAGGACTCTTTTGACGAACGACTCTACGACCCCGTGGACTTTCTTGTGAAACAAGGATTGAAACGAAAAGGGTTAGAGAGTCAAACGGGTAAAGAGTTTTTAGATTTTAGGGAATTTTGGTTCAAGAAGTAAAAATAATTCAATTTTTTCTTTTTTTCGCTTTTTCGAAAAAGCGAAAAACTGATCCTGGGATACAATCAAGACGACATTGTTTATCATAAACCGATACAGGTGAGCATCCGGGGTTAAAGAATAATTGTAATTTCATTAAAACATTGAGATAAAAATACGCCCGGCAGACTATAAAAGTCAGGAAAAATTAATTGTGGACTGTATTTATTTTTCCCTTATAATAAAAACCTCAAGGAGGTTCTATGTTGAAGGCATTGGTTGGTTATTATTCGCGCACGGGTAATACTGAGGCTATGGCCCGGGCAATTGCCCGAGGTGTTGAAAAAGAGAAAATAGAGGTTGATCTCCTGCCAATTGAAAAGATCAGACCAAAAGATCTTCTGACCTATCAATTGATAATCTTTGGTTCACCGACCTATTATGGACTGATGGCAAGCGAGATGAAAAGATTAATTGATGATAGCGTTAAGTATCACGGCCAATTGGTGGGTAAAGTAGGTGGGGCATTTACCTCAAGCGGTGGTATTGCTGGGGGTGGTGAAACGACAATTCTGAGTATCCTCGAGGCTTTTCTTATCCACGGAATGATTATTATGGGTATGAGCGATTCTTATCATTATGGACCGGTGGGGATTGAGAAACCCGATAAAGAAGTAATCAAATGTTGCGAATTATATGGCGATAAATTAGCAAAATTGACTAAAAAAGTTTTTTCAAGTATGGATTGACAAGTCTGAATTTTTGAGTATAATATCGTTGTGCAGGTCGAACATAAGGTAAAATTTAATAATTTCTTAGTAAAGAATATTCTTGATCTAATCTTTACCTTTGGAAGGAATCCATTGGGGTTCTACTTCCTTTCTCCCCTTATTGATAAAAGCATCCGTCTGGCAATTAAGAATGTTCCAGGCCCGGTGGGGCTACCGGGCGTAATCGATGATAAATATTATATGCTGAAGGCAATGATTTATTCAGGAATTAGATTTGGTTCTGCTTCCCGATTTGTTGATACGATTGTTAAAAAGGCGATCTTAAGTAACCTCCGCGCTGAAAAGGAAAGGGAGTTTCGGGCGCAATTCGGCTTTGACCCGCCAGGATTTGTGACGATATCACCGGCGAAAAGATGTAACCTGCGTTGTCCAGGGTGTTATGCAAATTCGGCTTCTGAGAATGAACAGTTGGAGTATGAAATTTTCTCGAGGATTATTAAGGAGATGGTTGATCTCTGGGGAGCACGTTTCGTTGTTATCTCTGGTGGTGAGCCGTTGTTATACCGCTGGGGGAATAAGAATATTCTTGATATCTTCGAGGCTAACCCCGATTCACTTTTTCTGATGTATACCAATGGTAGTCTGATTAATGAAGATGTGGCTAAGAAGTTTTCCGATCTTGGCAACATAACGCCTGCTATTTCAGTCGAGGGGCTGGAGTCAACAACTGAGAAGCGGCGGGGGAAAGGATTTTTTGGCCGGATTATCAAGACCTTAGAACTGTTAAAGAAACACAGGGTAACCTTCGGCATCTCAATTACTGCTTCCCGGGAGAATGTCGAGGAGATTGTTTCAGACCAATTTATCGATTTCTTTTTTAATAGAATGGGAGCAGCCTATGCCTGGGTCTTTCATTATATGCCGATCGGACGCGATATCGATCCTCAGTTAATCCCAACCCCGGAACAGCGAGTTTATTTATGGCAAAAGAGTTGGGAGATAATTAAAGAGAAGAAGATTATGTTTGCCGATTTCTGGAATCACGGCCCGGTCTCTGATGGTTGTATATCAGCCGGTAGACCCGGGGGTTATTTTTACATTGACTGGCAGGCAAATGTCTATCCCTGTGTCTTCTTCCCTTATTCAGCAGCAAATATAAAGGAGATATATACCCGCGGTGGTAATCTCAATGATTTAATCAATATTCCATTCCATCAGCGAATACGCAACTGGCAGTTTAAATACTGGCGTGAAGGCGATCTATTAAGACCCTGCCCGATGCGTGATCATTACCTGACGGCAAAAAAGTTTGTTATCGAAACTGGCGCCACACCAGGCGATGACGGTGCCCGGGCGATTTTACTTAATGCCGAATACGAAAAGCAGATGGCTAAATACGATAACGAACTTGCTTTAAAAACCAGAGACATCTGGGAGAACTTTTATATAAATGGCGCCGGCCGATTGTGATTTAATTTAGGTCAGATTCCATTTTTCATAATATTCCAATTTCAAAAAAATCTTGACAGACTCATTTCTTGGTGGTAGAATAAATTTGTGATATTGTTAACTAAACTAATTCCCCCAAAATTTAAAGATGATTTTCTTCCAAGGGCGCGACTTGTCTCCTATATTAGAAAAAACCTTAACCGTCGATTTATACTGATCTGTGCCGATGCCGGTTATGGTAAAACTACTATCCTGTCAGAACTTTTGACCAATTTCCCATTTCCCTATTTTTATTATCAAATTGATGAAAAAGATCGCGACCTTGCGGTCTTTCTAAATTACCTATCTTCTGGAATATCAAATATTAATAGAGATTTCACTACCCGGGCAGTTGAAAATTACCAACAGACAAGAAATCTCGAATCGAGCGCCACAATTCTTATAAACGATATTGTTGATAAGATAGGAAGGCCAATCTATTTTATCTTTGACGATTATCATCATCTCGCTGAATCTCGAGAGATCAATCAATTTATGGACTTTATCCTTTGTTTTGGTCCGGAGTTTCTCCATTTTATCATCTCGACACGAATCAGGCCGCCATTCACTTTAACAAAACTCATTGCCCGACAGGAATTTCTCGAAATCGATCGCCGGGATATGATGTTTGACCGGGATGAGATTGAAAAGTTATTTAAAAAAATAGCCGGTATAACCTTATCTGGAGAAGAGGTCAATCGTCTGAAGGAATATTCTGAAGGATGGATTACTGCCTTGAGGCTCGTCATTCAAAATTTGCTAACCCAAAATGAGAAAAATACCGATACGGTGCTTAACAATTACCTCCATTCTGGCGAGACAATTTTTAACTATTTTACTAAAGAAATCCTCGCTCGACAGAAACCTCAAATTAGAGACTTTCTTCTTCGTTCTTCAATCCTTGACCAGATGGATCAAAAAAATTGCCATTTTCTTTTGGGGATTAAAAATCCCGATGCAATTCTCACATATCTTGAACGTAACCATCTCTTTGTCTCCTATTTAGATGCAGGGATTTATCAATATCATCGTCTTTTCAGGGAATTTCTTAAAAAACAATTAACCAATCAGTACGGGGCACAGGCGGTGCGACACCTCCATTATCGAGCAGGTATTTATTATGAAAAGAAAGGTGATCTCATTCAAGCGATCGAACACTTTATTGCAGGCGAAAAGTACTTAAATGCCCTGAATGCCCTTAGAAGGTTTTTGAATAGATTAATGGCGGCCGGGATGTTTGCCATGCTTTACAATTGGCTGGAGAGATTACCGATACGAACTCTGAAGGATAATCCTGACCTTTATTTAAGCAAAGCCAAAATCCTCCGGCACTGGGGACGATGGGATGATGCCCTCGCTATCCTTGACGAGGTCTATATGTGCTGTAAGAAAGGAAGGAATAAAAAGATATGTGTCCTGACACTTAATGAGATGGGTATGATATATCATTATCGGGGAAATGTCGATAGGGCGTTAAGAATTGAAAAACAGGCCAGTCGGCTTGCTCCTAAGAACGATTATTTGCTTTTAACCAAGATCTATCACTCTATATCGGTTATTTTTCAGGCAATGGGTCGGCTTTCTCTCGCCGAGAAATATATGATCGAAGCCTGGAGAGTAGCTCAAAAAATAAGTGATTCTCAAGCCAATATTCATATTGCCTGCGGGCTTGCTTTTATCTATTCAGTGCGAGGTGAATTTCAGAAGGCAATGGAGATACTAAGTCGAATTATAAAAGAATATGAAAATGAGGGGCCGGTTCTGCCCTGGATGGGCAATGTATACGGGAACGCTACCGCTATCGCCCTGGACCTGGGCCGACTAGATGAAGCAAGGATTTATCTGGAAAGGGCTGAAGAAATTTGCCGTAAATTCAACGACCGCAGATCATTGACTTATCTTCTTGGTACCCGCGGACAATTCTACTTAAGTAAAGGCGATTATAAACAGGCAATCAGTTACTATGAACGTGCCATAGAAGCCAATCGAAGTCTTAAAGAGCGAAGAATAGATTTTGCGGCACGGATTGATCTCGCTTCGACTTATCTGGCGTTGGGTGATCGTGTTAGGGCCAATAAATTCTACGAGCAGGCCAAACTATTTGTTAATCTAAAAACGGATAATATCGACCTTTTAAACTTAACAATTATTAAAGGACAGATTGAAGAGAGTAACCAAAATTTAACCGGGGCAATAGTTTCTTATCGGAAAGCATTGAAGATTGCTCGATTCCTCAAAGTTCCCTATTTTGAGTTTCGAAGCCTTTTCTACCTGTCACGGGCTCTCATCAAGAGAAATGACCGATCCCGGGCGCGGCGTTTAGTTAATGAATGTCTCGATATTGCAGAATCCAAGTCCTATGACTTTTTGCTGATGAAAGAATACAAAAATGATGCGACATTTCTTGAATTTGCTTATAACCAGAAGATAAATTTCAATTATGTTGAGAGTTTAATTAAAGAGGTAGAGGGGGTGGATTTTTCAACAAAAAGAGATGGATTGGTTATAAAATTCTTCGGGGGTTTAGAAATTTTCAAAACCAACGGTAAAAAATTGGTGGTGAACTGGCCAACGCAAAAAACAAAATCGCTTTTCTGTTATTTCGTCCTCCATCCAGGGAAGAGGTTCACTAAGGAACAGCTGACTGAAATCTTCTGGCCGGGATGGTATAAAAATAAAGGGGAACAGAATCTCTATACCAATATCTCGTTTATAAGAAAGATATTCCAGCAAATACTTGGATTTAAAATTATCAATCACTCTCGGGAATTCTACTATCTCAACCCCGCCTTTAAGTATGCGTCTGATTTTGAAAAGTTTGAACAAATTATGAAAAAAGCAAAGGGTGAAACGGAGTCCGAGTATCGTATTGAATATTATTTACAGGGACTGGACCTTAGGCAAGAGGAATTTCTGCCTGAAATTTACGATCCCTGGTGTGAAACAATAAGAAACTATATAAAGCAGGAATATAATGAGGGCTTGAATAATCTTGGACGGATATTCTTTGAAAAAAAAGATTATAAAAGAAGTTGTGAGTATTTTGAAAGGTCGTTAAAGATCGATCCCTTTAATGAAGAGATTCATTGCTATGTAATGAAATGTTATAAAGCCCTGGGTCTTGATAAAAAAATGATCGACCACTATAAACAACTCCTTCTCATTTTTGAGAAAGAACTTGGTAGGGCGCCGGGGGCAGAAATTATTCGTGTCTATAATGAACTTATAGGAAAGTAAGGGTAGGGAGAAATCTTTAAGAAACTTTTAAGTTTTTTTTAAGACTTACCAGTATAATATAATCGTGAGAAAAAATAAAAGTAAGATCCCCAGAAAACAGCGGATGGTTATAGCACGATTGAGGAACAAAAATTCTTGCAAAAAAGGAAAAAAATCCAATCAGACGCTTGCCTTTCCGGCACTTTTCTGGGGATGGCGTTCAATCGACGATTATAAGGAAAAAGGAATATAACCAATCAGGAGGAAATATGTGGTTATTAATCATTGTTCTGTTTTTGATAACTTTTAGTTCAGGACAGTCTGTCCTCTGGGAAAGGTCTTATGATGCAGGTGGCACCGGCGATATTGCCTGCGGCGTTGCGGTTGACTATGAACAGAATGTTATTGTTACCGGTTATAAAGGATCAGGGACAGGAAATGATAGCATTATTACCCTCAAATATAATTCCCGGGGTGATCTAATCTGGGCAAGGCGTTTTGGTGCGGCAAAACTTACTCACGGTATGGCGGTTGCAGTTGATAGAAAGAATGATGTTGTGGTCGCAGGCTATCGACAGAACGGGAATTCGGCTTTTCTCATTGTCAAATACGACAAAAATGGAGTATTTAAATGGTCGCGAGAATATCTTCACGGAACCTGGGATGGCGCGTGCGGTGTTGCCATTGATAACAATTACAATATCATTACCACAGGCTGGTATTATATTAACGATTACTGGGAACCGCTGACCGTGAAATTTGATTCTTCAGGCAATCTTATCTGGGCAAAGACTTTTCCCACCGGGTATGCAAGCTATACATTGAGAGCAAAGACCGATGCTTTCAATAATATCTATGTTGCAGGATTTTTTTATCCAATTCGACCGCCGGGCAATTGCGGTTTTCTGACGATAAAGTATGATCAGAACGGCAACTATCGGTGGGATCGAACCTATACGCGACTCTTTCAAGGTGGGCCTGAACCTTTTGACGGCGCCTATGGCCTTGCAGTTGATAAAAGTAACAATCCTATCGTTACGGGAACCCTGGTCTTCACTAATTATGATTGCGTAACGATTAAATATGATTCCAGTGGCAACCGGATCTGGGTGAGAACTTATGATAGCGGGGATAACAACGGTGGTGGTGGTGTAACTACTGATCAGTTTAACAATGTGATTGTTGTTGCCGCCAATAGCGCAACCGATGTCTTTAAATACAATTCGGGTGGAACATTACTATGGCAGACCAGTCATACCTGTTATATATCAATGGATGTGGCATCCGATACCTTGAATGATTTTTACGCAGTGGGCGATAATGGCAGGGATATGTATATTGTCAAATTTAGAGGAACGGGCACCGGAGTTGGTAATGAGATAAATTCCCTGCTCCGTCATCATAATTTTTCAGTATCACCCAATCCGAGTCGCGGTCCGATTTCCATTTCATTTATGCTTGATCAGGCTCTTCTGGTTAACCTCAGAGTTCATGACGGCGCTGGCCGAGTAGTGGCGGTGATAAAGGAAGGCCCTTTAAACAAAGGCAACTGGAAATTTTTCTGGGACGGCAAAGATAATCAGGGGCGAGTACTACCATCGGGCGTCTATTATGTTACTCTGGAAAGCCCGGGTTTCCGGACATACAGCAAGTTAATCTTGATGCGATAGAAAAAGGAGGGAAGATGAAGAGATGCGTTATTTTCAATATCAGGATCATAAGTGTTGTCGGGCTTAATATGTTGCTGGTTTTGCCCCTTCTGGCGGGTTGGACCAAGTCCTCGATTGGGACGGTTACTAACTGGGCATATGGGATTGCAGTTGGTCCTGGTAGAAATGATGGGATAAACCGGATTTATGTGGCAAGCTGGTCAAGGCTCTATGAATTTTCTTGGAACGGGACTTCTTGGGATCGCGTCGATATGGGACCGACCTCGGGATGGGAAGTGGCGCTCGGTGAAGGAAAGAACGACGGTATAATACGGGTCTATTGTACCTTTACGGTTGTCAATCCTCAATACGGCGGAGTATATGAATTTTCCTGGAATGGGACTTCCTGGGATCGAGAAGTTGTGTGCACTTTCCCCTCAAGTCCAAGTTCATCAGCCGGTCACGGGATTGCAGTTGGTCCGGGTCGAAATGATGGAAGAAATAGAGTATATGCCTGTGATTGCAATAACAATCGAACATTTGAATCGACCTGGGACGGGAGCTCTTGGGTTACAAATCAGGCTATCACAGATTGGAGTGGAATAGAGATTACCATCGGTCCGGGTCGAAACGACAACATCCAGCGTCTTTATTTTGGTAAACAGGGGTCTCAATTGCGAGAGTATACCTGGGCCGGTTCCGGATGGGTTTTTATGAACTTAGATTCCGTTTCATCCCGTTACCGAAAGGTCTGGATCGGTCCGGGTCGGAATGATGGAAGAAATAGAGTCTACACCGGTCATGATGTCACACCTACGGCGCTGTATGAATTTAGCTGGAATGGAAGTGGTTGGGATAAGGTACTTATCGGTTCGATGCCTAATCTGCCTAATTGTATAACTGGTGGACCGGGCCGTAATGATGGAATAAACCGTATCTATTCAGGAACAACCGGCGGTATGAGATATGCCTTAGAATACACTTGGAATGGTTCAGGATGGGATTCGACCTGGGTGGATGGGGAAGGAGCAAGCGGTGTGGCATACTGCGATGCGGTTGTTGCAGATGCAAGAAATGATGGTGTTAAACGTCTTTATATGACAAGTTCCAATAGTAACATATATGAATTTATCTACACCGCGGAGGTTGCTGAAGAATATCCTAAAATCCCTCGAAATGATGTTGTCCTCAAGATCTATCCCAATCCTTTTCGTGAGAAGGTGGTCATTGATTGGGCAACTCAACAGATAGACGTCAATTCTAAGATTTCAGTGAATATTTTTGATGTTGCGGGTCGGCGTATTAAATCATTTGATCTCCGGCTGGCCAAGGCGTCAATCATCTGGGATGGCAAGGATGATCAGGGGCAATCATTACAATCTGGGGTTTACTATATAATATTCGAAAGTCCGAATTTTCGAACTCAGGACAAGTTAATCTTAATGCGATAGAGAATTATCAGGAGGAGAAATGAAGGAGTCCATTATCCTATTCTTGATTTTAGGAACTATTAATATTCTCTGTTCGATGAGTTGGACCGTCCAGCGAATGACCAACAATGTTGTCAGTAACTCGACGCCGAGTCTGGCGGTCGATCCAAACGGCGAAGTGCATATCGCTTATGATGAGGGAGACTTAGGGTCTAAGGATTTACGCTATCTGACTAATCGAACAGGCGTCTGGGTAGATACGCTTCTGGCTTCGGGCTCAAGTGATGAATGGCTACCATCAATTGCCGTTGACCGCAACGGTAAAGTTCACATCGTCTACATTTATGGTCTGGGTGGGTATCTCTGGTATGCAACCAATAAGAGTGGCAACTGGGTTCTCAATCAAATCCCGATAAGTACCGGTCAGGAATTTTTTCCCTCGCTGGCAGTAGATAACAATGGATATGCCCATGTTGCTTATCAGATCGGTATTGGCAACGGAATTGGCTATGCAACAAACCGGTCGGGTAACTGGCAGGTTGAATGGAACATATCTCAAGGGTTTACACCGGCATTGTGTCTGGACGGCCGGGGAAAAGTGCACATCGCTTATGAAAGAAGCAATCAATTGTACCACGTCAGCAACGAGACCGGGAACTGGGTTGAAACCTATGTAACAGGAGGTGGGGCAAGGAATAATCGACCCTCGATAAAGTGTGATCAAAACAATAAGTCACATATTGCCTGGCAGAAGCAGGTCGAGCCACCCTATATCTTATGTTATGCAACTAATGTTAGCGGTAGCTGGACCTGGGTTCCACTTGATAGTTCAATGAGACTCAGTAGTGATCCGTCGATTGCCGTTGATAGAACTAATATTGTGCACATTGTATATACTCGTGTCCCTGGCCCTGAAATTTATTATATTACAAACAAAACAGGATCCTGGAAGAAATACCCGATAACGAATAATTCCTACTGGGATGAAATCATTCATAAAGGTGTCTTCGATATTGATAAAATGGATGTTGGACATGTAACATTTTATGGTATGCCCGAGGGTTCTTCAGAGATTTACTATGCGCGTAGTGACAGCCAGGTTGTCGGTATTGATGAGTGGGTAATAAAATCTCAACCTGGTGAAGTTATTATAATCTCACCAAATCCTGCGGTAAGGCAGACGGGCGTGAAATTAAATGTTAGAGAAAAAACCAGAATTAAATTAGCGATCTTCGATATCACCGGGGAACGGATAGAAACTTTATATGATGGATTTGTCGAAAGACCAATTTACCTTTCTTGGCCAACAGATAATCAGTATTCATCCGGGATCTATTTTATAAAAGCAACAATCGGCAATCGATTCTTCAATCATAAAATTATTCTGGTGAAGTAGTATAATGTAATAAAAAGGAGGTAAAATGAAGAATAAAAAAATCATAATGATGTTGTGTTCCGTGTTCTTAACCCCTTTGTCTGTATATGGGACCTGGGCTCGTCAGAACAGCGGAACGACCTTAGACCTTAAGGCAGTTTTTTTTATCGATTCCCTCTATGGCTGGGCGGCAGGTGGTGAGAATAATTCTGGAATAGTCCTTCGAACGACTAACGGGGGAACGACCTGGGTTACAGCATATACCGATACTAAATCAGTTTTTTATAGTATATGGTTCATCAATCGTCAAACTGGATGGGTAGTTGGAGGACGGGATAACTACACGGTCATCGACACAAGTTGTCAGAAGATTCTCAAAACCACAGATGGTGGCCTTTCTTGGCGCCGACAATTTAATACCAATAGCAATACGAACTGGCGGGCCTGCTATGGCGTATGTTTTATTGGTAATACGGGCTGGGCTACGGTTACGGGATGGGCAGATAGTTTTGGTTATATCATTTATACGACTGATGGTGGAACTACCTGGGTAAATCAAAGAATAAATGCCAGTGCGGCCATTCCCTGGGATATCCATTTCGTGACGACTTCAATCGGTGTAGTTTCAGGTGGAATAAACTGGGGGTATCCGGGGGATAATACCGATGGTCATATCTGGCGGACTACCGATGGCGGAAGAAACTGGACAAGTGTCCATAACTGGCGACCCGGAACAGCGGCGATGGGTTTTTTGACAAGTATCTGGATGGTTGATCTCAATAATGGCTGGAGCGTTGGAGGTGCCGGCGGGATGAGTGTCCGGGAACCTGGAAGAATTGTAACCACAACAAATGGAGGTCTGTCATGGTTTACAAGGAATCCGACATCACTGAGACCATTCTGGGGAGTCTATTTTCCTGAAGCGCTCTGGGGATGGGTAGGTGACTATTATAATGGAATTCTGCTCACAACTGATGGTGGAGTAAACTGGCTGGATGATAATGCAGGAGCGACATCAATCTATGATATTCACGGTACAAACCGCAGGAATGCCTGGGCAGTAGGTGCCAATGGATTGATATTGCGCTATTCGCCTGCCTCAGGGATTGAATCAGAAAAACTACTTGTGGTGGATCATCAAGCGCCGATTAAAATTACAATAGAACCTAATCCATTTAAGGTAAAAACTGTGATTAATTTTGAAGTTGGATTGATTAATGGCTGCTGGGGAGCAGGAATCTATGATATCAATGGAAGACAGGTAAGGTCTTTTAATCGAATACCTGATAAAAATCAGAGGATAACAATTACCTGGGATGGAAAGGATGATATGGGCAGGCAGTTACCAACGGGCATTTACTATGTGCAGATTGAAGGCAGGGAATACAGAGTAAGTAAGTCAGTGATTTTATTAAATTAAGATTAAGTAAGTAAGGAGGTGTCAGCCATGGAGAAATTTAATATATCAGGAATGTTTACTGTTTTGTTCTTATTGGTTAATCCACTACCAGCCGGACAGAAAGCCGGTGGCGGTGACCTCAGGTCAATAGTTTCCAATCTAATGAGGAGTACTCCGGTTAACAGTCTGAGAAATAATCAACCTAGTGGAGAGAAACTCACAATTCCTCTTCAAACTTCACCTTACTGGACTTCCCGGTGGTACGGAGGTATATTAGGGGTTGGTCTCGTCGATTTAAACAGCGATGGTTTTGCAGAAGTAATTACAGTTCACGAGGATGAAAGGAATTACCTGTATGCAAATCGGAATGGCACCGTTGATACTGTGCCTGCCTGGGAGTCTAACGATGTTGACCGCCATGTAACCCCTGCTTTTGGCGATTATGATAATGATGGTGATCTGGATATGGCAGTTGCCTGCTATTATCTTATGGGTGGCCGGCTGAGATTGTATCGAAATGATGCCGGTACACTAACAAGGGATCCAATCTGGATTGCACCTAATGGAGGTGGAACCTGGTGCGACTGGGGTGACTTTGACAATGATGGTGATTTAGATCTGGTAATTACCGATATGTTTGCCTATCCGCAACTTTACCGGAACAATAATGGAATAATGGAAGATCAGCCAGTGTGGCAGGCAACCGATTATAATCTCGACTTTGGTGGTGCCTGGATCGATGTTGACAGCGATGGGGACCTTGATCTGGCGGTAAGCGGGATTAACCCCCAGGAACCATTATTGCGAATCTATTTTAACCGAAATGGTGCACTGGAAAGATCTGCATCCTGGCGATCACAACGCATCGCTGATGTTGCTGCGGTCGGTTTATCAGTTGGCGATCTTGACAAAGATGGCAGGCTCGATGTTGGTGTTGCCTGCGGTTTCACTGACCCGAAGGTTAATTTCGTTTTCAAAAATCTCGGTGATAGCCTTGAAAGTAATCCTTCCTGGCAATCCAGCGACGCCTCGCCTTCGGGAGCTGGGCTTTTCGGAGATTTAAATGCTGATGGTTATCTTGACTGGGCGGTTAATAATGGAACTTTTGGTGCGGTTTATGAAAATATTTCGGGAACCTTAAACCGGACCTATGCTTGGCGTTCAGCGGTTTCAGGTGGTTATGGCATTGACTTAGGCGATGTTGACCGGGATGGAATCAGGTATAAGGAGGACACCGTCGTTGCTTCAGGAACCAAGAAACTTTTTTATCTGTCGATTGCACCAATTGAGAGACTAATTGCAATAACGATAAATGGTAACCCTGTACCGTTGAGCGATTATTGCTATAATATCAAATCGGGATGGATCTCCCTTAAGAATGCAATTCCTCCTCAGAGCAAGGTTATTTTCAAATATAACTATTCGTCCGATCGGGAGCTTCTTCTTTCTGACCACACCAATGGCGTTGCCTATCTTTTCAGGAATACCACAGTAAAAGTTGATGAAATCCGAAACCGGTCTGGTAATTTGAAGTTCGTAATTTATCCCAATCCAGTTTTTTCGAACGAGCCAATCAAATTCTCCTATAATTTGCAGTTCCCGGCAATTGTTCAGGCTGAAATATATGACTGCACGGGTAAGAGAATGGCGAAACTTTTTGCAAAGAGGTTAAATGCTGGATTTTATAGCGAAAAAGTTTTTGTCCAGTTACCTGCAGGTATCTATTTTCTCAGAATAAATATCGACCATCAATGTATGGAAGGCAAGATAGTTCGACTGAAGTAATGAAAAAACTTTAATCAAGGGTTTTTGAAAAATTTCAACAGTTATCGATTTTCTTTTTCTTTATTTGCTTCGTAAATCTTTTTGGCTAAATCCAGGGCTTCGGATCGGTTCTTTATTTTCCCTTCGAGCTGTTGCTCGAAGACTTCGTTCAAGATGATCTTAAAGATAGGCCCGGGGGTGATCTTCAATTCTTCAATCAGGTCATAACCGTTGATCAGCCTTTCAATTTTGGGTTTGGCCTCATCCGCCCTCTTAAGCTCGAGCATTCGCTGAAAGGTTGTTTCGAGATGTCGGGTATGACCCGCAGTTGCATAACCATCAGCCCAGGCCAGGATCATTGCTCCGGCATATTCTTGTCTCAGATCTCGGAAGAATCTCCGAATTGCCCGATCGGTTAGTTCCGGGCCTGTTGCCAAAAGATGGAGACGCATATGTTCCTTGACCAGAGTAATCAGGGTATCAATGTCGGCCCGGGATAATTTTAATCGTTCATAGCCGATTGTTTCGACCAATTTTGCACCCCTGGTATCATGGCCATAAAAATGAGTTTCACCTCGACTTGTAATAAGTTGGGTGTGGGGCTTGGCGATGTCGTGAAGAAGACCGGCGAGTTTGAGAAGCCCTCTTTTTCTTGGTGTCGAGAGATATTCATCAAATTCTCGCTCATATTTTTTGAATACCGACTTTCGCTTTTTTATTAACTCCTCGATTGACTGGTAGGTGATAAGTGAGTGTTTCCAGAGTGTTCGATTTTTTATTATCGGCTGTGCCTCAGGCATAATCTGTTGAAAAATCCCGAGACGATTCATCATCTTAATATATGGAAAGGAACTGTCGTTTGACAAAATTCGCATCAGTTCATAACTGATTCTTTCGGGTGCGACTCGGTCGAGTTTGACTTTCCGGGCTTGAATAAAGAAGGGGCGCTGGAGTTCGAAACCCAGTTCAACCGCAAAGCGGAAACCGCGGAGCAAACGGAGAGGGTCGAGTTTGAGCGAATCCTTGGAGACAGGAACGAGTTTTCGGGCGTCGAGGTGTTCAAGCCCCGAATGAAGATCGATAATTTTATCAATCTGATCCAGATCAACCGTCAGGGTGTTTATGGTAAAATCACGGTCTTTCAGGTTGGTCTCGAGGGATTCATTCCCCAGACCATTGAAATCGAAATTGTAATCATCCTTAACGACTCTTGCCTCATCATCTTCGGTACTTAGCAGGACAAAGGTACCTTTTATAAATTTTGCAAAATTTTTCCCGAACTTAATACCTTTACCCTCGACGACAAAGTCGAAATCCTTAGGTTCGATCCCCATTAAGAGATCACGGACTGCCCCACCCACGAGATAGACTTTGGTTTTGTTTTTAATTTTTTTAACCGAAGAAATTATCTCTGGTATTCGCACACTTTTCATTATATTCAAATAGTCTTATGTGTCAATGAACTCATATTTTTACGAAATTTAATAAAATTGGACCCTTAATCCTCGATCAATCCGATTTTAAGTATCTATTGACTTTCGGGAACTTTTGAATATGATATAGCATCAGGCGCTTGTTTCAATAAAAAGTCTTCTGTTTACAGACGAGAAGGTCTATCGGTCAGGAGGTTTTAGTGAAAATCAGGCAATGGATCAAAAACCTTGGTGAGTTATTTTCTAATGATATTGCTATCGATTTGGGCACCTGCTCGACGCTTATCTATGTAAAGGGACGGGGGGTGGTTTTAAGGGAACCGTCCGTTGTTGCAATTGATACGGTAACTAAAAAACTCCTCGCGGTCGGCGATGAAGCCAAAAAGATGCTGGGCCGGACACCAGATGAGATAAAGGCGATTCGTCCGATGAAGGATGGCGTGATTGCCGATTTTGAGATGGTCGAGTTGATGCTCAGGACCTTGATCACCAAGGCACGGAAGAAACGTTTTTTTACACGACCCAGCGTCATCATCTGTGTGCCTTCAGGGATTACCGAGGTTGAGAAGCGGGCAGTTCGTGATTCAGCCCAGGCGGCCGGGGTGCGTGAAGTTTATCTTGTATCGGAGCCGATTGCAGCAGCAATTGGTGTTGGCTTGCCGGTTCATTCACCGCAGGGCAATATGATAATCGATATCGGTGGTGGGACGACCGAAATTGCGGTAATTGCCCTGTCGGGAATTGTAAGTCAGTGTTCGATCAGAATCGCCGGTGATGAAATGGATGATGCGATTATCCAGTATGTTAAGAAGAATTACAATGTAATAATCGGTGAGCAGACGGCAGAAGAGTTGAAGATCAAGATTGGATCGGCCTTTCCAACTGATGAGGAAGGTGAGATGGAGGTCAAGGGAAGAGATTTGGTGTCAGGAATACCCAAGACAATAAAGATTTCGACCCGCCAGGTCCGCGAGGCAATTCAAGAACCGATCGCAATGATTATTGAGGCGGTGCGTCTTACTCTTGAAAGAACGCCGCCCGAACTCGCCGCCGACATCATTACCAATGGTATTTATATGGCCGGTGGAGGTTCTCTTTTAAGAGCGCTTGATCTGCTCATCCGCGAAGAAACCAATTTGCCAGTAAAGGTCGCCCCGAATGCCCAGGATTGCGTTGTTCTGGGTGCTGGTAAGATATTAGAAAATATCTCACTGTATGAAAAGGTAATCATTCGAACCAAGAGGGATTAGTGTGCCCCCCGATGTAAGCAGGATTCTTGTTTTTGTTACAGTTTTGATTTCCATCGTCTTTCTTATCCTTCCATTTTCTCAGAAGATGGCTGTAAGCAACTTCCTGAGCCCGGTGCTATTATTACCGGTGAATTCCGGCAATAAGATAATAGCCAATTTTGTTCGTCTACAGGCAAATCTTGAGAGGGCTGAGGAACGGGCCAACCATCTTGCCCTTGAGAATAAACTATTAATCGAAAAGATAAAGACCAGGGAGGATTCGGTTCTGACTGAAATTAGGGAATACAATCTTATATCGGCCCGGATTATCGCTCGTGACCTCGTAACGATGAACCATCTGCTCTTCCTCGATAAAGGAGCCGAGGCCGGGATCCAGAAACAGAGCCCGGTTGTCTATCTTGGTTGTCTGGTTGGGAAGATTATCGATGTCGGACATAATCGTTCGACGGTCTTCACCATGCTCCACCCCGGTTTTCATGTATCCTCAAAAGTAAAAAGAACCGGTATTTTCTGTATGACCACAGCAACCAGTGATCGTTTGATTGCCAATTATGTTGAAAAAGAGGCGGATATTATGGTTGGTGATACAATGATCAGTTCGGGTTTGAGCGATGTCATCCCTGCGGGCCTTTACATTGCCCGGGTGGTAAGAATGGAGGAAGGAGCGGATATGTTTTTCAAAAAAGTCTATTTAAGGCCGATAGCGGAAATATCAAAATTGGAGAAAGTTTATATAATGATTCCGACAAAAAAGAGATTTGCACCCAGTCCGGGAGCCGATCTATTTAAGGACCTTAAACCGAGGCCACCAAAATTTCCGCCATGATAAGAAAATTAATCTATATAATTTTTGCAACCTATCTTTTTTTGTTGATTATGATGAATATTGGTGTCGATGGACCAGATCTTATTTTTATTTTTTTCTTTTTTGTGGCTTATAATGAATCGATAAATTTTTCGGTGATCTATGGGTTTTATCTCGGTCTACTTACTGGACTCCTCGATCCACAGCGGCTGGGATTATTTTCTCTGATTTATGCGCTTCTTCCGATTCCGATCCAATTTTTGAAGGTGCGCTTCTATCAAAATATTCTATCAATGCTCTTAATTTTTATCGCCATCTTCATAGTTAAAGTATTAATCGTTGGTCTGGGCGCAGGTTTTATGAGGTTTTTTTCATTCTGGTACTATTTTAATTCGATTATTTTCTTCCTGCCGTTATTTTTAATTTCCAATTATATTGTTTATAATTCATGGATGAAAAGGATATAAAATTTCGCCGGACACTAATTGCTTTTGTAGTTTTTTTCGGAATAATATTTTTTTTCGTCACGCGCATTCAAATTTTGGAAGGAAGAAGATATTTTGAGCTTTCTGAGGAAAATCGAATAAGGAAGGTTTATATTCCTGCACCCAGAGGGAGGATACTGGATCGGAAAGGGGTTGTCCTGGCTGGCTCGAGGCCGGGTTTTTCAGTTTCGGTCATACCAAATCTGATTGAAAAGAAGACGGTTGAAGAGCTTGCTCGAATATTGAATATGGACACTACCATAATCATAGAACAGATGAAGAAGACGCGGACCCCGCAGATTGCCTTGAAGATCAAACACGATATCGATTTTAATACCTTGACCCGGATTGAAGAACGTTTACCGGATATGAAGGGTGTTGCCGTGAGTATTGAACCTCTGCGTGATTATCCATATGACTCATTATTGGCACATACTATTGGTTATGTTGGTGAAGTGGCCTTAAATGAACTCGTAAGGCCTGGTGATTATAAATTGGGCGACTTCATCGGTCGGATGGGATTGGAAAAATACTATGAAGCAGATTTACGGGGTCAGGATGGTATAATCTATATGGAAGTCGATGCCTTTGGCAACGAGATCGGGCCGATTGCGGAAAAAAGACCCCTGCCTTTAATTCCGGGTAAGGACATCAATCTGACCCTGGATATTGCCCTGCAAGAGTCGGCCGCCGCCTATTTGGCTCATTACCCGAGAGCCTCAGTTATTGCCTTAAAACCAAATACCGGCGAAGTCCTGATTCTCTATGCCAAGCCCGGTTTTGATCCTAATCTTTTTATCAAGGGATTGACCGTTGAGGAATGGAACAGGCTCAGTAACCATCCGGCCGCACCCCTTTATAATCGTGCAATTATGAGCGGATATCCTCCGGGTTCAGCATTCAAACCCTTTGTTGCCCTGGCCGGGTTGGAGTCAAAGATAATCACGCCCCAGAAGAGGTTTTCTCCCTGTACCGGAAGTTTCCTGATGGGTAATCGAAATTTCCATTGCTGGAAAATTCATGGAAGTCTGGATTTAATCGGCGCTATTACCAATTCCTGCGATATCTATTTTTATCAACTGGGGCTTCTGGTCGGAATTGATTGTATTGCAGATATTGGGAAAAAGGTTGGATTTGGTAATGTCCTCGGTATTGATCTGCCTGAGGAGAAGAGAGGACTGTTACCGGATCGGCGCTGGTTTGATGAGCGTTATAAGATGCAGTGGAGTAAAGGTCATATAATGAATCTGGCAATCGGTCAGGGCGAAATTCTTGTGACGCCTCTCCAGCTTGCCGTCGCTTATACAGTATTTACAAATTATGGAAAGGTTGTGAAGCCAAAACTCCGGCTGGGCGGAGAACCAGAGTATTATGAAACGGGTATTACTCAACAGTCGATTGAGATAGTGCGCAAAGGGTTAGAAAAGGTGGTGGTTGAAGGGACCGGAACACTGGCCCGATTGGGTAAGATCCCGGTTGCTGGTAAGACCGGGACCGCCCAGAATCCATTTGGTGAAGATCACTCAATATTTGTGGGTTTCAGCCCAATGGATCGACCTGAGATCCTTGTTGCAGTTGTGGTTGAAAATGCTGGCCACGGAGGCAGTGTTGCGGCGCCGATTGCCGGACGATTGATTGAAGACTATTTTAACCTCTATGGTTCGGGAATCCGATAAGATAATATTACTGATTACACTGATCCTCACCATCTTCGGACTGGCAATGATATACAGCGCAGGTGGGATCAGGTATTTGATTCGCCAGTCAATCTGGTTTGGGATCGGTGCGCTGGTCCTTTTTATCTTCTCCAATCTTAACCCCCGGGTTTTCAATTTTCTTGCACCCTTTCTTTATGTTCTATCTTTGATCATTCTGATAGTGATTTTAAAAATAAGTCCATTCGCAACTAAACGCTGGATTCAAATTGGTATCTTCTCAATTCAACCATCGGAATTTGCGAAACTTGGAACGATTCTTTTTCTGGCTTATGTTTTGACGAGCTTAAAACATAAGATCGAAACTGTTCTTCAGGCTATGCTCCCTTTACTGGTTGTTTCGTTACCGGCGGGCCTGGTTGCAATTGAACCAGACCTCGGGGCCGCACAGATCTTTTTTGCTCCGCTCCTGGCGATGCTTTATTGGAAGGGCTTGAATGAATTTTCACTCCTTCTTCTCATCTCGCCGGTAATATCGATGGTAGCAAGTTTTTCATTGATCATCTGGGCAATATATATCGTGCTTCTGACTTTGATTCTTTTCCTCCGTAAAAGACTCGGGGAAATTATCTACGGTCTAACCGTAAATTCACTTTTTGGCCTATTGACACCGATAATCTGGGATTCGCTCAAGGTCTATCAGCGGAAGCGAATCTTAACTTTCTTTTCGCCCTGGCTTGATCCAAAAGGGATGTCCTGGCAACTGATTCAGTCCAAGATCGCCATGGGTTCAGGCCAGATCTTCGGGAAGGGGTTTTTGGCTGGAACGCAGAAAAAATTAGAATTTTTGCCCGAGCGTCATACCGATTTTATATTCTCCTGTATTGGTGAAGAATTTGGTTTTCTCGGGACAAGTCTCCTGCTGGTTCTTTATATTGTCTTGAGTTACCGGATTCTGATTATTGCGCGCGAATCACATAATGAATTCAACAGTATGGTTGCAGCCGGGATCTGGGCAATGATCACCTATCAGGCGATTTTAAATATTGGTATGACTATCGGAATCTTTCCTGTTACCGGTGTCCCGCTCCCTTTTATCAGTTATGGCGGGTCATCTCTGCTGGTGAATTTTATGGCAATCGGTATTGTTCTGAGTCTATCGAAGAGAAAACTCGAATATTAAAAACGGTTTTTATTCGGTTAAAAGTTAACTTGACTTTTACCTGCTTTTGTTTATAATTGACCCGGCGAGAACTAATTCAGCTATTTACACTTTTTTCCTTAATTCATAAAAAATCAAGGAGGTTTGATGGCTTTAGTTCTGGATAATTTAAGATATACAAAGGATCACGAATGGGTTAAGGTTGAAGGTGATATTGCGATTGAGGGTATAACCGATTATGCCCAGACCGAGCTTTCAGATATTGTAATGGTTGAACTGCCACAGGTTGGGCGTAAAGTAAAGGCCAATGAATCGGTCGGAACGATCGAGGCGGTCAAGGCGGTTGCCGAACTATACAGTGCGTTGAGCGGTGAGGTGGTTGAGGTGAATGAAGAAGCAAAGAATGCTCCCGACCTTTTGAATAAAGATCCCTATGGCCAGGGATGGCTGTTTAAAATTCGAATCTCTGACCCTGGTGAATTGAGTGGTTTAATGAGTGCTGCGGAGTACAATGAACTTATAAAGACCAAGGGGCATTAATGCATTACATCCCTCTTACCCGCCAGGATGAACAGGAGATGCTCAAGTGTATTGGTGTTAACACCTTTGAAGAATTGCTCAAGAATATCATTCCTGATGGGTTACGGGAAAGTCAGCCTCTCGGGCTACCCCAGCCGGTAAGTGAACAGGAGTTGAGGAAGATTATTAAGAGACTGGGGGAGATGAATATTACCACCGGGGATTATATCTCTTTTCTCGGGGGTGGTATCTATGACCATTATATTCCGGCAGTGATAAATCAGTTACTGCTCCGTAGTGAATTTTATACTGCATACACTCCCTATCAGGCTGAGGTCTCCCAGGGGACACTCCAGTCGATATTTGAATACCAGACCGCAATCTGCGAATTGACCGGAATGGATGTCTCCAACGCTTCGATGTATGATGGTGCTTCAGCCCTGGCTGAAGCCTGTCTTATGGCCAAGACAATTACCAGACGAAATAAGGTGCTGATGGCTGAAACAGTCAATCCCCTTCACCAGATGGTGGTGCGGACCTACACAGCAGGAACTGAGACCCCGGTGGAGATAATAAGCAATAAAGATGGGGCGGTTGACCTTGAAATTTTGCAGAAGAAGATTGACGCCGATACCGCCTGTGTGGCGATTCAGCATCCTAACTTTTTTGGCATCCTGGAAGAAGTTTTTGAGATTGAGAAGATCGTCCATAATCAAGGGGCGCTCTTGGTTGTCAGTTTTGATCCAATCTCTTTGGGATTACTTTCTCCGCCCGGAGATTATAAGGCAGATATTGCAGTGGGTGAGGGCCAGGGACTCGGTCTGCCCATGGGCTTTGGTGGCCCGCTCTTAGGTATTTTTACCACACGGAAAGATTTCATCAGATTTATGCCCGGACGGATTGTTGGTGAAACGACCGATGTTGATGGGCGGCGCGGTTTTGTCCTGACGCTTCAAACCAGGGAACAGCACATCAGAAGAGAAAAGGCAACCTCGAACATCTGCACCAATGAAGCACTCTGTGCCCTGGCGGCATTGATTTATCTCTCCCTGATGGGCCCCAGCGGATTGAGAGAAGTGGCGGAACAGTCTCTTTTGAAAAGTCACTACCTGAAAGAGCAACTTGCCCGGATCCCGGGTATTAAAATTCCCTTTACTCGAGATTTCTTTAAGGAGTTTGTTCTGGAGTTAGATAATCCGGGCAGGATTATTGATCAACTCTTAAATAAGCATATCTTTGCCGGTATCAATTTGGGACAATTTGATCAACGCTGGCAGAATTATCTGCTGGTTGCGGTGACCGAAAAACGGACCCGGGAAGAACTCGACTATTTTGTTGGATGTATGAGAGAAGTTTTTGCGGCTTAGATTGATTTATAATTTTAGAAACATCCCCTTATACCGGTGCAACGGCGCAGATCAAACCGTAGACACGATCAGCCCCTGCTTCTTTAAGGACCCGGGCACACTCATTTAAGGTTGCTCCGGTTGTCATCACATCATCAATCAGGATGACCGATCGGCCCTGAATGGAGATACCACCGGATAAACTAAATGCACCGAGGACATTCTGTTTTCGTTCAAATTCAGTCAATCGGGTCTGGGTTGGAGTATTCCTTGTTCTGATCAGACAGTTTAATACTTCTTTTTTGATCTCTTCTTTTATCACCCGGCTGAGCAGTTCCGCCTGATTATAACCCCTTTCACGCTGGCGGCCTTTATAAAGTGGAACCGGGATCAGATACTGAGCTTCCTTTAATAACGGGTCACTTTCGGCAACTCTTGCCATTGAGCGACCGAGGAGATGGGCAAGCGATGGTTTTCTTTCATATTTGAAAGAATGGATGATGCGGTCGAGAGGCGGGACAAATAAGGCCCAGGCCCTGATATGGTCAAATGCAGGATTCAGCGATTTGCAGATTTTACAGTCTTTGTGATTACCCAGCGGATGACCACAGGTCGGGCATATCGGTAATGGAACCATCATGATTTGATCGTAACAGTGTCCACAGAGCAGTCCGCGTTCAATCTCATTTTCACATACCACACAGAGGGGCGGGATAAAAAAACGGCTGATCAGATGGAGTTGGTCGCGAATTATTTTTAAATATCTATGCCCCATTAGACATCAGTGAAGTTAGAAGAAAAATTTAAAATTTTGATGGTGATTTCTTAATTTTAAAGAGTAAAAATATCCCCACAGAGACAATTCCCAGTGAGATAATCTGATTGATCCAGAAATTTGCCGGGTTCTCGTAGTAACGAACGAAGTCAATCAGGAATCTGAAGCCAGCGTAGGCAATAAGGAATTCGCTAAAGATTTGACCTGTGCGGAGCTGGCGCTTTTGTCGTCTTAAGAGGTATATAAAGAGCAGAAGCCCAAAGAGAGATGAATAGAGCTGGGTGGGATGAATAGAGGTATGCAATTGCCCGGCAACAGAATGTTCGGGAAACTTTATCCCCCAGGGTAAATTGGTTGGAATGCCAAAACAACAACCATTTAAGAAGCAACCGATCCGGGTAAGAAATTCACCCAGGGCCACAACCGGTGCAATCAGGTCACCGGTTTTTAAGATCGAGATCCGATTCTTTTTAAGAAATATCAGGCTAGCGATAACCGCACCGATGAATCCGCCAAAGAACATCAATCCCCCCTGCCAGACTTTTATGAAAGATAATGGGTCGGAAAGAAATTCATCAGGATGGAAGATGATATAAAGGGCCCGGGCACCAATTACTGCGGCAATCAAAATCCAGAAACCAAGGTCTTCAATCTTTTTGGGATCGATATTTACTCTTTTTGCCCAGCGCTGGGCAAGGTAGATACCTAAAAGAAAAGAGATGGCCAGCATCAGGCCGTAGGAATATATGGGTATTGAACCGATACGGATTAAGATCGGGAACATATCGACCGTTTATTTAATTTTTATACCGGTTTGCGGGTGTTTTCTTCAATTGCCAGTAGAACAAGGATGACTTCGGCCCCGGCATAGAGACTGAGAAAGAGGAAGACTCCATAGATTAAAAGGATAATTCCGCCGAAGATTCCAGTAAGAGCACCCATCGGGCCCATCTGTTCTCCTGCTAATACACCGAGCAGTGAACCACCGAGGATAACGATAATTGAAAAGATGACCGAGACAACAAGAATAACCCAGGCCAGGACTTTAAATACATTTGCAATTATTCTTAAACCTTTGAATTTCTTCTCCATTTTATCTCCTGATTAAGCAAAGACCTTTCTTATCCTTTCCATTGCCCAATCGATTTCCGCTCGTTTAATTATCAGGGGTGGGGCAAAACGAATCACGGACTCGTGGGTCTCTTTGGTTAAGATTCTTAAATGCAACAGTTTCTCACAATAATCTCTTGCCCGGCCATATTTTTTGTTGATCTCGATGCCGATCAACAGTCCTTTACCTCTTACTTCCCTTATTACTGGACTGTTGATTTCTTTCAAGCGATTGATAAAATAAGAACCGACCCGGGCGGCATTTTCCGAAAGGCGCTCCTTAGTAATTACATCAAGCGCTGATAATGCAATTGCTGCGGCCAGAGGATTTCCGCCAAAGGTCGAACCGTGGTCACCGGGTTTAAAAACATTCATAATATTATTTTTTGCCAGAATTACCGAGACCGGATAGAGCCCACCACCCAGGGCTTTACCAAGAATTAATATGTCAGGTTTAATATTCTCATAATCGATACAGAGGAGACGGCCGGTCCGGCCCAGTCCGGTCTGGATTTCATCATCGAGGAAAAGGATCTTATCCTCTTTGCAGATCTTATAAGAATCCCTCAAATATCCTGGATCCGGGACATTTATACCTCCTTCTCCCTGAATAGGCTCGACCAGAAAACCGACCGTATTTCTGTTTATTGCTTTTTTTAAAGCTTTTATATCATTATAGGGAATAATCTTAAATCCAGGCATATATGGTCCGAAACCATAACGATACTGAGGATTGGTCGAGAAACTGATAATTGTTGTGGTTCGACCGTGGAAATTGTCCTTACAGACGATAACTTCAGCCCGATCTTTTGCAACCTTCTTTTTCAGATATCCCCACTTACGAGCAAGTTTAAGGGCAGTTTCAACTGCTTCAGCACCACTGTTCATAGGCAGGGCTTTCTCCATACCGGTCAGTCTGCATAATTTTTCGAAAAATTTAGCCAGTTGGTCATTGTAGAAGGCACGGGATGTGAGGGTTAACTTTTTCATCTGTGCCTGGGCTGTCTGAACAATCTTGGGATGAAGATGGCCCTGACTTACGGCCGAATAACAGCTTAACATATCAAGGTATCTTTTCCCTTCAACATCCCAGACCCAGACCCCACGGGCTCGAGACAGGACAACAGGTAGGGGAGAGTAGTTATGCGCACCCCATTTCTCAGTCTGGAGAATGATTTTACGGGTAAGATTCTGCACCATTTAATTATACTCAAAAATTTTTTGTTGTCAAGGATGCGGTTTTGTTAACAGCCCTGCCGAATACTTTTTCAAATTTTCCTATTTTTAGAGGTCGGGGTCATTAGAATTGATTTTTTAAGCAATGTAATAAAAAAGGGTAGACAACGCCCTGCTACTATGTTATAATAACATAATAGTTACTCTTTGGGGGATATACCCGGAGCATCGACTTTGATCAGGAAGTATCAAAGCGGATTTGAAACCGCTTGGCCAGGGCAGTAGCGATTTCATTGGTGTCAAAGAGGCTGGTTCTTAAATCTTCTAACAGCCTTTTGGCAATGTTTCGGATACTGCCCAGAGACTTCTTGATTGTGTCAGTGAGCAGGCTGCCTTTCTCAATCAACTGATTGAGGATATGGGCAATCTGCATCAAAAGATAAAAGTTCTTCATAGCTACAGAGTTGTAGCTATAGGCGTGCTCCAGGTTATATCCCCCGTTTTTCTGCATATTAAAGCCTTCATTCTCAGTCTTCCATCTTAAACGTCCTCCTTTATTGGCCAAATAGTGAAAATTCTCTTGATTAATCTCAAAATTGGTCAGACAGAGATAGCAGGTCGTCTCCTTTCTCTTTTTGCTCATTGCCCGACATTCTAAGACATTTAGAAAATGGCGATCGGCAAGCTTATAATTGATATCGTTAACCCAGTGATAATATTGTTGCTCAGCTCGATGCCGGTCATAATATTCACCCACAT
>CBFGIV010000006.1:0-67920 GCA_965648915.1 Caldifarciminota bacterium | reverse complement strand
TCCAAGGGTTGCCTCAAGCTCTTCAACAATAATCTTTTCAATAAATAACTTTACTTCTCTTCTAATGGCTTCAGTAAGATAATCTTTCTCATAACTTACCTGCCTGTCAGGCAGACAGGTCATCTTTTCAGCATATTTCATGGTTTAGCTCCTTTTGTATATTATAGCCATTAGAATTTCCACGACAAGTGGGACACAACCTGGTTTCTCTGTTATTGTTGTTACCTTTTTTGCTCGATGCGCAAACGCAAAGATGGGTTTTCAGGTATAACGGATCAGGAAACAATAATGACTATGCAAATGCTGTTGCATACGGCAGTAACGGTAACGTTTATGCTGCGGGATCAGTCAGGCGCACTAACGATGACTTTACAGTCATAAGTCTTACCCAAGCAGGTGATACGAACTGGGTCTTCGTATATAACGGCCCAGGTAACGGCAATGATTATGGAACAGCCATTGCATATGGCACGGATGGAAACATCTATGCTGCGGGATATACCAGAGGTGCTGGTACAGGCGATGATTTCACGGTGATAAGTCTGAAGCCATCAGGCGATACGAACTGGGTTCGTCGTTATAATGGTCCGGGAAATGGTAATGACCGGGCGGCTGCCATTATTTACGGTGCCAATAATAATATCTATGCAGCGGGATATTCTCATGATAGGAATGATGATTTTACGGTAATAAGTTATAGACAAAACGGTGATACGAACTGGGTTCGTCGCATCAATGGTCCGGGTAACAATAATGATTACGCATTAGATCTTGTCTACGGCGGCGATGGCCGGATCTATGTTGCCGGAACTATCCGGGCTGCCAACGAAGACTTTTCAGTGGTGAGTTTTACTCAGGCGGGCGATACGAACTGGGTTCGCAGCATTAATGGGCCTGGGAATAATAATGATCGTGCACTCGCGATAACTTATGGTGCAGATAGCCATATCTATGCTGCGGGGTATATTCGTGCAACCAACGATAATTTTGCCGTAGTGCGTTTTACACAGACCGGGGACACGAGCTGGGTTCGCGCCATTAATGGGTCGGGCAATAATATTGATCATGCAAATGACATTATCTATGGCGCCGACAACCGAATTTATGCTGCAGGCTATATAAGGGCGGCCAATGATAATTTTGCGGTAGTAAGTTATACACAAGCAGGAGATACTAACTGGATTTTTACATACAACGGACCGGGTAACAATATTGACCAGGCGAACAGTATTGTCTATGGCACTGATGGGAATATCTATGCTGCAGGATTCATCCGGGGCGTGGGTACGGGCGAGGATTTCGCTGTCTTCAGTCTCAGACAGACAGGTGATACGAACTGGGTTTACAGATATAATAGTGCTGGTAACAACAACGATCGGGCAAGTGCGGTGGCTTGGGGTTCGGGTGATAACCTCTATGCGGCGGGATATGCTGGCGGCGGCAATGACGACTTTTTGGTGATCAGCCTGAGGACGACAGGTATTGCTGAAGAGAATCTTACCAGCAAAACTTCAGCTAAACTTATCTCTTGCGCCACACTGCTTGACGACGCAATTAAGATTAGATTTGCTCATTCCATTAGGAATCCAATAAAGATTGTTCTTTATAATGTTTACGGAACAGCAGTTTATGAAAGAGAATATTCTTCCGGATGTTCTTCTTTAACTGTTAGAGAAAGAAAGATACATAATCTGGCATCGGGTGTTTACTATCTTTGTGTTGTCTCGGAGAACAAGAACCTGGGTATATTAAAACTGATAAAGCTATAAAGAAATTCCAGTTGTTGTATCAACACACATTCGTGCGACCTTAAGAAGAGTTAACAACAGTCTTTTTTTGTCATCAATTACAATCAATTGGCTCACCTATCTACATTCAGGATGTAGTATGTTATTGGGCTCCGGTCGCGCAATCAAATCTGAGAACCTTCAACGATCATGACCCCAGGGCGCTGATCGGAGTTTTTTGATAAGCAAATATATTCTCGATAAGGCTGATCAGTTATGAGGATATGATAAATGGTGCGGAGCATACTACGGGCGACAGCAACGCGTGCCCTTCCCTTACCATATTTCTGTGCTACTCGGGTATAGAGACACTTGTAACGGGCTGATTTATTCACCGCGTGCGTCGCACATTCGACCAGAAATCCATCTCAACCATTTTGAACTCTGTTTGGTAAAGTGTCTGTTCCCAATCACCCTCAATTGATGCACCCGGATCCTTTTGAGATTTATCAGCCGAATAAGAATAAGTTAGAGATGGGTTTTTTATTGATATGGTATAAAGATAATTTTCTTGATTACCTCCTTATTACTATGTCTTATACTCAAGAAATAGATACCCGCCTTCAAATCCACAGGAAATTTAACCAAATTCCAGCCCTCTTTTTTAAATCCGTAATCGAGTGTTCTTAAACAGGCCCCGTTCACATTATAAAGCTTAACAATAACATCTTCAGGTTTTTCAAGATAGAATCTGACCATCCCATTTCTGTATATCGGATTTATTGAGAAGACTCGCCCCGCCCTTGATCTCTGATCAGACTCTCCCACCTTCACTGCATTGGGTGTAACAATCGCCCGGATCATATTCACACCCACCTGGGTCGGCTGTGACCACCAGTCATAATGTTCATACCAGGTACCCTGAAACGCATACCAGTTTATGTTCCGGCGGATATTTCGCTGGTTATCCATCAAGATCGATGCAACGCTATCTCTCGGGTCGAGCCATTCAACAACAACATCAAAATACTGCTGCGCCGAAGTAATTATCACATTGTAGTTTGAGAAAGGGATAAGTGCCCAAACCCAGGCCGGTGCCTGCGCAATACCAATCTTAACCGTATCGGTGCCGGCCAGGCGCGCAATCGGCCTGCCTGCAGTATCGCAGGAATAGACATGAAACCTAAACCGGGTCGTCTCAGCAAATTGGGTCGCATGGCGGTAAAGGGCGATCTTCAAGGTATCAATCCTTATTGGATAGTTGCCGGGAATGGTCCAGAGTTTTTCCGCTGCCTGATACCGGTTATCCCAGAAAGAGCCAAAACTGGATGGGGTCCCATTGTCGTTCATCAACTCAACACCAAACCCGGTGCTGGGTATCATCCGGGCATTAATATCGATCGGTTCAACTCTCAATTGCCAGAAGATCAAGAATAAAATCAACATATTAACACCTCCATTCTATTATCCTATATAGCCCAGCGGTGATGTCAAGTTAAATATTGACATAAGAGAAAAATTGGATAATATTCTTTGACGGACAAACCAGTTTAATCTTTTAAGGAGTCGCTTAATGTTCCAAAAGGTTATTGCAAAAATTTTTGGCACCAAGACCGAACGGGAAATGAAACGTCTCTGGCCGATAGTCGACGAGATCAATAGATATTATGAGAAATTCAAAGATGCCGATATCTTAAAGGTCTCTGAAGACCTCAAAGTCCGTGTCAGTCAGGGCGAACCACTCGATGCCATCCTGCCTGAGGCCTATGGTCTGGTCAAAGAGGCCTGTCGGCGCCTGGTCGGCAAGAAGTGGCCCGTGGTCGAGATCGAGACCGAATGGAATATGATCCCTTTTGATGTTCAATTGATCGGAGCTATTGTCCTCCATGAAGGTAAGATCGCTGAGATGAAGACCGGTGAAGGTAAGACCCTGGTCGCCACAATGCCTCTATACCTCAATGGTTTGACCGGACGCGGAGTCCAGCTCGTTACGGTTAATGATTATCTGGCACGCCGGGACCGGGAATGGATGGGTCCGATATATGAATCACTCGGTCTCACCGTCGGTGTCCTCCAGCAGGGGATGGAACCCGGACCCCGTAAAGAGCAGTATCGATGTGATATCCTCTACGGGACCAACAATGAATTTGGCTTTGACTATCTCCGGGACAATATGGTCCTCAGGCTTGAAGACAAAGTCCAGCGCGGCCACTACTATGCAATCATCGATGAGGTCGACAGCATCTTAATCGATGAGGCCCGAACCCCCCTGATTATCTCTGGTCCGGTCGAAAGGACAACTAAAGGGCTTGATGAACTCAATCCGATCGTTGCCCGCCTTATCTCAAACCAGACCGTTTTGGTCAATCGCATCGTCGATGAAGGGAAAAAATTGCTTGATGAAGGTAAGGAGAAAGAGGCCGGGATTAAATTCCTCCAGGCCCGGCGCGGTCTACCCAAAAATAAACGCCTTATGAAGATTGAACAGGAGCAGGGTATCAAGAAATTGATCGAGCAGATTGAGCTGAATTTTATAAGGGAAAAGAGATTTCACGACATCGATGATGAACTCTTCTTTGTCATCGATGAGCGCGCCAATGTTGTCGATCTGACGGAGAAAGGTCGCCAGTTTATTTCGCCCCAGAATCCAGAGATGTTTGTCCTGCCGGACTTAAGCATTGAACTTCACAAAATTGACAACGATACCAATCTGACACCAAAGGAGAAGATCGCCGCCAAAGAGAAAGCCTATCAAAAATATGCGGAGAAGAGTGAGGTCTTACATAACATTCGTGCCCTGCTCAAGGCCTATGCACTTTTTGAAAAGGATGTCGAGTATGTGGTTCAGGATGGCAAGGTGATAATCGTCGATGAATTCACCGGTCGTCTGATGCCCGGACGGAGATTCTCGGACGGACTCCATCAGGCACTTGAAGCCAAAGAGCATGTTGCAGTTCAGGAAGAGACCCAGACTTTGGCAACCATCACGATCCAGAACTATTTTCGGATGTACGAAAAACTTGCCGGTATGACTGGTACCGCACTGACCGAGGCGCACGAATTCTGGACCATCTACAAACTCGATGTTATCGAGATTCCAACCAAGGAACCGGTCCGGCGCATCGATAGTGAAGATGTCGTCTACCGGAGTCGAAGAGAAAAATATAATCAGGTAATCGAAGAGATTGTCCGATGGAACAAACTAAAACGGCCGATTCTGGTCGGCACGACCTCGGTTGAGGTCTCAGAGGTCCTCTCCCGACTTCTCAGCCGGCGGGGTATACCCCATGAGGTCCTCAATGCCAAACACCATCAACGCGAGGCCGTAATTGTCAGCCGGGCCGGACAGCCCGGGGCAGTAACGATCGCCACCAATATGGCCGGCCGGGGAACGGACATTAAACTGGGTTCAGGTGTTGTCCTCTGTGATAAATGTTGTATCTTCTGTAAAGATCAGGATTGTGCCCACTGCACCCACGAATTTAAGAAAGACTGTTTTAAGGAAGTCCCCTGCGGATTGTATATCATCGGCACGGAAAGGCACGAAGCCCGGCGGATCGACAATCAGTTGCGGGGGCGAAGTGGCCGGCAGGGCGATCCCGGTTATTCAAAATTTTTCCTCTCCCTGGAAGATGATCTGATGCGCCTCTTCGGTTCAGAACGGGTTGCGGCGATTATGGACCGCTTTGGTGCCAAAGAGAACGAACCCCTTACCCATCCCCTAGTCACGCGGGCCATTGCCAATGCCCAGAAAAGAGTGGAACTTAACAATTTTGAGATCCGTAAGCACCTGCTCGAATATGATAATGTAATGAACCGACAACGCGAGGTCATTTACAAGATGCGCGATGAGATTCTTGAAGCCAAGGGGCTTAAAGAACGCGCCCATACCTTTTTTGAAGAGACGATCGAAGACCTCATCCTCAAATATACCGATCCCAAGCGCCATCCAGAAGAATGGGACTGGGAGGGATTAAAAGGTGAGTTTGGCCTCATCTTCCTGACCGATATCAGTATCCCGACTGAAGAGATCTATAAGATAAAACAGGAACCCCTGCTCGATAGACTTCTCGATATTGCCCGGGCCCGGCTTGATGAACGGGAGAGGCTGCTGGGTACCGAACTTTTTACGGAACTCTTAAAATTTGTAATGCTCAATACAATCGATTCATACTGGCGTGATCACCTCTACAGTCTCGATGCCCTGCGCGAAGGTATTGGTCTAAGGGCTTATGGTCAGAAGGACCCTTTAATTGAATATAAACAGGAATCTTTTAAGATGTTCGATGAGATGTTGAGAAATATGGCCCGGGATATCTCCAGTTTACTCTTCCGCGCCCAGGTACGCCCTGAATACCGAAGACCGGTGCGGATGACGGAATATAAACCTGCCGCCACTGCCACTCAGGCTGCAGTTGGTTCAACCGGCAAAGGTGGATCAACGACGGTGGTCCAGACCGTAAAAATTGGCCGGAATGATCCCTGCCCCTGTGGTAGCGGTAAGAAGTATAAGAAATGTTGCGGTCGTAATTTATAATCCGGAGGAGATTTGCATCAGTTATCCCTCTTTGAAGAGTTGTTAAAAGATGAGAAGAGAGAAAAACATCTGTTCCAGCTTGAGGGGCCAATTGGCCCGCGCGCGATCTATAATGGTAAAGAAGTAATAAGTTTCTCATCGTTTAATTATTTCGGTCTGATCAACAATCCGAGGGTTACCGAGGCGATAAAAGAGACCCTGGCGATATACGGTGGAGATATCTGTGCCTCCCGTCCCGGCGGTGGCAACACCTACCTCCATCAATTACTCGAAGAGCGGCTGGCTGAATTCAAGCGTGTCGAATCGGTTCTTCTATTTACCTCTGATATCTCTGGTGCCTTTGCCCTCTTCTCATTCTTTCTCAGTGGCAATGATGTCATCATTATGGATGAATTGAGTGATAAGAAGATTTTTCGTTTTGCCGGGGCCGATCTCAAAATTTTCCCCCATCGGGATTTGACGGTCGCACGCCAATTACTCGAGGCAAGCGCTCAGTATCGAAAAAAGATCTTCCTGGGAGAAAGCGTCTTTGAAATGGAAGGGGACATCTTTCCCTTCAATGAACTGGCCGGCGAGATCAAGAGTCATCGGATTGTGCTTATTATTGATGATACCAATGGCATCGGAATCTTGGGCAGGCTCGGCCGGGGGATAGTTGACCATTTTAATCTTTACGGTCAGATTGATATCGATATCGGTTCACTCACCCATGCCTTTTCCGCCCAAGTCGGTTATGTGGCAGGAATAAAAGCACTGACCTCGTATCTGGTCGAACATTCACCCTTTTATAATCTACCTACCGCACCTTCACCGATTGCAGTCGCTTCAGCCCTTGCTGCGCTTGATATAGTCAAAGAGAACGGCGGACTGATCGAGCGCCTCTGGCAGAATGCAAAGTATTTCCGTTCGAGCCTCAAACAGATCGGATTCAATACTGGTTTGAGTCAGACACCGATTATCCCGATCTTTATTGAAGACGATTCCTTAGCCTCAGTCTTTGCCCATCGTCTTTTTGAGAAGGGGGTTTATATCCCATACTTTACCGCCTCATCCCTGCTTCAGGGACGGGCACGACTCAGGGCTATTGTTACTGCGGTCCATACGAAAGATGACTTAAACCGTGCCCTCGACACAATCGAATCGGTCGGCCGGGACCTGAGGGTAATTACCTGACCTGATCTAACTTAACGACCTTCCCGGTCACAGTTGAACTTCTGGTTGCAAAAATAAGAAAGTAGACAGCCGAAGGCAGAGGATTTCCGAAGTCATCCCGGCCATCCCAGGTAATCAGGGCCGAAGGGCTAAAATGCCGGACCAGACGACCGGATGCATCATAAATTTTTAATCCAATCCAGTTATTATCCGCCACTGAATTGAATTTAATATTAATCTCGGACCGGAAGGGATTAGGATAAATCTCGTAAATCGGAATTCGGTCCGGGCAGTTTTGATTGACCACTCCGCTGAGTGAATACTTAATTGTGGCGAAGTCGTAACAGGAGTTGATACCGCCACTGAAACCGGTAACATAGAAATTACGACCTCCATCCGCCACAATATCCTGGGCCGCATCAGGCCAGCCCGATGAATTGGGTCCATCATAGCGCTGAAGGGTTAGTTGATTTCCCGCCGAATCATATACCAGAGTTGCATAATCATCATCTTTAAGCCCGCGACTCTTGCCGGTCACATAGACATTTTCCTGCCGGTCAATGGTAATTGCCTCGGGCTGATCATTATCATGAGCCGGGCCGTCGTACCTCCGCACCCACTGTTCATTACCGGAAGTATCATATTTTACAGTCAGGTAGTCGGTTTTGGTCGATGATGATCCCCAACTGTAACCAGTAACATATACTCCCCCATATCGACCAACCACAATCTCCTCAGGCACATCATCCTGGGGTCCGGCATATTTAACCACCCATTTTTCATTTCCACTCGAATCGTATTTTATCGTTACATAGTCGGAACGGACACCCTGCATAAATTTCCAACTGCCACCGGTGATATAGACATTCCCCGATCGATCAATTGAAAGTGTGGTTCCAAATTCATCCATCTCACCGCTGGAATTATATCTCTGCACCCATCTCTCATCACCGGATGGGCTGTACTTGATAGTTGCAAAGTCAAGACCAGTGCCCGCACCGGTGCTGGTGCCGGTGACATAGACATTACCGGCCTGATCAACCGCTATGCTGTATGCCTCATCACTACTGTTACCGGTTCCATTATAGCGTCTTACCCACATCTCTTTACCGGCTGAATCATATTTGATGGTTACATAATCAAATCCGGTTCCTGCGCCAACACTCCGGCCCGTCACATAGACATTACCGGCGATATCGGCCTCTATCTCAAACGGCCAGTCATAATCATTACCTGGGCCATTATATCTTGCAACCCAGTGCTGATTACCCGAAGTGTCATATTTAATGATCGCAATATCATCACCGGTGATACTATCCCGGCTCGCCGCCGCGACATATAGATTCCCCAATCCATCGTAGGCTATATCCCAGCCCGTATCGGTATAATTGGAATCAACCGGGCCATGATATTTCCTGATCCATCGTTCAACACCAGTAGCACTATACTTTATCGTTGTGCACTCAAAGGTACTTGGTGTATTACCACTTCGGCCCGTGACATAAACATTACCCATCTCATCAACTACGATCCCCAATCCTCCATCAACCACATTTGCCGGTCCATTATAACGGACGACCCATTGCTGGTTCTGAGCAAATAGTGCTAACCCGGCCATAAGATAAACCATTACAATAAATCTCTGCATCCTTAACCTCTCGGCTATTTTCGTTCCATTCTTTATAATCTCAAAACCCCAGTGTTTCATTTATGAGATATATCCTCATTTCAGTTCTTAAGGGTGGTCGCTCATGAATTGTTATTACGCGACAGATCCTGCGGGGTGAATTACACTCTTCACATCTACCGGTAACCGCACACGGGACATCAGCTTTCACCCGCCTTGCGTTTAACGGGGCAGCAATATTCTTTATCCGGCTTATCCCGGCTTCAAGATCTTTAACAATCTTATTCACGCCAGTTACAATATAAACCTTTTTCGGCCCGAAGATCATCGCCGCAACCCGATTACCTATTCCATCGATATTTATCAGTTGGCCGGATTCGGTCAAGGCATTTGTGGATGTCAGGAAGAGATCGCATGCCATCTCTTTTCTTCGGATTGGTTCATCCTCCTCTTCGGTCAGCCCTGGTATCCAGTGATGGACAACCTCTTTCCTCATCTCTTCAATACGCTCAATCAATTTCAGTTCACGAATCGTAACCGAACCACCAATCCCGATCGTCTTTGCATCCGTGATGTCCTGAAAAAACTTTATGTAGAATTCATCCCGGTTGTTAAAGAGATAACTTATAAAACCATTATCTCTCAGTGTTTGAATAATCTCCTCTAATTTATCTTTCGTCACTGGAGGACAATCAATACATCACCCCCATTAACCTTTTCCCCGGGTTTAACCTTCACCGCTTTCACCACCCCGGCTTTCGGTGCCTTAAGTTCGTTCTGCATCTTCATCGCCTCAAGAATAACCAGGCCCCGGCCCGCCGGGACAGCCTCTCCTTCTTTAACTTCAACATCGACAATCAATCCCGGCATCGGTGCAGATATAGTTATCTCTTTATGTGATACCTCGGCACCGGCCTTCGCTAACTTAGCCGACCGTTCGTCCCTGATATCAAATCTGTAAGTCTCTCCCTCGATAATCAGTTGGTCATCTGCATCCACAAATACCTGGTGGGGTTTATGCTCAATAATCAGAGTAAATTTCTCTCGATCCTGATAAGCAACCTCGACTTGAAATTCCCGACCATCGAGCAAGACCTTAAAGATATCTCCATCCTTATGAATTTCAGCCTTGTATTTCTTGTCTTCGACATTGATGATATATGCCATTTTTAAGAATCCTTCATAGAAGTCTTGAGCTCACTTTGGCGAGCAGGCACTATTATATCCATAAACACATCAAAGTCAATAGAACCTGCGAATCCGGTATCACAAAATTTAAGGTGGCTCCAGCCGAGTTTAAGAAAATGGGATTGATAATTACTGCCCGCCTGAAGTTTGGCGAATAGATCGAAGATATTCAAGGACCATACTAAAATCCTGGGGAATGGGTGCTTCGAATTGCATCGGTTTTCTGGTAATCGGGTGATCAAATGCGAGATATGCTGCATGGAGTGCCTGGCGACTTATCATTTCAAGAACCTTCTTAAAAATTGGAAAATATTCACGATCTTTGATCACGGAAATATTTCGACCATTATAGTCAGGATCGCCCACAATCGGGTGGTCGATATGTGCCATATGGACGCGGATCTGATGGGTACGGCCGGTCTGGAGCGCCAGTCTCAAGTAGGTAGCGATTTTAAATCGCTCCAGTACCCGGTAACTGGTTATCGCTTTTTTTGACGAAAAGGGGGTTACCGACATTTTTTTCCGATCAAGGATCGATCGGCCGATCGGCGCCTCAATCTCACCTTGATGCAAAGGTAGATCACCCCAGCACAATGCAAGATACTCCCGTTTTATCCTCCGTGCCTCAATCGCCTTACCCAAAATACTCAATGCCTGATCGGTCTTGGCAAAGATCAAAAGACCGGTCGTCTCTTTGTCCAGACGGTGAACCACACCCGGCCTGGTTTCTTCAGAAAGACTCGGTAGATTTCCACAATGATCGAGCAGACCATTTACCAGGGTATGTTCAAAATTACCCCGTGCCGGATGGACAATGATTCCTCTTGGTTTATTAACGATGATGATATCATCATCTTCAAAGATGATGTCCAGATCCATCTTTTCCGGTTTGATTTTGGGCTCGGTCTGAACCTCAAATTTAGCCACAATTGAGTCATTGGCCTTAACCCGGTAGGAAGGCTTTACAGTGAGATTGTTGACGAGGACCTGCCCCCCCTCAATCAATTTCTGCACCGAATTTCTCGAAAGGCCGATACCACTCTGGATCAGATACTGATCGAGTCTGACACCGCGCATCTTCTCGGAGACAACTCGGGTAAATTCCTTCAGCATTGCCTCTTGAGTAAATCTCCCTTAACTATTCTCACACCGGGCAACATCTCTTTAATCACCATCTTAATAACTTCCGCTCCAAAGCGATTATTTCGTGAATCCCTTTCTTTGCCAGATTGAACATCTGAAAAAGTTCACTCTCCGTAAATGGATTGTGTTCTGCGGTTCCCTGTATTTCAACAACCCTTCCCTGACCGGTCATAACGATATTCATATCAACTTCGGCCCGGACATCTTCTTCATAGCAGAGGTCGAGCAGGGGCTGTCCGTCAATAATCCCGACGCTCACCGCTGCGACCGAGTCGATTATCGGTATTCGCGGAAGTTCACCATTCTTAACCAGTTTATCCAAGAGTAAAAATAGAGCAATAAATGCACCATTAACGGAAAGTGTCCTTGTGCCGCCATCAGCCTGAATAACATCGCAATCAATAATTATCGTCTTCTCCCCCAGTGCTTTCAAGTCAATGATCGGCCGCAGTGACCGACCGATGAATCTTTTAATCTCATGCGTCCTCCCCTGCAACCGACCCGATGTTGCCTCGCGTTGCACCCTTTCCTGGGTAGAGCAGGGTAATAGACCATATTCTGCGGTCAGCCAGCCTGTGCCCGAACCAGTTAGAAATGGCGGAACCCGATCTTCAATTGTCGCGGCACAGATCACCCTGGTGTTGCCCGCAGTGAGGAGGCAGGAACCACCCGCGTATTTTAAGAAACCGATTTCGGCATCAATTCTGCGCAGTTCATCAAAGCGCCGTCCATCACTCCTCATTCTTCCTCCAGTTTAACCAGCGCAACATCCCGGATCTCTTCACCTAAAAAACGCTGCCCGATCTCTTTAAAGTGCGGGGCAAGGTCTGAAAGATAGATCAAAAGGCGACCACTGTGACTGGACCTCGTCAAAATGTTATTTTTTTCAAGGACTGTTTTTACTACCTGGGCGGTTTCGACCGCCGGGTCAATCAATTTTACTCCTTTCATCACCTGACTGATTACATCTTTTAGTAATGGATAGTGCGTGCATCCTAAAATTAAAATATCGATCTTATCACGCAGCAGGGGCGCAAGATATTCTTCAGCAATCAAATATGTAATCTTATGGTTAAGCCACCCTTCTTCAACCAGGGGAACAAATAGGGGACAGGCACGACCGATAATCTCGCCCTTTGAACCGAACTGTCGTAATACCCTTTCGTAAGCGCCGCTTGAGATTGTCGCCTGGGTACCGATAACACCTATCTTTTTGGTCGGATCAGATTTAAGCGCAGCCCGGGCACCGGGTTCAATCACTCCAATTATCGGCAGATCAATCCTTTTGGTCAAATCATCGAGTGCGGCTGATGCTGAAGAATGGCAGGCGACAATAATCATCTTCACTCCTCGGGTAATTAAGAATTTTGCATTCTCAAGAGAAAATTTAGCAATTGTCTCTTTCGATTTAGTTCCGTAAGGCAGCCGGGCCGTATCACCAAAGTAGATGATCTCTTCGTTGGGGAGAATTTTTCTCAATTCCTTCACCACTGAAAGTCCCCCAATCCCGGAGTCAAAAATACCGATCGGTCGATTCAATTTAACCTCCGATTATAATCTTTAATAAACTTTCTTATCCCACAAAAAATGGTGTAAGCCAGTTGATTACGAAACTTTGTCTCTCTTAACAACTTTTCCTCTTCCGGGTTTGAAATAAATGCACATTCAACTAAAACCGCCGGCATATAGGCACCATTCAGGACATAGAAATTTGCCTGATTTATACCGCGGTTCGGAATCGGCAACAATCTTCCTGCCTCATCCTGAATAGACTCCGCCAGATCGCTCGACTCCTGCAGGAATTCAGTCTGGGCAATATCGGATAGAATCTTCTTCAGGTCAGAATCAAACTCTTCTGGTTGATCAAATTTTATTGAGGCATTTTCCAGGGCTGCGGTCGACCGGGCATCATCGGTCTTGGCTTCAGAAAGAAAATAAGTCTCTATCCCGCAAGGTTGTTTTTTCTTTCTCGATGCATTACAGTGGATACTTAAGAAAAGATCGGCCCGATTGCGATTGGCAATTCTAGTCCTCTGAACCAGAGAAAGATAAACATCTTCATCCCGGGTCATTATGACTTTCATATTAAGTGAGTCTTCGATTAACTTCTTCAATCGTAATGAGATGGCTAAATTACAATCCTTTTCATACAGACCCCGCTTGCCTATCGCCCCCGGGTCAATACCGCCATGACCTGGATCCAGAACAATCAGGTCAAAAACAGGTCTCTCCCGGATTAAAAAGAGTAGTTCATTTTCCCGCAGAATAGTCTCAATATGTTTATCGGTCAATTTAAAGGTGAAACGCGTATAATTTAAAAATGGTTCAACCTCATACTCTTTTACAAGTTTAATACCGGGCCAGGTTCTCTTCTTCTTAGCCGGAATCAAACCGTTGACTTCGAGAAAGACTTTCTGCCCTTCAAACTCTAAATCGGTCTCGGTTTCATATTCAAGGTCAAACCGGAAAACGACCGTGTCTCCCCGGGTATCAAGTTTATAACTTTTGATTTCAGGCCGAGTCTCAATCTCCTGGACCATGACCAGCCGATTAAAGTACTTGGTAAAAAATGATGTCGTCATCGCCCTGGGAAAAAGTATTTCGTCATCAGACAAAATTAGTGTAAAAGGTAGATTTATATAGTTATTGTTTATTTTAGTTAAAGAGACATTTAAGAAAAAAATTGCTTCACTGGTAGAATCGAGAACCACAACCCGTTGTCGTGAATAATCAAAAACGAACTGCAGTCCGAGCAGATTGCATAAGTCGGAGAGGTTTATATAATCATGATTTTCAACAACCCGGGCCTCAAATAGCCTCTGTTGATCTCCGGTCGAGACCTGCAATTTATGGGACTGAAGTATAAAATATATAACCAGTTCGATCATCGAGCCAGTCTTCTGGTTTTGACGATTTCGCGCCTCATCTCTTCTCTGAGCAGTTTTTCCTTTTTATCATAAGCCTTTCTTCCTCGGCCCAGTCCGATTAAAACTTTGGCCTTCCCTTTATCATTAAAATATATCTTCAAAGGAACAATTGTATAACCCCGTTGCTGGGTCAAGCCAAAGAGTTTGTTGATCTCGTGCATCTTTAAAAGAAGTTTTCTCGGACGCCTGGGATCAGGGTTATAAAAACTGCCTTCTTTATAAGGACTGATGTGAATATTATATAAGAAAACTTCACCTTTTTTAACCTGAGCATAACCATCCGACAGAGCGACTGCACCATTTCTTAAGGATTTAACCTCACAGCCTTTCAAAACTATCCCTGCTTCAAACTCTTCATAGATTTCAAAATCCTTATAGGCCTTACGATTTGTAACGACAACTTTCATAATCGATAGTATAATCTATATTTAAGATCAGTCAACGCCTTTTGATAATCCAATCTCCACCAGAATAGTGAGAAATGGTTTTTTACGGAATTACCAGAGTTTTAGAAATTCCTCTCTTAGCCGGGGATCTATTTCACAATTTAATTCTTAAAAAGAAAATCCGGTCCAGGAAAATCCCGACCGATATTATAAACAGGGAGAGCAGACTGATGAGTTTACCAATCTGATAACTGCGGGGCTGGTAAAAGAATGTTACCTGGTGTCTTCCCGCTTCGAGCGGTATTGCCCGACCGCAGATATTGGCCCGATACACTTTTACTCGTTGTCCGTCAACCCGGGCCGACCAGCCTGGATAATAGGTGTCCGATAGAAAGAGCCAGCCTTTGCGCAAGAAATTGACCTCTATCTCAATCTGCCGGGTGTTATATGTTTTAATAAATACTCTACCTGCGCCCCCATCTGATGTATCATCACTCACATCAGGTATGGTTGAATCATTGATAATCACGACTCTGGACAGATCGATCTTCCCCTGAATAAGGTGTGCACTCGCCGCCTGATCATTCATACTGGTCGCCTTGAATACAGGATAGGCCCGGGGTAGAACATCGAGATTCTGGTACAACCAGACCCCATCCTGCACCTTCAGCAATTTCAAGCCTGGATATTCAATCGGCCAGATCGAAACGAGATATTTTACATTAAATGCCTTCAGGATATTGATAAAATTCTCGGTTACAATGAGGCAGCTTAAATCCGGTGACAGTGACGCAGTACTGTGGATCACTCCCCGCCGTTTCTCATTACCCCACATCTGGACTGTGGTCCTGGGAACAAGATTGATATAACCATCAGCGCTGGCTATATTATAAAGGATATTAGAGGAAGGCTGTAACACCGCTCGCTGTTGAATATAGGGGGTAAGATCTTTAGACCAACCTGCGGCACGACTGAAGGCAATCTTGTGTGATTCAACACCACCAATCGAAAAGACTCTAAAAAGGCTTGTATCCTGTCTGATCATCTGTGCGGTATGGGGTACTCTTTCCCATTCATCTTTAGCCACTACTGGATTCTGCCTTCTATGCATAATGAAGAGATCGGCGATGGTCAGAACAATTACGATCATGTATGCAATTTTTCCTCTCCTGTTTAAGGCCTGTGCAACACCGATGGCTGCCAGGATCGATAGAGATAGGTCAACAAAGAGGATAAAACGGGTTGAGAAACGGAAATAGTTCATACCCGGTAAAATATAAAAAAGAAATTTGTAGAGAACGGCTTGATCACCCAGCATCAGGATCAGAGAGATAATTAAGGTTAGAGTCCAGAATCTTGTATATCGGTTCTTCTTTATCGTCTTCACCATTGCATAGAAGGCAAAGAAAAGAGGTAAGAGTCCAACATAACCATAATCTTCCCAGAAGATACCCGGTTTTACATATGTCCCCTGGCCCGGATCACCATTAATATAGGGAAAGATAAAAGTCAGGAGATCGGGCAGGTAATACGGATATTGAGTGGCAAATTGATATGTAACGCCGCCGCTCCTTTCCGAAAGATCGGTCAATTCCTTACCGGGCAACAATTGAATCATCCCTAACCCCAGACCCAAGATAATCATCAGGCCGCAGATAACCACCAATCTTACTCGACCAACCATCTCTTTTGCATCAGGCAATTTTTGCCATAAGAAATAGATTATTAAAAATAGTACTGTATAATAGGAGATCTGGGGATGCCCGGCTAAAATCTGTAAACCGAGCACAAATGAAATTAGCAAAACCCAGGTCGGCCTCGAGGAATTTTTATATTTCTCGATAAGGATCAACAGTAATGGGAGCCATATCCCGGCATCGTGCATATTGAGATGTTTTAAGTGGACGACAAAAAAACCACACCAGCTAAATGCCACCGCGCCGAATAAGCTGGCAAATGGATCGATTCTTATCATCCGGAGAAAGATATAAAGGAAAAAAGCAGACAGAAAAAATTTCAGAAGAATAGAGATGTTTAATGCTTGGGCAGGGGAGAAAATCCTGAAGAGAATAAGGTTCAAAGGATATGTGATTCCGGACTCAGGATTTGCCTGGAGAGGAAAACCATTATAGATTAAATCAGTCCAGAGCGGAATCTTGCCCTTTTTAATCTGCCTTCCCAGTTCTACCCTTACCGGATAGCGATCGTTCATCAAATCGCTGGCAAAGATATCATCAGTAATAATCAGCCCTTGATTAAAGGTGATCCTCGGCTCATAAATCATTACCAGGAACAAAATTAGTAAAACCATCAAAAAGTCGAGTCTCTCTTTAACCATCTCTCTGAACCTCTCGTTTGATATTATTGATAATGGAGGTCGACCGTCTTCTTGATCTAACTGATTATGCTATCAGCCCCACCAGCCTTAAGCACATAATCGACAAATTTTTCTTCAGGCTGGGCACCCTCGAACTGAATGGTCTCATTGATAATTACCCTGGGCACACCCATCACCTGGTAACGCATAGCCAGTTGTGGAAATTCAGTAGCCTCAATCATATCTGCGGTGATAAAATCACTCTCAATCGCAAGTCTATGCGCCAGCCGAACTGCTGATGGGCAATAAGGACAGGTTGGGGTTACAAAAACTTGAATGTGAACAGGCTGTTTTATAGTGGCGATCTTCTTCTTTGAATCCGTGCTCAGTCCTGATTCTCCGTTCGCTGCATCTATAATATCTTCAATCAGGCTGGTAAATTCAAAACCGGCCGGGATCCCATAAAACCTTATGCCATAATCTTTCACCCCCTGAAGCACAATTGCTGGTATCATTCTTATTTTGTATTTCTCGACCGGCGCTTGATCGATCACAAAATTAAAGACCTGTAGTTTAATCCGTTCGGATAATCCAGCAACCTCTTTGAGCAACTCTTCAGTTGGTGCACAGTAGAGACAGTCAAACTTCTGGGTGAAAAAGATGATGTTTATATCATTCTTTAACTTCTCAAATTCCTTCTTTATGACCTGAGCATCTTCTGGATTAAGGATCGACATAGAATCTCCATCCTTAATTTATATCCGGATATTTATCCATCACTGCCTAATCAAGATTCGCTTATGCGAATCAGCAGGTCAGGCCTGCCTTTCTGTTAGATCAGATATTATCTTCTTTAAAAAATTGCAAAATCGTTCTTCGAAAACTTATTACCAGAGTCTGCGTCCCTTCTCTCTTCTCTTGCCACCACCGCCTCTCTGTTCAGTGCGGGGGCGGGCAACATTCACAACAATAGCTCGACCTTTTAACTCCTTGCCATTCAAGCCATTAATTGCTGCCTGAGCCTCATTATTATTCGGCATATCGATAAAACCAAAACCGCGCGATTCGCCACTAAACTTATCTTTGATAATAGTAATCGAAGCCACCTGGCCAAAAGATTCAAAGGCCTTCTTAAGTTCATCTTCGGTAACTTCGCGTGCCAGATTGCCAACATAGATATTCATCTTTTTCTCCTTTTTTATCTTAAAACATTATATCCCGAAAAAACATTTTAACAAACATTACTAACACATTAAACCTACAGACTGATTGCCCTGTTCATCTTGAGACGAACCGCGGGACGGCAAGATTTTTTCACTGCTCGACCTCGATATGGTATTAACAATATAACCATTTTCACCGAACTGTCAACAATTAAATAACGACCTTGACTTTTCTTATTTCATAAATATATTTATTTATTATGAAAAGAGAAGAAAATTTTATCTATAAACCGGTTCGGGCACCACGCGGTATTAGAATTTCCTGTAAAGGCTGGATTCAGGAAGCAGCCTTGAGGATGATCCAGAACAACCTCGATCCTGAAGTTGCTGAATGTCCGGAAAAACTCATTGTCTACGGAGGAACGGGCAAGGCTGCCCGGACCTGGCCTGATTTTAAGAAAATTATATCGGCACTGCGTCGACTAAAAAACGATGAAACTCTTCTCATCCAATCTGGTAAACCGGTAGCCATATTCAAAACTTTTAATTACGCACCACGCATCCTGATCGCGAATTCCCTTATTGTTCCCGCCTGGGCAAACTGGGATGAATTCAGGAGGCTCGAGGCCTTAGGATTAACGATGTATGGCCAGATGACCGCCGGTTCCTGGATCTATATCGGAACCCAGGGTATAATCCAGGGCACCTATGAGACCTTTGCCGCCTGTGGACAAAAACATTTTGGTGGTTCATTAAAAGGTAAATGGGTTTTAACCGCCGGTATGGGAGGTATGAGCGGCGCTCAGCCCCTGGCCGTTACAATGAACGAAGGTGTTATCCTCGATGTTGAAGTCGATATCAAAAAAATCAAACGTCGGGTTGACACCGGTTTTTGTGATACAATTACTACCGATCTTGAAGAGGCCCTGAAATTAGTCTTTGATGCAGTTAAAAACAAAAGACCGTTATCGGTCGGTCTGGTCGGTAATGCCTCGGAGATCCATCCGGAATTGGTCAGGCGTAATATAACTCCCGACATCCTTACTGACCAAACATCAGCCCACGACGAATTGAATGGTTATGTCCCGGGTGGAATGTCTCTGGAAGAGGCACTTGAATTGAGGGAGAAAAATCCACAGGATTATATTAAACATTCTTATGAATCGATTGCCCGACAGATGGAGGCAATGCTTGAAATGCAAAAAAGAGGGGCAATCGCATTTGACTATGGCAATAATATTCGTGGTCAGGCAAAAAAGGCCGGAGTGGAAAAAGCTTTCGCTATCCCGGGTTTTGTCCAGGAATATATCCGTCCCCTCTTCTGCGAGGGCCGCGGACCTTTTCGCTGGGTTGCTCTCTCGGGTAAGAAAGAAGATATCTACACCACCGATGCTGAAGCACTCAAGATGTTCGGCGACCGACCTTCAATCCGACGCTGGCTCGAACTCGCCCGGATCAAGATACCTTTCCAGGGTCTTCCCGCCCGCATCCTCTGGCTTGGCTTTGGTGAACGGGATAAATTCGGCGTATTGATCAACCGGCTGGTTCGTAAGAAAAAAATCTCAGCACCAATCGTCATCGGCCGGGACCATCTTGATACGGGATCCGTCGCTTCTCCCTACCGTGAGACCGAAGGGATGAAAGACGGTTCTGATGCAATTGCCGACTGGCCAATCCTCAATGCTTTATTGAATACTGCCTCAGGTGCAGCCTGGGTTTCGGTTCATCACGGTGGAGGTGTCGGCATCGGTAATTCAATCCACGCCGGTCAGGTTGTGGTCTGTACCGGGACCAGAGAGATGGAGCGGAGAATCGAACGAGTCCTGACCAATGACCCAGGCTTAGGTATTGTCCGGCATGCCGATGCCGGATATGAAGAGGCCCGGAAATTTGCCCGCAAAGCAGGGATAAAAATAGTTTAAGTTTTCCATTTAACTTCGAATTAAAAAACTTAATCCTGCGACAGTCACTATTGACTTTTAATATTTTTACCATAAAATAATCTTATGTTATTGGTTATATCGATCTTTACCCTCTTCAATGAACCAATCTTGCGATCAGCACTTGTGCCGGGCTGGGGTGAATGGACATTACAAAAAAAGAGTAAGGGTGAAATATTTTTCGTAATCGAAGGTGGACTCTGGCTTCTCTATGGCGGTCTTAACTATTATTCAGGCGAAATGAATGACAATGCCCATACCTATGCAGTTGAAATGGCCGGAGCCAATGCCGCCAATAAAGACGAAAGGTATCTGAAGGCGCTTGAAAAGTATATGACATCAGAAGCCTACAATGAGGCAGTCGAAAGAGACGCAAGTTACTATTATCCCGATGACCTCCGCAAACAGCAAGAGTATATCCAGAGCAACGGCTATTTTGGTGAAGATACCTGGGAATGGCCTTCAGAAAATGAATTTATCCTCTACTGGGAAAAGAGAAAGGCGGGTCGTGAGGCATTAAGGATGGCTTCTTTCTGCATTGGTTTAACCCTGTTTAACCGTGTTGCTTCAATTATCGATGTCGCCTTTTTCACACCCCGATTATCCGGTTTCGGAATAAAGTCCGGGGTGAACCAGATTGGTATTGTTTATAGATTTTTTTAAAAAAGTAGGAAATGAAAATGAAAAGAGAAAAAATTTATATGTTTTTAATCATATCACTTTTCCCTTTTCAAACCCTTTATTCGACCATCAACTGGAACTTTAAAAATCAGATGCCCACTGGCCGGGATGGTCTGGGGATTGGTGTGGTTCGAGATACAGTCTACTGTATCGGTGGTTGGACAAACGGTTCACCCAGCGGTGCAACCGGTGCCTGTGAGGCATATATCCCATCAACTGACACCTGGCTCACCCGGTCTCCAATGCCAACACCAAGAGGTTTTCTTGCCGTTTGTGTTGCTAATGATAAAATCTACGCCATTGGCGGATGGAATGGTTCCTCAAGTGCCCTGACTGTTGTCGAAGAATACAATCCTGCAACTAATACCTGGACACCAAAAACCAGTATGTCCGTAGGCCGATCAGGACTCGGAGCCGAAACCGTCAACGGTAAGATCTATGCAATTGGTGGATTCTTCAGCAATGTGGTTGAAGAATTTAATCCCGCTATTAACACCTGGACCACTAAAACATCGATGCCTCAACCAAGGGGTTTCTTTGCCTCAGAAGTTGTTGGAGATAAAATATACGTCGCGGCCGGAAGAAATAACAACGGCGATGTTGGACCGACCTATGAATATACCCCATCAAGTGATACAGCCGGCGGCACACCATGGCAGATTAAGGCAAGTATCCCAACCCTCCGTTATCATCCTGAAGCAGCGGTAGTTAATGGTAAAATCTATGTGTGTGGCGGACTTGCCCAAACCGGTGAGGTAGCAACGGTTGAAGTATACGATCCCCTGACCGATAACTGGGTAGTTGAAACACCGATGAATACCAGACGGCGTGAACTCGATGTCGGTGCAGTTGGCAACAAAATTTATGCGATCGGCGGCTGGCCCCAGGGTATGTATCAGATAAATGAAGAAGGCGAAGTTATCGCAAAAATCAAAGAAAACATCACCCATTACCAAAAAACCCGGGGCGCACATCTTACATCTTTTCCCAATCCATTTAATAATAGAACTTTTATTAAATATCAGATATGCGATGAGAAAAGCATAATAAATAAGAAGCAGAAGGCGACATTGACAATTTATGATATATCGGGCCGGGTTATTAAATCTTTTAATCATATCTCTGAACTCTCTGATCTAACGATGCCAGTTGTGTGGTCGGGTGATGACAATTCGGGCAAGAAACTTCCCGTCGGTATATACTATGGTTGTTTAATAACTCCTGAAAAAACAGAAGTAATAAGATTAACTATCATAAGATAAGATTTCATAAAAATTTAATTCCTGTTTTAAAACATCAGATATTGACAAATTGTAATATCCGAATATATTTATAGTCTTGAATGAAAACAAAAGTAAAAAAACCTGAAGAAATTGAACGTGCCTGGTATCTGGTTAATGCCCAGGGCCTTACCCTTGGCCGAATGTGTTCAAAAATTGCCCGGGTTCTAATCGGAAAGCATAAACCAACTTATACACCCCATATTGACTCGGGTGATTTTGTCGTGGTAATTAATGCTGATAAGTTCAAACTAACCGGAAGAAAATTTACCAATAAAATTTACTATAGCCACAGCGGTTATCCAGGTGGATTAAAAGCCTTAAGTCTGGAGAAAATCTATCAGCGGGCACCGGAAAGGATTATCTACCATGCGGTATCTGGGATGCTTCCCAAAAATCGCTTAAGGATCAAAAGACTCAAAAGACTTAAAATTTTCTGTACCGAAACCCATCCCTATACCCATATTTCGATACAGAAATTGAATATTTAGGTTAGATTTGATGCTTTATAATTTAAGTGAATTTAAGGTGATCGCTTAGATTGAAGGAGGTTTATGGCCGATGTAGTCTATGCTACCGGTACAAGAAAAAGGGCTACTGCTCGAGTCTGGCTCCTCCCCGGGACCGGCTCAATCACTATAAACGAAGCCGACCCTCTTAAATACTTCGGGCGGAAAGACCTTGTTGATCTTCTCAGAATTCCACTCCAGGTCTCAGGACTGGCGGGGAATGTCGATATTAAAGCAAAAGTATCGGGCGGCGGTATTTCGGGACAGGCTGGTGCCATATCATTAGGTATTGCCCGTGCTTTGATTCAGTATAATCCCGATGTTAAACCGAGTCTCAAGGCGGCAGGACTTTTGCGACGAGATCCCAGAGAAAAAGAGAGGATGAAGTATGGTCTGGCAAAACGGCGTAAACGTTTCCAGTTCTCCAAACGTTAAAGATCAGGGATTTCAATTGCTCGACCGCATCGATATCAAAAAACTTTTTGAATGCGGTGTCCATTTCGGTCATCGCACAAAGAGATGGAACCCCAAGATGGCCAAATATATTTTTGGGAAAAAACAGGGGATCCACATTATTGATCTCAATCAGACCGTGGAATGTCTCCGCCAGGCATGTGCCGTCATCATCAAGAATATGGAGAAAGGTAAAGGCATTCTCTTTGTCGGGACAAAAAAGCAGGCAAAAGATGTGATTGAGGAAGAAGCGAAGCGCTGCGGTGCAGCCTTTGTTACGGAAAGGTGGTTAGGTGGGTTATTAACTAATTTTCAAACAATCTCGCAAAGGATTGCACGATTAAAGGAAATCGAACGGATGAAAGAAGACGGCCGTATCAATCAATTATTTCCCAAAGAAATAATAAGCCTTGAAAAAGAATACAACAAGTTAATAAAGGTCTTCCGCGGTATAAAAGATATGGATAGTCTCCCCGGTGTTGTCTATATTGTTGATGTCAACAAAGAGATAAACGCCGTCCGTGAAGCACACCGTCTTGAGATACCAACCATTGCCATTACCGATTCTAATGTCGATCCTGATCTGGTCGATTATCCAATCCCGGCAAATGACGATTCCCTTCGTTCCATAGAAATCATCACCAAGGTTATAGCTGATGCCGTCCTCGAAGGAAGAAAAGGATTTGAAGAACCGCCCGAGGAGATTGGTATTGAGAAGGAGAGCCCACATGGATCTTGAAAAGGTTCGTGAATTACGCGAAAGAACCGGAGCCGGGATAGTTGATTGTAAGAATGCATTAATTGAGACAAATGGCGATCTGGAACAGGCGGTCGAGGTTCTGCGTAAAAAGGGACTTGCTCAGGCCGCCAAGAAGATTGGACGAGTTACCAAAGAGGGTATTATCGATGCTTATATTCATCCGGGAGAGCGCCTTGGTGTTCTGGTCGAGGTTAACTGTGAAACCGATTTTGTATCAAGGACTCCCGAGTTTCGACGTTTTGTGCGCGATATTACCCTACAGATCGCGGCTACCGATCCGATCGCGATCAGTCGCGAAGATTTACCGAAGTCAATAATCGAAAGGGAAAAAGAAATCTATTCAAGCCAGGTTGCCGGTTCGGGCAAACCCCCTCATATTATTGAGAAGATCATTAATAATAAATTAGAAAAGTTCTACTCTGATGTCTGTCTGCTGGAACAGCCTTTTATAAAATCGCCTGAAAAAACAGTGGGCGAATGTATCAAAGAGCAGGTTGCGAAATTCGGTGAGAATATCGTAATTCGTCGTTTTATTCGATTTAAACTGGGCGAATAAGATATATTAAAAACAACTGGTGCAGGTGGGTTACAAGGTAAAATAGCGGACAGGTGAGATGGTTAATAAACGAATCATCATAAAGATCTCCGGTGAAATGTTAGGTGGGAAAGGCAATTTTTCATTTGCCACCTTTCAGCGACTGACTCAAGATATTAAACAATTACAGCAGAGTGGCTGCAAAATCGGTGTCGTTGTTGGTGGTGGTAACATCTGCCGGGGAAGAGATCTAAGAAGAATAGAAAAGGTTCAGGCTGACTGGATGGGGATGATTGCGACCCTTATCAACGGTCTGCTGCTCAAATACTATCTTGAAAAGAATAAGATCCGGACTGAAATCTTCAGTGGCGTTGAGGTGGCCGGGATTGCTCAACTCTTTAATCTTTATCAGGCACGCCATCTTTACAATCAAGGGTATGTCCTTATCCTGGTATTTGGCACGGGTAATCCCGCATTTACAACCGACACCGCCGCTGCAGTGCGTGCGGTCGAATTGGGTGCGCATATCATAATTAAAGGAACCAAGGTCGATGGGGTCTACGACCGTGACCCGGTTAGATATAAAAATGCAAAATTTTATCCCCGGCTTACTTATGATGAGGCAATAATAAAAAAATTAGGTGTTCTGGATCTAACCGCCTTCAGCCTCTGTGCTGAGCATAAGATCAAGATTCGTATCTTTAATTTTCATAAACATTCAATATCTGAATTACTCTCTAACCCCAAAATTGGCTCAACCATATCTTGATGAAGAGATACCATAGCAATTTGAATAACTATAAGGAGGCTCAATGGCACAAAATATTGAGGAAGAAGCAAAAAAGAAGATGAAAAAAGTCATTGAATTTCTCACCCAGGAACTCTCAAAACTCAGAACCGGACGAGCAACCCCTGCCCTTCTTGACAGTATCAGGGTCGACTACTATGGCAATCAGGTTCCCATCAATCAAATTGCTGCGATCAGCATCCCCGACCCGAAAACAATTGTAATTCAACCCTGGGACAAGAGTATCATCCCCGAGATTGAGAAGGCCATCTATAAATCTCAGACCGGGCTGGTGCCTAATAATGACAGCAATGTGATAAGGATTTCGATACCCCCTCTAACTGAAGAGCGGCGACGGGAGATAATCAAGGTTGCCCATAAATTGGGTGAAGATGCCCGGGTTGCCATCCGCAATGTCCGGAGGGACTCAAACGAATTTACCAAGAAACAGGAAAAAGAAAAAGTTATCTCGGAAGATGAATCTCGCCATCTGACGAACCGTATCCAGAAATTAACCGATGATAATATCAAAATGATCGACGAGATTCTGAAAAAGAAAGAGAAGGAGATAATGGAAGTTTAAATAAACTTTTATCGACTCCTGATGTCTAAAGGTCAGAATATGAAAAATCTATATCAGGATGTCAAAAATTGGTTGGGCGAGGCTTCTCAGACTGTAGCCCGGGAGGCAGAAATTCTTACGCGCAAAGGTAAATTGAAACTCGAATTATATGATCTGAATCGCCGACTGGAGAGAAGCTTCGCTGACCTCGGTGGCATCTTGTATGAACTGATATTTGTTAAAAGAGTGCGGAACGCGGTTCGTAACCAGAAGGTGAAAGATATTGTCGAAACGATAAAGAATCTGGAAGGTCAAAGAGGGGATAGATTAAAAGAATTAAGTTCGATCGATAATGCAATGGGTAGAAAGTTAAAAAAGTAACCGAAAGGAGGTGAAAGATATGCCAAGAAATTTAATGCTCTGGGATCCATTCCGTGAAATCGCTTCGCTCCGTGAAGATATGGATCGTATATTTGACTCTTTCTTCGGTCGACTACCCGAAAGGGAAAGGAAAGAAGGGATCTGGTTACCCCTGGTTGATATTGAAGAGACTGCTGACGAAATTCTGGTACGCGCTGAAATCCCCGGTTTGAAGAAAGAAGATATCAAGGTGTCGGTCGTCGGTAACACCCTGACCCTGTCCGGCGAAAGAAAGTATGAAGCCGAAGAGAAAGGCAAAACCTTTCATCGAATTGAGCGTGCCTACGGTAAGTTCTATCGCAATATCTCCCTTCCGGCTGAAGTCGACAATAACAAGGTGAAGGCTCAATATAAAGACGGGGTTTTAACCATCAACCTGCCTAAGGCTGAACAGGCCCGTCGTAAAGAGATTGAAATAGATGTAAAATAAAGTAAGGTTTATTTTTCTATCTTTCTACCCATTGCATTATGACATTAAAAGAAAATCAACCCCCACCCATTCAGGTAATCGACAACAAGGCGAGGAAACCTTGAAACTTTTATAAGGAGGTCTTATGGAAAGAAAAATTTCACTCCGCACAGCCGGTGTTATCATCGCCGTTGCAGTCATTTTTGCATTCTTTCTCGGTCTGACTATTGCTACCAATTTTGGATCTTTGACCAACTCGGTTCAGGCCCAGACGCGCACCATTGAGAAAAAAACACCTCTCCCCCTTGTTACCGAGGAAGGTGAAAGTCCTTTTGTAAAAGTTGCCAACGAGGTAATGCCAGCTGTGGTCAACATAAGTGCCGAAAGGAAATTTATCAAGTCACCCGGCGGTTCTACCTTTCCCTTCGGCGGTCCTTTTGAAGAGTTCTTCCGGGAATTCTTTCGCGAACTTCCACCGCAGATTGGTAAAACCCAGACCCTCGGTTCCGGTGTGATTATCGATCCCGACGGTTATATCTTGACCAACAATCATGTTATCCGTGATGCGGATCAGATCATCATAAAATTGATGAACAAGAAAGAGTTTAAGGGGTCATCGGTAAAAGTTGTAGGTACCGACTCCAGGACCGACCTTGCCCTGCTTAAAATCGAGACCAGCGAACCATTACCCATTGCCCGATTGGGCGATTCTGACAAGATAAAGATCGGTGATTGGGCAATTGCCATCGGCAACCCTTTTGCCCTTGATGGAACTGTAACCGTCGGCGTGATCAGTGCCAAGGGGAGATCCGGTATCTCCCTACCCGAAGGACCGGTCTACCAAAATTTTATCCAGACCGATGCGGCTATTAATCCCGGGAACTCGGGCGGACCATTAATAAATATCCATGGTGAAGTAATCGGTATCAACACCGCCATTACATCCACCGGGATGTCGGCCGGCAATATTGGAATCGGTTTTGCCATCCCTATCAATCTGGCGCGTAAAATCGTCAACGATCTCAAACAGAAAGGAAAGGTGGTGCGTGGTTATCTCGGTGTCTATCCTCAGGCAATAACCGAGGACCTGAAAGAGAGTTTCAATCTACCCGGTACCGAAGGTGTATTGCTGGGTGAAGTTATACCCGGTTCGCCGGCCGAGCAAGCCGGACTCAAGGATGGCGATGTCATTATCGAATTTAATAACCAGAAAGTCACCGATGTTGAATCTTTCCGGATTATGGTCGCTGAGACCCGGATTGGTGCCGAAGTGCCCATCAAGGTCTTCCGCAATGGCAAAATCCTGACCCTGAGGGCCAGGATCGCTGAGATGCCTGAAGAGGTCGCCGGCAAAGAACCTGAAACAATCAGAAATCGACTGGGGTTAAAAGTCGTCGATGTCAACTCTGAAGAGGCGAAAGAGTTCGGTTTAAACGAAAAACAGGGAGTCGTTGTCATCGATGTTGAACCCAATAGCCCGGCCGAGGAAGCAGGCATAAGGAGAGGAAATGTGATAATGAAGATCGATCTCCGACCGGTCAGAAATATCGAAGATTATAACCGTATCATTGCGGGATTAAAAAGCGGAAGGTTAGTGGCATTCCAGGTCAAACAGAATGGCCGTCCCCGGTTCATCACGATAAAAGTGCCTTAGACTAACAAACTAAATTTGATCAAACGGCTCAACCATCGGAATATCAGTCAATATCTTCGGGAGATAAGCTCGATCCCGGTATTGAATCTGCGTCAGGAGCGGAATCTGGCTCGTAAGGCACGCCTGGGCGATGAGACCAGTCGTAAACAACTCATTCTTTCCAACTTAAAGTTTGTTGCTGCCTTTGCCCGGAAATATCTTCGCAGTGGGCTTTCTCTCCCCGATTTAATCAATGCCGGAAACTACGGATTAATCCAGGCGGCTTATCGCTATGACGAACGTAAAAAAGTTAGATTTCTCACCTATGCGGTCTGGTGGATCCGGAAGGCAATATACGATGCAATTTATGAAGAGCGCGGATTGATCTCTGGTTTCAAACTCGATCGAAATCTGGACCGGATAATAAATCGTCTCTATGCCCGTCTGGGACGAGCACCGGACATCAATGATATCGCCCGGGAACTCAATATCCCGCCGGAAGAGGTTACTCTCGCCGGGCCAAAATATATCTCTTATATCTCCCTCGATCAGCCTGTCGAAGAAGAGAAAACACCCTGGTCCGAACTTATCGATGCCCTGACCATCCCTTCCCCTGAAGAGATTTATCATCAGAAGGAACTAAAAAAAACAATTAAAAAACACCTTGACATCCTTGATAAAATCGAGAAGATGGTTATTGAGCGATCATTCGGTTTGGGTGATCAGCCGATCGAGTCGATTGATAGGATAAGTAAATCTTTGAATATGACACGAGAAAAAGTTCGCATGATCCGGGAACAGGCTTTAAGAAAGTTACGTCTGGTTCTGTTTCGAGAATGGCTGGAGGCATGATTTTGAAGCAAGAAAAGTATGATGTTATCATAATTGGTGCCGGACCGGGCGGATATGCCTGTGCTATCCGTCTTGGCCATTTCAGGAAGAAAGTCCTGTTGGTCGAAAAGGCGAAGATCGGTGGACTGTGCCTGAACTGGGGCTGTATCCCGACCAAGGCGTTGACCTATATCCTTGAAACCGCCGCCAAAGTCAAGCACCTTAAAAATGCTGGATTAACATTTGATAATATCAAGATCGACCCCGGGGCGCTTCGTAACTGGAAAGACCGTATCATAACTAAACTGACCCGGGGGATTGAACATCTCTTACGTGCTAATGGTGTAAACTCGATTCAGGCCGAGGCCGAGATATTAAATCCTGAAAGGGTCTTGATAAAAAAACCTTCCGGGGAAGAGATTGAAATCGAAACCAATTTTATCGTGATCGCTACCGGCACCGAGCCAAGTAGTTTACCCAATTTACAATTTGATCGAAAGGATATCATTACAACCGACGAAGCCTTAGAGCTCAGCGCAATACCATCAAATCTACTCATCATCGGCGCCGGTGCCTCAGGCCTTGAACTCGGAACCGTCTATGCCCGCCTCGGTTCAAATGTGACCGTTGTCGAGATAATGGAGCAGATCTTACCCGGGATGGACAGCGAGATGGCAAACGCGCTTTATCAAATTTTAATCAAACAGGGGATCAAAATTCTGCTGAATTCAACCATTGCTGAAGTTGTTAAGAGAGAGAAACTGACCGTAAAGATCATCAATAAGAAGGACGGATCGGTAACCGAAGACAATTTTGATAAAATTCTCTTAACCGTCGGGCGAAAACCGCTCACCTCTGTAATAGAAAAGATTAATATCAAAAAGAACGAACGGGGTTATATAATTGTTGATCAAAAACTCAGAACGAATTTAACCAATATTTTTGCCATCGGTGATGTCACCGGCCCGCCCCTTTTGGCTCATAAAGCAACAAAACAAGGGATAATGGTCGCCGAAATTATCAATGACCATAATATCGAATATAGGGTCAGGGCAATGCCTTCCTGCATCTTCACCGATCCCCCACTTGCCTCGGTCGGTCAGACTGAGCAGGAGTTGATAAAAGAATGTATTAATTTCAAGATTGGGCGCTTCCCGTTCATCGCCTCGGGCAAAGCCGTAGCAATGGATGAGACCCAGGGAATGGTTAAGATCATCGGTGACGCCTCAACCGGCAAACTTCTTGGTCTCCATATCCTCGGCCTGGAGGCACCCAGCCTGATTGGCGAAGGGATCCTGGCGATAGAGCACGGACTTAAAGTTAACGAAATTGCCGATGCCATCCATCCCCACCCCACTCTATCCGAAGCAGTTATGGAGGCGGCGGAGAATTTTCTCGGCAAGGCGATACATATTATAAATCGATAGAGGCAAACGGGGTGAGGCCTGAATGTTTTAATATTTAAACTGTTGTGTTAGGTCTTGTAAAATTTAGGGAACTATCCCCGGAAATAACGTAATTAATTAGCGGGGCGGGCAAAGCCCGCCCCGCTTCTTTAACCTACCTCAAAAGCACGGCCTTCTTGTGATCTATAAACCCATCGGTCTGCAGTTGATAAAAATAGACACCGCCTGGTAAATCCCGGCCACGATCATCCTTGCCATCCCACTCAACGGTATAAGATCCCGGGCCTCTTTTTTCATCGATCAGGACCCTGACCAGTTCTCCAGCTGAATTATAGACCTTGATCTGCACCTTCTCACTCTTGATTATTGCAAAACTTATCCGCGCCCTCTTTTGAAATGGATTAGGGATGTTCTGCGATTGATAATAGTTCAGCGGTCTCTTCATTTCATTCTCTTCTTCGATCCCTGTAGCAGTAATTGCAAAATTAGAATCACTTATGTCATAAACGGTCGTTGCATTGTCAGCATCTGAGATCCTCACCCGGCACTGAGTTGAAGGTGTATTCGGGACATTCCAGCCATAAATCAAGCGATTGGGCCATCCACCATAACTGGTAATTGAAGTCCAGGTAGAGCCACCATTGGTTGAGTATTCAATGTTTACCTTATAAATACCAGATGGCGCGGTCCAGTTTATATAATGTATCCTCCCGACCCGTAACTGTTCTCCACCATTGGGCGAAACAACGGTTACACCACTTACAATTCGAAAATCCGAATCGCTCATATCCGTTATTGAAGAATTATTATAATCTGAGACCTTAACCCGGCACTGAGCCGAGGGCGTATTAGGCGTTTCCCAAGCATAGATACCATTATTGGGCACACCACTCGCAATCGTAGTCCAGCTCGATCCACCATTGGTCGAATATTCGATCTTCACCTGTATTACGCCTGATGGAGCAGTCCAGGTAATATTCTGATTTGAGCCAACCTGAAGATTCTCACCACCATTCGGATAGGTAACCGCCATTCGTGCCGCAATCGTAAAGTTAGCCGGGCTCATATCATTGGTCGCAGCAACATCGTAATCGGTGATCCTTACCCGACACTGATTTGAAGGTGTATTGGGAATATTCCAGGGAAAGATCGTATCGTTCTGAGTTGCTCCGGCAATCGTAGTCCAGCTCGATCCACCATTGGTCGAATATTCGAGTTTGACCTTTGAGATCCCCTTGGATGCGCTCCATCTTATATTTGCCCGGCCACCAACCGTCAGAGTTTCACCACCCACCGGATAAACAATTCTGATACTGCCGAGCAGATTGAATGGGTTATCACTCACATCCGCCACTGAAGTTGACTCAACATCCGTCACCTTTACCAGAGTCTGATTTGAAGGTGTATTCGGGATATTCCAGATACAGAAACTATCATTCGTAGTCGATGTTTCAATTGTATTCCAGGTTCCCCCCAAATTGGTTGAGTATTCAAATTTGACCCTTGTTATATTTCCAGTCCAGGTCCACTTTATTGTATCACAATCACCCACCAACCAGTTTTCGCCACCATTTGGGACAAGAAGCCGGAGCGTCCGTTGAGCATAGAGGAAATAACTTAAAAGCGTCATTAAGAAAAAAATCATCTTGACTCTCATACTCTTTTACCTCCTTAAGTCAATTTGGTTTTGTTGCAATAAGTGTGCCTGAATAATTGTCAATTTTCCAGAAGTTGGTTTTTTAACCATCAAGATCTTCTTCGCATTTTGCAAATTTTCGCAGTCTATTAATCTTGACCTAACTTCAAAATTAGATATTATTGAAGTCTGATGGACTGGTATCGCAAATCGGTTGAAGAGACAATCGAGATCCTCAATTCCTCCCTTGAAGGTCTGGATGCCCAGGAGGCTGAGCAACGCCTTTCAAAATTCGGTCCTAACGAAATCAAGCGACTCAAAAAACGCCGCCCCATTGAAATGCTCCTCGACCAGTTTAAGGATTTTATGATTCTGATTCTGATCGGAGCAGCGATCGTTTCAGGTATAGTCGGTGAGCCCATCGATACAATTGCGATCCTGGCGATTGTCGTTATTAATGGTATTATCGGCTTTTTTCAAGAGTATCGTGCTGAGAAGGCAATCGAAGCACTACGTAAGATGGCTGAACCATCCACCAAGGTTAAAAGGTCGGGTGAGATCCTGACCGTCCCCTCTGCTTCATTGGTCCCTGGTGATATTGTGATGATCGAGACCGGCGACATTATCCCAGCCGATATGCGTCTGGTTGAATCTATTCAATTAAAAATCAATGAAGCGGCAATGACCGGCGAATCAGTCGCCGCCGAAAAAACTACCCGAAAAATTACAGGGCCAGACCTGCCGATCGGAGACCGACATAATATGGCCTTCAAAGGAACCACGGTTGTTTTCGGCCGTGGTATCGGGATTGTTACCGAAACCGGTATGGCAACCGAATTGGGCAAAATTGCAACCATGCTTCAGGAAGAAGAAGAGGTAAAGACACCGCTGCAAAGGAAACTTGCCATTTTCGGTCAAAAACTGGCCATCATCTTTCTTATAATCTGTGCAATAATCTTCGTCTTCGGCATTCTGCGGGGTGAAAAACCAATCTTAATGCTCCTCACCGCCGTGAGCCTTGCCGTTGCTGCCATCCCTGAAGCCCTACCCGCGGTTATTACCATTGCCTTAGCGTTCGGTGCCAAGAAGATGGTCAAAACCAATGCCCTGGTCAGAAAACTCTCGGCGGTTGAGACCCTTGGCTCGGTAACATATATCTGCTCTGATAAGACCGGAACCCTGACCCAGAATAAGATGCTGGTTCAAGAAATCTTTCTTAACGGTCAGCTTTTTAAATCAGACGAGATTTCTGAAGCCTTTGCCTGGAATCCGGAAAATATGAATTTCTTCCTGGCACTGGCTCTGAGTAATGATGCCTGGATCGATCGAGAAGGTAAGATTGTCGGTGACCCAACTGAGATTGCCCTTTATTCAATCGCCCGTGATCTTAATTTTAAGAAAGATGCCCTGTCAAAGGAATATCCCCGCATTGCGGAAATACCATTTGATTCAAACCGCAAGTGTATGACAACATTCCATCGAATCCCGGATGGAAAAATTATTTCTTATACCAAAGGTGCGCTTGAAGCCCTCGCCGAAAAATCATCAGTGATGACCGCAGTCGGTAATGAGCGAAATGATAAAAAGACACTCCTCCGTATAAATCAAAAGATGGCAGAACGGGGCCTGAGGGTGCTCGGGATTGCTATGCGTGAGTGGGACCAACTCCCTTCGGACTTAGACCCGGATCTTGTCGAGAATAATCTCAAAATCCTCGGGATGGTTGGCATGGCCGATCCACCCCGGGAAGAAGTCAGGACAGCGATTGAAGTATGTAAGGAGGCCGGTATCGTTCCCGTTATGATTACCGGTGATCACCCGATTACTGCCCGATCAATTGCTCTTCAATTACAGATCACTGAAGAAGATAGTCACTCGATCGTGAGCGGGAAAGAACTTGAGGCATTGCCAGTTGAAGAGTTTGAAAAACGGGTCGAACAGATTCGTATCTATGCCCGGGTTGCACCCGAGCAGAAATTGAAGATTGTTAAATCCCTTCAGAAAAAAGGTCAATTTGTTGCAATGACCGGGGACGGTGTGAATGACGCCCCTGCTTTGAAGCGCGCTGACATCGGTATTGCTATGGGCATAATGGGCACCGACGTTGCTAAAGAGGCCTCACATATGATTCTGCTCGATGATAACTTTGCCACAATTGTAACAGCAGTAAAAGAAGGCCGGCGGATATTCGACAACATTCGCAAATTTATTAAATATCTGATGACCAGTAATTCGGGAGAAATCTATACCCTCTTTTTCCCGCCTTTTTTAGGACTACCACTACCATTGTTACCGATACACTTGCTGTGGATTAACCTTGTTACCGATGGTGCTCCGGCACTGGCTTTGAGTGCGGAACCAGAAGAGGCCGATATTATGCGCCGACCACCCCGTCTTCCCGGTGAGAGTCTCTTTGCCCATGGCCTTGGCGTCCATATTATCTGGGTAGGCCTGCTGATGGCGGTGATAACCATATTCACCCAGTACTGGTCAATTCATATTGGCGACGCCCATTGGCAGACGATGGTCTTTACTGTCCTCTGTTTTAACCAGATGGCGCATGTCCTTGCAATCCGTTCAGAAAAGACTTCTCTATTCACCCAGGGTATCTTTTCCAACAAACCGTTGTTCGGCGCCGTGCTCCTGACATTTTTATTACAGTTATGCGTGATATACCTCCCATTCCTGCAACCAATCTTCAAAACTCAGCCCCTTACTCTATTCGAACTCTCTTTTTGTTGTATCCTTTCTTCTTTAGTATTTTTTGCCGTTGAAATAGAAAAACTCATTAAACGGTCTAAGGATCGGGTTAAAAAATGAAGTTGACAATATTTATAATCTGGTTATAATAATTGTTCATATAATTCTGCTAAATTTTATACTTAAAGATAGAAATAGGTTGTTTTAAAAACACATTTATCCATAGAGCCAAACTTAGGAGGTTCGATGGCCGCCACCGTCTTGATCGTTGATGACGCAATGTTTATGCGTCGTATGCTTGCGGATATTCTTCAAAAAGGGGGATACGAAATCGTTGGTGAAAGCGCATCCGGTAAAGAGGCGGTTGATAAATACAATCAATTAAAACCCGATCTTGTGACAATGGATATTATTATGCCTGATATGAGTGGCATCGAGGCTGTCAAAGAGATCAAGAAATCTGACCCCAAGGCAAAAATCCTGATCGTCAGTGCAATGGGGCAGCAGGCCCTTGTTATGGAGGCAATTCAGGCCGGTGCGCTCGATTTTGTCGTGAAACCTTTTCAGCCCTCCCGGGTGCTTGAGGCAATTGAGCGAATATTGAAGCGCTAAATGGATACTTCTAAATATCTTGAACTTTTCATCAGTGAAACCCGTGAGCACATCAAATTGCTCAATGATAATCTTCTCATCTTAGAAAAAAAGCCCGATAACAACGAAGCAATCAATCAAATTTTCCGTTCGTTCCACACCATTAAAGGTATGGCCGCCACAATGGGGTATGACCCTCTGGCCAACCTGGCCCATCGTGCCGAAGATATATTAAGCGAGATTCGCAAAGGCAGCATCAGCGCCCGCGCTTCTATCATCAACTATCTCTTTTCGGTTGTTGACTATTTTGAACAGGCGCTTGAGATACTCCGATCATCCAATGAGATCCTGCCCAACTACGATCTCTTAGATAAGGGAGCGGCTATTCTAAGAGGGGAGGCAATTACTGAAGAAGTCAGCTCGCGTTCTTTTTATCGTGTCGAAGAGATCAAGATCAAGATGGCCCGTCTTGATCGTCTGATCAATCTGGTTAACGAATTTATTTTAGCACGCAACCGTCTCAAATATATCCAATCGAAATTGAAAGACGCTGAATTGACTCAGATCACCGATAACCTCTCTTTTCTTATTGAAGAACTGAGCGATGAAGTTATGATGATGAGACTTCTCCCCCTATCCACGGTCTTTAATATCTTTCCCCGTTGGGTCCGGGATGAGGCTCAGAAATTGGGTAAAGATGTTCAATTTACTGTTGAAGGAGGTAATGTCGAGATTGATCGTTCAATCATCGATGATCTTAAAGAACCAATCCTTCATTTACTGCGCAACGCCCTTGACCACGGTATTGAAAAAGAGGCATCGGGCAAAACCGGCTTCATTAAACTGGTTGCTCATCGAGAGAAAGATTTTATCAAGATCAGCGTTGAGGATAACGGTCGAGGTATTGACCCTGAGGAAATTCGGCGGACCGCAATTAAAAACAATTTAATCCGTAAAGATGAAGCCCTGAAGATGAGTCAATCGGATATACTGCAGATCGTCTTTCACCCCAGTTTTTCTACCAAAGAAGAGGTTACCGGACTTTCTGGCCGTGGGGTTGGTCTCGATGTTGTAAAAAGGGCAGTCGAAAAAATGAGAGGTACAATCGACATTGAGACGGCAAAGGGACAAGGGACAAAATTTATCATTACCATCCCTATTCATCTGGCCACCATTAAGGTCATGGTCTTTACTCTGGCCCAAGAAATCTATAGCCTGCCTTTAGCCAGTATCATTGAAACATTTAATATATCAGAAGAGGATATTCGAAGGGTCCATCATCATGAGATGGTCATCTTCCGCAATGAAAATCTACCGGTCTTGCGTCTTAGAAGATTACTCGATATCCCGACTAATGGCCAAAAGTTTCATTCGGTCATTGTGGTAAAGATTAATAATGAAAAATATGGCCTTCTGGTTGATAATATTCTTGCTCAGGAGGATGTGATTGTCAAACCCCTTGATCCATTGGTTCAACTTAGAATGTTTAGTGGTGTCTCTATTTACCATGATGGGCGTCCAAATTTGATCCTTGAACCTAAAGGGTTGGAGTAGAAATGGATATTAAAAATTTAAATGCCGTTCAACTTGATGCCTTAAAAGAGGTTGCTAATATCGGCGGCTGCCATGCTGCCACAGCGCTTTCCCAGTTGGTCCATCAGAAAGTAATGGTACGGGTTCCCGAAGTTTTAATCGGCCCGCTGGAAGAGGTCATCTATCGTGTCGCCAGCCCGGAGACAATCGTCACCTCAATCTTAATGTATTTTCTTGGTGATCTAACCGGCCGCTCCCTCTTAATCTATCCTAAAGAGGATGCCGATTCCCTGGTTGAAATGTTAATACCGAGTTCCAGTGACCGGGACCGTAGTGAATTGACCGAATCATTACTCAAAGAAGTATCCAATATTCTATCCTGTTCTTATATGAACACGCTCGGTGAATTTCTTGATGTCCTCATTCTCCCCTCGGTCCCGGGTATGGTAGTCGATATGGTGGGTGCCGTGCTCTCCAGTGTCGTTCTGGAGTTTGGTACAGAGAAAGATACAATAATATGCCTGGAGACTGAATTTACTTTTAGTAACGATTCCCGGGTGATGAAGGCTTATTTTCTGCTCCTGCCTGATGTTTCAAGTTTAAAGATAATCCTGAAGAAATTAAACCTCCTATGAGTCCAGTCTCTGAAGAAGAATTAAGGATCCTTAAGAGTTTTTCCGCCCGTATCCCCCCTAATGATTCAGGCGCCAGAAATAATCTGGCTGTTGTATATTTCAATAAGGGACTTTATGACGAAGCAATTGAGGAATTAAAAAAGGCCTTAGAGATCGACCCCAACTTTACACTGGCCAAGAACAATCTGGAACTGGTATTGAAGAAATCGGGTAAATATCGAGAATATCTCGATAAAATGGAGCGGGAGGCAGCCAAAGCGCCCAACGATGAGGCCAAGCAACTCGAATTGGCTGAGACCTTCAAGAAGATGGGTAATAATGCGATGGCAATCAGTAGCTACAACCGGGTCTTAGAAATAAATCCGAGGTCAATCCAAGCACATACCGGTCTTGGTATTATCTATAAAACGATCGGCCGTTATGATGACGCGGTCAAAGAATTCAAGGCGGCGCTTGATATTCAACCGTCTGCTGCCCTCTACCGGCACTTAGGTGAGGCCTATTTTAACCGCGGGGCTATCGACCTGGCCATAACCGCCTTTAATAAGACATTAGAACTTGACCCCAATCTGGCCGAGGTCCATTTTCTACTCGGTTTTGCCTACGGCGAAAAGGGGTTATTAAACGAAGCCCTGGCGTCAATTCAGCGCGCCACCGAACTCAATCCTGCGCTTGCCCAGTTTGAGCCCAATCTCCCGATCGACTTAAAACGGCATAAGGGATATGCAGAGATATTGAAGATGAGTATCGAAACGCCGAAGATTTCGACTGATGAATTTACTACCCACTTAAATTTAGCCATTAACTATCGATTTAAAGGGCTCTTCAATGAAGCAATTAAAGAGTTTGAGGCCTGTCTTAAACTTCAACCCCAGAATGGTAAAGTCTATAACTACCTCGGTGAAGCCTTGATCCTGGCAAATCGATATCAGGATGCGGTACAGATCTTAACTGAGGGTTTTAAGTATTCTCCCGACTCGGTCGAAATCGCCAATGCGTTGGGGGTAGTCTATCATTTACTCAACCAACGAAAGGAGTGCATTACCTGGTACAAGAAGGCGATAAGTCTGAATAGAGATTATGGCCCAACCTTAAATAATATCGCGGTAAGATTATTGAAGGAAAATAAACCCAATGAGGCCCTGGATTATTTTGAACGCGCGCAGAAAAATAACAACTTTGACGCCAATTACAATCTTGGCTACATCGCCTTAGCCCGGGGTGATTTTGAAAAAGCCCAGAAACTATTCAGCGGTGAAACAATTGAGGATCTCCTTGGTCAGGGTTTGGTCGCCTTGAGCCTCGGCCGGGATGAAGAGGCAATTAACTATTTTAAGAAGGTTTTAAGCATCGCTCCTAACAATGCTGCCGCCTACTATAATCTGGGCCTGGCCTATACCAAAATAGGTAATTTCGACCAATCGATCGAGTATATCAAAAAAGGTATTGAGATCGATCCTAAATATGAAAAAGAGAGATATCGACTCTCGCTCTCAAATGAACTTGTTGAATTCGGGATTTATGTGAGCGCCAAAATGGACCAAGAGTCTATTGTTGAGGCCAGGGTCGTCGAAGAGGCTATTCAGGAGATTGAGATTGAAACTTCGGAAAAGATATATGAGCGAGCACTTGAATCTTTCAGGAAAATGGAACTGGAAAAGGCCGAGGAGGCAATTGATGAACTTTTTAAACTTGATGAAAATCACCTCGGCGGCCGGATCCTGAAAGCGCGGATATTAAATCTAACCGGTGAGAGTGAAGAGGCGATCTTTTATCTCGATAAAATTATCAATACTGAGGCACCGGACAATATTGAAGCCTTGGAACTTGCTGGTGAAATATACCTGAAAGAACACAATTTTGAAAAGGCATTACCGGTCTTCTCACGCCTTGCCAACCTTCAGCCAGAAAATATTAGGAATTCAATAACTTTAGGTAATATAAAATATGAACTCAACCAGCTGGATGAAGCACTGAATTATTATCAGCAGGTTAAACAGCGCGATCCGGATAATATCGATGCCAATTTAGGTATGGCCCGGATTTACCTGAGGAAAGAAAAACTTGACGAAACCGAAAATATTTTAGCCTCCATCAATGAAAAATACGCCGGAAATTACGATCTTCATATCCTCAACGGCCTTTTTCTCATCAAGAAAAAGGATTATATCAATGCGGTGAAACAGTTGACCCGGGCAATATCGATCGATCCTTCTAAGAGTCTGCCCTATTATCATCTCGGCCTGATCTATGCCCAGCGCGGGCAGTTTGATGACGCCTGTAATGCCTGGAAGAAAGGGCTCTTACTCAACCCGGAAAAAGATTTAGCCACTAAAATCAGGAATTGTCTTGAAGTTACTATTGAACTTGAAGAATTACTAAAAAAGGGAGAACAGGTTGCCTGATGAACTTGAGATTGATCGAGGGGCGTTGATCTTTGCATCCCTCGCCGAGGTCTACATCGACTCGGGTATGTATGATGAGGCCATTGCTATCCTCAAAGATGGCTTATTACGTAACCCGACATATAATTTTGGCCATTTTCTGCTCGGTAAGGCGTATTACTTAAAGAATGATTTTAAATCTGCCGAGGAAAAGTTTATCCAGACCATCACCAATGATCCCAAGATGGTCTCTGGCTATGTCTACCTCGGCCATGTTCAGCGAAAATTAGAAAATTTAGACAGGGCATTAGAGTATTACAATCGGGCACTGGAACTTAATCCGAAAGATAATGAAGTAAGAAATCTGGTCAAAGAAGTTGAAAGCGAAATGAAACCGGCAGTTGATATTAAAAGTGAAACTGTTGAAGAGGCAAAAGTAGCAGGGCCGGAATTAATCAGCACCCCTACCCAGCCCACTGAAGAAGAATTAAAACCTGAAGAAGTCATCTCGGCCGAGATAGAAAGAATTGTCGACACCTCTCAACTGTTAAAGATTTCTGAATCGGAACCGGAAGCACCAACCCTGCCTGAGTCGCCTGTCCTTCAAGAGATCCCTGTTAAAGCGAAACTCGATAAGATAATGACCAGCCTCATCAATCTCGAATCAGTAAGGGGTGCTCTGGTGATTACGCCCGATGGATTGATCATTGGTAATTATCTGAGACCGGATCTGAATGCCGATGAATATGCCGCTTCGATTGCCGCAATTTACAACGAAGCGACCTCCTGTTTTAATTTCCTCGAACAGGGTGTATTTGAACGGGGTGTTATCGAAAGGAAAGAAGAGACAATCTATATCTTTGCCTCCCAGGAAGCAATACTCTCCGTAATTACACTGGCAACCACAAAACCCGGTCTGGTCTTCACCTTCTGTGGTAAGATATTAAACGAGTTAAAGGAGATCCTCGAATGAAAAATTTTCAAGCCTTGAGTAAACTACCGGGTGTAATTGGTGTCGGCCTTGTCTCCGAAGATGGTTTTATCATCGACAGCCAGTTTTCCTATGGCTATGATGCCGAACGTTTTGGGGCAATGGCCGCGAAGATCCAGCAGGAACTTAAAAGGCTCTTTGCTGATGAGGAGATGAAGTTGCTCCTCTATACTCACAAGATAACATTTCTCTCCAAAAAGACCGAGGATAGCGTTGCCTTTATTGTTGCGGAACGCAATACCAATGTAGGGCTTTTAAGGGTAAATCTGGACAAGATCTAATTTCCGATAATTTAATTCTATTCTTTTCAGCACAGACTATAGTCCGTACATCGCGATAATCTCGTCTTTCTTCTTACCTAAAATTTTATACTTCTCACCGACTTTCTTGAAGGCCTCGATTGCCTTATCAAGGTGCCCCTTCTCATGGACTGCAGAAATCTGAACCCGGATCCTTGCTTCGCCTTTGGGTACAACCGGATAGAAGAAGCCAATAACGTATATTCCTTCGTCATAAAGGTCCCGGGCAAAATCTTGGGCGAGTTTTGCATTATAAAGCATTATGGGAACAATGGGGTGAACACCTGTTTTAATATCAAATCCCGCCTCGGTCATTCGGGTGCGGAAATATTTTGTATTCTCTTCAAGTTTATCCCTTAACCCTGTGGATTTTGTTAACAGGTCAATCGCCACAATTGAGGCCGAGATTACTACTGGACTTACTGTATTGGAAAATAGATAAGGTCTTGACCGCTGTCTTAAAATTTCAATTAATTCCTTCCGGCCTGAGGTGCATCCTCCACTGGCGCCACCCATTGCCTTACCCAGCGTTGTGGTGATTAAATCAATCCGCCCCATCACACCACGGTATTCATGGGTACCCCTACCTGTCTTGCCCAAGAATCCTGTGGCATGGGAATCATCGACCATTACCAGAGCATCGTATTTTTCCGCAACTCCGCAGATTTCATCTAATTTTGCAATATCGCCATCCATAGAAAAAACACCATCTGTAGCAACCATCCTGAGTCTTTTACTTCTGGTCTGTATTAAATGCTCTTCAAGGTCTTTCATATCTCCATGTTTGAATCGGTGGCGCTCTGCTTTACACAGTCTAATCCCATCAATAATTGAGGCATGGTTCAATTCATCTGAAATTACTGCATCCTCCTCAGAAAGGAGTGTTTCAAACAATCCCCCATTGGCATCAAAACAGGAAGAGTAAAGGATTGTATCCTCGGTCATTAAGAACTCGGAGATCTTTTTTTCGAGGATTTTATGGATATCCTGGGTACCGCAGATAAAACGGACCGATGACATCCCATAACCATGTGTATCCAGACCCTTTTTTGCTGCCTTAATCAATTCGGGGTGGCTGGAAAGTCCAAGATAGTTGTTCGCGCAAAAATTGAGAACCTCTTTACTCTCTGTCCCCGGCGGATATTCAACTTTTATCTCAGCAGACTGTGGAGTAACGATATACCTTTCTTCTTTATATAGACCAGCATTTTTTATTTCGCTTAACTGTTTGGTATAAAGTTCTTTCATTCTTTCACTGAATGCCATACCTTTCCCCTTTGTTAAGTGATAATAAAGAATAGAATTTATGGATATAAAAGTATCTTACCGCAATTACCATTTTCCATTAATTCCATTCCCTTTTGAAATTCCTCAAGCCGGAACCGATGGGTAATTACCTGGTCAAGGTCAATCCGGCCTGAGGCAAGAAATCTTGTTGTCTTATACCAGGTGGAGAACATCAATCTCCCATTGATACCTTGAATAGTAAAATATTTAAATACAATTTCCGCAATGTCTATTTTTAAGGGTTTATCCGGAATTCCCAGTATTGAATACCTGCCACCGGGCCGCAAAGACTTGAGCCCTTCATTTATTGCATTTTGACTGCCCGACATCTCAAGAACAACATCAACACCTCGACCGTTGGTATTTTGAAGGACTGATTCAACGACCTTATTTTTTAGAGGATTAACCACAACATCTGCGCCCATCTTTTTGGCTAATTGTAAACGATAGTCATTGATTTCGGTTACAATTACTTTTGTTGCCCCGCAGGTCTTACAAACCGGAATGGACATAAGCCCGATCGGACCGCAGCCCGTAATTAAGACTGTATTACCTGCAATCTCACCCGCAAGGGCGGTATGTATGGCATTACCCAGCGGTTCCATAACCGAGATATAGTCATTTGGGATTTCTTCCTCAATAACCCAGGCATTACTTGCGGGCACAACCGCATATTCAGCGAATACACCATCAAGATCAACGCCAAAGATTTTTACATTCTCACAGATATGGGCATTCCCCGTCTTGCAGAGATAACAATGTCCACACGCAATATGGGTCTCTGCAGAAATAATGCTATCTTTTTTTATATTCTTGACATTTGAACCAAGTTCCACAACCTGTCCACATAATTCATGACCCATTATCTGGGGGATATTTTTGATACGTTTCTGTGCCCACTCATTCCATTGGAAAATATGGAAATCTGTTCCACAGATTGATGTCGTTAAAACTTTGACCAGGACCTCGTCGGGTCCTGGTGTGGGGATTGGAACATCTAAAAATTCTGCACCTGGTTCTGGTTTTATCTTGACGACCGCCTTCATTGTTGCCATAGCAAACCTCCGTAAAGAATAATTGCACTGTAAGGATTACCGTGGTTTTCGTGAGTAAACCTGGACATTTAAGATAACACTATTTCCTGTCTGCAACACAATTAGAATATATTTAAGTATAGCCGAAATATTCCATAAGTCAATGATTTGTTTTTTTCTCGCCACCCACTCCTCTATTCTTGCAAATTCAGTAAATTACTGAAGAAGAGAGTTGATTCCTGAAATTTATTAAAGAAAAGTACAATCTCAGACAGAAGAACGACTAAATCTTCTGCCAGATATTTCTGTCCAGGCTCCGGTATTGAATTGCTTCGGCAATATGGTGGGTCTTGATATTTTCTGAATTGTCTAAGTCGGCAATGGTCCGAGCGACTTTTAATACCTTATCATAGGCACGGGCCGATAGACCAAACTTTTCGATTGCTGTTTTAAGCAGGGCCTCACCCGCTTCATCAATCGGGCAAAACCTTCTAATGTCCTTTGCCTCCATATGGGCATTACAGAATATCTTCTTCCGTTTCTTAAATCTTTCTAATTGAATTCTTCGTGCCTGATTGATACGCTCCCGGATCTTTACTGATGGTTCTGCCAGGTCTTTGGTCGAAAGTTCATCGTATTTAAGGGCTGGCACCTCAATATGGATATCAATGCGATCGAGGAGCGGACCCGAGATCTTCGCATGATATTTCTGGATCGAAAGTGGCGTGCACTGACACTCATGGTATGGATCGGAAAAATATCCGCAGGGGCAGGGGTTCATTGCCGCCGCCAGCATAAAACGGGCGGGATAGGTCAGGGTCATCTTGGCCCGGCCGATCGTAACAAAACCGTCTTCGAGGGGCTGGCGCAAAACCTCAAGGACATTCTTATGAAATTCGGGCAACTCATCTAAGAAGAGAACTCCATTATGAGCAAGCGAAACCTCCCCGGGCTTGGGGATATGACCACCACCGATTATCCCGGCATCAGATATGGTGTGATGCGGGGCACGAAATGGTCGTGTTCCAATCAGGGGTTGATTGGGTGGCAGGGCACCCGCGACACTATGGATCTTCGTCGACTCCAGAGCCTCATCGAGTGTCATCTCAGGAAGAATTGTAACCAGCCTCCGCGCCAGCATCGTCTTGCCCGTCCCGGGCGGGCCAATCATCAGGATGTTATGGCCACCCGCCGCCGCAACCTCAAGTGCCCGTTTGGCATGGTGCTGCCCTTTGACCTCGGCAAAATCTATCATATAAGAAGAGACCTGATTGAAGAGTTGAACACGATCCACAACTTCGGGCTCAATCTCACCCTCACCATTTAAGAATTGAACAACCTGAATGAGATTATCGGCGCTGTAGATCTTGATCCCTTCCACAATCGCCGCCTCCGGACCATTTGCCTTAGGTAGGATTACTCCCTCAAACCCTCTCTCTTTCGCGGCCAGGGCAATCGAGATCGCACCTTTGATCGGTCTTAGAGAGCCATCGAGCGAGAGTTCACCGAGGATAATGACATCTTTCAATCGATTCGACCTGACCGCTGCGGTTGCTGCAAGGATGCCGATTGCAATCGGCAGGTCAAAACTTGAACCTTCTTTCTTGATATCAGCCGGTGCTAAGTTGACGGTGATCCGTTTTGAGGGAAATTTATATCCCGCATTCTTTATCGCCGCAAAGACCCGGTCCTTGGACTCTTTGACCGCCCCTTCGGGCAGACCAACGGTGGTAAATTGCGGTAAGCCACTTGAAAGATCAACCTCCACCTCAACAATATATGCATCAATTCCGTAAGTTGCCGAAGAGAGCACCTTTGCTAACATATTCTATTTTCCTCCGCCTCTATTCTATTCAGAATTGATTAATGGTCAAGGCTGAAGTGTAAATAGACCTAAGCATCGGGGGTGATGGGTGCAAGTTAATCTACATTTTGTCAATTGACGGAAGTAATAAAATCAATATAATAAATAGAAGATAATAGATACGGACCTGCTGATTAAATGAAGTTATCGGTCTCTGAAATCGAATATTTATTTTTGCGCTCGTAGCTCAATTGGATAGAGCGGCGGACTACGAATCCGCAGGCTGCGTGTTCGAGCCACGCCGAGCGCGTAGTCAGCAACTGAAACGGCACTAATAGCACACCGACGAAAGATATGAATCATACCGATGATTATTTTATGTCTGAGGCCTTAAAAGAAGCCGAGAAGGCATTTGCTGAGGATGAAGTGCCTGTTGGTTGCATAATGGTTCTGGACAACAGAATCATCAGTCGCGGACACAATCAGATCGAGCGACTCAAGGATGCCACAGCACATGCCGAGATGATTGCCCTCACTTCGGCCGCCAATCATCTGGGTAACTGGCGGTTGAAAGGCGTCACAGTCTATGTGACCATTGAGCCCTGCATTATGTGCGCCAGCGCCCTGGTGCTGGCCCGGGTTAAAAAGATAATTTTCGGTGCCCGGGATAAAAAATTTGGAGGTTGTGGTTCGGTCTTTAACATCGCTAACGAACGGAAATTAAATCACCGAATCGCTGTTGTGGAAGGTATCTGTCGCGAAAAAGCTGAAAGATTGATGAGAGATTTTTTCAAAAAGAAAAGAAGGAAAAGATCGGAGAGATGGCCGAGTGGATGAAGGCGCGCGACTCGAAATCGCGTATCCGCCGAAAAGGTGGATCGGGGGTTCAAATCCCTCTCTCTCCGCCAATTTTCAGTTTTGGTGTTTTTGAGAGTTGTTGCCTCGCTTCGCTCGGGCTCGGCAAAAGCAATGATTTTATACGGATTTTTGAAATCCAAAAACAATTTTTGCCCGATCAAACGGAAGTTCTGTTTGCCGAAGGCAAACATAAATTTGAAAAATTTATTAACCAATCTTTTTCTTTCGCCTTCGGCGAAAGGCAAAGCGATAATTTTAAATATTTTGACTGCCTTATAATATGACAAAAGAAAATCAAACCAAAAAGTTTTTCATCTACGCCCGCAAGTCAACGGATAATGAAGATCGGCGATATTCTTGTTGAAAAACAAACTGCAAAGAAACCGGGCCGTCCAGCGTTCGCCGAAATGTTAAAACGAATTGAAGCAGGCGAAGCAGGGGGAATTTTAGCGTGGCACCCCGATAGATTGGCAAGAAATTCCGTTGACGGCGGGCAAATCATTTATCTTGTGGACACCGGAATTATCAAAGAGTTAAAATTCCCGACCCAAGATGAACCCTTCTTGACTTGGACATGAGTATTTGTTATACTCCGGGCAAGAAAGGAGTTTAAAGATGGATCGGAAGGTTTGGTCTTTTGAAGAGAAGCTATCGATTGTACTTGAGATGCTAAAAGGGGATCAAGCGGTGACCGAGATCTGCCACAGGCACCAAGTAACCACATCCCAGGCGTACCACTGGCGCGATCAATTTCTGGAAGGTGGTAAGAAAGCCTTAAGCGATAGGCGAAGCAAGAACGGTCGAGATCCGATTCTGGAAGAGAACCGTCGATTAAAAGAGCTGGTGGGCAGCCTTTCGCTAATCATTGAGACCCAAAAAAAGGTTCTTGGGCATTAAAGTTCAAGGAGAAGCGTATGTTGGTGGATAAATTAATCCAGGAAAAGGGTTTGACCCAAAGCGAGGCTTTAGCCGTGGTTGGTTTGGGCCGGAGCACCTATTACTACAAATCCAAGCCATTAAAGAGGGTGCGGTTCTTTGATCCCTTGCTCTGTTTAGCGATTCAAGCGATTCATAGAAAGGCGTCGGTTTACGGTTATCGTAAGGTCACTGCGACCTTGAAAGCTCGGGGCTGGTTGGTAAATCATAAGCGGGTTTATCGCTATATGAAGCATTTAGGGTTATTACAGCCGAGAAAGGTCAAAGGTCAGAAGCCTACCCAGTTAGCGACGGTTTATCCCACCATTTCCAATGTCTATTGGGAAGAGGATTTAACCTATGTCTGGTGTGGTAATCAGCAAGGTTATCTTTTTGCACTGATCGATGGTTATGATAAAGGTTTACCGGGTGATTATTTTGGTAACCGTTGTCGGGCCGATGAAGCGGCCAGTGTTTTAGAGCAGGCGGTTTTAAAGCGCTTTCAAGGCAAAGTGCCTGAAGGTCATCGGCTGGTTTTACGGGTTGATCGTGGGTCACAATTCAGGGCCAGGAAGTTTCGGGAGACGGCGAAAAGGCTGGGTGTTATCTTAGAGTATGCTGGTATTCGATGTCCTGATGATAAGCCATATATTGAGTCATTTTTTGGCAAGTATAAGGTGGAAGAGGTTTATCGGAACGAATATCGGGATTTTGCGGAAGCGAAAACGGGTTGGGAATTATATCGAGTCTGGCATGAGAACGAAAGAGTCCATCAGACGCTTAACTATCAAACACCGAGCCAGATGCTGGCGTCACAAAAATGGTGTTTGACAATGAGTCAAAAAAGTGTATCATAAATGAGCCCTGTTTTTGTCCAAAATGATGGGGTTCACCTCGTTAGATTAAATTATGAAACAAACAGTTAAATACAAACCCAAAAAAGAAAAACTTCTTGTTAAACCTGATAAAAATGGCGGGTATGTTAGAGATTTAGGAATGGCAACTTATATTTCTGTGGAGAGAAAAAGAAGAGAATTTGGAGTGCACCTTACATCTATAGACATTTTTAAAAAGTTTATATTCCCGGAAATTAAAGACATTATTTATAACTATACATGGATAGATTTATTTGCTGGCGAAGGGAATTTAATTTTGCCGATATTGGATACAATTCCTAAAAATAAAAGAATTGATTTTTTCAAAAATCATATTTTTCTTTTTGATATTCAAAAGGAAATGGTTGAAAGGTCTATTGAAAATGCTAAAAGCTATGGAATTCCTGATGAAATAGCTAGGAGGAATATACAATTAAGAGACACTTTACAACATTATCCGGAATTTAAACATCTTAAATATTCTCCTTATCACATAACAAATCCACCCTATCTTTATTTGGGATATATTGCAAAGAATTCTGAGAGAAATTTGAAATATTTTTTTGGTCCGAATGAAGGATACCAGGATTTATATCAAATTGCCCTTATTAATGATTTAAGACATAATTTAGAAAAATTGATCTATATAATTCCTACTAATTTTTTGTTTGGTTTTTCTGTGTCTAATAAAATTAGAAAAGATTTCTTCCCCTTTTATAACATTAAAAAGGCTATTATATTTGAAAGAAAGATTTTTGAGTTTACGGGCACCAACGTTTGTATATGTTTTTTTGAAAAGAAGAAACAACCTTCGCAGAATCCTATCATTTTCAAGGCTTTAAAAATAAACAGCAAAACAATAGAGAAAGAATATAATTTATCACCAAAAAATTTTTATAGAGCAGGAGGAGAGTTTGAAGAATTTGTTTCTTATTTTAAATTCTCTGCGCCATTAAAAATTAGATTTTATTTAACTTTGGACGAGGTTGAAAAAAATAAGGGCTCAAAAATAGTTAAACTTTTAGATGTAAATAGTTTTTCTAATGGATATTTCAGATTCAATACATACACGGTTAATGAAAGACTCTATAAGAAATTACAGAACAATCCTTTATTTATACGAACCTTAGACACTGGAAGCTGGGAAGGTAGAGCAGGAATTTATAATGTTAAAGAAATATTTGGAGTAGATGGAATTGTAGTTACAAAAGAGAAGTATCGTACTCATCCTATTCAAATTTTTATAACTCCGGAGCTTGCTCACGATGATTTGCTTTTATTAAAAAATTACTTTAATCTAATGCTCGAGTATTTTAGAAATATTACAGATAGTGAATTTCTCACTACCTTTAAATATTCTAATTCGAATTATATTCGTAAATATTTGGGATTGTCCCAAGCAAAAAAATTATTAGAAACATTTCCTATTCATTTAATTTCTGAGGAGAAGAAAAAAATGTTAAAAATTTTAATGGAGCAAAAAAATATAGAAGGAATTAAAGATGTTCTATTAAATCTAAATAAAAAAATTGAAAATCAGATAACACTTTTTTAAATATAATTATGAATAAGTACGTTCAAAAAAGTATAAATTTAGCAAAAAGTAAATTTTACTTAGATAGGTTAATGGAGATATACCCTCCAGATGAAATTAGTAGAGGGAAGGCTATAGAAAAAGAGTCCCCGATGTTGAAATTACTTTTTCAAGAAAAAAATTGTGTGAAATTAGTAAAAGAGTTAATAAGGCTAAAAAAGCGAGGGTTTAAATTCCCAATAGAAAATCCTTATATTAGTTTTTTAACCCATTGCGAAGACGCAATTGATAAAAATCCGATGACAATTGGAAGAATTTGCAATAAATTATTTGAAATGAATTATGATGAATTAAAAGAAAAATTAGAAGCACCGAAAAAAGCTAGTAGAAGAATAGGGCCAATGTTTAGAACATGGCTTAAGAATAAATTTGATTTTTTAAATATCGATGAATTTTTAGAAGTGAATAATAAAATAATTTTTTTAAATGGTGGAGATAAATTTCTAAAAGAATATGCGAAAAAAGAATTAAAATGTAAATTTAGAGAATTAAGCAAAGGATTAGATTTTGTAGCAAAGATTTATGAAAGTAGCTATATAATAGGAACTGCTAAATTTATAACAGATTTTGGTGGTTCACAAGACAATCAATTTAAAGAAGCGGTGAGTTTAGTAAAAGAAACTAAATGCCCTTCTAATGTAATAAAAATTGCCATTATTGATGGTGTTGCTTGGTTAGGTGGAGCGATGAAATCAACACTAGAAAGTCTCAAAAAAGATGAATTTTGTTTTAGTGCTTTATTATTAGAAAATTTTTTAGAGGAGTTAAAAGTCAAACAATAAATTTAAATCTCCTTATTGGCTCGCCCGCGAAGCGGGCATGGCGGGCTGGCAAAAAGAAAAGGGGGTCTGGGGGAAATGAATTTTTGCCCACCCGTCCGTTTTGGGTGGTGGGTGGGTGTGCGTCGCCGAAGGCGACACACAAGTCAAAGTTCGGTATCAGGGTTTTGTTCAAAATAAGTTCGGATTTTGTCCAAAAGGTACCGTTGTTAGTTCAGGCACAGTCACAAAATCATTGACTAAATCCCAAAACCGTATAGTATTATATCTTCCTTACTTTAAGGAAATTTAATGAAAAAGATCTTACTTTTTTTTGTTGCCCTGGGAATTGGCTTTGGGACTCAAATCAAAATTGCTAAACCCCAGAAGCCACCTGTCCCATTCAAAAATTATAAAACGGTTAGATTATTCAAAGGGTTCCCCTATCGGAAGCCGGTAAAGAAATTTGGCCGTCAGGTCGACACCATCAAGGTTCTTGCCCTGCGGGTTGAATTTATTGAAGATAACGATACACTCACGACCGGCAATGGTAGATTCGATCTGAACGGACTTTATACTCCAGACTCCGGTCTCTTCTATGACCCGCCCCACAATAAAGGCTATTTTGAGCGCCAGTTACAATATCTGAGGAATTACTATAAGGTAAATTCCTATGGCCAATCCGAAATATTATACACGGTCAAGCCGGATGAGATAAGAAACGGTTATCAACTGCATCACCAGATGAAATATTATGGCGACACACTCCACCCCGAAATTGGACTCTGCCGGCTCCTCGCCGATGCAGTTGGAGCCGCCGATGAGGACCCCTCAGTCGATTTTTCGGACTACGATAAGATAATTGTCTTTCACGCCGGAACGACCATTCAGACCAGTTACTATTTTAATCGGCCCCACGATCTTTACACCGCAACTATCCCTTATGGAGCATTAGAGCCCTACCTGGGTATCCCTTATATCCTTGCCAACAATGGCACCGACACAATCTGGGAAGGAACGATAATTCCGGAAATGGCCCGGGTCGATAGTTTCTTTATCGGACTGCCTGCCCTCCTAATCCACGAATTCGGCCATTTAGGTTATGGCTTCTTTGATTTTTATGATGTTACCGGCTGGTCAAATGGAACCGGTGCCTGGGATATTATGTGTCGGGGTGGATGGGTCGGTTATCCAGAGGGTGGTATACCTTATGGAGTTATCCCCACCGGATTGAGTGCCTATAATAAAATCTGGATGGACTGGGATAGACCATTTGTAATTGAAAAACGCGAAACAACATTTACGCTGCGCGCGGTTGAGAACGATACTAACCGTTTCCCTCTAACCAATACAATGGTCAAGATCCCAATCTCAACCGATGAATATTTTCTCATCGAAAATCGTCAGAAGAGCGTTGCTAAACCAAAAGATACGGTCATCGTTGATGTCGAAGATGGTGTGCCCATTTATATCGATCACGGTGAATGGGACTTTTTACTACCCGGGAGTGGAATCTTGATCTGGCATATCGACGAGGCAGTAATTAGAGAAAAATATGCTTACGATGAGGTCCAGGTCGATCCTAAACATAAAGGGGTTGACCTTGAAGAGGCAGATGGGATACAACACTTTGATGCCTGGTACTATGTGGATAGCCTTGAGATGAATGGTTCGGGTTTTGACCCATATTTTGTTGGGGGTAATACCAAATTCGGTCCATTCACCAATCCCAACTCTGATGCCTATCGGGGTAAGACTTCGATAAGTATCGAAGTAAAATCTCCACCCGATACACTGATGAATATCTCGGTAAAGTTTGATCTCTATCAGAAGGGGTTCCCCGTCCATCTGCCGATTACAACAAAAATTAAACACCTTTCCTGGGGTGATTTAAACGGCGATGGTCGGCGGGAGATTATTGTCCTTTCTGACTTTGGTTTCATCTATGCCTACAATGATACCGGTGGGGTTCATCAATCAGAACCCTTTGCCCGCTTACCGGACTCAAGTAATATTCCTCTAACGATCGGTGATATTAACGGTGATGGTGGTGAAGATATTGTCGGCATCTGCAAAAAACAGATCTTTGCCTTTGATGGCCAGACCGGTTCATTACTGCCTGGATTTCCTTTTGATTGTGAAAACCTGAACCTCGGTCCGGCTTCACTTTTTGATATCGATGGTGATGGTCAGTATGAAATTATATTCGGTTCGGGTGACCGGAAACTCTATGCACTCAATTATGACACAACAACGGTTGCGGGTTTTCCGGTTAAATTTCCCACCGAGATATTCTCCACACCCTGTATCTTTAATAAAGAGAATAAAAAGATTGGTGTGATGACCGCCGATGGTACATTTTATATACTTTCTGCCCACGGTCAGATTGAAAAGAACTTTACCGCCCCATCAAATATTGCCTACACCTATGCCTCACCGGTCGTTGGTGATCTTGACCGGGATGGGAAAAATGAGGCGGTTGTGATAAATGGCATCGGCAATATCTATGTTATCTCAGAAGATGGGATTGAGGCTGAATGGACTATCCCGATCGATACAACCATCTCAATAACGCCCGGTCTGGCTGATGTTGACCGTGATGGTTATCTCGAGATAATCATTCCTGCTCAAAACTACTATTTTGTCTTCAATCGTAATGGAACACTCGAGAATGAATTTCCGCTTGTGCTTAACGATACAACCGAGCGTTATCGAAACCCTTTACTGGTCGCAGATCTTGATGGAAATGATACATTCGAGATAACTTCCGGCCAGAAAAATAATCTTCTTCTTTTCCATAACCGTCGGCTGAAATTCAGTTATTCGCCGCTCTTTGGCCTCGGCGGCTTCTCATCAGCCGGTGCAATCTTTGACTTAGACGGAGATGGTGATATTGAACTCGCCTGTGGCTCTGATTCCGGTGTGGTCTATGTCTGGGACTTTCCTGGTAAGAAGACCGCCTGGTCAGGCTATATGAATGGGCCAAAATGCTGGGGGCTCTATGAAGGGCTGCCCGAAGCAACTCCTCGAACCACAACCGGATTAATCGGCTCCTTCTATGTCTATCCCAACCCCTGCAAGGATTGGGCACGCATCCGTTTCTTCCTGAATCGGGGCGACCGGGTTAAAGTCGAAATCCTCGATGTTACGGGCCGGACCCTGACCAAGAATGAACCAGTCCATCTAACCGAGAATGAATATAACGAAGTCCGGGTTGAATTTATCAATCAGGCAGCAGGTGTCTATATTGCCCGGATTGAAGCAAGGGATGGTAATGAGAAAGAGGTTAAGTTTTTCAAATTTGCAATTGTCCGATGATCAAAAGATTCCTTCTCCTGATAATTATCCTGACTATCAACAACCTGAGTTGCCCATCAAAGGTTGAATATCTGCCTGCGCCTCAGAATATCGGAATTGCCGCCGAATATGACGGCTTATCGATAAGGATTACCTGGGAGCCAGATACAATAAACCAACCTGATGGTTATATAATCTATTTCAATAATCAACCGATCGATACAGTTAAATCCTTCATAAACAGTGGCTATATCCACAATAAACCAGCAACCACCGGTAGATATTATTTAATTGAATACAAAGGTTCAATTTTAAGCGGACCGAGTGATGAGGTAAGCAGTATTCCATTACCGGGCATAGATTTACCGGTGCGGGAAATAAACAGCAGAAATCCAAATGGTTTCGGTCTGAGCCGGGATTCAGGGCAGTCCACATCCCATCCAATGTATGACAGTTCCAATATCAGTGGTGTCGACTTTTATCTCACCAATTATCGGTCGGATTCAACTTCTCAACCTTATTATATCGCCAGTCCGAATCTAATACCAACCGATTCAACCATCAAATGGCAACTTTTGGGAACAATGCACACAAATGGTTTCTTCGGCCCTCTTTCGGGTAGTCTGACCGAGATTGATACATTACCCAATTCAGGTTATTATTCAAAATGCTCAATTACGCCGGGCCGGGTTTATGCACTCTACACTCAGGATGGTTTTTTTGCCCTGATCAGTATCGTTGACCTCGATTCAATCGGCGGGAAGATACTGGTCAGACCTTTATTTCAGCCCGTGCGCAATCTTAGACTCTTCAAAACACCCGATTAATCCAGAATTAGTCTTCACCTACAATCCGTTCACTGGTATAGTAAATCTTCTTGACATTTCCCCTTTTTACGGTAGAATAGAACTCGGCGATGGCAAAGGCAGTTCTTATCCTGGAGGACGGGACCGTTGTTCCGGGTCATGGTTTTGGCATTGAGGGAGAAGTATTTGGTGAGATTGTCTTTAATACCTCAATGACCGGTTATCAAGAGGCATTTACCGACCCCTCCTATGCCGGACAGATTCTAATCCTGACATATCCTCTGATTGGCAATTACGGCTTCCACTTAAAGTTATGCGAATCGAGTTCGGTTAAGATTCGCGGGCTCGTAATTAAAGAGCCCGCTTTTTTTTCGACCCGGGGTGAGAGGATCAATAAATACCTGGTCCGCAATCGAATTCCCGGCATCTGGGGGATCGATACCCGGGCCCTGACATTAAAAATTCGTTACCACGGAACGATGAAGGCACTTCTCGTTCATACTTCAAAAAATCTCAATATTCAAAGATTGATCAAAAAGGTCAGAAGCCTCCCCCATCCTGATACTGAAAATCTTGTTGCTCAAGTCTCCTGTAAGAAGATCATCCACCACTCAAGCAACGGTAAGAAAAGAGTGGTTTTGATCGATTGTGGTGTAAAAAAATCTATTATAAAGAATCTCTTAAAATTTGCCCAGGTCATCCAGGTTCCTTACAATACAACCTATCCGACGATTAAAAAATTAAAACCTGACGGCGTAGTAATCTCAAACGGGCCCGGTAACCCTGAACACCCAGAAATCGTCTCAACTACGGTCAGGACTATTAAATCACTGATCGGGCAATATCCCATCTTTGGTATCTGTCTGGGCAATCAACTCTTAGGACTGGCCTTTGGTGCTAAGGCTTATAAATTAAAGTTCGGCCATCGCGGTGCCAACCATCCGGTTTATGACTTAAAATCAAACAATGTCTATATAACCTCCCAGAACCATGGCTATGCGCTGAAGCCGGATAGAACCATAAAGGAGATAAACTTCGACTGGTTCAATGTGAATGACGGAACGATCGAGGGGATGAGTCACCGAAAACTGCCTCTCTTCTCGGTTCAGTTTCATCCAGAAGCGACACCCGGGCCAAGAGATACATCTTTTCTCTTTCAGCGCTTCAATGAGTTGATGGATGGCAAAGCGGATTGACCTTGAAAAACTCCTGATTATTGGTTCTGGACCAATTGTCATCGGTCAGGCTGCAGAATTTGACTATTCTGGTTCCCAGGCGAGCCATTCACTGCGTGAAGAGGGCTATAAGACAATCATTGTTAATTCTAACCCCGCAACCATTCAGACCGATCTCGAGACGGCTGATATCATCTATATTGAGCCCCTGACCGTTGAATCATTGGAGAAGATAATTGCCCGTGAGCGGCCCCAGGGTCTACTTGCTGGGTTTGGTGGTCAGACCGGACTCAACCTCGCCTATGAACTTGCGCGCCGTGGATTTCTCGAAGAGTTTGGAATTGAACTCCTGGGCTCTAATTATCGGGCGATCGAAATGGCTGAAGATCGCGACCGCTTTCGATCCCTTATGCAGGAGATCGGTGAACCGATACCGGACAGTTATGCGGTCCATAATCTGAACGAAGCACGTGAAGTATTGAAGAAGTTCCGTTTCCCGGTCTTGATCCGGCCTGCATATACCCTCGGTGGCACGGGCAGTGGTATTGCAAGAAATCTCGAAGAGTTTATTGAGATTGTTTCTAACGGATTGAGACTTTCGCCGGTAAGTCAGGTCTTGATCGAAGAGAATGTCTTGGGCTGGAAAGAGTTTGAATATGAAGTAATGCGCGATGGGAATGACAACTGTATAACTATCTGCAGTATGGAAAATATCGACCCGATGGGCGTTCATACTGGAGAGAGTATGGTTGTTGCCCCGGCCCAGACCCTGACTGACTATGAACATCAGATTTTAAGAAGTGCCTCATTAAAGATTATTCGCGCCCTGGGGATTGCCGGCGGATGTAACATCCAGTTCGCGGTCAACCCCCATAAGTGGGAATATCGGGTGATCGAGGTAAATCCGAGGGTATCCCGTTCCTCAGCCCTGGCTTCCAAGGCAACCGGTTATCCCATCGCCCGGGTCAGTGCCAAGATCGCCGTTGGTATGACCCTCGATGAAATTCCGAACGCCGTGACCCGAAAGACCTACGCTGCTTTTGAGCCCGCCCTTGATTATGTAGTTGTCAAGATCCCGCGCTGGCCATTCGACAAATTTCCCACGGTTGACCGGCGGATCGGCACCCAGATGAAATCTACTGGCGAAGTGATGGCAATCGGCTCAACAATTGAAGAAGCACTCCTCAAGGCAATACGCTCTCTGGAGATCGACCGTATCGGCCTTGAGGCCGATAACTGGAAAGAGTATGAACTGATAAAAGAATTGCAGGAACCGACCGATAAATTTATCTTCGCCCTGACCGAGGCATTGAGACGCGGGTATTCAAGAGAAAAAGTCGCAGAACTCTCCCATATCGATCAATTCTTTATAAGTAAATTAGAAAATATAATCCGGGTCGAAGAGAAGATAAAAGAATCCGGACTGACTCCGGCGATATTGACTGAAGCGAAGAAACTCGGTTTTGGCGATGAGTATATAGCATTACTTTCAAAAAAGGCAGTTGAGGAAGTAAGAATGCTTAGAAAGAGATTCGGCATCAAGCCCAATTTCAACATCGTTGATACCTGCGCCGGTGAATTTGAAGCCTATACGCCCTACTATTACTCAACCTACTGGTCAATGCCGATCCCGAAGAGAAAGCGAAGGAAAAAACCAAAGGTCCTGGTCATCGGTTCTGGGCCGATTCGAATCGGTCAGGGAATCGAATTTGACTACTGCTGTGTCCATTCGGCCCTCGCCCTCAAAGAAGAAGGTATCGAGGCGATTATGATGAACAACAATCCAGAAACCGTCTCAACCGATTTCGATATTTCAACCCGTCTCTATTTTGAACCGCTCAGCCTTGAGGATGTTTTGAATGTTATCTACGATGAAAAACCCTCTGGGGTCATTCTCCAGTTTGGTGGTCAGACCTCGGTCAATCTTGCAATCCCTTTGGCTGAGGCCATCAGAAAAGAGAAACTACCGGTCAAAATTTTGGGTACCAGCCCGGCATCAATAAACTTGGCCGAAGACCGGAAGTTATTTTCAAGTCTGATGCGCCGGCTTGGAATCCTCCAGCCCCCATTTGCGGCTGGCTTTAATTTTGATGAAGTGAAAAAGATTGCACGCAAAATTGGCTATCCGGTCCTGGTCCGGCCCAGTTATGTATTGGGCGGCCGGGCAATGGAGATTATCTATGAAGAAAGCGAACTTGAGAGATATATGGAGACCGCGGTCCGGGTTTCAAGGGAACATCCGGTCCTGGTCGACAAGTATATCGCCAATGCCACCGAGGTCGACATCGATGCACTCAGTGACGGAAGAAATGTCTTTATCGCTGGTATTATGGAGCATATCGAACAGGCCGGCGTCCATTCGGGTGACTCCTACTGTGTGATGCCGCCATTTACCCTAAAAGAAAAGACGATAGAAAAGATTAGAGATATCACCAGAAAGATTGCTCGGGCACTGAGGACCGTAGGGTTAATAAATATCCAGCTCGCAGTTCAGAAAGACAAGATCTTTGTTCTCGAAGCCAATCCCCGGGCCTCAAGAACTGTCCCCTATGTCTCAAAGACGATTGGTATACCCCTGGCCAAAATGGCGACAAAGATTATGCTGGGTTATAAGTTGAAAGAACTCGGTCTACCAAGGTCAATTGCTCTGGACATCGTCTCGATCAAGGCGCCGGTCTTTCCGTTTTTGAAACTACCCGGGGTTGATCCTCTCTTAGGACCGGAGATGAAATCTACCGGTGAGATAATGGCTATTGACAAGACCTTTGGGGCTGCTTATTACAAAGCAATTCTTTCGGATAATAAATTTGCTAAAGAGGGAACCGTCTATATTACAGTTCGAGACGACGATAAAAAAGCAATCGCTGATATTGCCCGGGAACTGCAGATGCTTAACTTCAAGATTGTCGCAACCCGGGGAACGGCTCAGTTTTTACAGAAGAAAGGCATCCCCTGCCAGACCGTGTACCGGATCAGTGAACATAAAAAACCCAATGCCCTTGATCTGATGCGTCGAAAGAAGATCCATCTCATCATTAATACTCCGACGATGACCTACAGTGCCAAAAGAGATGGGTATGCAATGCGCCGGTTAGCCGTTGAATTGAACATACCTTTTATTACCGCCTTAAACTCGGCCCGGGCTGAGATCGAAGCAATAAAATTTGCACAGAAGTCAACTTTTAATATTTACGCCCTTAACGATTTTCATCAGAAATATTAAATTAGTCAATCTTCACTATCTTTAACATACCAACCTTATCTTTTATAAAATAGACACCCGGTGGTAGATCAGCACCAACCTTAACCCCATAATATACTCTCCTCATCTCTCCTTTTACATCATAAACCGTCAACGGCTTCACCCCGCAGCCCTGGATCTTCGTCCAGGAGATAAATGGATTAGGATTTGCTCTGATCCCTATCTCCTCGCCCTTCCGGTTATGATTCGTCTTCTCCTCAATTCTAACTCGGATATATTCATAGGCTCCGATATCATAACTACCCTGTAAAGGCCGTATCTCACGATTACAGGGATGAACATATTGATACTGGGGTCTTAAACCTATTCCCGGATCAATCCCGGAATCGATACAGGCCGAACTGCTATCGAGTCGATAGTCGTAATTGGCTGGATCTTTAAGTTTCGGGTCAGTACCAACAACACTCCGCCGCAGACTGTCAGCCCCGGTATATCCAACCGGCAACCAGTTATTGCTGCCTCGATGATAACCACCATTTGTGATGCGCGTTCCGCCGTAAAAGATGTTATTATATAAAATTGACCTTGTCCCGGACTGCTGCGCAATAAAAGAACCGAACGAGCTTCGGTTATTGACCATTGTATTATTCACTAAATAAATAATCGTATCGTATCCAGACGCAATTCCTTCTCGTCCATAACTGATAACCGTGCTGTTCGATGTATTTTGCCCCTGGTGGATCAGGTTACCGATGATATAACTCAATCCGCCGTTGGGCAGGTCAATCTCATAAGAAGAAGTCCCGGTCGATTCACAGGTCAGACGATTATATAGTATTCTATTATTCTTTGCCCGGGATTTCACCAGATGCCCAACCTTTGCGTGGTGGGAATAAGAGTGCTGGAAGGTAAAACTCCTGATATGCCCGATATAGATATTATGGGAATAGCCATCACCATAACCATTATAGCCAAACTCAGAATATTCGATTAATATATCACTGGTGCTATCAGCACCACTGAGGATGCCATTCTCATTGTCATGGAAATAACAGTTCCGGACAGTCAGGCCTGAGCCTTCGATCCTTATCCCGGCACCATTCTGATCCGGACAGGCAGCACCAAGAAATTCTATCATCTCAACAGTATTATTCTTTCCCTTGATCACCCAGATCGCCTTGCCTTCAGCAATACTCATCCCGGTTGCATCAAGCCGGGCTTTACCGCCGATCCCCTTTAAGAGTAGATCGTTTGCCCGCCAGATACAGACATCTCGATAAGTAACCGGATCAATCTCTACAGTATCACCATTGCCAACGAGTGAAGCGACCGCACTCGGATTCTGATAGGGCCTGCCCGGCCCAACCTGCCATTTCCGCGTATGACCCGGGGTCATAATTATTAACAAAAAAAGATAGAACAATACTCGTACTTCTTTTTTGGGCACAACCTCCTCCTCAATTTCAATTTTGAAGCCGGACAACCTTTCTCGTCGCTCTCAGTTTCTCCCCTGCACCTTCAAAAATCAGTTCGACAAAATAGACTCCCGGGTTAAGACCTAATTTTTTTGGCGGAATTGCTATGCTCATCTCTCCGTTCTCATATCTGCCATTTACTGGCTCGGCAATAGTTCTTCCTGTTTCATCATATATTCGCAACCTGACCCTTCCGGGCGATGGGATCGAAAATTTCAAATTCAGCATCGGTCCTACCGGGTTTTCTCTGACCAGCAATTCAAATTTCGCCAGTGTCGGTCTGTTCACCACATCATTAATTCCCGGACCAGTATATCGCCAGACCATCGCGTCAAAACCTATCCGGGTGCGGGCCGGTGAGGAACTGCTATCGCCAAGATAGACATAGTGGTTTGATCCAGCATCGAACTGATAACTACCGAGCAGAACCCAGCGATTACGATTTGCGGCCTGGTCAATATTCCTGCGCGTTACACCATTTCTGTGATATATTCGATATATCGCAACTGCATCACCACTCCGGGCCGGGATAAATGTCCAGAGATCATAATTACCACTCAATCTTAAATTTGGTCGCCAGATGGCAAAATTGGTATCTCGCCCTGCAGTCGTATAGGTGTAGAAAATATGGCCGTTATAACCGGTGCTATCAAATCGCCAGTAGGCAATCGGGCCTCCTTTACTGAAACCGAGACAGAAGTCATCAACCAGTGTATCGGTCGGAGGTCGACCTGCCACCAGGTTCATAAAAAAGCGCCAATCCCAGTATGGACCGGGATCAGTATGGCTGGAACCGGGCACCTCAGAATGGCCGATGATATAGGTTCTTGAAATCGGGATATGGTAAAGATCACACATATATCTGACAAGATAGGCTGAGGCCGAATAGAGGGTATCAGTATACCATCCCCACTGCTCAACCCAGCCCTCATGTTCAGTTCCTAAACTCCGGCAATTATACCACCAGTTCCCGGCATGGTGGGCAATATCCTTATTGCGGACCATCTGGGTGATCTCACCGTCTGAAGACTGCATCACATAATGGGCGCTGACACCGGCTGAAGGGTTTTTAAACCAGGCGATACAGCCACGATAAGTGCCCTGCATCGTATGTATTATAAAATACTGGATCGGATATGAACTGGGCCGATTTGAGACTGTATAATTATTGGAATGGGCCGGATCCCATAAAGCGGGTGGATAATCCGGACTGGTTAATCCGATGGTTGTTCCTGTATCGACTAAACGAAAATCAACAGGTTGGCTTGAAATTTTTATCACCGTTCCATTATCAAAAACCTCATCCCGGCCTTCAGCGATAATCTTATAAACCGCCATTGTATATCTGTCCGCAACTGCCTGGGCTGGTGCAAACATTCTGATTGCCGGAGCCCAGTCTTCGAGTCGCCGGGGTAAAATCTTCTCCTTCCGGGCATAATATTTAAGCAGGGCGGCTCCAGCCCGAATATTGGTCCGGGCATCGTTCTTTAATCTCTCAACCGGCTCATCTAAAAGTCGAGCCGCCAGTCCAATATTCTCATCATTATCTTCACCGCCTGGCCCTTTTTCTCTCAGACCGATAATCCCATAACTATAGAATCGCGAAGGTGCACCATCGCGCATCTGCCAGTGCGATTCAATATAACCGATTGCCTTAAGAATATTGACCGGGACATCAAATTCTCTACTCACCTCTTCGAAAACCGGATTTAAGTCATCAATCTGAGTATATTCAGATGCGCTATTAAGAGGTGATATTAAGATTAAAAAGAGTATGAAACAAAGTGTAAACCTGAGATCATCAACCATACCTTCCTCCCGTACCATTTTAATATAAAAATAATAGAAGTCAAGAGTAATTTACCGGTAAATATTGAGTCGCCGGTTACTTTTTACCCCCTCTTATTATCCCACCCCCCACTACCAGATCACCCTGATACAAGACAACCGCTTGCCCGGGAGTTATTGCCCATTGCCCCTCAGCAAAATCGACCGAGATTTTATCCCGGTCGATCAATTCAACTCGCGCCCTTGACGGTTTGGATTGATACCTTATCCGGGCAGTAACTTCGATCGGTGATGGCAGGGTCTCATAGGCAATCACATTTATTCGGTCGGCAATCAACCCTTTTTGATATACATCCTCTTCATAGCCAACAATAACTTTATTCTCTTCGGGCTCGATTGCGACCACATAGTGCGGCCTTGGCCCGGGTAATCCCAGCCCCTTACGCTGGCCAATTGTATAATAGCCGATCCCTTTATGACGACCAATTATTTTGCCTTCAAGATTGACAATCGGTCCCGGGATAAAAGCCTGAGGGATATAATTTCTCAGAAAACTTACATATCCTTTTTCGTCAATAAAACATAAATCCTGACTCCCTTTCTTTTCGCTCACCCTGAGGCCAAAATCCCTTGCCAGATCGCGCACTTCACTCTTGGTATATTCACCCACCGGGAACTTTATCCGTTTGAATTGCTCCTGCCTTAAGGAATATAAAAAATAGGACTGTTCCCTCTTCTCTTCCTTCCCTCTTAAAAGAATAAATCTCTCACGCGCTTCATCATATTGTAAACGGGCATAATGTCCGGTGGCAACAAATTCGGCTTTGAGTTCGTCCGCCTTTTTTAAAAGCAACCCGAATTTAAGAAATTCATTACACCTTATGCAGGGGTTGGGGGTCCGGCCTGATCGATATTCTTCGATAAAGTCATTGATAACATATTTTTTAAAATCATCGCGAAAATCGAGTAAGTAAAAAGGGAAACCCATCATTGCGGCAACCTGGCGTGCATCAGCAACATCACGGGGGGCACAGCATCGACCACCACCGGTCATTTCTGAAGGCCAGATATGCATTGTCATACCGATAACTTCATACCCCTCTTCTTTCAGAATACAGGCAGCGGTTGATGAATCGACACCGCCACTCATTGCAACAATCACCTTACCCAGCCGGCTCATAGTCGTATTTTGAGAATCGATCGGAAAAAGAAATAAATCTAAGAATTATCTTCATAGAGAAATTATAGCCTAAAATCTTTCGAAATCAAGACTGTGCTTCGTTTCTTAAAAAATACTTGAAGGTTTTAAAATTTCAGGTATTGTAAAATGGGATGGTAGAAATTATCAGAGCGGATACTGAAGAACTTGTAAAAATCGCTAAAGAGTTATTTGTCGAATATGCCCGGGGATTGGGCGTCGACCTCCTTTTTCAAAATTTTGACCAGGAACTGGCTGAATTACCCGGTGATTATACGCCGCCCTCTGGTTGTCTCTTTTTGGCCTTCGCCGATAGAAAGATTGCAGGGTGTGTTGCCTTGAGACCTCTGAACAATGAGGTCTGTGAAATGAAGAGATTATATGTCCGGTCTGATTTTCGCGGTCGAGGGATTGGTCGGCTTCTAACAGAAAGGGCCATTGCTGAGGCAAAAGCGATTGGCTACCGGAAGATGCGGCTCGATACATTACCATCGATGGTCGAAGCCATTGCACTCTATCGATCCCTGGGATTTAACGAGATTCCTCCATATCGCTATAATCCTATCCCCGGCGCAAAGTATTTTGAGTTGATCCTGTAAATTTATTTTCATTGACATCCTCAGAATTTAGGGTTAAATAGTGTCGATGAGTAAAATAAAGAAGATTCATATTGCTCATACACCAACACCAATAGAGATATTAAAGGATTTTCCCCACCCTGCGACCATCTTTATCAAACGCGATGATTTCACCGGACTTATTACCAGCGGCAATAAGGTGCGCAAACTTGAATACGCCCTGGCTGATGCCCGGGCGCAGAATGCTGATACAATAATTACCTGCGGCGGTATTCAATCCAATCACTGCCGGGCAACTGCTGTCTGCTGTCGGTTGTTAGGTTTGACACCGCTTCTGGTTCTTCGTGGTGAGCCAATAAAACCCTATGATGGCAATCTCCTGCTTGATTATCTCCTCGGTTCTGAAATCCGGTATATAACCCGGGTCGAATACGAGGAGGTCAATGATATAATGGAAAATATCGCTCAGGATTTAATCAGGAATGGAAATAGACCTTACATAATTCCAGAAGGTGCTTCAAACGAAGTTGGACTTTTAGGCTATGTCGACTGTATGGCGGAAATGAGGGAATTTATTGAAAGAGAAAAGATTGAAGCAATCTATGTGGCAGTAGGGTCGGGTGGAACCTATGCCGGACTTCTACTGGGCAAAAAACTCTACAGAGTTAAAGCCGATTTGCTGGGGGTCATCATCTGTGATACAGTGCAGTTCTTTGAGGAAAAAATTTTTGATATTACTGAGAAGGCAATAAAAAGATATAACTTTCCGGTCAGGATAAGAAGGAGTGATATTAATCTGATCGATGGTTATATCGGTAAAGGATACGGGATCCCTTATAAGGCTGAGATCGAGACCATTAAAAAAGTTGCAAAATTTGGAATAATCTTAGATGTAGTCTATACGGGCAAGGCTTTTTACGGGATGCTCAATGAAGCAAAAAATTATAAGAAGATCCTCTTTATTCATACTGGAGGAATCTTCAGCCTATTCCCTTACAAGGAGGAGTTTTATGATTAGCAAATTCATCTTTCTTTTGATATTAAACCATTCGATTAATTTTGATGGCTTGGTCCCTTCCCAGTGGATCGATCCTTATGGCCGTCAGCCCAAGACTCATCAGCAATGGCTTACAGAGATTGATCGATCTCTTCTTTCTAATTTTTCGGTCGGAACAGCCCAGGCGGAAAAAGAGGCAAATACCCAGAATCTTGTCGCGGTCATCGTAAATGCAAAGGTCTATCCTGATCTGGTAAACGAATTAAATCAATTTCGACAGGATCTGCTAAATTGTGGCTATGAAGTAAGGATCGATACTGCCCGGGGACTTTCTGCCCAGGGGCTCCGTTCATATCTTGCCGGTATCAGTGGTCTGGTTGGTGCAATCCTGATCGGTGAGATGCCGGTTGAGTGGTACGAAATTAACGGCTGGGGTGCCTGGGAAGAGTTTCCGATCGATCTCTACTTTACGGACCTGAACGGCACCTGGATCGACAATGATCTGGATAGTATCTATGATAATCACAGTGGTAATGTCGCACCTGAGATCTGGCTCGGCCGGATCTATGCCCGTAATCTTACCTGGGATAGCGAAATTCGTCTCTACAAGCGTTATTTTCAGAAGAATCATCTATATCGAACCCATCAACTCTCACTTCCCCAGAGGGGTCTATCCTATGTTGATGATGACTGGTACGGTTGGGGCGCCTGTTATTTAAATCTCGTCTATCCCAATACCGTTGTTATCGAAAATCAATATCAGACTACAGCCCAAGGCTACCGTGATCAATTGAGACAGGGTTATGAATGGATCCACCTCTGTGCCCACTCATCTCCCTGGGGCCATACCTTCAAATATCCTACCAGTCAATATCGGGGAACGGTATTCAACTACGAAATCTTCACGCTCGAGCCCCGTGCCCACTTCTTCAACCTCTTTGCCTGTTCGGGGACAAGATTTGTTGAAGAGAACTATTCAGCCGGCTGGTATATCTTCCACGACTCCTGTGGACTACTTGCCATCGGCAGTGCCAAGACCGGTGGTATGCTTGATTTTGACGACTTTTATACGCCCTTGAGTCAGGGGCAGAGTATTGGTAATGCTTTTAAATCCTGGTTCATCATAAATGGTGAATCGAGCCGGGCCTGGTTTTATGGCCTGAACATCATCGGTGATCCAACCTTGAAACCAAAGGAGCAGGCAGAAAGATTCGTTTCTAATTCTCAATGGGGTTTTATCCCCACCTTGGCTGAGGTGGTTGCACCCGATTCTGAGAGCGATGGCTTTCCTGCAGTAGTGAGTGAACCATCGGGTAGAATCTGGACCTGCTGGGAGAGCGGGCGTTCAGTCACCAATGGGCGGTGCGATATCTATTCTGCATACCGGACCACGGGCTGGTCAGGTGGAATCGAGGTCGGACCGTTTATCTACTGGGATTACAATCCGACAATTGGACTCGATAGTCTGGATCGGCCGCTGGCGGTCTGGGCAGGCTGGGAGAATATCGGCGGTAATTATCAGTATGACCTGTTTTATAGTTACTGGAATGGGTCTAACTGGTCAGGCCGGACAATGGTCCATCCCCTTGATCCGACATCAGATATGAAACCATCGTTGGCCCGGGATCGCAACAACCGGCCCTGGGTCGCCTGGCAGACAAAACGGGATGTCAATTCCAATATCTATGTATCATACTATTCTGGATCAAACTGGAGTCCACCCCGAGCAGTAAATAGAAATCCTTCTGAAGAGGTCTTGCCCAAAATCATCTGCGATAATACTGGTCGGCTCTGGGTCTTTTACAATCGCCGCCTGAGTGATAGGGCCGAGATCTGGGGCAGCTGGTTCGATGGTTCAAACTGGATTGAGACCGGACCAATATCTGCTAATCAACGAATGGCTTATAACCCTGCTGCCTCGATTACCCAAACCGGTAAGATCTGGGTAACCTGGCAGTCTTATGATAATGGTAATGGTGAAATCTACGGTAGTTACTATACAGGCACGGGCTGGTCAAATCCGATAAACATTTCCAACCACCCCTTAAATGACCTCAGCCCAAATATGGCTACTGATGCCAGTGGTTATGCCTGGGTCGTCTGGTCAACAAATCGGGATGGCAACTGGAATATTTACTATTCTTATTGCCGCGATTTAACCTGGTCCACGCCTGAGCCGGTCGATTTGAATACTGGAATTGACTTAAATCCATCGATCGCCTCTGGTCCAGCCAGTAAGATCTGGATTCTCTGGCAGAACTATTCGAATAATAACTGGGAAATCTATGCACTGGCGAAAGATGCGATCGGGATAGAAGAAAAAGAGAAAGCCCCATCAGTGGCTGATAGAGGATTGGAGATCTGGCCCAATCCGACCCGTAGCAATCTCAGATTAACCCTAAAGAATTGCAAATTTAATAGATCTTTATTAAGAGTCTTTGACATCACCGGAAAATTAGTTAAAGAGATAACAATCTCGAACCAACCAAACCAGGTTGTGGATCTCACCGGTTTTGCTGCCGGGACATACTTTTTTGAGATAAAGCAGGATAGTTGCTATCTCATTAAGAAATTTACTATTATAAAATAGTCTTCTTTGAAAAATAATCAATAGTTAATTTTCTATTGTTTTACTCCTTTTTTAATATGAGTGCTTTATATGTACCAGTCTTCTTTTGGTGCTGAAAGCACATTATAACCAAATTGGGTCCCGGTTTCCTATTCTTGACCTGAGCCCTAAAGGCTAGCTTTTTTAGAGGACAGCCGGGACCTAAAGTATTCGCAATATACTCGTTTCTCTTTTAAGACATAATAAACGACACAAGCTAATTTGCGGGCGGTGGCAATTATTGCCGCCTGACTTCCTTTAGTAGACTGCTTATTATTGTAACACGACCCAAAGTAAAACGAAGATTTTATTGCGGAATGAGCAGCTTCGATAAACGCCCAGCGTAACCATTTGTTGGCATGTTTAATCAGGCCCCCATGATACACTTTGCTTCCGGAAGCATAGGTGGTAGGTACTAAACCGGCATACGACCATAATTTTTTGGGGCTACTAAAACGATTAATATCGCAGATCTCAAGTGCGATTAAAGGGGCAAAGACCGCGCCAATCCCCGGGATGCTCTTCAAAT